>MKTB01000014.1:1580-2681 GCA_001897525.1 Bacteroidetes bacterium 43-16 | reverse complement strand
CAATCCTCAAAGTGGCACAGCAACGGTAGTTGTTAATCCACTTCCAACGGCAACAATTTCAGGCACAACAGATGTTTGCCGGGATAATACTTCGCCGGATATAACATTTACAGGTGCAAATGGCACTGCTCCTTATACATTTACCTATACGATTAATGGTGGTTCTAACCAGACAATAATTTCAACAGGTAATACGGCTACAATTTCTGTTCCAACAGGAACCGATGGTACATTCACCTATACATTAGTATCCGTACGGGATGCCAGCTCGACTACTTGTTTCAATCCTCAAAGCGGAACGGCAACGGTAGTTGTTAATCCACTTCCGACTGCAACTGTTACTTCGTCAAATATAGTACACAACTGCCTTGTTGGTGGGACTACAGGTTCTGCCACTATATCAGCATCAGGAGGTACTCCGTCTTATTTGTATTCTTTGGATGGTGGTGTAACCAATCAACCATCTGACATATTCAGTAATTTGGCTTCGGGAACCTATACAGTTACAATAAGTGATATTAATAACTGTACGGCAATCACTACATTTACGATTAATGACCCTGCGAATAATGAAGAGTTGGACGTTGTCGCTGTCCCGGGTAATCTGACTCATAATTGTTTTGTAAACGGAACGGATGGTTCTGCAACATTAACTGCAACAGGTGGTTATGCTCCTTACACGTACCAGGTGACCGGTCCGAACAGCTATAATACGACTCAGGTAGCTAATCCAACGTTCACCAATCTATTGTCCGGCACTTACAACGTAACAGTGAGCGACACGAACGGCTGTAGCGCGACCACTACATTCCAGATCAATGACCCTGCGAATAACGAGGAACTTGCTGTAATAGCTTTGCCGGGAAATCTGATTCATAACTGCTTTGTAAACGGCATAGATGGTTCTGCAACTTTGACCGCAACTGGCGGCTATGCTCCTTATACGTATCATGTTACTGGCCCAAACAGCTATAATACGACACAGGTAGCTAATCCAACGTTTACGAATCTATTGTCCGGTACTTACAACGTGACAGTTAGCGATACGAACGACTGTAGCGCGACTACCACGTTCCAGATCAATGACCCTGCGAATAACGA
>MKTB01000014.1:0-1412 GCA_001897525.1 Bacteroidetes bacterium 43-16 | reverse complement strand
ATAACGAGGAACTGGATGTTGTGGCTTTACCTGGGAATTTGACTCACAACTGTTTTGTAAACGGTACGGATGGTTCTGCAACTTTGACGGCGACTGGCGGTTATGCCCCTTACACGTACCAGGTGACCGGTCCGAACAGCTATAATACGACTCAGGTAGCTAATCCAATTTTCACTAATCTGATTTCAGGTACTTACAATGTAACAGTGAGTGATACGAACGGTTGTAGTGCAACCACTACATTCCAGATCAATGATCCAGCGAATAATGAAGAGCTTGACGTTGTAGCTTTCCCGGGCAATTTAACTCATAATTGTTTTGTAAACGGTACAGATGGTTCTGCAACTTTGACCGCAACGGGTGGTTACGCTCCTTATACGCACCATGTTACTGGCCCTAACAGTTATAATACGACTCAGATATCCAATCCAACATTCACCAATCTGCTTTCCGGTACTTACAACGTGACGGTAAGTGACACGAACGGTTGTAGTGCGACTACTACATTCCAGATCGATGATCCGGCAGGAGGAACAGTGCTCTCAGCATCCACACCAAGTGATAGTTTGACGCACAACTGTATGGTTGGTGCCTCAGATGGTATTGCAAATGTGGCCGCAATCGGCGGTTATGCTCCTTATGAATATTCTATCAATGGCGGTACCACCTATCAGTCATCTCATACTTTTACAGGATTAGCGTCAGGAAATTATACTATAACTGTCAGAGATACGAATAACTGTACGACAACGACCAGCTTTACGATAGTGGATCCGGCTAATAATGTACCTTTAAATGCCTCTGTACCGAGTGACAGTCTGACGCACAACTGTACGATTGGTGCTTCGGATGGTATTGCAAATGTGGCCGCAATCGGTGGTTATGCCCCTTATGAATATTCTATCAATGGCGGTACCACCTATCAGCCATCTCACACTTTTACAGGATTAGCGTCAGGAAATTATACTATAACTGTCAGAGATACGAATAACTGTACGACAACGACCAACTTTACGATAGTGGACCCGGCTAACAACTCCTCTTTAATTGCTACTGTACCCAGCGACAGCTTAACACATAATTGTTTTATAGGAGGAGCGGACGGAATAGCCAATGTGGCCGCGACCGGTGGTTATGCCCCTTATGAATATTCTATCAATGGTGGTACTACCTATCAGCCATCTCACACTTTTACAGGATTAGCGTCAGGAAATTATACAGTAACGGTTCTTGATACAAATGGGTGTCAAACCACAGCAAATTTCCAGATCAATGATCCTGCGAATAATGAAGAACTTGACGTTGTAGCTTTACCGGGCAATTTAACTCATAATTGTTTTGTAAACGGCATAGATGGTTCTGCAACTTTGACCGCAACTGGCGGCTATGCTCCTTACACGTACCAGGTGACC
>MKTB01000013.1 GCA_001897525.1 Bacteroidetes bacterium 43-16 | reverse complement strand
GTAAATGCCATCGTTTTGGACAAAACCGGAACCATCACCGAGGGAAGACCACAGGTAACGGGCATTAAATGGCTGAACAATGAGGACACCGCAAAAGAAATCCTTTTGAGCATCGAAAAGCAATCCGAGCATCCATTGGCTGAAGCCGTAGTAAAACATCTCGACGGAGTACAGCCTACAACACTGTCACTGTTCGACAGTATAACCGGTAAAGGGGCAAAAGCAGATTATAATAATGAAACCTATTTTGTAGGCAATAAAAAGCTATTGGCTGAAAACAACATCACTATCGCTGAGGTATTGCTACAGCAGGCTGTCGAATGGGGCAATCAGTCCAAAACGGTCGTATGGTTTGCCAGCAGCAAAGAGGCACTTGCAGTCATTGCCATTGCCGATAAGATCAAGGAAACTTCCGTTCAGGCAATCCGTGAAATGCAGGAAATGGGCATTGACCTATATATGCTTACCGGAGATAACGAGGCTACGGCGAAAGCCATTGCCCAGCAAACAGGTATCAAACATTACAAGGCAGAGGTTTTGCCACAGCATAAGGCAGACTTTGTAAAAGAACTGCAACAGCAGGGAAAAGTAGTCGCAATGGTTGGGGATGGTATCAACGACAGTACAGCATTGGCAACAGCCGATGTAAGTATAGCAATGGGCAAAGGTTCGGACATTGCGATGGACGTAGCCAAAATGACTATCATCTCTTCTGACCTGACCAAGATACCTATGGCAATGAGATTATCAAAACAAACCGTGGCTACCATAAAGCAGAACCTGTTTTGGGCATTTATCTACAACCTGATCGGTATTCCCATCGCTGCGGGTATCCTTTATCCTATAAACGGTTTCCTGTTGAACCCGATGATTGCAGGTGCGGCAATGGCGCTGAGCAGTGTGAGTGTGGTGAGCAATAGCCTGTTACTAAAATGGAGAAGATAAAACAGTAAATATCACAAATCAAACAAAGAATATCGCAAGGGTTTCGACCTGATTAATGGCGACCTTTACACTATAAAATAACAATACAATGAAACAGTTTAAAATAAGCGTTCCCGACATGCAAAGTACACATTGCCAAACAAGGGTAAGCAACGCAGTCAAGGATATCAACGGTGTACAGATAGACAATTTGCAGGCAGGTGAAATAACAGTTTCGGTTGCATCCGAGGACACAAAGGAGGAAGTCGTAAAAGCCATCGAAAAAGCAGGTTATTCCGTTTCCGGTAAAGAAAATTGCGACACTTCGGAAAAGTCCAAGGGAGGCTGTTGCAGTAAATAAGAATTAATCACTATAAAAAATTAAGACAATGGAAAATAAAGCAATTCAATTCAAAACCAACATCAACTGCGGTGGTTGTGTGGCATCGGTAAAACCTCATTTGGATAAGACCGTAGGTTCGGGGCAATGGCAGGTAGATACCGCCAATAAAGATAAGATACTTACAGTTACATCCGAAGCCGTAACGGAAAACGAAGTGATCGAGACCGTGAAAAAAGCAGGATTTAAAATAGAGGCTTTGTAAGCGTTAACAATCCTCTAAATATAGAATGCCCACTGTTAAAGGATGTAAATCTTTTAGACAGGGGCATTCGTTTTTTATTACCAATGCAAATTATTAAATAATATTTTGGCAAATATTCATTCCACAATCTTCAAAAATGATAAATAAATGGATAAACTTTTGTAAGTGAATAATTTTATTTCTAACTTTGCCGAGTTGAAAAATGTGAGCATACATATCGGGATTATTACGTTGTTCTGTTTGGGCTTCTTTATGATGCCCAGCCAAAGTTTTGCATGCTCCAAACATTCTGCTAAAACAGAACAGAAGTCCTGTCATAAAGAGAAATCTAAAGATAATAAAGAGAAAGATTGCTGCAAGACCAAATCCTGCAAAAAAAGCAAGAAGGAAAACGGACATTGCAGCGGTAATTGCAACGACAAATCCTGCAACAGTACGTCCTATTCTTCAATGGGGCTTCCTATATTCCTTGAGATCAAAACAAAAAGCTATTTTGCAGATGCAAAAAAGCAAAAATTCGGATTCAAAGAAGCCTACTATTCTTCAGGCTATTCCTCTATCTGGCTACCGCCTAAAATAAGCTAAAAACCACCCTGTATAGCCAATGGTGTGACCTGTCGTATCTACACGCTATACCTTCCAATTACTTTTCCGGTAGTGGTGCATAGCTTTTTAGTTTCGTAAATGTTTAGCTACTGCTTTCTTGGCGTTTAATATACTTTAGAAATGTGTTTCTAAAGTATTGCTGTCCGTCATTGTTTTAACAGAACAGAGATGGCGTACGGCCATCAACCTACAAAGAATTTTACCGGACCAACCCGCACAGATACAGCATTGCCGTATCTGATACGACATATTGCTTAGTCAAATCAATTTAAAACATTCAAAATTATCATACAATGAAAAATAGATATATCTCAGGCCTGATGGCTTTATTCACTCTTTTTATGGCAGCATGTAATCAGAACACGGGAAATAAATCGGAACAGGCAAAACAGGACGATCCGGCCAATGTTTCAGCTACACCAGCATCCCAACAGGAAAACCAAGCTGCTAAAAAAGACAATTTTGCAGAACTCTTTTCACATTATCAACATCTTGCCTTAGCCCTATCTTCCGATGACGACAAGGAAGCCGCACTTGCTTCCAAAGGAATTTTAGAAGCTATACCAAATATAAATACCGGGAATTTTACTGCCGAGCAAAATTCCAAGTACGATGAAATCATAGCAGATGTAAAGGAACACGCAGAACATATACAGGAAAACATCGGAAACATTGCACACCAGAGGGAACATCTGGTTAGTCTAAGCGATGACCTGTACGACATTACCAAAACCTTCGGTTCGGAAAAGACCATCTATAAAGTCTATTGTCCGATGTACAACGACGGAAAAGGTGCTTTCTGGCTGAGCAGCATCAAAGAGATCAAGAACCCGTACCACGGTCAGGAGATGCTGGGTTGTGGCGAGATTCAGGAAGAGTTAAAATAGTACCAACAAAATTCCCCGGCATACAGGGCGGAACCTGTATGCCGATTGTAAAACTGAATATGTTATGCTTAATAAAATAATCAAGTATTTTCTTGAAAACAGGGTAATAACATTGTTATTGCTTGTAGCGCTGATTATATGGGGACTATCAACAGCTCCATTTAATTGGCAGGCAGGGGTACTACCGAGAGATCCGGTACCTGTCGATGCCATTCCCGATTATGGGGAAAACCAACAGATCGTTGCCACAGAATGGATGGGGCGTTCTCCCAAAGACATACAGGATCAGATAACCTATCCGCTCACCACCTCACTTTTGGGTATTTCGGGAGTGAAAACCATTCGTAGTACATCGATGTTCGGTATGTCTTTCATCTACATCATTTTTGAAGAGGATGTAGAGTTCTATTGGAGCAGGTCAAGGATTTTGGAAAAACTGAATTCCTTACCGCCCGGCACCTTGCCCGAAGGCGTTCAGCCAGGTCTTGGACCCGATGCTACCGCACTTGGACAGATATTCTGGTACACACTGGAAGGACGAAATCCCAAGACCGGGGAACCTGCTGGAGGATGGAATCCCGATGAGCTCAGGACGGTTCAGGATTTTTATGTCCGCTATTCGGTTTCGTCCGCTGATGGCGTTTCCGAGGTTGCTTCCGTTGGAGGTTTTGTAAAGGAATATCAGGTAGAGATTAATCCCAATGCCATGCGGGCTTTCAACGTTTCCATTATGGATGTGATGGGAGCCATTCAAAAAAGCAACCTGGATATCGGTGCAGAAACGGTCGAGATCAATAAAGCAGAATATCTTGTCAGAGGATTGGGATATATCAAGAACGTATCCGATCTGGAAGAGGCTGTGGTCGGTATTCAGAACGGAGTGCCCGTAAAAATAAAAGATGTAGCATTTGTCAATCTCGGGCCTGCTACCCGCAGGGGCGGATTGGACAAAGAAGGTATCGAAGCGGTGGGTGGCGTTGTTGTAGCCAGATATGGTTCAAATCCACTGCATGTTATTGAAAACGTCAAGGAAAAAATAAAGGAGATAGAAGCGGGTCTTCCGGAAAAGGTACTACCCGACGGTACTGTTTCCAAAGTAACGGTCGTTCCGTTCTATGACCGCTCCGGTCTGATTATGGAAACCATAGGAACGCTTGAAACAGACCTTTCTCACGAGATACTGATCAGCATCATCGTCATCATTATCATTATTGTCAATCTACGTGCATCTGTAGTCATATCGAGTTTGCTCCCCATAGCGGTGCTGACCACATTTATAGTCATGCGGCTGTTGAATATCGATGCCAATATTGTTGCTCTTTCCGGTATTGCCATAGCCGTTGGGGTTATGGTCGATATAGGTGTGGTCTTTGTCGAAAATGTCATACAGCACATGGAAAAACCGGAGAATAAAGGAGTTACCAAAGGAAAGGCATTTGTGGATCTCATATTCAGAAGTGTGAGTGAGGTGTCTACACCTACAATCGTTGCGATGCTGACCACTATTATCAGCTTCCTGCCGGTATTCTTCTTGGAAGCACAGGAAGGTAAACTTTTCAAACCATTGGCCTATACCAAAACAATTACCCTGATATCGGCTCTTGTACTTGGGATGATGATCGTTCCAACACTAACGTATTATTTCTTTTCGATAAAGGTATCTTCAAAAAAAATCCGTAAAATACTGAACATATTGCTTGTCGCCGGAGGAATTATACTATTTCTGGCAACAGGTACCTATATCGCTCTGATCCTGCCATTATTTGGATTGAATAACCTGTTCGCCCATAAATGGAAGGATGAAAAGATCCCGAACTATATCAATGCCGGAATTGCAATATTGGGAGCAGTGTCATTCCTCACTTCCGAATGGCTCCCGGTCGGTCCGCAGGCAGGGTTCATTTCCAACCTGCTTGTTGTAGCGACCTGTATCGCATTGATATTGGGCTTCTTCTCATTGCTTATTGCTAATTATGAACGCCTGATAAGATGGTGCCTGGACAATCGTCTTAAATTTATGATGATCCCTGTCCTGACCCTATTGTTCGGTATTACCATCTGGCTTGGTTTCAATACCGTTTTCGGCTTTGCCGCCAAAGGCTTTGAAACATTGGGATGGAAAAATTTCAGGCAGACCGCCTTCTGGGAAAGTGCATCCGGCAAATTCCCCGGTATCGGACAGGAGTTCATGCCGAGCCTGAACGAAGGTTCATTCCTGTTGATGCCAACAAGTATGCCCCACACAGGCATTGAGCAGAACCTTCAGTTCATAGGAGCGTTGGACAAACGGATCAGCAGCATTCCCGAAGTGGTCACTACAGTTGGAAAATGGGGACGGGCAAATTCGGCCCTCGATCCGGCACCGACCCAGATGTTTGAGAATGTGATCAATTACAGACCTGAATTTATCGTGAATGAAGACGGGCACCGTATGAGGTTCAAGGTGAATAATAAGGATGAGTTCATACTTAAAAATGGAGGCATCTACAATCCCGAAAACGGATTCCGTCTGATTCCTGCCGACAGTTTGATCATTGATGAAAAAGGCGATTATTTCAGGCAATGGAGACCTCACATCAAGACAAGCGATGATATCTGGCAGGAAATAGTTAACGTATCCCATATGCCAGGACTGACCTCTGCACCCAAATTACAGCCTATAGAAGCAAGACTGGTTATGCTTTCTACAGGTATGCGGGCTCCGATGGGGCTAAAGGTATCGGGTCCTGACCTTGAATCCATTGAAGCGGGTGGAAAATTACTGGAAGCTGCTTTAAAGGAAGTTCCGTCCGTACTTCCTTCAACGGTCTTTTATGACCGGGCTGTTGGTGCACCGTATATAGAAATCAAGCTCAACAGACAGAACATGGCCCGTTACGGCATCACTGTGGCTGATTTGCAGGAAGTCATCAGTGCTGCTGTCGGAGGTATGCCACTTACCACTACGGTTGAAGGTCGTGAACGGTTCCCTGTAAGATTAAGGTATCCAAGGGAATTACGGGAGAATCCAGAAGAACTCTCCAAACTGCTTATTCCTACAGCCATCGGAGCACAGATACCGATGAAAGAGGTTGCCGATATCCAATACACCAAGGGGGCACAGATGATACAGAGTGAAAATACCTTCTTACTCGGCTATGTCATCTTTGACAAGGTAGCGAATGCCGCAGAGGTTGATGTGGTCAGGGAAGCCGACAATCTGCTGAAGCAAAAAATAAGCTCGGGAGAGATAAAACTACCTAAAGGAGTCACCTATAAGTTCGCAGGAAACTATGAACAGCAACAAAGAGCCAGCGACCGTCTGATGATATTGATACCATTATCACTTATCCTTATACTGGTCATCCTCTATTTTCAGTTCAAGAGCGTTACGGCATCCCTGATACATTTTTCGGGCGTATTCGTGGCATTCGCCGGAGGTTTTATCTTCCTGTGGCTCTATGGGGAACCTTGGTTCCTCAACTTTTCGATTGGCGATGTGCAGATGCGGGAGCTGTTCCAAATACACCAGATCAATCTAAGTATAGCCGTTTGGGTGGGCTTCATCGCCTTATTTGGCATATCTACGAGTGATGGTGTGCTGATGGGCTCATTCATACACGACACCTTTGTCGAGCGTAATCCACGTACCAGGGAATCCATCAGGGAAGCTGTTGTTTATGCAGGTAGAAGACGTGTCAGACCAGCTGCCATGACCACCGGAGTTACCCTTATAGCCCTTTTGCCTATTCTGACCTCTGTCGGTAAGGGTTCCGATATTATGGTTCCCATGGCCATACCAACTTTTGGCGGTATGCTGATCCAATCCATGACCATGTTTGTCGTACCTGTACTGCAATGCTGGTGGCGTGAGTGGGTCATTAAAAAAGAGGGGCATATTAACGAATAAAACGAAATAAATTATGTCAAAAAATAAGATCAAATATTTAATAACGATGCTTCTGTGTTCGGTCATAACGGGCGTTACGTTTGGGCAGACCGATTCATTGAGCCACTACCTGGAAGTAGCCGCCCGAAACAATCCGGGTGTAAAAGCCAGCTTTTCGGCCTATCAGGCATCGTTACAAAAAATCCCGCAGGCAGGAGCCATTCCCGATCCCCAATTGGATATGGGATTTTTCCTTCAGCCAATGGAGATTATAGATGGAAGACAATACGGGAATGTACAGGTGATGCAGATGTTCCCTTGGTTCGGTACACGAAAAGCAGCCCGTACCGAAATGACACATATGTCCAAAATGGCTTTCGAAGAGTTCCGGCAAAGCAGGGATAATCTTTACCTACAGGTATATACACAATGGTTTATACTATGCCGTTTGCAGGAACAGCTGAACAACAACCGTGAAAATAAAAAATACCTTGAACAGTTGGAACAGCTTGCATTGAGAAAGTTTTCGGCATCGGGAGGAAAAGGCACTACCAATACACCGGTGCCGTCTCCACAGCCTGTAATCACCTCTCAGGGTAGTTCTAACAGTGGTATGTCCGGCATGGGTGGTATGGGAGCTAAAAGCAATCAGCCCGGCAACCGTAACCAGCCCGCAATGGCTCCGATGGGCGGTGGTATGGGAGATAATATGCCCGCATCTTCCGGTATGTCGGATGTACTTCGAATCCAACTGGAAATAGCAGAGATCGACAATAACATAGAAAGTTATCTTTCGGAAATTAAAGCAGCGGAAGCAGCTTTTAATGCCATAATGAACCGTCCTGCACACCATGAGGTCATTTTGCCCGATAGCCTTACCCAAATTCCATTTTCGCTCGATATTGCATCCGCAATGGATCAGATAACTGAGCAGAACCCCATGCTGGGGATGCTGGTCGAAAAAGGAGAAGCTTTTAAGGCCAAAGCCGAAATGGACAAAAAAATGAGCTATCCCATGATTGGCGTAGGGCTTCAGTACATGATGATCGGAAAGCGTAAGCCGATGGGAATGGGTATGGGAATGGATGAGTTACCTATCACCAGTATGAACGGAAAGGATATGATTATGCCAATGGTTTCTTTAACGATACCTATTTATCGTGGCAAGTACAGGGCACAGCAACAGGAAAGTAAATATTGGTGGCAGGCCAGCCGTGATGAATACGACAATACACGGAACTCTTTGGAAGCAGAACTATATCAATCCAAACATCTTTTGGATAATGCTTCACGAAAAATAGAGCTCTATGCAAAGCAGTCCCAGCTTGCCCAGGCTACCTATAATTTAATAACCCAGGAGTTTATTACAGGTAAAAGCGACCTGAGCGATGTGATACAGGTACAACGTCAGTTATTGGACTATCAGTTGAAAAAAGCAGAGGCTATAGCTGAGTATAACACAATGGTTGCAGGTATCCAAAAACTGATTTCATTCAAAGACGATGAACAAGCAAAAACAAATTAGATTATGAAAACCAAGATAATGAACATCATACAAAACAGGTATTTAAAATACGGTACGATCCTTTTGGTCGGCCTGCTGCTGGGCTGGCTGATTTTTGGTGGCTCATCAGGTGAAGTAGATCATTCTACGCACGACCATTCAAAGGAAGGAGCGGAAAAAGAAGTCTGGACCTGCTCCATGCACCCACAGATAAAAATGGATAAACCGGGGAAATGTCCCATCTGTGCAATGGATCTGATTCCATTAAAAACGTCGGGGGGTGGTGATGAGGCCATAGACCATAATGCTATCCAGCTTTCAAAAGAAGCAGTAGCATTGGCTAATATCCAGACATCCGTGGTCAGTCGCCAAAATCCAATTAAAGAAGTACGGCTGTATGGTACGATACAGGAAGATGAACGTCTTTCGCAATCCCAGACATCACACGTAAACGGAAGGATAGAAAAACTGTTCATCAATTTCACGGGAGAAACCATACGTGAAGGACAGACCATTGCCACAATATATTCACCTGAACTACTTAGTGCACAGCAGGAACTATTGGAAGCCGTAAAAATGCAGGGATATCAACCTGCATTATTGGCCGCCGCAAAGGAAAAACTTCGTTTGTGGAAATTGACGGATAGACAGATTGCTGCAATAGAAAAATCAGGGGTAGTGAATCCCCTTGTTGAGATCAAAGCTACTTCAAGCGGGATTGTTACAAGTAAGAAAGTAAACCAGGGAGACTACATTGGTCAGGGTAGCGTATTGTTCAGCGTAGCAAACCTTTCAAGGGTTTGGGCAATGTTTGAAGCTTATGAAACTGATCTTCCATTCTTAAAGGTCGGAGAGAAATTGGAGTTTACCTTACAGGCCATGCCGGGAAAATCTTTCTCAGGTACAATATCCTTCGTTGACCCATTGCTCGACCCCACAACACGTACTTCAAAAGTTAGGGTGGAAACTGCCAATCCGGGAATGCAGCTAAAACCGGGGATGTATGCCAATGCTATCGTAACTGCCGCATTGAAGCAGTTCAATAACGAAATCGTTATTCCAAAATCGGCTGTTCTATGGACAGGGAAACGTTCCATCGTTTATGTCAAACAACCCAATGTTGAATCTCCTGCATTTTTATTGAGAGAAGTAGATTTAGGACCTTCCCTTGGGGATAGCTATGTCGTTACCGGAGGGATCAATGACGGAGATGAAATCGTAACCAACGGTGCTTTCACCATAGACGCAAGTGCGCAGCTGGAAGGCAAACAGAGTATGATGAACAATGACGGCTCTTCGGTAGCAAGTACAGGGCACAATCATGGCACTGCCGAACACAAAGAGCACAAAGGCGAGAAATCCCATGAAATGTTTAAGGTTTCGGGATTATGCGAGATGTGTAAAAGCCGTATAGAGAAAGCCGCAAAAGGAGTGAAAGGTGTAATCAACGCAAATTGGGATATGAAAGCTAAGGTCATACATCTTGATTTTGATCCAAAACAGACATCAAAAAGTAAGATAAGTA
>MKTB01000012.1 GCA_001897525.1 Bacteroidetes bacterium 43-16 | reverse complement strand
GCTATGGGTGCTGTGCTGATGAGTGTAAGCACCATTGTAGTGGCTATTAACGCAAGTTTTTTAAAAATCAAAAAATAAATAAAAATGAAAAAAGTAGCATATTTAGTAGCAATAGCTGCCGTTTCCTTAACCGTTCTATCTTCTTGTAGTAAAGATGATATGGGCGATATGCCGATGGATAAAAACATTGATTATCCGGCAGCTTACGTGGTCAATGGCGAAAGTGCAACCGTTTCTGTCATAAAACTAAGTGACAATACTGTGAGTGAAACCTTTGACATCATGAACTCCGGCGGCAACATGGTCATGTGGCCGCATCACATTTACAGCCATCAAAACCATTTAGCTATCGGCGTACCGGGCATGGATTTGAGCGCAGGCCATTCCGGTGGCATGGCAGGCATGAAAGGGCGTATCCTAATAATGGATGCCGTAAAAGGAACCGTTTTAAAAGACATTGAAACTCCGGCAATGAACCACAATGCCGTTTATTCCCCTGATGGTACAGAAATATGGACAACGCAAATGGCAACTGAAGGAAAAGTTTTGGTTTACGATGCCAATACCTTTACGGTCAAAAATACGATTGCCGTAGGCGAAGACCCCGCAGAAGTAACCTTTAGCATGGATGGCACAAAAGCCTATGTGTGCAACGGCGGCAGCGGTACGGTTTCGGTTATCAACCCATCGTCCAAAAGTGTGGTTGCAACCCTGACCGTGGGTGACGACCCGGTAGGAGCCTGGCCTGCCGCTAACGGCAAAATGTATGTAGATAATGAGGCCTCACAGACCATTTCGGTTATTGATGTAGTTACCAATGCCGTAATTGAAACCATTAGCTTAGGCTTTATGCCCGGATATGCAGCCCACAACGTTTCAAAAAATGAACTGTGGGTTACCGACCCAATGAACGGAAAGGTGCATTACTGGAATTGGGACAACAACATGAGTATGTGGATGCACGCTGGTGTTTTTAATGCAGGTACAGGAGCGCACGCCATTGTATTTACACAGGACGGCAATACCGCTTACGTCACCAATCAGGAAAGCAACACGGTTTCGGTAGTCAATGTACCATCCCATGCTGTTACAAAAACCCTTAACGTTGGCAAAAAGCCCAACGGCATAATTATAAAAATGTAAAAAGGAGCGGTACAGATACCATCATCTGTACCGCTTAACAAAACTGTTATCGGTCGTCGGTAGAGGATTTTACAACGGCTACCACCACAAAAAGTACTTGTTTAATTAAAAAAATAATAAAATGAAAAATGTAAAATTATCAATCATTGCCGTTATCATGGCATTTGTAACCGTATCATGCAATCAGACATCCAATAAAAACGAGCAGTCTTCAAATGATACTGCTGTTGTATCACAAGAACAGCCAGCTTCCCAACCAAAAGAGAATGATACGGTAGCTGCGCCCGTTGTGAACGAAACTCCGAGCGGTCAGGAAGCAAAAGCAACAGGAAAAGAAGAAGCAAAAAACTTTTCTATTGCGCCCATAGTTACCGATTATCTGTCCTTAAAGAACGCCCTTGTTTCGGACGATGACAAAGCTGCCGCCAG
>MKTB01000011.1 GCA_001897525.1 Bacteroidetes bacterium 43-16 | reverse complement strand
GGAACTAAAGCGCTTTGAAAATGACATTGTGAGGAGTGGCTTAGCATTGCTAAAATCGCTAATTTCAAAAGAGGTAATTTATGGCAGCGTAGCAGTTCGCTCAATTAGTGTCCTGTACCTGAAGCTGAGTTTTGCTTCAAGGAAAAGCATAGCACTTTTTGGTGATACTTCTTTTTAGTTGAAAGAAGTATTCCCGTATGGCAGGATGCCCTTTAATACCAGCTTTCTTTGAGCCATAAATTACCTTATTAAATAAACAGTAATAAGTAAAATTATGGAAAAGGTTACAGTATTTGAAACGGTTTATGAACATGCAGCGGGCATTGATATAGGGGCTGAAAAGATCTTTGTATCGGTAGATGTCAGAGAGGTAGAAAGCTTTGATACGTTTACTTCCGGCTATTACCAATGTATAGAGTACCTGCATCAAAAGGGAATTACCGATGTGGCAATGGAAGCTACCGGAGTTTATTGGGTAGCCCTATACACTATGCTTGAAAGTTGTGGTTTTCGGGTATGCCTGGTAAACCCCAAAGAGACCAGGCAGGTTAAAGGAAGAAAAACAGATGTGAAAGATTGCCAGTGGATACAAAAACTCTTTAGTGCAAATATCCTTCGGCAGAGTTTTATTCCTGAGATCAATTATATGGAAGTGCGGCAGTTGGTAAGAGAGCGATTGGATATTATTGAGATGGGCAGCACATATGTAAATAAGATGCAGAAATGCCTTGAGTTGATGAATATTAAGCTCAAAGAAGTGATCAGCCAAATACATGGAGCCAGTGGAATAAAAATAATAAAAGCTATTATCAAGGGTCATCGGGATGGTCAATATTTGTTAAGCCTGTGTGATAAACGGATCAGGGAAAAGAAAGCAGCGTTGGTGTTAAAGGCCCTGGAAGGTAACTATAATGATACCTATTTATTTATGCTGGAACAAAATCTGCATATGTGGGAGATACACCAGCAGCAGGTAACAGTAATAGATAAGCGTATAGAAGAGCTGTTGCAAAAGATGACCAAAGAAAAACAAGCGGCAGAATTAAAGGGCAGCCCCAAACCCATCCGTCATCACGCACCCCAAATAGAAGGACTGCACGGAATGCTTATTCAGCTATACGGCGTAAGCATGAGTAGTATTTCAGGGATAAACGATTATACCCTTTTGAGGCTTATGGGAGAAACCGGAACAGACATGAGCCGTTTTCCAAGTGAAGACCATTTTGTAAGTTGGTGCAGTTTATCGCCCAAACATCATCAAAGTGGCAGGGTCAAAAAACGGGTAAAAGGAACAAAATGTAATAAAGCGGGTCAGATATTTAAAGAGGTGGCCCAGGCATTACTCAATAGTAAGCATATAGCTATCGGAAGTTTTATGCGTAAGCTAAGAGCAAAGAAAGACTCAGCTATCGCTATTAAAGCAGGTGCCAGGAAATTAGCCATTGCATATTACAATGCTCTTACCAAAGGAATAGAGTATGTAGAACAGGGAACGAAAAAATATAAAGAACAAATTAAACAAAGGGAAAAAGCTTCCTTATTTAAACTTGCCAAAAAGCACAACTTCGAACTTGTTGAAAAACAGGCTGTAGCTTAAGTGTCATT
>MKTB01000010.1:28793-418299 GCA_001897525.1 Bacteroidetes bacterium 43-16 | reverse complement strand
AACCCAACACACAAAAAACACACTAAAAACGGATCACTTCTCACTTCTCACTTCTCACTTCTCATTCTTCACTTTTCACTATTCACTATTCTTTTCTCTCCATTTACAATTAACCATCCCCTACACTCCTGAAAATTAAAAACTTATTACCTTTTTTGTAATTCAACCTTACTTTTTTTAGTTATTTTTACTAGCTTGTTTTATCCTAAAAAACAGGCGTTTTCTAACTGAAAAAATAAAAAATAAGAATGAAGAAAGTACTATTCTCTGCTGTGTTTGCCTTATCCTCATTGGGTCTAACCGTAAATGCGCAAATCAGCCAGGGGGGATTGCCATGGTCAATGGTAAATGAATCAACTTTTGTGGCATCACCGGTGAGCAGCGTGGCCAATCCTGATTGGACTGCATATCTGGCCTCGGAAACAGATAATTTCAGCATATACACGAAGCCCTATGTGGGTGGTTTAATTGCCGCAGCAGACTTCGGGTTCCCGCAATCCGGGCAATTGCAGGTGTTGCCAAATGGTTCAAAGATATGGAAAGGTGTAATCGCAGTAGATGGTGCACCCTCTATAGGTTTGTTGTTTAACCTGTTCCATCTTCCCAAGGGAGTAAAACTGTTTTTGACCAATGAAAATGGCAAACAAGTTGTCGGAGCTTTTGATGCAACAAATAATGACCCTTCAGGTGAATTCGCTATTGACGTAGTGCAAGGGAACAAAGTTTTTGTTGAGTTGAATATAGATGCTGCTACTGCACTTAATGATATCAAATTGCATATAGATCGCGTAATGGTGATGCATAGAGGTATTGAGCACTTAAATGCATATGTGGATGTACAACCTTTTGACCAGATCGATAATCAGTTGAACGGTTCATCATCAGTTTGTATGATCAATGCTATTTGTCCGGCAGGAGATAACTACCCGAATAACAGGAAAGCTACGATCCAGACTTTATTGCCTTCCGGTCAATATGTAAGTCTGTGTAGCGGTACCTTAGTGAACAATACCGGGAATACAACAGCAGATTGTAAAGCTTATGTATTAACAGCATCACATTGTGAAGGTACCGGTTCATTGACTAACTCGACTTTCAACCAGTTAATGATCAGGTTTAATTTTGAACGTTCCAGTTGTAGTAATACTGCACCTACGAACGGAGTTACCCTTACCGGGGCTAATATAATGGCCAGGTCTTACCTGATCAGTGATAATCCGAGTGATATTGATGGTGATTTCATGCTGTACCAGTTAAGGCAAGCGATACCTGCTTCTGTAGGCGCGGTATTAAATGGATGGAACCGTGGTAATTCTTTACCCGCTACATTGAGCAGCCCTAAAAAGTATATCGGGTTTCATCATCCGAACGGGGATAATAAAAAAGTATCCTCTGCTCAGCAAATACACTCTTTAAACTTTAGTAACGGGTCTAATTTTCCTAACAGTAACCGCTGGACCCTGTTTTTAACAGAGGGTTATTCTGCTACAGGATCTTCCGGTAGCGGATTATTCGATGGAGATGGTTACCTGATCGGGGATCTGTCTACAGGTGGAGAGTACCAAATGCCGGCCAGTTGCCGTGTGAATGCTGCCAATCAAAACACCAATGCAGGAGATTTTGTTAACTATCAAAAATTATGGCATGCCTGGGAATACAGTACAGATGGTACTGCAGACAACAGAAGGCTAAAACCATGGTTAGATCCTGCTAATACGGGGGCGACTAAATTAAAGTCCGCTTCTTCTTCTTGTGTGACACTGACGAGCGGTGGTGGTACACTTGATGATAATACTGTCTCTATTAACGATGTTGAAGAGGCATTATTGAACCAGGTTTCAGTATTTCCTAATCCCAGCAGTACCGGTATGATTCAATTGAAATATAATTTTAAAGAGTCTATCGATCTGAAGCTTGAAGTAGTTGATGTTACTGGAAGAAAAGTATTTGATAATCAATATAATAGTCTAAAGTCTGGTAGCCAGCAAATAGACTTAAGCAAGCTTAGCGGTGGTGTTTATGTCGTTAAGTTAATTACCGGAGGTATTTCTATTGGTAAGAAAATTATTATTAATAAATAATATTGCCTAAATTGGTAATAAATGTTAAAAAAAATCGTAATTGACCTATCAGTTGCGATTTTTTTCTTTTCAGGCAACAAAATGCAGGGTTTTAGCATTAGGGAAAAGTAGAAAACTTAAAACTAAATTAACAACTTTAAAACAAAAAGATAGAAAATGAACAAAAAGACCCTTATTTTTTCATCAGTATTGGCAATGGCCGGTACTGGATTGAATGCAAGTGCACAGCTTAGCCAGGGAGGTATTCCTTTGTCGATTCAGTATAAAGCTGCGCTTAACCAGGTACCTGTATCCAGTTATGCTGCCCCGGACTGGGATGCTTTTTTAGCCTCAGAAAAAGCAATGAAGCCTGAGCAACAGTTCAGCAGCCCATTTATTGTAGCTTTAAATGCAAGTGCTGATTTTGGATTTCCCCAATCCGGCCAGATGGAAGTGGCCACTGATGGAAGCAGGATATGGAGAGGGGTGATCAGCATAGACAATGCACCGGCGATAGGTCTTACATTTGATAAATATGCTTTGCCTAAAGGCGTAAAACTATTTGTTACAAATGAGAATAAAAAACAGATAGCAGGCGCTTTTGACGCAAGTAATAATGATGAATCCGGCACGTTTGTCATAGATGCGATTCAAGGTTCCAAAGTATTCGTAGAGTTAAACATTGCTCCGGGCGTTAATACAGATGATATTAAGCTGCATATTGATAAGGCATTGGTCTTTCACAGGGCTATCGAACACTTGAAACCTTACCTGATCGCAGGAGAATCTACTTTAGATCAATATGATGGTCAATTAAACGGCTTATCGTCCGTATGTATGATCAATGCGATTTGTGCTACCGGTGATTATGTTGCCAATCCCAGGAAATCTACAGTCCAGACTTTAAGTATCTCTTCAGGTGGTGCCGGACTATGCTCCGGAACACTGATCAATAGTACCGGGAATACTGCGGGAGGTACTTGTAAACCATATATAGTTACTGCTACCCACTGTGAAACAACAGGAGAAACCAATACTGCCTCTTCAAAATTTGTACAACTCTTAGTAAGGTTTAATTTTGAACGCCCTGATTGTGCCGGTACAGGTGCTACTAACGGTCTTACAATGACCGGTGTCAACCTTATTGCACGTGCAGCTATGCAATCTTCCTGGGTTACAAATGTATCCAATATTAAAGGAGACTTTATGCTGTATGAATTGAAAGGTGCTATTCCTGCCTCATACGGTGCGGTATTGTCCGGTTGGAAAAATAAAGATACCGATGTGCAGCTTACAGCAGGTGCAGGTAAGAAATTCTATGGATTTCACCACCCGGTAGGAGATAATAAGAAAATGACCAATGCGGCATCTGTGAGCTCCTATGGCTGGCCCAGCCAGACCCCAACTTCTTCGGGTAGCAGGTGGCTGATGCTGGCAACGGAAGGCTATGCCTCTCAGGGCTCTTCCGGAAGTGGTCTATTTGATGGAGACGGTTACTGGATAGGTATTGCTTCTGTTGCCGGTCAAATGGGTAATGTACCCGCTAGCTGTAATGCAGCAGCAGCAGGAGGTACTAGCCAGGGTACACCGTTCGATGCCGTATTTTATCAAAAAGCGAGCCATGCCTGGGAATATAATGAAAATGGCATTTCCGGGGCTAACAGTCTTAAGCCATTCTTAGACCCGGCAAATACAGGTGCGGCGAAAGTGAACTCCGTAAATGCAACTACTTGTACTTCATTGACTTCTGGTGGCGGTACTGAGGGCAGTGTTTCTATTGCTAAGGTAGATGATCAATTGAGTGCTCATATATCTGTTTTCCCCAATCCCAGTAATGACGGAAATGTGCAGTTTCAATTCAACCTTAAAGAAACAATGGATTTGAATATTTCGGTAGTAGATGTGGCAGGAAGAATTGTCTATGAAAGCAAAATAAAAGAGGCTAAAAGCGGTATCCGCAAGCTGAATTTACAACATGTTGCCAATGGCTTATATGTGGTTAAGATAGCAACAGCAACAGGATTTACCAGTAAAAAACTCCTGATTAATAAATAATCAGTAGCGTAATGTCAGCAATAAAAATGGGGCAGGTAAATACCTGCCCCATTTTTATTGAATGATTATCCTTTAAAGACTTTTGAGTTTGTAATTGCCCGGAATACTGAATTGAAACTCTACGGCTCCATCCACATCATGACTGGAAAATTCCATATTCAGGAGAATGGTTTGATTTTTGTTTTTATCCTCAATTTTTATGTTCCTGTTTTTAGCAAAATTTTGTCCCGCAACCACCACATAATCACTATAATCAATCGTACAATTAAACTTTTTAGCTTCCGATTTTATTTCCTGTTGCTTTAAAGTTTGAGTGGCTTTATCATAGATCAGGATTTGCTGATAGCCGTCTTGCTCCATTTTGAGCACGATATCATTGCCTTCTTCCTTTGCCGATTGTACTTTTAAGCCGGGTATTACAGGATTGCCGATCAGCAGGTTTTCCAACATCGGGAAACTGATGGGAGCATTCAATTTTTTTATACCTTCTTCAAAGCTCATGTCATAAGCATTCCGGTTCAGGCGCTCCACAGCCTGTAATTTATCAGGTGTGATCTGTGCCCTGGCTACCTCTGCCACGCCCAGCGCCACGATAGAAGCCCATACTTTTTCTCCTTTCTGCATTTTCAGGTTGGCAGAGAAGTTTTGCTTCTGGTCCGGACCTTCATATTTCATCTTGGCCTTGCCCGAAAATGTTTTATAAATAAAAACACGGGAATACAGATCAGAGTAATCTTTGGCCTGTACCGGTGGTTGAGTGACTACGGGTGGGGTAGCTACCTTTTTACTGCCACCACAGGCGGCCAGCAGGCAGGTAAAGGCTACCGCTGTAGCACATTTTATAAAATAACTTTTTACGCGCTGATTATTCATAAATATTACGGTCTTTTATCTTTTGTTTTAAAAATGAACTGCCTTGCCCGGATTCATCCACGGCTTTCCAGATCTTTAAAGCCTTATCTTCATTGCCCAGCCGGAACTCGATGTCCCCCAGGTGCTCCAGTATCACCACGGAAACCTGGTCACCGGAAACAGTAACTGCTTTCTCCAGGTAAAATTTAGCATCTTCATAGCGGCGCATTTTATACAAGATCCATCCATAAGTGTCCAGGTTATTGCTGTTATTAAAGTCCATTTCCAATGTCTTTTTGGAAAGGTTTAAGGCAAAGTCCAGCCGTTCTCCACGCTCCGACAAGAAATAGGCATAATTGTTTAATGCCATAACATTTTCGGGATCTTTGACCAATAGTGCATCATATACACTATCCGATTCCTTATGCTTGTCCAGCTCGTGGTAATAATGGGCAATAGAATTGTAAAACAGGATTTCCTTTTCCTTTGATTTTTGTTTCTGTGCCAGGTCCAGTCCTATAAATCCATATTCCAGGCCTGCCTTATAGTTCTTTTCCCATTCGGAGATCAACATCTTGTTGACCGGGATATCAATAGAGTCCGGGAAGATCTTTTCCATCCTGTTCAATACCTGCATTGCAGTGTCGTATTTCGCAGCATACATATAATGCTCTACCAATGGCATCCAGAGGGTATAATTTTGAGGATGTTGCTTGATCAGCGACTGGAACATGGCTACACCCTGTACTTCTTTTCCGCCATATAGGTTGAGAGAAGCCAGTAAACGCCTGGCCGACAGATTGTTCGGTTTGTCTTTTGTGATCTGCTCAGTCAACTCTGATAAATAGCTTAATACAGAAGTATCTCCCCTGTTTGCAGACATATAATTCCCGATCTGGCTCAGGATAGACAGGTCTTTTTCCTGCGAGGATTCTGCTGTTTCCAGGTAATCTTTCAACTTTTCTGCAACAGCATCTACATTTCTTTTCTTGAGGTGGTAACCAAATATATAAGAGGCTACATCTTCGTTTTTGGGAAATTGATTGCCCAGGATTTTAACCGCTTCTGCAGATTTTACCGGTTCATTGTCCAGCTCATAGATCTCTACGATCTGCACCAGGTACTCAGGGCTCAAAGGGTAGGCGGCTGCAAGCTGCCTGGTCACCTTCAGGGCTTCTTCCATTTTTCCTGACTTCAGGTACACAGCCTGCTTTTCCTGCAATATTTCCTCATTATCAGGACTATGATAACTTAATAAGGAATCTAATATAGCTATCGAAGCTTCTGTCTTCCCGGCTTTCTGTAAGAGCCTGGAGGCGGCCATGTAAGAGTTCTCCCGGTCACCGGGATTGGTTCTGCCAATATCTAAAAATAAGTGGGCTGCAGAATCATATTGTTCATTGAAAGCCAGGATGCCGGCATAAAATGATTTCATCCATTTATTATCAGGAGACAGTGCCACAGATTTCTGGGCATCTTTTAATGTTTCCTTCAAATAATTGTAGCGGCCTTTGATCTGTGCCAGGTAATAATAGGTGGTAGCATCTGCAGAGTCTAAACTATTGTAATAATTAAACCCGACAAAAGCTGTATCGAAGCTATTGGTAACATAATTCTTAAGCGCGTTAAAGAAAACACGGTCGTTGTTTTGTAACACATAACCATTGATCGCAGCACCCTTTATCTCAGGCTGATTTTGTCCTTTTACTTCATTCTGCAGGTTTGCATAATTAGCCTTAGCCTTAGCTACTTTTTTGGATTGGCGACATGCAGTACTGCTCAGCAGGAAAAAAAGTAAAGCAAAATAAGGGAGCGTAAAAACACTCCCGTAACCAGTTATTTTATGATAGATCGTTTTTTGCATTCTTATTGTAAAAATGAATAGTCGCCCAGGCTGATTGCCTGAGGCTTTTCCTGGAATTGTACATATTTGCCCAACAAAGAGTTTTCTAAATGTACACTTTTTAACTGAGAACCTTCCTGTATGATACTATTGCTTAACAGGGAAAATTCAATATGTGTGCCTTTTTCCACAGATACGTGCGGGCCAACTACCGAATTTTTGATCACTACATCAGGGCCGATGTAGCAAGGAGCGATAATGGTACTGTTCTCTATAACTGCTGTAGGGTCAATCAGTACTTCCTGGTCTTTTTTGATCTCCAGCATTCGTTTATTGGTGAATACCGTAGCATCTTTATTACCGCAGTCCAGCCATTCTTCTACCTGGTCGCAGTAAAATTTGATATCTTTATTTTTCATGTGCTCCATAGCATCAGTTAACTGATACTCGCCTTTCATTTTGATATCATTATCAATTAAGTATTCCAATTCTTTAAGCAGGTTAGCCCCGTCTTTAAAGTAATAAACGCCGATAATGGCCAGGTCTGATACAAATGTTTCCGGTTTTTCAACAAATTCCAGGATCTGCCCGTCTTCTGCCAGCCTTACCACGCCAAAAGCAGAGGGATCGGCTACTTTTTGTGTCCAGATAATAGCATCTTTTGTCGCATCAATAGTGAAGTTGGCTTTAAAAAGGGTGTCTGCAAATGCTACAAATACATTCCCGGTCAGTAATTCTTTGGCGCATAAGATGGCGTGTGCGGTACCTAAAGCCTTTTCCTGGTAACAGATATGTCCCTGTGCCCCTAATCGCTGCGCTACTTCCAGCAGCATATCTTCTGTTGCTTTTCCAAAGGCCGGGTTTACGATGAACGCGATATTTTCAATATTCTGATTACAAGTGGCAACAATGTCTTCAACCAATCGCTGCACTACCGGTTTTCCGGCAATCGGGATTAAAGGTTTGGCTGTAGTCAATGTGTGGGGACGCATACGCTTTCCCATTCCTGCCATTGGTATAATAATATTCATCTTCTGATTTAAGTTATATATTCTGGCAAATATACTTGTACTAAAGGAATTGGCAAATTAGTATTCTGTAATAATTTTCTTAATTTGCATATCATGAACAAACATTTGGTATTACTGATTTTGTGCTTCCTGATGGGAAAAAACACCTTTGCGGCCAGGCTTTACATTCCTATGAATGCAGAAAGCCAGAAAGAGCACCTCAAAGCTTATGGAGTTGCCTTTGTTGCGCTGCAGAGCGGTCTTAGCGTAGATTGGTTATTGAACTATGATGGTGGTGCTTTTGCAATGGAGCAAAATGAGGCGGTGGAGCGGATCTGTAAACTCAGGAATGTGAGCTACCAGGTAATGGCAGATGCCCAGTATGCCGGTATCCTGGAGAAGATCGCCAACCCGGACTTCAACGGAGATATCATTAAACTGGAAAAAGCGCCGAAAATAGCCGTTTATACCCCTAAGTCCAAACTGCCCTGGGATGATGCGGTCACCATGGCATTGACCTATGCCGAGATCCCTTATGATAAAGTCTATGATGATGAGCTGCTGGAAGATAAACTAAGCGAGTATGACTGGCTGCATTTGCACCATGAAGATTTTACCGGCCAGTTTGGTAAATTCTGGAGTGCCTACCGCGATTTTGCCTGGTATAAAGACGATGTGAAATTGCAGGAGGGCATTGCGCATAAACACGGTTTTAAAAAAGTATCTCAACTGAAGCTGGCCGTGTCTAAGAAAATAAGAGACTTCGTGGCCGGTGGTGGCTATCTGTTTGCGATGTGCTCGGCTACAGATACTTATGATATAGCCCTTGCTGCAGATGGTGTAGACATCTGTGACCTGCCTTATGACGGTGACCCGGTAGACCCGAATGCCCAGCAAAAGCTTAATTTCGATGCCTGCTTTGCCTTCAAGGATTTTACACTGGACCTGAACCCGGTAGGGAATGAGCACTCTTCTATTGATAATACTTACCTGAGGGTAAATGATGAGTCAAACGATTATTTTACCTTATTTACCTTTTCTGCAAAATTTGACCCGGTACCTTCCATGCTCACGCAGAACCATACGACCACCATCAAAGGTTTTATGGGCCTGACCACGGCATTCAGGAAGCCGGTGATCAAAAGTAATATAGTCATCATGGGAGAAAATAAGTCCCAGAACGAAGCCCGTTACATTCACGGGGAATATGGTAAAGGTACTTTCACCTTCTATGGAGGACATGACCCGGAAGATTACCGGCACCAGGTAGGCGATCCGCCGACGGAGCTTTCTTTGCATCCCTCTTCACCCGGTTACCGCTTAATTCTCAATAATGTATTGTTCCCGGCTGCCAAGAAAAAGCACCGCAAAACATAGGAATGTGCAGGGGATTTAGTAATTTTACAGAATTATTACAAAATCATTTTAACTTTTAATATTAGATGAATAACGAATGGCCGCTTTGGGAAATTTTTGTGCGTAGCAAGACAGGTTTGGATCATAAACATGTGGGTAGCCTGCATGCAGCCGATGCACAAATGGCAATGGAAAATGCGCGTGATGTCTATACCAGGAGAATGGAAGGCGTAAGCATCTGGGTAGTGGAGAGTGAGCATATTCACGCTTCCAATCCTGATGATGCAGATGCTATGTTTGATCCTGCAAATGATAAAGTGTACCGCCATCCTACTTTTTACAACCTTCCCAAGGAAGTAGAATACATGTAATTTTTCAAAAGAAGCATTTTATTAAATATGTCAGTAAGTAAGTTACATTACGTCCTGCAGCTAGCAGATAATGCCCTTGTATTGGGTCACAGGATCAGTGAATGGTGTGGACATGGTCCCATCCTGGAGCAGGATATTGCAATCACCAATACTGCATTGGACCACCTGGGACAAGCCAGGTCCCTGTTTCAATATGCGGCAGATCTATATAACGATTTAAGTACCGGAGAAAAGCAACAAGCCTTTGCCAACTTTTTAATAGAAGAAGGTAAAACGGCTGATGAAGATACCTTGCCTTACCTGCGCGATGCCTGGGATTTTAAAAATATACTCTTGGTGGAGCAGGCCAATGAAGACTGGGCTTATACTATTACCCGCTCATTCTTCTACGATAGCTTTATGGTTTTGTTTTATAAAGCATTGCAAAGCAGTAAAGACGAAAGATTGGTAGCCATAGCAGAAAAATCATTGAAAGAAGCGAAGTACCACCTTAAGTGGAGCAGCGAATGGATGATTCGCCTGGGTGACGGTACCGAAGAAAGTCATGAAAAAGTACAGAATGCGGTAAATGACCTTTGGGCATTTAGTGGTGAGGTCTTTTTACCATCAAAAGCGGAAAAAGAAATGATCGCTGCGGGCCTTGCCGTGCCGGTGGAAAACCTGAAAAGTGAATGGTTCCATTATGTGGGCCAGGTGCTTGGCGAAGCTACCCTGACTATGCCTGCGGCAGATGCCTGGATGCACCAGGGCGGTAAAGAAGGTACGCATACCGAAAATTTAGGCTTTATATTGGCCGATCTGCAATATGTACAAAGAGCTTACCCGAATATGACCTGGTAAGCGTTTAAATAGATTTTATTGATTGGGTTACCATTAATTGGTAGCCTTTTTTTATATTGTTTTGAGACAAATCCTTTTGGTAAAACGTATATATCTGTGGGTAATGTTTCAGATTCTGCCTGATTTTTATTAATTTACGCACAGTTCCCCCTCAAAAAATGTAAAATTGATGATATTAACCATTTTTTCCGGGTTGATTTTGGCCTTATTTTGTGTTCCCTTTGGTAACCAAATAAACAAAAAGCTATCTAACTTCCTGTTTCTCATTCCCTTATCGGGATTTATCTACTTTTTGCTTCAATTACCGCTTATTTTAGCCGGTCAGACGAAGAGTGTGCGTTATGAATGGGTGCCCACTTTTGGGATTAACCTGGATTTTTACCTGGATGGTCTTTCTTTGCTGTTCAGCCTGTTAATAACGGGTATCGGTACATTAATTTTTCTTTACGCAGCTGCTTATCTGAAAGGCAAACAATACCTGTCCCGGTTTTACGGCTACCTGGGCCTGTTCATGACCGCCATGCTCGGTTTGGTGTCTTCCAACAATATTATTCTATTATTTGTTTTCTGGGAACTGACCAGTATCAGCTCATTTTTCCTGATCGGCTTCGACAATGAAAACGAAGAAGCCCAGAAAAGTGCACTTACCGCGCTGACCATAACCGGCGGCGGCGGGCTTTTGCTTTTGGGGGGTGTGATCCTGATGAGCAATATAGCTGAAACCTATTCCATCAAAGCGATGATCTTTTCTGCCGAAGAATTGAAACATCATTCCTGGTATGGGTTTATCCTGCTATCGGTGTTTGCGGGGGCCTTTACCAAATCGGCACAGTTTCCTTTCCACTTCTGGCTGCCCAATGCCATGAAGGCACCGACCCCGGTCTCTGCCTACCTGCACTCGGCTACTATGGTGAAAGCAGGGATCTACCTCCTGGCCCGCTTTACCCCGATCCTCGGGAATACTGAATTATGGAATAACTCTTTAATGTTCATAGGAGGCATTACTATGCTCTATGCGGCCTTCCATTCGCTGTTCCGGGTAGACATGAAAGGTATCCTGGCCTATTCAACCATTTCCGCATTAGGCATACTGGTCTTTCTGCTGGGGATAGGCACCCGGGATGCTTATATAGCCGCATCGGTCTTTATCCTGGTGCATGCCTTGTATAAAGCGACCCTTTTCCTGGTCACCGGTACAGTAGATTATGCCGCAGGCACAAGAGATGTACGGGCGCTATCCGGCTTGCGAAAAGCCTTATTTCCCATTGCCATTGCAGGTACTATAGCAGCGCTATCCAGTGCCGGTATGCCCTTGTTTTATGGATTCATCGGTAAAGAACTGGTTTATGAAGCTACCACGCACAGCATGAGCCTGAACAGTACTTTCCTCACCATAGCAGCTATATTGACCAATATCTTTATCGGCTATTCCGGGTTGCTGGTAGGCATCAAGCCGTTTACCGGTAAGCTGAATGAAGAGCATTTGACCGTACGCCTGCCCGGATGGAAGCTATGGCTGCCACCGCTTCTATTATCTTTATTATGCCTGGTCTTCGGTTGCTTCCCGGGTATTACGAGCGGACTGATGGCCTATGTAGGCGCGGCTATTGCCGGTAAGCATTTTAGTGTGGACCTTAAGATCTGGCATGGGGTCAATACCGTATTTATATTAAGTATGATCACCCTGGCGGGAACAGCCTTCATTTATTTCAGCAGGAGAATCAGCAACCGGGAGCTCATTATTTTATCCACTTTTAATAAGCTCTCCCCGGCCTATATCATTAAAAAGATGACCGATGCTTTGCAGGTCTTTGCTAAAAAGTTTACCAATACGATGCACAATGGTTACCTGCGCAACTATACGCTGACCATTGTCCTGTTTATGGTAGGGGTGCTGTCTTATAAGTTAATTATTGGTACACCTGTATTTATAGACTGGCATCATTTATCCCCGGTAAGTTTTTATGAGATTACCGTAGCAGTATTAATGCTGGGAGCGATCTTTTTAAGTGCCATCACCAAATCCAGGCTTACGGCACTGGTGGCGCTCAGCGTTGTCGGCTATGCCATTTGCCTGCTGTATGTGATGTACGGGGCACCGGACCTCGCCATGACCCAGTTTGCCATCGATACGCTTACCGTCGTTCTTTTTGTGCTGGTATTATTCAAGCTTCCTCCATTCCTGAACTTTACAAATACAAAGATCAAATTGAGGGATGGCCTTATCTCAACTGCTTTTGGCCTCATCATAGGCTGGATCGCATTGATGGTCTTAAATGAATCGGTAGATAAAGAAGTGAGCCCTTATTATGCAGAGAATGTGTACAAGCTGGCTAAGGGTAAGAATGTTGTGAATGTTATATTAGTCGATTTCCGGGGCTTCGATACCATGTTTGAGATCGTGGTGCTGGCCATGGCATCGATAGGAGTATATAGTTTATTAAAAGTGAAAGTGAAGAAATCTGAACGAGAGTAAAAAAGCTGAATTATGAAAAATATTATTCTTAGAACGGCGACAGCTTACCTCATTCCCTTATTGCTGTTATTCTCCGTGTTTTTATTATTGAGAGGGCACTATCACCCGGGAGGAGGATTTGTAGGAGGCCTGGTGGCATCCATCGCATTTGTATTGCATGGTTTTGCCTTTAAAATGCAGAATACTTTAAGGCTGATGAAGTTTCACCCGTCCAAGTTTATCCCGGTGGGCCTGGCAGTATCCATTATCAGCAGCATATTGCCAATGTTTTTCAAAAAGCCGGTGATGACCGGGTTGTGGTTGAATAAGCCTTTGCCTATCCTGGGCAATGTAGGTACTTCCTTGTTTTTTGATATAGGGGTTTACCTGGTGGTGATCGGCGTGACCTTAAATATATTGTTCACTATTTCAGATTCGGGCCAGCAATAATTATGGAACTGTTATTAGTTATAATGATCGCCATTCTCTACGCCTCCGGCATTTTTATGTTGCTGAGACGTAGTATGGTGCGTTTATTGATGGGGATCATCCTTATCGGTAACGGGGCCAATTTACTGATCTTCCTCCTGGGCGGTATCACCCCGGGCAAGCCCCCGGTGATTGCGGAAACGAAGAGCGTATTCACGGAAGCTTATGCCGACCCGGTGCCCCAGGCATTGATCCTGACGGCTATCGTGATCAGTTTTGGTATCCAATCATTTGCCATTGTACTTTTAAGGCAGGTCTACCGCCTTTTGGAATCAGATGATCTTGACGATTTGAACACACCTTTAGAAGAAGATATTTAGATGATGCAGCATTTGATCATATTACCCGTATTGGTGCATTTGATTACGGGCACAGTAAACTTGTTTTTCTGGGGCAAGCCCCAGCCGCAACGGGTCATCAGCCTGTTGGGGACCTTTACGGCCATGCTTATCGCCTTTGCCCTGTTCAACCAGGTGCGCAGCGAAGGTGTGATGGTAATGCATGCGGCTAACTGGAAAGCGCCTTTCGGCATCAGTTTCGTGGCCGATACCTTCAGCAGCAGCATGGTGCTGTTTACCTCTTTTGCCGGCTTTGCCGTATCCCTGTTCTCTGCGGCGGGTATCAGTGCTGTAAGGGCGCAATTTGCGTTTTACCCGATCTTCCACTTTTTATTGATGGGCCTGAACGGGGCATTCCTTACCGGGGATCTGTTTAACCTCTATGTATGGTTCGAGGTCATCATCATGGCTTCATTTGTACTCATCACGCTTGGTGGTAGTAAGGCCCAGATGGAGGGTGGGGTGAAGTACGTTTCCCTGAACTTACTGGCCTCGGTTATTTTCTTAACTGCTATCGCTATTGTCTATGGGCTTACGGGTACATTGAACCTGGCAGACCTGGCGATCACTTTACCCAATATCAAAAACCAGGGCCTGATCAACATTACCGCGCTTTTATTCTTTATCGGTTTCGGGATCAAGTCTGCGGTATTCCCGCTTTATTTCTGGTTACCTTCTTCCTATCATACGCCCCCCTCCGCAGTAGCAGCGATCTTTGCGGGCCTACTGACCAAGGTGGGGATTTACGCCATGTTGCGTATGTTTACCTTATTGTTCCACCCGGATGCCTTTATGACCGCGATCATATTGATCATCTCATTAGCTACTATGCTTACCGGGGCATTAGGTGCTATTATCAAAACAGACCTGAAGCGGATGTTTTCTTATCTCATCATTTGCCATATCGGGTACATGGTAGGTGGATTGGCCTTATTTACCCAGGCTGCCCTCGGTGGTGCCGTGTTTTACCTGTTTCATGATATGATGATCAAGACCAACCTGTTCCTCATAGCCGGGGTCATCAAGAAGATCAGGGGCACGACGAATATGCCTAAGCTGGGTGGCTTGTACCATAGTTATCCTAAATTTGCTTTATTGGTAGCGATCGTGATCTTTTCGCTGGCAGGCACACCGCCTTTGTCGGGCTTCTGGCCTAAGATCTATCTCTTCCAGGCCGGTTTTGCCAATACTTCCTGGGTCTCCAATTACTATGTGATCGGCCTGATCTTTTCCAGCCTGGTAACACTTTTTGTGCTGGCAAAGATGTGGAAAGAGGTATTCTGGAAAAAGCTGCCGGATACGCAGATCCATGTACCGGACCATTTCCAGCCGCTGAGTTTTATGAAGAAATTGAGCCTGGTATTGCCCATCATATTTTTAGCCGGTATTACTTTATATATAGGACTTGATGCGGAGCGTGTACTCACTGTGGCCAATGATATTGCTAAAGAAATGCTGAACCCTAAACCTTATATCAAAGCCGTATTGGGCCACTTATAAAAAGATTGAAATGACAAACCAGTTATTTACCAACATAATGCTGACACTGATCTGGGTGATGCTTTCGGGCAATACCAGTATCCCGAATTTCGGGTTCGGTTTTGCATTGGGCTTTGTTATTCTCTATTTAACGGTAAGAGGGATCGATAACCGGAGGTACTTTTACCGGGTGCCCAGGATGATCCGTTTTATCCTGAGGTATATCTACGAGATGCTCAAAGCTAACCTGCAGGTGGCGCGCTCTATATTGATGCGCAGGATGGATGTGGCCCCGGCCATTATCAAGTACCCGCTTGAAGCAAAGACCGATTTTGAAATTACCATGTTGTCCAATATTATTTCGCTGACTCCGGGCACACTGGTGATGGACATCAGCGATGATAAAAAAGTAATGTATATTCATACTTTATACTATAAGGATAAAGATTCTTTTATAAAGTACATAAGATTGAACCTGGAAATTAAGCTACTGGAGGTGATCAGATGACGCTGTATTATTTATTATATTTCTTTGCCCTCCCGGTGAACTGTATCGCGATGATCCTTGTATTTATCCGTATTTACAAGGGACCTACGGTATTTGACCGGATTGTGGCGCTCGACCTGCTGATCACGATGGGGATCGGGAGCATTGCCATTTATAGTATCATTACCAAGCAACCCCTGTTCCTGGATGTGGCCATGATCCTGGCGCTTATCGGCTTCTTAAGTACGGTAGCCTTCTCTTATTACCTGGAAAAAAGGAAAGACAATGACTGATGTTATATTTATCATATTATGTACGATAGGCTCCCTGGCTACGCTGGTGGCTGCCATAGGTGTTTTAAGGATGCCTGATTTCTACACCAGGCTCTCGGTAACGGTGAAAGCCTCTACCATCGGCTCAGGATTATTACTGGTCTCTGCAGCCTTGTACTTCAGCGTTCCCGATGTTACCAACCGTGCTGTGGCTATTGTATTGTTCTTGATTCTTACTGCGCCTGTAGCCGCACACATGATCGGCAGGGCTGCGTATATGGGCAGGACCAAGCTCTGGAAAGAAAGTCAGCTGGACGAGCTGGAAGGTATGTATGATGAAGACCATCATCTGCGCAGCGAGCAGCCTAAGAAAGGAGAGCAGGAGGAGGATGAAAAAAAGGCTGATCCACAGCCTTAGTTTATTTCTTTTCTTTTTTTGCCTTTTGAATGGAATCCATCCGCGATCTTATTTCGATCGCTTTTCTTATCTCGAAGTCCCGGGCATTCTGTATCGAATCAGCGTTCGCTTTTGATAGAATAGTAGAGTCCACAATACGCTTTACTTCATCCTTGGAATAGGTCCTGGCTTGTTCTGTTTTCGCACAAGCCACGAGGCCGGTGAGTGCGAGTAACAAAATACCTGTCTTGATCATTGTTAATTTTTTCAATTTGACTGCAAATTTACAGAAAGGCTTAATTATTCTAATAGTAACTTTGCAAAATTATCTTTAAAAATCAGGATGAAAGAACTGCTCAGTTTAAATAAATATTTCAGTAAATATAAAGTCCGGTTTGGTTTAGGTATCCTTTTCGTCACCATAGCAAATGTATTTGCCGTGTTGCCGCCGGTGGTCATACGCTCTGTGCTGGACCAGGTGTATGAGAATATTGCTCTGTACCGACTGATCGGGGAGAGCAGCCTGTCTGAGGTTTTTGTTAAAGAAATTATGAGTGTGGTGATGATCAGCGGGCTTATATTGATCGCTTTTGCATTGACCCGGGGTATATTTATGTTCTTTATGCGGCAAACGATTATCGTGATGTCGCGCCATATTGAGTATGATCAGAAAAATGAAATTTATGATCAGTACCAGAAGCTGGATACGGCCTTTTTTAAGACCCACCAGACCGGTGACCTGATGAGCCGTATGTCGGAAGATGTGAGCAGGGTGAGGATGTACACCGGCCCGGCTATTATGTATACTTTAAACCTCATCGTACTCACCGTTATGTCTGTCTGGGGTATGTTCCGGGTGAGCTGGGAGCTGAGCCTGTTCTCGCTCTTTTTCCTGCCTTTGCTGGCCTTCAGCATGATCAGGATCAATGCCGTGATCAATAAGAGGAGCGGCAAGATCCAGGCGCAGCTGGGTGGCCTCACTTCGCTGGCGCAGGAAGCTTTTTCCGGTATCCGGGTCATTAAGTCTTATGTGCAGGAAGAGGCCATGCAGCAAAGCTTTGAAGCAGCCTCTAAGAATTACCGGAAGAGCAATATAGACCTGGCCAAAACGGAAGCGATGTACACGCCCCTGATGGGATTGTTCATAGGCCTGAGCCTGATCGTTACTATTTTTGTAGGTGGCAGGATGGTGATTGCCAACCAGATCACGGTAGGCAATATCGCTGAGTTTATTATTTACATTTCGATGCTCACTTTTCCGGTATCCACACTGGGCTGGACCAGCTCCATGATGCAGCGTGCAGCGGCTTCTCAAAAAAGGATCAATGACTTTTTGAACATAAAGCCGGACATCGTAAGCCCTGAAACCGCTTACAGCGCACCTTTAAAGGGTGATATTGAATTCCGGGAGGTCAGCTTTACTTATCCGCATACTGGTATAAAGGCTATAGATCATTTTGATTTAAAGATCAGGGCAGGAGAGAAGGTGGCCATTATAGGTAAAACAGGTTCGGGCAAGTCTACGCTTTCCCACCTGCTCTTCAGGATGTATGATGTGCAGCAGGGTAGTGTGCTGGTGGATGGTGTCGATATCAAGGACTGGCATTTGAAACATCTGCGCGAGCAGATCTCTTATGTGCCGCAGGAGGTTTTCTTATTTTCTGATACCGTAGCTGCCAATATCGCTTTTGGTGCCGGGGATAAAGTTATGACAGAGGTCTCTGAAGTGGCCAAAGCGGCGCATATCGACCGCGAGATCAGGGGACTTAAAGACGGGTACGAGACTATTGTGGGCGAAAGAGGGATCATGCTCTCCGGCGGACAAAAGCAAAGGGTGAGCATTGCGCGTGCACTGGCCAAGCAACACCAGGTATTGATCCTGGACGACAGTATATCGGCAGTAGACAATACCACCGAGCAGCATATCCTGGCCAACCTGCAGGCCAATCTTAAAGAACAGACGGTGATCATCATCACCCACAGGATCTTCAAGAACTGGGATTTTGACCAGATCATTGTGATGGACGATGGCAGGATCATAGAGCGTGGCACGCATGAAGAATTGATCGCGGCCAAAGGTTATTATGCAGAAATATATGAGTACCAGGTGATGCAGTAATGCGGCCCGGGTATGGCGCAGAAATGAAAAATAGGAATTATCTTTGTTTAAAATAGAATAAAAAATATGCCTTCATTTGACATTAGTAGTAAAGTAGATTTACAAACCCTGGACAATGCAATCAATACTGCAAAAAAAGAGATTGCTAACCGCTATGATTTTAAAGGTATTCATTGCGAAATAGACCTGGATAAGAAGAACTATGTATTGAAACTCGAGATAGAGAGCGATATGCAGTTAAAGCAGGCGGAAGATGTGATCGTGACCAAAGCTATGCGCCAGGGACTGGATGCAAAATGTTTTGACCTGCTTAAGGAGCCTACGGGATACGGAAAATATCTAAGAAAGGAAATTAAGATCAGGAACGGACTGGAGCAGGCGGATGCGAAAAAGATCGTTAAACTGATCAAGGATTCCGGCTTGAAAGTACAGGCTGCCATTATGGATGATATCATCCGCGTTACGGGTAAGAAAATTGACGACCTGCAGGATGTGATCTCCTTGTGCAATACGGCTAACCTGGATATGCCTTTGCAGTATATCAATATGAAAAGCTAAAGAACTGATGATTGGTTCAAAGGAGGGATACTGTTTTATAGTATCCTTTTTTTTATGCATGGTGCATTTATTTGTTAGCTTGATCTACTTCATTTTAAGGTATAGACTCATTTGACGTGCTCGTGAACCCATAAGCCCTGCCGGTGAATTTCCTTTTTCGTGGTTTATATAAAATACAGAGATTCGGAACAGAGTATCTATTGTAAACTATGTAAATCGCAAAGAAATTTATGAACACAATGAAACGCTTTGTACTTGCAGGTATTTTTTACCTGTTTGTTTTTCCGCTATTGACGCGGGCACAGGAAGATAATATCAGTAAATCAGAATGGCTGTGGCAAATGGCAGAGCAGGAGCAGAAAATCGCTGCTTTTATTGCCGGACAGTTGAAAAATGAGCCGGAAAAAGAGCGGCTACGTAAAGAATTCCTGGCTGCGGACAGGCATGAAGAAGTACTTTCGGAGGCAGTATTAGCCGAAGTGATTGAAAACAATATAGTGGGTCACTACAGGGACACCTATTTTAAGCTCCATCCCCAAGCTGTAAGTATTTACAACCCGGGAAGAGTGCGTCTGGAGGCTACGCAAGCTGCAAAACCTACCGGGGCCGGATCAACTAATATGTTGTGTAACTATGGTGATTTTGAAACGGCTACCCCTTCTAACCTGAGTATGCAGGGCTATAACGGTTATCGGAGCGGTTATACCGGTGGTGTCTGCAATGCTGTTCCCCAGACAAATGTTACGTATGCGGGTGTAGGGTTCGGAAACCCGGATGATTTTTTAGTTACCAATAACGTTCCTGACCCCTATGTTTCGGGGCTCAAGCAGACGAATAATGGCTCTAAGCACGCGATAAGGATCAATGCCCCAACACCTTGTCCGGCACGCAACGAGATCAATATGCTGCAAAAATCTTTTTATTCACCGGTGAGCGGTAAAGCAAGAATTAATTTTTCCTACGCTTTAGTCGCTGAACATCCACCTTATGATCACCTGGGCGTTAATACTTTCTTTTTAGCCAGGGTATTGGATAATTCCGGGAATGAGTTGGGGACAAGGATTTGTGTACCCACAAAAGTGCCGCCATTTTACAATACATGGGTGAAAGCCTGTGGAGAAAGGGGGGCATATGTAGCCTGGAAAGATTGGACCTGTGCTTATATAGATTTTGATGCGGAAGCGACGAAAACTTATACCATAGAGTTTTTTGTGGCTGATTGTGCCGGACCGGCGCATTTTGCCTATGCTTATGTGGATGATATCTGTGCCGAAATTGATTGTTGTCCGAACCTTCCAGACCCTCCATCAAACCTGAAATGCGTTCCCGACAATAATAGTAGTATCTTATCCTGGAACCCTGTTCCCGGTGCGCTTTCCTATGCGGTATCCCTGACCACTAATGACCCTGCTTGTTGCAGGGAATCAAATTTTGGACTGGCTAAGTTATTAACGACGACTGGCACAAGTGTAACTGTTCCAAATACATTTGCATCTTGTTTTTCCTGGAGAGTAAGAGCAATAATGTCTGAAGATTGCAGTACAGAACCTTCAGCGCCTATGTGCTCCTGTACACCACCACCACCAGGTCCTGTAGGTCTGAATTGTACACCCGGTACAGATGCCAGTAATCTTTCCTGGATCCCTATTCCGGGAGCGGTTTCCTACAAAGTATCGATCACCACCAATGATCCAGCATGTTGTCCTAATTATGGTTTTGGTTTAGCAAAGCTCATAACGACCACTACACCGAATGTCAGCGTTACACGTGCCTTTGCGGCTTGCTTCTCGTGGAGAGTAAGAGCCGTGCTGGCAGATGGTACAGAAACAGCACCTTCAGCTTCACTTTGTTCTTGTACCCCGCCACCGCCACCACCTACAGGTCTGGGTTGTACTCCGGGCACGGATGTCAGCAACCTGTACTGGAACCCTGTTCCCGGTGCGGCTTCCTATAAAATATCGATCACCACTAATGATCCGGCCTGTTGCCCCAATTCCGGATTTGGTCTGGCCAAACTGATGACTTCCACAAGCCCGAATGTAACCGTTCCACGTAACTTCGCCGAATGCTTCTCCTGGAGGGTAAGAGCGGTCATGCCGGACGGCACGGAAACCAGTCCTTCTGCTCCGCTTTGCTCCTGTACGCCGCCTCCGCGTGAAGGTGGAGGAGGTACCGGCAGGTTTATGAATGATGAAACGAGCCTGAGCGGCAAGATGGCGGTAAGCGCTGTGCCTAACCCGGCATCGGAGTACATACAGTTCACGGTATCGGGCCGCGACAAGCAGAAAACCTCCGGTAGGTTAAGTGTATCTATATATGATATTAACGGAAAAGAAGTCGTTCGTAAAGAAATGAATGAACAGGATCAACTCCGTCTTGATATCCATGCCTTTGCTAATGGCGTATATACTTACGAGATCAGAAGCAGCCGCGAGCCTTTATTTAAAGATAAAGTAATCGTTGAAAAATAAACTATTGTCCTTTTACCGATACCGGGATTGTAAGCAGAAGACCTTAAATTTGAGGAAAATTGAAAGTATGGAAAACAGGTTTCCGGTATCGATAAAAGGAGTATTGACCATCAATAATCAATTTGTTTTACTGAAAAATGAGCGGGAAGAGTGGGAATTACCCGGCGGAAGAATTGAGACCGGGGAAAGCCCGGAGCTTTGTGTAGTCCGTGAAATAGAGGAGGAGCTGGGTCTGAAGTCTGTAGTAAAGGGTATTCTGGATACCTGGCTGTTTGAAGTACTGCCCGGCAAACAGGTGTTCATCGTTACCTATGCCTGCCTGGTTACAGAATATACAGCAGAACCGCTGCAGATCAGTCATGAGCATAAAGAGGTGGGATTGTTCAGCCTGGAAGCAGCGCTGGCCTTGAATATGCCCGATGGTTATAAAAGATCGCTAATTAATTATACGGCTCAGCGATCAGTTTAACAAAGAAGGCCGGATTGTAACAACAATCCGGCCTTCTTTTATTATTAATTGTGATTAAGCTTCCTGCTTAACACCAAATTTTACTTTATAATCTTCGATAGATTGTAATAAGATCTTACGAGCTGATGCTGCATCTTCAAAAGCAGTGATCTTCACTTCTTTGTTTTCCAGGCGCTTGTATTCTTCAAAGAATTGTCTTACTTCTTTCAGCAGGTGCTGAGGCAATTCGTTCAGGTCATTGTAGTGGTTAACGCTCATGTCATCGGTACATACGGCGATCAGCTTATCATCAGCTTCTCCCTGGTCGATCATGCGCATAACACCAATTATTTTAGCATTCACCAGGCACATAGACGGGATGTCTACCTGGGACAATACCAGGATATCTAAAGGATCATTATCATCACAATAAGTTTGCGGGATAAAGCCATAGTTCAAAGGATAGCAGATGGAGTGGTACAGAACACGGTCCAGGCGAAGCATACCGCTTTCCTTATCCAGTTCAAATTTACCTCTGGAGCCTCTCGGGATCTCGATGATTGCGTCTACTATTTCAGGGGCTTTGTCGCCGTAGCTTACAGAGTGCCAAGGATTAAATTGCATAGTTGATGTTTAAAATTTGTGCAAAATTAAGAAAGCGGAAGCAAAAATACATGGTTTTATTTTAAATTAATCACCGCATCGCCCATGGAAGGGACGTAGGGGTTGTTTTGCCGCCACAGTTCAAATTTCTGGTATTCTGCTTTAAATTGGGTCACCCAGGCCCCGAATTCCTGCGAATTTTCTATAGCTCCGAACAACCATTGGTTATAGGCCGGGTAAAAACCGTTCTTCATCAGCCTGCTTTGGTAGCTGATGATGGACTGGGGGAACTTTTGCTCAAAGCGATTGTGCCAGTAGATGAGGAAGCGGGTCCGCAGCATACTGATGTTTTCTGTATTGAAGCCATCGCTTATGGCGCTTATGTTTGCATTCACCGATTCCTGGAAGGCATCTTCAAAGCTTAATTTCCCCTGGCGGTTGTGCTGCACGGTCTTGTTGAAGTCCGGGATGGCGTCGTCCGTTTTGGTGGCGAATACTTTTTTATAGGCATCAAACAGGACTTTACGCATATCTACCGTTTTGGGCGATTGTGCTTCGAGGTTGATGAACTTTTCGGCATATATGATGCACCAGATGTAGTTGCCGTCCTGGAACAAGGCTTTGGCCGCATTGTAGTAATTGGTGGCATAGTTAGGCTCTACGGCAATCCCGTTGATCCATTCTTTCAGCGCAGGTTTGGCAGACTTTGATTCTGTACTTAGGATATTGCCTTTAGTATTGTATAGAACGCCTTCTTTGGGAAATTTGTCCAGACCTGCATTGACGATCTTTTTTGCTTTGCTGTTTTTGCCGTCTGCCTGCTCAATAGCGGCAGCGATCTGGTAGCATTGGGCATCTGCAAGGGAGGAGGATACTACGGGCGTAATGATCTCCCTGGCCTGCGCAAAGTCCCTTTTCAGGAAGTAGCTATAGGCCAGATCTTTGCGGAGTGCTATATTGTCGGGGGCCATCCTGATGGCCTGCTTATACATAGAAATGGCTTGTTCATAGTCTCCTTTGTTTAAAAAATCACCTGCACTTTTGATGATTAGCAACAATTCCGGGGAGTCGCCTGCAGCCTGTGCGCTTGCCGCAACCGGGATGAAGGTGGAGACCAATGCAATACCTGTAACTATTTGTTTCCAATTCATATTGGTTGCAAATCTAATTTATTTAGGCTTAATTTTTGTCTTATCGCTATAGCTTTAAGAATTTATATGATTTTACCGGGCTGCTTAACTAACTTTAGTCTGTCAAAAGAATAGCCGACATGAGCCCAAAGAACTATTTTACCAGTGACCTTGACCAAAAGGAATATCCTGTATCCCAGCGTATTGCAGCCTCCATCATTAATCCTAAGATCTTATTGATGATCCAAGAGGAATATGCAGGCTTTGATGAAACGAAATTTCTTTCGCTCAGCGAACTGAATGATTACCGCCAAAAGTACATCGCAGAAAACCTGCGGGCAGAGGTAGGAGCTTTAAGTGAACTGGAACAAAAAGTGCTGGATACTGTAAGTGATTCCGGGATCATCAGTAAAGTGACGGAGGAAGAGCTTGCCGGCTCAGACAACTTTGCGCAAAGGCTGGCCGATAAAGTGGCCCGTTTTGGCGGGAGCTGGACCTTTATCCTCTCTTTTATGGGCTTCCTGGTCTTATGGATTGCTGCCAATGCGATCTTGTTGCATAATAAAGGCTTTGACCCGTATCCTTTCATCTTGTTGAACCTTTTCCTGTCCTGCCTGGCCGCTTTGCAGGCACCCGTCATCATGATGAGCCAGAATCGCCAGGAAGAGAAAGACCGGGACCGGGCCAAGAAGGATTATATTATTAACCTGAAATCAGAGGTGGAGATCAGAGGCCTGCATGAGAAACTGGACCATCTGCTGATCCACCAGCAACAGCATTTACTGGAAATACAGCAGATGCAGATCGAATTGCTGCAGGATATACTTAACCGGGTAGAGAGCCGGAAACAGCATTGATTTATCCACTCTTTGTGGGTATTCTATTGCTTGCCCTGCCGGGCTAAGCCGCGGATATTGTGTAAATTGCCGTTTATTTTTATACTAATTATATAATTGCCGGAAAGAATGAACAGAGTGCATATTGTAGTGGGCGACCATGCTGCCGAAACCTTGAAGACCGCATTTGACAGTATTGAACAGAGCGAAGCTATTTTCGTGGTGAAAGATGTGTTCAATGTGGGGCCTTTGCGCTCTGAAGCGTTGCCGTTTTCTTTGTTAAGGGCCGGCTTCTGGCAAGAGGTATCGGGAACGGAGCAGGTGGAGGTGAACGACCTGGAGCGGCTGATGGAGCTTTCTACACAGTTGACGAATGGGGAAGTAGAGCAGGTGTGTTTCTGGATGTCGGGTATCCCGGCAGAGTTATGTACTTATTTCTGGCTGCTTCATTTTCTCAAAAAGCATTCCGGTAAATTTTATATCATCAATATCAGCGGGCTTCCTTTCATTGATGATGAAGGCAAGCTTTTTTACCCCGAAGGTATTGCCAGCCTTCCTTTGCGGCAGGTGTTGAAGGCGGTTAAACTGGCGCGCGTGGTCACTCCTTCTGAATGGGAAACGGATATTGATGAATGGAAAAGGATCATTCATGAATCGGAAACGGGTATCCGGATCAGTACGGGTGCCAAGCAGATCGTGGGTAAACCGATTGATTTTTATGATAAGAACCTGCTGGACCTGGCGGGGAACAATAACCAGAAAGTGTCTAAGCTGATCGGTAATGCGATCCAGAAGTATAAAATATTTACCGGAGATACCTTCCTGATCTGGCGGCTTAAGCAACTGGCCGAAGCGCAAAAGCTTACGCTGAGCAAAGACAGTGTGAAGCTGTATGTATCCGGTGCCGGGGATGAAGCAGATTTATTTCAAACAGATAATCCTACAGACAATGGTTAAGTTTACAGAACTGGATAAGATCGGCTACAGCGATAGCGGCTATACTTATGAGTATTTTCATGAAAGAATGGGCCGCCACCTGATCCTTTTTCGTAAGGCAGGCAGTGTGAGTGGTAATCATTATCATAAGGGATTATCGCTGACCAAGAACCCGGAGATCCTGGTCCTGCTGTCGGGCGTGGCTACCTTGTCTTATAAAGAGGTGCAGGGCGGTGTCATGAAAAGTGTACAGCTTTCTGTACCTACGCAGATAGAGATCGGTCCTTATGTATGGCATGAACTGTATTGCCATACCGATTGTACGCTGATTGAATTATGCTCTATCTCTGAGCATGAGGCAGATACTTTTAAGGATAGCTAAAGGGCTGTTTATTCAGCGGCCTGCATGATGGCGGTAAACATAGAATCTGCTCCATCTGCTATACCATTAGTCAGCTCCTGGTGAATGAGTTTCAGCTGCGGGTTTGCGGCCAGTAATTTTTCGACCACAGCTTCATTTTCTGCTTTAAAGACCGAGCAGGTGATGTACACGTAATGGCCTCCGGGCTTTACTTGTGTGCAGGCATTAAGGGCAATGCTGTATTGCAGTGCCGCAAATTTTTCAATACTTCCTGTTTCAAAAAAGTAAAATTGTTCCGGTGTGCGTGCCCAGGTGCCGCTACCGCTGCAGGGCACATCAGAAAGCACCAGGTCAAAGGTGTCTTTCAGGCTTGCAACTTCTTCTGATTTACTTGCATCCAGGAGGGTGGTTTTTACCTGCTGATGCCCGTATGTTTTAACTCTTTCCCTGAGGTTGTGCAGGATGCGTGGCCTGATGTCGGTACATAGGATCTTACTTTCGGGCAAGCGGTCTTTGATCAAAAGCATTTTGCCACCTGCTCCCGAGCAGGTATCCCAGATGTTTAAAGGGGGCTTCTTACCTGCTACGCGCTCAAAATAAGCGTTCAGACTTCTTTGTGAGGAATAGTCCTGGATCACGTACCGGGCTTCGGGCAAGATGTTTGCGAGGTTGATGCCATTGTTAAGCGCAATGGTATCTTTAGCGGGCTGTTCAAAGTCAATATTGTTTTGCTTCAGTATGTCTGCTATTGTTGTGCTGTTCTTCCTGAGGCGGATGAACATTTTAGGTAAGGTCAGCAGGCTTTTTAACCATGCTATCCGGTTTATATTGTCTGAAAACGGGATGTCTGCAAAGGCCTTATCCAATTGAGGAAGGGCCGGTTGCGGATTAAGTTGTGTAATGATTTTTGAAAGATTGAGGTTATCGATCACTTTATGCTCCAGCGCCCAATGTATCAGCGGCCAGATGTGCTCCTGTGGCTGATCTACAAACCTTGCCAGCCTGAAATAGCTGTAGACGGCATCGGAAATAGCTCTGCGATCCCGGGAGCCTAGTTTGGGCCTGCTTTTAAAGAATGATTTCAGGAAATGAGATAAGGGCAGGCTGCCCTTATATGATGCTATGACTTCTTCTATTGCGATCTGGATAAACCTCATGAAAACTATCTGCCTGTACCTGCTTTGAAGTTAAAGGTTAATATACCGCTTTGTTCTACTGCAGCATCAGGTTTTTTATTGAACTTAACGCTTCTTATTTTTTGTTCTGCTATGGCCCTTAAGGCCGCATTTTTAGCAGATTGTATTTCGTGCCTGATGATGGTGCCTTCGCGGTTTACCCAAACTTTTATGGTTACCCTTCCGCCATCCTTAAATTCTGCCTGCGGACTCGGATAGGCTACGATGTTGCGCCCGGTAATGCCGCCTGAAAAGTTAACACTGTTGGGGTCTCCGCCGGGTTGTCCTTTCATGCCATTACCCTGACCGTCGCCCCTGTTGCGGGCACCGGGTGCATTCTCCGGTGCATTATTGCCCCCGGTGCCGTTAGCGCCGTCAAAGGTATATTTGGCCTGTTGTGCAGCGGTCCTGTTACTGTTTGACTGGCTGGTACTGTTATTTTTGTTCTTGTTGGTATTGGTATTGTTGGTCGTATTCTGTGTTCTTGCGCTGGTATTCCTGTTATTGGTTACGGTAGTGGGTTTGGGGTTGTTAGGATTTCCCGAACTGCGGATCACCGGAGCTGCAGAAGGATGATCTACGGTAGCTACATCATCATGCTCATCGTCATTCTGAGGTACTTCTGTCTGGTTAGCTGCTTCAGCACCACCGGCATTAGCGCCTGCATCGCCGGGCAGGGTGGCCGGAGGGGCGGGCATACCCATCATCATTTCGGGTGGCTCAATGCCAAAACCGTCATTGTCCACGCCCAGGGCTACGGTTTCCAGTTCGATCAGATCTTCGGGAGGTGGAGGTGGCAGGGCTACCGATTCGTATTTTACAAAAAAGAAAATGAGCAAGAGCACCAGGTGAATACCTAATGTATAGCTAAGTGCCTTTGTGTTTTTTAATATATTGAAATCCACTTAAGAGTAGTTTTAAATGCAATAATAATTATTTTATAGCAGACTGTGCGGTGTATTCCTCCAAACTTAGGGCTATACTACCTGTTTAAGATGCAGGATGGCCTGTAAATCCATAAATAGGGGCATAAATCTGAGCTTTTGCCTGCTCTTACAAATTTACTAAGTTTTGCCCTGGAAATTTTTATTTGATCGCTTAAAACTTTGTAGTTTTAGACAATAAAATCTTAAAACGCAATAATGAAAACAAATCACGAAATAGATTACGAAATTTTCGGGGAAGAGATGCAATATGTAGCGGTGGAACTGGATCCTGATGAAACGGCTATTGCAGAGACCGGGGCCTTTATGATGATGGAGGACGGCATTGAAATGAGCACTTTATTTGGCGATGGCAGTGAGCAGTCTAAATCGGGGGGCTTCCTGGGCAAATTGCTCAATGCCGGTAAACGTTTGATTACTGGTGAGGGCTTGTTTATTACTGCTTATACCAATGTGGGGCAAGGGAAGAAGAGGGTATCTTTTGCTTCTCCCTACCCGGGAAAGATCATCCCGCTTGACCTGCAGGAATATGGCGGAAAGGTCGTATGCCAGAAGGATGCTTTCCTGTGCGCGGCCAAAGGTGTTTCGATAGGGATCGAATTCCAGCGGAAGCTGGGTACGGGCTTGTTTGGTGGTGAAGGCTTCATTATGCAGAAGCTGGAAGGTGATGGTATGGCCTTTGTACATGCCGGTGGACATGTGTTCCATAAGGACCTGCAGCCGGGTGAACTGTTGCGCGTAGATACGGGTTGCCTGGTGGGCTTTACGCAACAGGTAAATTATGATATTGAATTGGTGAAAGGGATCCGGAATAAATTATTCGGTGGGGAAGGCTTTTTCTTTGCTACGCTGAGAGGGCCGGGGCGCGTATGGATACAGACCTTACCGGTAAGCAGGCTGGCCTCAAGGATACTCACTTATGCTACTACCACGCGCAAGGAAGAGGGTGGTGTGTTGGGCGGCCTGGGTAATTTACTGGATGGGGATGGGTTTTAACAGGCCTGTTTATCACCAATAAATAGTTGTCTGAAAGGCTGAGATTTCAAGCAAAATGTAATAGGGCAGAAAAAATTATATGCCGGTTAAACCTATAAGGTTTTTTGAAACCTTATAGGTTTTGTTGTTTCTCTGCAGGACAGTGCGTTACTTCAACGGAGTTCAATGTGACCACTTTTTAGCTATTGCTCATCTTTAAAAGATACTTCGGTATAGTCGATCTGCCCGGAAACGGGGGGATGTAATTTGCGTACTTTTATATCCAGCAGACAACCGGGATGCAGGGCCTTTATGGCTTTGTACAGGTCGTTAATGATCTCTTCCAGGGTCTTGTGATGTTTGAGGATCGTAGTCCGGATCAATCCATACACTTCTGTATAATCGATGAAGGGCAAATCATCAATGCCGCTTGCTTTGGAGACATGGACATCAACCCCGATCTGGTTCAGGGTTTTAGATTCCTGGGGATATAAACCGATGGGTGCAATAAATTGTGCATTGACAATAGAAACGGTAAGCATGGGGTGATATTAATAAATGGAAATAAATCCTTCTTCGAATATGGTACCGTTTTTATACAATTTGAAGGAGTAAAGTCCCAGCTGGTTAAAATTTCTTTTATCCAGGATCACGACTTTCTCATTGATCCTCGGAATGCTCAACACTTTTTTCTTGTTGCTGTCGAAGAATTCAAGTTTATAGCTGGTCGTAATGGCATCGTTCAGTTCAATGTTGATATTCCCGGTAAAGGGATTGGAGAATACGTATCTTGATTTAGGGAAACTCAATTCTTTGGCCTGTGATTCCACAACTTTTTCTATGGGTTTAGATTCCTCTAAAGCTTTATTGGCGGCCTTTTGCAGGTCTTCTGTTGAGATGAGTGGTTTTTGCTGGGCGATCATGGCAGAGTCTACCATGATGGAACGCAGGTTGCTTTTGAAGTCTACGCCCGAGTTGAATTCCATGGTCACCTGGTACCAGTTTTTGCCGACCATAGGGCGGGTATCTACAAACACGGCATTGCCTTTCTTGGTAGAAGCTACAGTACCTATGGTGGTAAAGTTGACATTGCTGTCTGCCGAGCGCTGTACGGTAATGACTTTTACGCCGGATTCATAAGCGTTGTAGAAGGTGATGATGTTAAAGCCGTCTTTGGTCACCAGGTTGAAATCCGGTAAGGGTGGAGTGCTCATTTCTTGCTGTGCCTGTGCAAAAAAGGATATCATGGAACAGCAGATTGCTGTAAGGAATAAGCTCAATTTATGTTTGTTCATGGGTTCAAAAATAATGTAAAACCTTTGTATTGCTATAGGGCAATTAATTTTTAGTAAATTCTTAGCGTAGTAAGTGTTGTATGCTCCTGTTGCCCTGCAGGCCACCGGTGTGCACGGCCACGATTTGTTTATCCTGCCATTGGTATTTTTCGATGCAGTCCAGGAGGCCCATCATCATCTTTGCGGTATAGACAAAGTCGAGGGTGATGCCTTGTTGTTCCCGGAAGGCACGGATGTACTCAATAAGTGCAGGACTATACTTGCCAAAGCCACCGAAATGATAAGCGGTTTCCAGTTGCCAGTTGGTATTGCTGCAATGTTGCCGGATCGTATCTTTTAAATAATCTCCTTGTTTGATGGCCGCGAAACCGATTGCCTGTTGTTTTGCTGTGAGTTTGTTGATGATGCCCATGAGCGTGGTTCCGGAGCCTACTGCTACAGCGATAATATCTGTACCGGCAGGGATGTATTGATGGATGATACCTGCACCTTCGATGCCGTCCTGGCCATAACCACCTTCGGGGATGACCAGGTGCTGTGGGTATCGCTGTTGCAATTGCTTCAGGAAGATAGGGTCGTCTTTTAAACGGTACTCTGTCCTGCTCAGGAATTGCAGTTCCATGTTCCACTGAAGGCATTCCCTTAAACTTTCTGTAGGATGGCTTGCGCCCTCTTCGCCCCTGACGAAACCGGTGCAGGGTATGTTATGGTAATGGCAGGCCGCTGCGGTAGCTACCAGATGATTGGAATAGGCACCGCCAAAGGTGAGGATGCCTCTGTATTTGCCTGCCTGTACTGCTTGCAGGTATTGGCTCAGCTTAAACCACTTGTTGCCGGAAACGGCAGGATGAATCTGGTCCAGCCGCAGTAATCTGAGTTGTATATTTCTTTCGGTACATACCTCCACTTGGATTGGCGACAGTTGTATGTTGAGGTCTAATTTAATAGCCATATTCTTTGAGGTGATTGTCGCTCTCTCTCCATTTGGGGCGCACTTTCACAAAGAGTTCCAGGTAGACTTTCTTGTCTAAGAACTGCTCGATGCTTTCTCTTGCCTTGATACCGAGTTTTTTGATCAATGTTCCTTTTTCTCCCAGGATGATCATTTTTTGCGTTTCCCTGGTGACCACGATATCGGCACTGATGCGTACAATATGCGGCAGGTCTTTGAAGGACTGAACGACTACTGCGGTATGGTAAGGAATCTCTTTATCGTACATATAGTAGATCTTCTCGCGGATGAGTTCAGATACAAAGAAGCGGGTAGGGCGGTCAGAGATATCATCTTCGGGGAAGAAGGGTGGATTCTCGGGCAGGAATTCCAGGACTGCAGGCAGTACCTGGTCAAGATTAATGGCTTTGGTAACGGAAACAGGGATCACTTTGCTGACTTTGATCTTTTCTTCGTATTCTGCTACCAGGCGTTTTCTTTCAGCCGGATCTTTGATCAGGTCAATTTTATTGATGATGAGGATCTTGGGTGCTTTTACTTTTAATTCGCCTATGATCTCTGCAAATCCATCTACACTCTCCGTTGCATCGGCCATAAGTATGGCTACATCGGTGTCTTCCATGGCATTCTTTACCTGTTGCATCATTTTGTTGTGCAACTTATATTTAGGATTGATGATGCCGGGTGTATCCGAAAAGATAATCTGGTAATTGGGTTCTGTGATAAAGCCAAGAATCCTGTGCCGTGTGGTTTGTACCTTTGGAGAGATGATGGCCAGGTTTTCCCCGATCAATGCATTCATTAAGGTAGACTTACCGGCATTGGGAGGGCCGAATATATTTACAAAACCTGCTTTGTGATTGTTTTCCATTAGTTGGCAAAGATAGTCTTTGTGCTTAAATTTATTGTTTTGAAAAAAAATTTTTGGCAGAACAAAACAAAGCGCTTACCTTTGCAATCCAATACAGCGCGAGGTAGAGCAGCGGTAGCTCGTCGGGCTCATAACCCGAAGGTCGTTGGTTCGATTCCAGCCCTCGCTACCAAACCCGCAAAAGAGGCATAATCAAGAGGTAATTTTGATATGCCTCTTTCTTTTTCGCTTATAACTCCCTTGTAATGAGCGATATATGAAAACAGTAAATTCACGCGATTTGTTCGACACCTGTCTGTTTTTTTGTTGTAGTAAATACCCTCTGGAAAGACCAAATTTTGTATAGCTTGCTTGGTAATGTAATCGCTGGAATCCCAGCCAGAAGCCATTTTAACCGCGAATTCCGTTGCCAAATCTATGTAATCTTCAATGTTCGACACCCCTTTGCTGGAGTTCTTTAAATTTTTCTCAATTTCTTTCTTTTCCAGCATGTATTTCTCCGAATATCGATCGTATAAATCCTTGTTTATTTCCTCTTCGATAAACCGTTCTTCGAGCCGCTGTAGCTTTTTCTCAATTTCCTTTTGTTGACCCGCTAGAAGCTTGTAATCATCCTTTTCCACTTGGGTGAGTTGGTTGAACGTTGCAGCCGCTTGCTTACGAATTAGCGCCTTTAAATTATCGGACGCATCAGCAAGACTGAAATAGTTTAAGATTTCCCTGAAGTTATTATGTAGAGCTTCCGCATTCTTATTATTGTTGCAACCTTTCGAGTTGCATTTATAGTAATGAATATTCCTGTTCTTTACGAGATAACCTCGCATCGGCTTTTCACAGGTATCGCAATGCATAAATCTTTTTAGCGGAATCTTTTCGTTTTCTTCTACAATAGAGTACCCCCGAGCATTTTTGTCCAGAAATCCATTTACCTTCAAAAATATCTCTTTAGAGATCAGCGGCTGATGGTTCCCTTTAACGACCTCTCCGTCTAGCATTTTATGGGCAAGAAGTCCACAATAGAAAGGGTTACGGAATATGTCCGATATTTTCTGATGACCAACGTTCATGCCGCGACTGGCAAGCCTGATTCTTATCTCCTCATTGGTTACCCCCTCATTTGCTTTCCAGTTAAATGCCTGTCTGATCAATTTGCCTTTTTCATTGATCTCAATAGTTCGCTTTCCATTTGATCGCACGGTATCATATCCTATTGGAGGACTAGTCGGCCAATCTCCTCTATGCAACATATCTCTTATGCCAGCCATACACTTTTGTTTGCGAAGGTGGTTGTCAAATTCGCCGAATAAAAACAACATCTTTTGCTGCATTTGTCCAGATGGATTTGATGTATCAATCGGCTGCGTCACGGAGATGATTTCAATGCCAAGCTTTCGCAGTTGGTTACTCAGCCAGATTGAGTTATCATTTCTGGAGAATCGTTCCAAACTGTATACTAAAATGTAAGATATTTTTTTTCTTGCCTTTTTGACATAGTCTAGCATAGCCGTGAATTCTTTTCTTTCATCGGTCTGTGCGCTTTCATATGTGCCTCCGAAATTAGCAAGGACGCTGTATCCTTGTCTTTCTGCATAGTTATAGCATCCTTTTCGTTGGGTCTCCAGGCTCAGATTATTGTCGGCCTGTTCTTTAGTACTTACACGGGTGTAAATCACACAATTTGTTCCATGCGATTTGTCTGCTCGCTTTTCTCCCTTCGCAAAGGAATCGAAAATGGAAAAATCTCTCATGCTACTCTCTATTGATTTTTTTGTGATAATAAAGGAAGACTATCGGCTTGAATTCTGTAATGCTCTTGATAATTTCTTTAGCTTCCATATCTGAAATGTCCACGAACTCACTACACTCTTTTAGTTCTGCTACACTAATCTTTCGTCAGTCTTTGCACTTCCAGATGTACCCCCGAAATTAGCAAGCACACTATAGCCTTGCCTTTCTGCATAACTATAACATCCTTTTCGCTGGGTCTCAAAGCTCAGATTGTTGTCGGCTTGCTCTTTATTACTTACACGGGTATAAATCACGCAATTTGTTTCAAGCGATTTGTCTGCTCGTTTTTCTCCCTTCGCAAAGGAGTCGTAAATAGAAAAATCTTTCATGCTATTTTTTATTGATTTTTTTGTTATAATGGATGTAGGCTATTGTCGTGAATTCTATAATAGTCTTGATAATCTCTTCAGCTTCCTCATCTGAAATGTCCGCAAACTCACTACACTCTTTTAGTTCTGCTACACTAATGTTGCTCTGTACTGCAACTTCTGAACCAATCTCTCCTGCTGAAACTTCTTTCGGCACTTTCCCTCCCTTTCAACTACGTAAACAATCATGCAGCAGCTTTGCTAAGTTACAAAAAAATAGGGTGAAATGTACATTAACCGAGTTTATTTAACTTTTGGTTTTTTAACCAATCAAGCTATCTTTATCGTTGTATGGCGAAGGTTTACAAAAAAGGTTTTAAGGTTTATTTTAACGACAGGCTTAAAGCTGTGCATTTCCACGGGGAAGCTACTTTGCCATTGTATATTCAGGTTGTATACAGAAGTAAAAATTTGATATTTAAAAGCTATCTATTCGATCTGTTGTCGTCATCTCGTTACGACATCAATAACGAAACACCCAAACTTGCAGATATCATTTCATTTGAAACGGAAACATTTGAATTTATTGTAGAAGCAAAGCCAGACATTGATAGACTAGATCAGCTACAGTTAGCATATAATTACTATTCAACTGATTTATGCACGACATCCGAAAAAGCTTATATAGTACAGCTCTATTTAGTCTTAAAAGACATGGGGCTAAACTCAATGGCCTTAATTTTTGATAAAGTGCGTGATGAGCAGCCATTTTATTATATCATGGTAGATTTGTTCAGGATTGTAGAAACTTCTGTCAAGGAGCAGATAATAAAATCAATGGATAGTTCTGGACAGATCTATCCCTATTTGTTTGAATTCGTTTTGAAGAATAGAGAATCTCCATATTATTTTCTTTCCGTGCGAGAGTGGGAGAACGAAAGTACGAGAGCTCAGTTTTCAGGTTTTCTAGAGCATGCTTATCCCAATAAAGCGAAGAAGATATTGAGAGGTTTAGATCGTTGGATTAAAACATTGGGTAGCCCGGTATAGTGAAGACGATGATTGTTATTTGAGGAAATTAAGCGGATAAAGTCAAATTCAGAATACAGTACAGTTCATATTAGTAAAAGTTAGCCAAATAATGAATCTAATTCTAACCCCAGACACCGTCCAACTTGAAAAATTGAAGTTGTGGCTGGAACTGGAATACCAAAACAGTGAGGAGGGCTTCTACTGCAATTGGCCGCTGATTAATGACAGTTACTTAAAAGCTAGACTTATTTTAGTGGAAGTCGATTCTGAAGTAATAGCCTTCGCTACTTGGACTAACTATCGTCAGTAAATTGGACTTGATATTATAGAGGTCAATCCCATTTTTAGGGGAGAAGGAATTGGGCACAGGTTCTACGATATGTTGGAAGAATATTTTAGATCAGAAGGCTTTATTGCGATAACACTTTTTTGCGATCCAGTTGAGTCCGAAGCTTTTTGGGTAAAAATGGGTTTTACAAAATTTCCATTTCCTTATTACGCTGGGTCCGAATTGAGCTATTACAAGCCGTTGCAGAATGTATGTGTGACTACCAACGATAAGCCAAAGGACAGACTTGAGCTATGGGATGTGGAACCTTACCAAATTGACAACAGTCAGCCGATATGGACCTGGGAGGTCAACGAAAACATGCCTGCAATTCTTTCTCCGTCATATGCAGATTGGCACCTGAGGTTGACCATCGATGGAATGATTGTTAAAGAAGATAAAGTGAAGTATTTTAATGAGGATATTGAATCCATTATAGGACCTTTTTTGTATTTAGAAAATTTAGGCAATAATGTTTAGTATTGCTTCTTGATTAACCTATGCGATATGCATCTAGTATTTAAACCTTATTCCGAAATTAGAGATCTTTCTACTGGACATTTAATTATCACTTTGACTGCGGCAGACTTCGAAAACGTCCAGTTCAAAGATGGTGACACTGTCTTACCATTTGTTAATTGCTTCTTTGAAAAGCTAACGATCATAAATCGTGAGGAAATACCCTTCGGAAATATCTCAATTGCTTTTTTTAATTGTTTGCTTCCTGAGATTGAGGTAAAAACTATCCAGTCGCAAAATATAACCTTAGGCTTCTATCATTCATTTGTATCGGGTAAAATTGAGAGTTCCAACCTAAGATCAATTGACCTGAATAACTGTCTCACGCCTTCGGAGTTGTTTCTTATTGGTGCACCCTCGGTTCAGATCAAGTTCACAAAGGAAAATTTTGATGGGGATCGATGGCAGGGGTTATTTATTCAATACTATATTCAAGAGAGTTACAGGTTATTGGAGAAAGAAATTAAGTTCAATATTTATGATCCAAAAAATTTACATATCAGCTCTAATTTTTTATACCAGGAAGAGTTTTTCAAACCTGAAGTTTTCCTATCTTACAAAGCAGGGGAAGACCATATAACTACAATAGTAAAAGGGGTGTCACTAAATGCATTGTCTATTTCAGGAAACCCTGCGGGCGTGGTAGCTTTCGAAAATGCAAAAATAAAAAGTTTGTATATCTATGATTTTTACCCGACTGGAGACGCTTCTCTTTTTTCTATAGCTCCGGTTTCTTTATCTGATGAAGAGAATAAGATCGGCATCCATAACAGCAAGCTAGATGGTGTAGAATTTGACAATGTTTCGTTTGATAGTTACGCTCTAATCTCATTTTATCGAACCAAGTTCTCAAAGGCTGTATTTACATCTTGTAATTTTCCGGAGGATTACGAGACGTTCTCAAAATTTGTTCCAATTGAGAATGTTCATTATCCGGATAAGAAGTCTGATAATTATGCAAAGGCACAGTATGAAATATTTCTACAATTGAAAAAGGCTTTGGAAGATCGCGGCAACTATTATGAAGCGCAAAAACTTCAAGCTATATCTCATGAAGCTTTGAGACAAATTGAAAATGTGCCATTTTTTGATAAAGCAATCCTTCGTATAAATAATTTGTCAAACAATCATGGACTGTCTATTAAGAGGCCGTTAATCGGTTTCTTTGTCATTTCAATTCCTCTATATGTGCTTTATCTTTTTAGTATTAACCGCATATTTAATGCTGAAAACTTTGACCCATCTTTAATAGGATATTATTTCTCATTCATAGACATTACACACCGGGTAGATTTTCTAGTTGAAAAGGGGCAGTTTGCTTGGTGGACATTGATAATTGATTATACCGCGAAAATAATGGTCGGCTTTTTTATATATCAGTTTATATCCGCGTTCAGAAAGTATGGAAAGCGATAGAAAGTGAGATCAACCCAAAACTGAAAAGTGATCAAATAGTAAATAAAGTATTAGACAGGCTTATCAATAGTTTATACTAGTTTCATTATATATGACGTAATGATCAAAAGCCAATATTCATTCTTTACAATATCATAACTTGAAGTGATCAGAAAGACGCCCTTATTAGTCTTCAAACCACCTTTAACAAAAAAGGTAGTTATACCTAAGCTGGCGTAGGTTTACCGTTAAAATGACTGCTTTTATTGGCTTATCAATTCAATGACAGTAGCATGGGCATATTTCTACAATATTCAAAGACTGCAAGCAGTAATATCAAATTGGTGTTGCGGGAAATTCGTACAGCAGTATCTAAAGAAATCTAGGCGCTATTTTTTTCGAAATGAGTTAGGTAAGCATTGGGGACATCTGATAAATAAGAGGCATTAAATGAACTCTTCTCAAGGGCTTCGATTTTGATGCTCTAATTCGGAATTCTATCACTTTTTACCAAGGTTCGCATCCTTATCAATGAGTCTAATAAATTCATTTATAAATGGCTAATTAAATATTGGTGTTGCAAATATATTTTGTAATTTGACAAGAAAACTATTGCTTAATGAAAGGTGTAATTAAGGTCTTCCCAGTGAATTGTGGAGATGCGATACGTATTATACAAAAAAATGGAAGTGGTAAAACAATAGGAAATATCCTTATTGATTCTGGGTATATAGGTACATACAAAGTACTCAAAGAGGGAATTGGAGACATTATTGAAAAAAAATCTAAAATTGACCTTTGGGTTTTGACTCATTTAGATGCTGACCATATCAATGGCGCGGTCAAGTTTTTAACAGATTCTGAAATTCAGAATGGTGAAATTGTTATTAAGAAATTATGGTTTAATTTTTCAGATTCCTTTAGAGTTCATAATTCAAATGGCTATGTGAGCTTCGGGAAAGGGATTAAGTTGAAGAAAGATATGCAAAAGCTAAATATTCCGTTTAATAACGAAATTATTGCAGGCCCTAAAAAATATATAATAAACAATGCTAAATTAACCATCCTTTCTCCGGATCCTAAAACCTATAAGGAATTGATGAAACTATGGGAAATTGAAGAGAAGAAATATGATTTAATACATAATAGTTCCTTTGCTGGTAGAAAGGATTATGATTGGATGAAAATTAAAGAACTTTCTAATGCAAAGGACGTTAAGCTATCCGCAACCTTAGACTTAGCGAATCGAAGCTCTATAGCTTTTATTTATGAGGTATATCGAACCAAAGTCCTTTTTCTCGGCGACGCCATGCCACAAATAATTATAGAGTCACTGAAATCTTTAGGGTATTCCAAAAAGAAAAGGTTAAAAATAAAATATCTAAAACTTGCACATCACGGGAGCAGAGCAAATTACAATAGAGAGTTGTTGGATTATATCGATTGTAACGAGTTCATAATTTCGGCTGATGGTAATAATGTTCATGGTATACCAGATAAAGAGGTACTCGCTAAAATCATTCTGCATCCAAAAAGAAATTTTAAAAAAAAGATGAAGTTTTATTTTAATTACGCAGATGACAGATTTTTGGAAATGTTTAAAGTTGATGAAGCAGAGAGAATGAAATATAATTTTGAAACTATTTTTCCCAGAAAGGGCAAAGTATTAAAATTGAAATTTTAATTTATGAAACTTAAAGAGAGATTTAAAAGTAATACTGTAAGAATTAAATGTAAAGGCATTCTAGGCAGTGGTACTATCTTTAAATTGGACGAAAATGCGGAATCAGTTTTTGTTGTAACTGCTAAACATAATATCCTCGGCACGAGTTTTGACAATAAAGCGACCTATAAGAATATCAAAATAGAAAAATTTATTGGTGACAAAAGAGTGTTGAAGTATAAAGTTAAAAAGGATGACTTAATAGAGCATTTAAATGATGATGTTACGATCATTGAAATCTTTAATGAAGGTGGTCTACTTGAAAGCGTTGATGTTGTAAGAATTTCACAAGTTGATGAATTCACTACTACATGTTATTTCAGTGGTTATCCAAGATTTGAAAATAATCTGAAGGCAAAAACCTATTCTACTATACTAGATTTTTTCAACTCCGAAAGTCAATGTTATGAGTTTAAAGTTGAAAGTAGTTTTTTGAGATATTTTGACGAAGAGCAGGTGCCGACTCTTGTAGAAGGTTTCTCGGGTAGCGGAATTTATGCTCATATTGACGATGATTTATATTTACTGGGTATAATCAGTAAATTTCAACGAAGTGGAGAATTCGTTTGTCATCCAGTTCATGATTTTTTTAATAAAAAAGTGAAAATCTATGATTTTCATGAAGAATCACTCATACCCGGAAAATCTTTATCAAAATTACTCGATAAAACACTACGACAATTAAAACCAAGATATTCAGAGAATAATTTGGAGCTCACTATCGAGAAAAAATTTGACTCTTTTGTCGGAAATTCAGAGCGTCAAAAATTTTTGTCTCACTATTTTTCATTTACGTTTAGATCCAGCGATCTATTTATTAGTAACAGCAATCCAATTTTAAAAAAATTTATTGCAAGCTCTGGAGATGATTTTCTCTCCATCGAAGATGGGAATTTGACCTTTATTGAAAAAATTAATCAAATTGAAATTCGAGTTAGAAATATTGTCTCAATATGTAATGAACATAGTATTAACTGTAGAGATCGTGAGGTTCTAGTAAGGCTAGAACAATCTATTGATTCGACGCTAGAATCAATTAATGAATTTAACGAAGCCATAGAAAAGTTACCTAATACCTCAGAATTATTAAAACTTACACATGGAAGTGTTCGGGTGTTAACTATTGTAAAAAGTTCCATTCCTGAACTAGCATTTAATCAAAATAAAGTTATGATGATTAAGAGTAAAGCTGGTAATGGAAAATCTCAATTGTTAGGGCACATAGCAAAAAAATGGAGTGATAGCGGTGAGCCTTGTATATTAATTCTTGGTCAGAGTCTCTCAGAGGATAGATCCCCATGGTTGCAGATACAAAAACATATTACAGGCAAGGATGGTAATCTGAAAGAGTTCCTAACACTTTTGAACAAAAAGGGAGTCAATGCGAACCATCCCTTTGTAATTTTTATTGATGCGATTAATGAAGGTAAAGGAATTTCTTTATGGAACGAGTTTTTCATATCATTTGTAGAAGAGCTGGAATATTATCCTATGATAAAAGTTGTATTGAGTTATAGAACTACATATGAGGATGCACTTTTTTATGGTATTGAAATTGATCCAAAAATAAAAATTGAGCATGAAGGGTTTCGAGGCATGGAAGAACGAGCAATAAAGTTCTTTTTTGAGGAGGCTAATTTGCCGGTTCCCAAACTATATAAATATTCAGAAAATTTTAGTAATCCCTTATTTCTTAAACTCTTCGTAATTTATTGTAAAAAGTATCATGGACGCTTAAATTTGAATGAATTGTTTGGGATTTCAAATATTTTTAAGAACTTTTTTAAACATATAAATCATACCCTTGGACGAAAATATCATTACGAAAGTGAAAAACTAGATCTAGTAAGTCTCTGTATAGATAAGTTTATTTCTGAATTAGTAGAGAGTGAAAAAGGCTATATTAATTATAGGGACTCATTTTTACTAATTGAAAATGAAGTAAGTGTTTTTTTAAACAGGTCAGGATTCCTTAGAAGTTTAATTTCTGAGGATTTATTTAATGAGAGTATATACTGGAATAATGGGGACTACGAATATGGAATTGTTTTCTCATATCAAAAGATTGGGGAATTCCTGTTGGCTAGGCATTTAATTCAAGGAAAGACCTTAAGTCAAATTAAAAACTTGAATTCAAAAAAAAATAGGTTTTTAAAATATTTAGAGGATACGACATATGCAAATGAGAACTTGGGAGTGTTGGAATCGATATGTGTCCAATTACCCGAGTTATTCGAACAAGAAGTGTTTGACATTTGGCCAAGTTTTATAAATAATAAGAATCTTGAGACATCTTTTCTATCATCGTTAAGTGACAGATCTAATAAAGGTATAAATGAAAGAACAATACATCATTTAAAGCGCATTCTAAATGAAAGGAGATCACAAGGGCGCGAAATATGGGAGAACGTGTTGACTTTTTTGTTTGAACCAGGCAATTCATTAAATGCTGATTTTTTACATAATTTTCTGTTTACTTTAGGGCTTAATGAGAGGGATGCTAGCTGGACATTATTTATAAATAGATACGAACAACTCTTGGATGGCAGTAGTATTTCTATGGTTTTGGGTAAAGGTATATCAATGATTATTCCTAAGCAAGATGACAAGGAGCTGATATTTTCAGTTGCGAAGATTATTACATGGTTTTTAAGTAGTTCTAATCGAAAATTACGTGATGATGCATCAAGAATTTTGATTCTATTGATGGGAAATAATATTTGTTTTCTTTTACCATTAATTAAAGAGTTTGAAAATGTAAATGATCCGTACATTAGACAGAGGCTATACGCAGTTGCGTTCGGTAGTGCCATAAAAAGTGATGATAGAGATTTACTCAATGAACTGTCATTGTATCTCTTTAATTCGATATTTAATAATCCAGAAGTTGTTGCAGACATTTTGTTAAGAGATTATGCCAGATTAACAATTGAGTATTATCAATTTAGGTTCAATGACTTGGAGATAGATTTTAAAATGATTAGCCCCCCATATAATAGCAGGAAATTCAACAAGTTTCCTAGCGATGAGGTTATTGATAATTACCCAAATAAACTTGGATATGAAGAAGGCTCATATGCTGGTATTCATAAGATATTAAATTCTATGGTGACAGAACATGGAAGGACAGGGAAAATGTATGGCGACTTTGGAAGGTACACTTTTGGAAGTGCCTTTAAAAATTGGTCTGATATTGATGATAATAAATTGAGCAATCTCGCAATTAAATTAATTATAGAAAAATATGGCTATGATAAAATTTTGAGTGACTTAGATGTTGGCGAGTATTCCCACTCTAGGCATTCTCAAAAAGTAGAGAGAATTGGAAAAAAATATCAATGGATTGTATTTCATGAATTGTTAGCTATTGTTTCAGATAACTACGAATTCTCAGATAGACATGGTGATAGGCGGAATGATTCAAGTTATGACGGACCTTGGCTGCCAAATGTTAGAGATTTTGATCCAACTGAAGTATCATTTTTGGCTGAAGAAAAAAACAGGGAATTGTTGAATGGGTTTGAATATAACTTCAAAGAAGAATATATAAGTTGGCTAACTTCCAAGAGTTCAATTCCAGATCCTATAGAAATCATTACATATAAAGATAAAGATGGAGAAGAATGGCTTGTATTAGAAATGCACTACACTTGGGAAGGAGAAGACGAAAGTTCGATTTCGCAAAGAGCACTTTGGTATCAAATTAGAAGCTATATTACTGAAGAAGCTGACCATGAAAAAGTTATTGACTGGGCTAAAAGTCAAAATTTTATGGGTCGTTGGATGCCCGAATTAGCAAATAGAACCGAACAATATTTAGGTGAATTCTTTTGGTCTCCTTCAAGTGCGACTTTCAGGAATTCCTACTACAGTGGTAATTTATGGGTAGACTTAATTGGCGAAAAAGGTGGTGCAAGTGTCGGAAAAGTATCGGTAACTGCGCTAGAGTATCTATGGGAAAAAGATTTAGAACAAAGTAAATCTTTTATAATACCTAATGAATACTTATTTAAAATTTTGGAATTGCAGCCTTCAATGGGACAAGCTAGTTTTAAAAACTCTGAAGGTAAAGTTGTCGCTTTTGATCCCTCATACACCGATTCTAAAATGTCCTGCTTGGTTGTAAATAAGAAAATACTTTTAAATAAATTAAAGCAAAATAGACTAAATATTTTTTGGACAGTACTAGGTGAAAAACAGTTAAAAGAGCGAGACGAAGATCGAAAAATGAATTATTTTCCAAGCACTGACATATCAATGGTATTGCATTTACAGGGGAAAAAATTAGTGAAGAGTGAAAACATATATGTAAATTTTCTAAAAGATAAAATTCGTTGATAGATTTAGCGTTAAGTTTGAATAGACACACAATAATGAGTGTTAAAATAAATCACGAAAATAAATAATCATTAATCGCACACAATTAATCTTGAATTACTTCTTTGTATTAGTGTTGTTTGCCGGCTAAACTGGTATTAGTATGGGATAATGTTCTATGTATTCATATAATTATACTACAGAAAAAACTTGAATAGTATCAGTTGTTAAAAGACGCGAAGCATGATGTAGTTAGGATAATCTGTTTCTTGGTTCACCTTTGTTACTTCATCCAATCCAAAGTCTAAACAAAAAAAGTTCCCTCATTGCTAAACTCAGGAATTGCTAAACCTGACCTAGGTGGTTGGGAACAATACTGCTCCTCACTTTCATATACAAGCAAATCCTGTTGAAGCATTTCTTTATAATCGGCAATAAGAGTTGAAGTTTCATTGTATGCCTGGTCATGCACGGTTCTTGCTAATGCCAGAACTCTAAAATCTATGTCTGGATAATACTCCAGCAGCGCTTTCCATGCAGCACGGGCTGTAGCGCCAGTTGTAATAACATCATCTACAAACCAAAATTGCATGAATTTTCTCCGGACAAATCGCTCAGAAACTCTGTAGTTATCTTTGACTAGCTCCCACCTGTCATGTTTTGACAGACCCTTCAGTGTGGGAGTCATGGATATTTTGTGCAGCATTCCAGATGCGTAACGCGCTCTAAGCAATTTTGCTGATCGAGTGCATAGATATCCCAAAGGAGTTTTGTAATCGTTGCTGACATTTATTGTCAGTTCATCACTGGAAAGTGCTCGGCAGAATAAATCACTTTCATCTTTTATGAGGAGTTCGCGGCATTTATTGAGCATATGGTTCAGCCAAAACTGTTTTGCCTGAAAGGAACCAGCTTTAAATGAAAGTATTTTCGGTGATAGCTCATCCTCACCCACAGATCCAGGGATATAACCGCACAAATAGTAAACCGGTGCTTTCCTGCCTTCAAATTCAAGCCATTCGTTGCAAGTCTCCATATAAACTAAATTAGAAATAACTTATTATATATGAATATAATAATCTATATTTTTTAGTAATGGTCAAATGTTAATAATAATGAATAACATTGTATATTTACTTCCATGAACACTCAGGAAAAGGCTTTAGCTAGACAGTTATTCAAAGTTAAGATACACGAAGCTAATGGCGACAAATTTGAAGATATCTTTACTTCAATATATAGCTATGTTGAAAAAGGATTTCAACAGATTAAGCCATGGGGAAATATAGGAGATCGGAAGAACGACGGTTATATTGCTGAAAAGGGAATTTACTTTCAGGTTTATGCGCCTGAAGAAATAAAAAGTAGCTATCCTAGCGTTGTCAAAAAGCTGACAACTGATTTTTCCGGCTTGAAAAAGCAGTGGCCAGATGTAAAGGAATTTTATTTCGTTGTCAACGATAAATATCAAGGGGTAAATGCGGATAGTGACCAGACGATTAAGGAAATTGTCAAATCGAATAGCCTTGATAGCGGCGGATTTTTAACTGCTAAAGATTTAGAAAGATTATTGTTCACCTGCAGTGACGATGAGATAATTACAGTGTCGGGCTTTTTGCCTGACGTTAATTCAATCACAAGCTTAGATTATACGACTCTTTCAGAGGTTATTGGATATATAATGAAACTTCCAATGAATAATTCTTCGGAGAGAATAGAATTGCCTGATTGGAATGCTAAAATTGCATTTAATAAACTAAGTGAAACTACAAAACTTTATCTAAATTTGGGGGCTCAGAAATTGGGTGCGCTGAATACCTATTTGTCAAATCAGAGTTTTTTAGCTGATGACATCCGAGATAGGTTATCAAGTTTGTACTATGAGTCAAAAGGGAAAAGTTGGGAAGAGCAGGAGTTTATTGGAGATTTAATATTTTGGGATATTGTTAAGCAATGTTCCCCCAAAAATGAATCCCACTACGAATCAGCAATCATGACTATTGTTGCAAAATATTTTGAGTCTTGCGACGTTTTTGAAAAAAATCCAGATATTGTTTAAATGCTTTTACCGAGTAAACATATAAATTTTTCCGAATCTCTTTTAGGGTTTGGAAGCTATATTCTTAAGGAATTAAAAGATCCTAAGAGTGTTGATGATTTATGGACTATATATCAATTGGATTATTCTAATGGATTTTACTTCGGGAAGCAAACTTTCGACAATTTATTATTAACGATAATTTTTTTGTACAGCATAGACGCAGTAAAAGAGGAGGGAGGACTTATTTTTAGATGCAACTAATATCGCTAACATCCAATCAAACTAGCTTCAAACCAGTAGTATTTAAAAATGCAGCTGGCCTTAATTTTATTGTCGCCAAGCAAAATCAGGCTGACAAGGTTGATAAGAAAAAAACATTTAATGGTGTCGGAAAGTCTCTATTGATAGCCATTATTCATTTTTGTCTGGGCTCAAATAAGAACGAATCCTTTAAAAAGCACTTGCCGGGATGGGAATTTACACTTCGCTTCAAAATTGGTCAAACAGAGTATCTAATTTCAAGGGTGACTGACGGACAGCAAAAGATAAGATTGGATGGAGAAGATATCAAATTATCTGAGTTGACAAGTCGTCTTGGAGATTTACTATTCGAGATTCCTGCTGACATTGACTATCTTTCGTTCAGAAGTTTACTTCCTTTCTTCATTCGACCCCGAAGAGGATCTTACGTGAGCTTTAAAGATCCTAATGAGTTACGTAAGGACTATCAAATTCTTATGACGAACTCTTTTTTATTAGGATTGAATGTGTACCTAGTCAAAGAAAAATATAGACTCCGCGTCGAGCGTGAGCGTATCAAAGCTTTGATAAAAGAGCTGAGTAATGATCAACTACTAAAGGATTTTTTTTCTGGAAGTAAAGATGTAAGCTTGGCCACAGACGATCTCACGGAAAAAATTAATCGATTAGAAAGCGATCTCTCGCAATTTGACGTAGCCGAGGATTTTTACGAGATTAAAAATGAAGCTGATCGATTAAGAAGAGAGCTTGAAAAAACTCAAAATGAAATCGTTTTGTTCCAAAATCAAGTTCAAAATATAGACGAAAGTCTAAAGAAAACTCCAGACTTAAAACGAGAGAGTATTGAACGTATATACAGGGAAGCATCTGTCTCACTTTCTGATAGCGTTACTAAAAAATTGGAGGACTTAGAAGCGTTTTATAAGCATCTTTCAACGAGTCGGCAAAAAAGATTAGTAGATCAAAAGGAAGAGTTGAATAGAGAAATTAATGCGTTAGTAAATAAATTTCAAAGGGAGAAGGTTCAGTTCGATGCTACGTTGAAATATCTCGACACTCATCAAGCGCTTGATGTTTTTGTTAAGTTGACTAATAGGTTATCTGATCTTAAAAGTGAAAAAGACAAATTGCAGCGATATGATGAATTGTTAAAGCAATACCAAGATCAGAAAATTAAGTTGGATAGAGATTTTGTCGATGAAACCGGTAAGACCGCTGCATATTTGGATGTTCCTGAAGGTGTAATCAAAGAGCTTAGGGATTTTTTTAGAGAGCTAGCTAAGCATTTTTATCCTGATTCAGCTGCTGGAATAACAATCAAAAATAATGACGGCGACAACCAGGTTAGATACGATTTTGACGCAAAGATTCAAGCCGATGCGTCAGATGGCATAAATAGTGTAAAAATCTTTTGTTATGACATAACCCTTCTTTTACGAGGGGCTGGGCATAATGTCGATATGATATTTCACGATAGTAGACTGATCGACGGGATCGATCCCAGGCAAGTTGCGGTTTTGTTTCAAGTATTACAAGAATATATAGTCCCTTCGGGAAGGCAGTATATTCTCACTGTAAATCAAAATCATCTCGATGATGTTAGGCCTTATTTGACTCCTGAAGAATATCAATCCATTATACTCGATAACGTATGCCATAACTTAGAAGATGATTCACCTGAAAGTAAGCTGCTGGGTATTCAGGTGGATATGAAATATGATTGATGTCGGCTTGAATTAAGGTTCAGTAGTTACTACTCCTTTTTCTGTTATTATAACTCTTGTCTTTATGGAATACACTAGTATCATCTGTGTAAGATAATATATATTCTTGACCACCTATTTTCAAAGATGACCCTAGAACAAAATATCGACGACTTGCAGAAGTTCGTCTCCGAATACGACACCGAACAATTTGCTGGTTTTTTAGCCTACTTCATAAAAAACAGACCAGATTCCGATACGGAGATCGCCATAAACAAGTTTGAATCCAAATTAAAAGACTTCCTTTACTTAATTTCACTGAATGTATTTGCAGAGAACACCGGGACGAAAGAAATAGCCTTGACCAATGATTTGGATATTTTGGCCCAAAAGCTAGATCAAGTCAAAGGAAAGGATGTGAAAGCGAAATATCAGGATTACTCTATGGAAAAGGTAATCCATGATTTAGCATTGTCAAACCATTTTGATAATGGTGTTTTGAGCTACAATGAACAGGATCTGGAACGGCTGAGACGGATTTTTATGCCCTACAATGATTTAATAATTCAGGATTTTGGGATGGACATTGAGTGTTTTATAGACCTATGCAAAGAAATTGAATTAATCGCGCTAATTCGAAGAAAGCAATTTGTAGAGTTCATGTATACAAAAGAGTTTATTCAACATAGATATCGATTGGAAGAACAGAATATGGACTTTGTCAAATCCTTTGACTTGTTGCCCCAAAAGATACAAGATGATTATCTCCAATTTCATGAACAGCCACACCGTGAATTGATATTTTCAGCAAACGATCTTTGTTTCCAATTTGAGCAAGAGAAAGTAGATAAGTTCTTAGAACTATTATCTTGTGGCCAAGGTCACAATAGCAAGGTAAGATATTATACCGCTGAAAGTCCATTTGAATTGAAGCCGCTTTTGAAGCTTAAAAATGGAAGTTATTTATCCATATATTCGAAGCAACTACCCATCTCAATTTATAAGATCCTCTATGCACATCTACTGGCCAAACCGGGATTGAAAGATAAGCTGCGAAAGCACAGAGAAGACTGCCTGGAAGTAAAAGTATCGGAAATATTTAGGAAGCTGTTTCCCAAAAAGGATACAGAGTACTTTGAAAACTATTACATTGAAAAGAATGTTGAGCAAGATCTGTTATTGATTTACAGAGGTAATGTTATTATTGTTGAAACAAAGGCATCGAAGCTAAGAGAGCCGTTCAGAACAATAGAGAAAGCAATTGTTCGTTTACAGGACGATTTCAAAGATTCTATACAATATGGATTCGATCAATGTAAAAGGGTAGAAGACCATTTCTTTGGAGACGATAGTTTCGCTATTAAGGATGAAAAAGGAAAGACGTTGAAAACTGTAAATCCTCAGAAAGTCAAGAGCGTTCTTTCTATAGTTGTTACACTTGAAAGATTCGGCGGCTTACAAACCGATCTAGGCTTAATGCTGAAGAAGGATGACGATATTGATTTCCCATGGTCGGTATATATCGATGATCTGGAAACATTTGTTATGGCACTTCGGCAGAATACAAAGAACTATTCAACCCGATTTATTGACTTTTTGTTTAATCGAAGGGAATTGCACGGCCGTGTACACGCCATAGATGAATTGGATATTTGTGCCTCATTTATGAGGAGGTCTCACGAGTTTAGGAAATGTGCAGAAGCAGACGATGCATTTGTTTTTTTCTCACCTCATGAGCAGGAGTATTTCGATGAGCTATATTATAAAGGGAAGCTCCGGTTCGATGAGAGACCTTTACCCGATGAGTTTTACAAATTCGGTATTTGATTATTAAAAGCAAAAATAGAATCTCACCCCATCCTCACCCGACTGGGCTTCCCCTTTTTTTGTGAGGGTAGATAAACAATATACCCCTTTTCATTGAGGTCCTGTATTTTCCTAAAATAGGTAGTCGTGCTACCTATTTTGGAAAGATACATAATATCGAAGCGGTCGATAGCGATGGAGTCACTGCGACCGGCATTGGTCCACTTCCGGTATAAAGCCATAAAAAGGGCAATATGACCAGCATCTATAATTGGGTCAGTATTAATGGCCTCAAAGAAGCTTTCCAGTATTTTCTCACCGTCCATATCAAATCCTTTTTCCCCTGGATACTATACGGTCAGACACATCCATCTTGACCAGTTTGCTGTTGCGTTGCTTGCGTCCGGCGGTGGCCGGAGCGACTATAGTTTTTCGGCTCTTTTGCTTGCCTGTCTCGAGATCCTTTTTCAGCATAGCACGCAAATCCGAATCCTTAAGCGCCACAGCTCGAACCGGAACACCAGATCCAAATAGCCTAGCTACACCCTTACCCGTCCACTTCATCGCATTCCAGCCCAGCTTACCCATATTCCGCGCCAGCCTTACAAAAGGGTTGGGGTATCGCTCACGCTCCAATTGAATGTACTGTTGACGGACGAGCTTCCGACTGAGCCTCTCGTCTTCGTTAAGCTTAGCACGAGGGTAGGAGAGGATCTTCTCCAGCTTCCGCATCTCAGCTTTCTTGAAGTCAGCACTCTTGATGAAGGCGGGTGGAAACAACTTTTCAAATCGCTGTTTCCAGGCCATCACCTCGTCCAGCCATCGCATTATTCTGTTGACCATAACCAAACAATTTTAGATTAAATAAAGACCTTACCCGACCTTTCGCCCTCGCGTTTGCTTCGCCTTGGGCGGCTCATCTTTACCATCCGCTTTAAGGCTGTTCTTCTTGTCTTTGGCCGGAGCTTCACCCGCCTTCTTACCTTGGGACTCCCCCTGAGACTGCTCCACGGAAGGCGTCTCCTCTTTTTTCTTTGGCGTCATGCGGATCTGCTGATGATTCTCATCATAGAAGTTGAGCGAATTGAATTTCGGCGCTGCCGTAACAAAAACCTTTTTCTCCCCCTCGGAGGTTTTGAGCATAACGGAAGCCTTGTTGCCTTTGCTGATCATATCCACAATCCGGGTCTGCGTATTCAGGTATTCAAAATTTTTGATCGGGTATTCCTCCAGCTTTTTCTTAAGGTCATAATTGAAGTTTTTATCCATTAGGAAGTTGCCGCGCTCGTCCGTATTCTTAAAGTCCAGGTAAGACCAGGCGGTATACTCCTGAAGCTTCTTATCATCGTCGGGGTCTTTCTTGAAGTGCTTTTTAAATACTGATCTACCGTCCAGCATATTGTAGGCCTCTTTCACGGAGAAGGTATTTCCGAAGGCAACCTTAAAGTTTTGCTGTAGCGTTTCATCCCTGCCGTCCTTTTTGAGAAGCAGATCATAAGAGTTGAAGAAGTACATATCAATGTTCTGCTCCGAACGCTTAAAGTTCAGTTTTGCCAGCACAGTGTCCTTCCCGTAATCCGCTTTGAAGTTCAGCTGAAACTCCTCCTTATTACTGGCAATGTTTTCCCTGAGCTGACCGGATAGATCCTCACCGAAGCCAGCGAATTTTAATTGATTTTCTAGATACTCTAAATTTTTCTCGTTCATGATAATCTCCTTTTTATCTGTTGTTTCTAAATTCTGTTCATCTAATTTTTGATAATACCTTTCCACGGCCTGGGCAATGTTCCGTATACCATAGCTGTTAGCTTGCAGCGTACCCTCATCAGCAGCGGACTCCAATGCCCGGTAAACAGACCGCGTAGCCAGATAGGTATATTGATCGTCATCGAACGACATCCCCTCGCAGAAGTCCGCCGCTTCATCACTGTTGACAAAAGTGTACAGTTCATTTTTGTCTACGGACTTGAACGTTGGAAAGGCTACATACTCCATGCCGCCCCATCGCTCATCGACAAGGAAGTCAATGATAGCTTTTACTGTCCTGCTGATTTCCATGTAAGTATAATTTATAAAGCCCGCGCCTTCAAAAGGTCCTTGTTGCGGATTTTAAGTTCCAGCTGCCGCCCACCGTTGTGCTCCTGAATCTCCACCCGGAGGTGCTTTTTATTCGGTATGGTGAATTTCTCGTAAGCTATGACAGCCGTCTGTTTAGAACCACCTTCAATACGCTTAATATTACCTGTGACGTATAAGGGATCAAGAATAAGCTCCTGCCTGGCTGTACGCTTACTCCGTTTGGAATCCTGTATATAGAAGCGGAACTGCGATACATCATAGTTGATGTTGCTGTTGTTCTCCAGGCTCAGTTGGAAATAAAGCACATCATTATGGACGTAGATTCCGCTGACGGAAAGTGACATGGCATTTGCCTGATCTTTAAGTCGGTTAATAAAAGGCTGCTTTACAGCAATGCGCCTGCCGGCTTCATAAAGCACAGCTTCGGATTGCTGACCGTCGATCTTTACAAACTGCGCTGCCGGTATCTCCAGGTCCTGCACTTTGAGGTTCAGGTACAGCGGCTCACTGTCGTAATACAATAGGAAGGAGTACAAAGAACCTTCGGCCGTAATAACCGTAAGATTGGTAGGCTCAAACTCTTTCGTGTCGGCTTTCAGCTGCAGCACATTTTCGGCCTGCGGTACCTTCTGTACCAGTACTTCGGAGCTACCCCGATCTACCGAGATAATGGAATACGGGAAGATCAGGTTTACGGTCTTGTCGAATGATATGGCTACATGATAAGGCTCAATAATGCCTTTAACCAATGTTTTCGAATCCTGGGCAAAGCCAACGGAGGCAATGCATAGTAGCACAGCCAGTAAGAATTGGAATTTTTTCATCGTTCTTTATTTTGATAATTTGAGTGAATGGATTAGTTCTCTTTACGCTTATTGTCTTTAAGTAGTACCTGGTATCCGGCTTTTAGGGATACTTTGACCAACTTCACTTTCCGGCTGAAGAGGTTCTTGCCGAGCTCAATACCGGCTGAAGCAGCCTGCGCTCCGAGTGACGGGTTGAAGGGCCCGAAGTTCATACTCTGTAGACTCTGTTCTGAGTTCTGCTTGACTACGTCCCTTGTGATTGCTCCTGGAATATGCACGCCGGCAAGGCCATCCATATCATGCACCGATAAGCTCACCGGAAATAGCGAGTTAACGAATCGGATAGAAGCAATGTCTATCTCAAGTCGCTCACCACGAAGCGACGCTACACCATAAATAAAATGATCTTTAGGTATACTGCTACCGTTGATCGTCACCGCACTGGCCAGTCGCAGTTTTACTGTAGACCCATTGACCACCGTCTGATCTTCATGGATTACTGCCGCTATACCATTTTCCGAAATACTGCCTGCGTGATCATCATCATGCAGCCCATGAAAACTGTTACGCTTTCCCGAGAGATTAGCTTCAAAGGCCCGTGCATAATGCATCGCCGATTTGTTATCTAACAAGGTTAGTGGGAGCTCTTTTGTTGCTTCGCTCACAGCAAGCACCTGACCCGCTCTCACAGCAGACTCCTTTTGCAGACGCTCCTGCACACGCTCGGGATGCTGTATGTCCAGTACACTTTGTAACACCGTATTGATCTGCTCCATCTCCGGATCTGCTTCGGTAGTACCGCTTTGCATATGCTGCATCAGGCTTTCCAGATTGCTGATGTCCTGCCGCAAGGACTGTATTTCCGGATCGGTGCCATAGGCGGGACGGCGATAAGAGCTCTGGAAGCGTTCAGGTTCGTCAAATCCTTTCGATTGTTCCAGGCTCTTGTTGATCTCTGCAAGCCTGCTGTAGATCTTGTCCTCGTTAACCCGATTGTAACTCCCGCCAAAAGTCAGCCCATCATTGGACAGACCGCCAAATTCGTCTGTCCCGAATCCGTCCGCATCTTCAGCCCCAGAAAAGTAAGGATCCTGCTTTGCTGCTTCTGACCTTCTGAAGGAATCCTGTTTGGCCTGCTCATAAGAAGCCAGTTTATCTTTCGCATCGACTTCGCCCTTCTTGGCATCGGGCAGTAGGCTATTAAAACCGCCATCTTCTTTGATAGCTCCATTTGATTCTGCGGTACCACCACCCATCAGGAAAAACAGTAGGGTAAGGAAAGGAACCGCAAAGAGCGGGAGAACAAGAAAAAACTTCTTCTTCCGTTCTTCGATCTGCATCGTTTGTTCATTGTTCATGACTTTTATATTTAATGATTAAAAATTTAGTTCCTTAGCGCATCTGGCTTAGCGTTGCTTTCCACTCCCTGATACTGTCTAACAGATGTGGATGCACCCGCATCAGGCTATCGTACTCCAGCTTACCGGAGGCAGACTGCTGTAGACTGTCCAGATAGCTGCTCAGCCCATTGACCCGCTGTTCAAGGATCTTTCGCTCAGACAGCTCGACAAAACTTATCGAGCTTCGGCTTAGCATATGCTGGCTATTGCCCGCGATCAGTAGCAGACAGTATATGCCTACACCTACCACGGCAACCAACAGCACCATTTTCTTAACGCCCTTTGTCAGGCCTTGCCCCGCCTGTGATAACCGAGAGGCTATACTCCGGCCTATCTTTTCCATTTTGCTCTGTTTTTCCATAACTACCTATTTTTTACACTGATATCTGTGTTTTGAATGATCTTCCATCGCTCGATCAGGAATCCATGCGGATTCTGATCCGACTGCGCCACTTCACGCAGGCTGCCTGAAGTGATAAGGTTGCGTACCACCAGCGACGTCGGTCGGGTGATCTCCTGCTTGCCAAAGAAGGTGAATGTCATCGGCCTTGCGTTCAGGTCGAGCGCAATACTGTCGACCGTGATGTCCGTGTTGACATTCCCGGAAACAATGGAGATGTAATAATTGGCTTCCCGAAGATTATCGTATTGCTTTTTGGCCGATTCATCTGCCAGATAGAGCGCAGAACCAATTCCTTGCTGTATCTGTTGCTCGTCTGGCGACAGCGTAAAGAATAAGCGGTGAAAATTCTTGATATGGCTTTTTGCCTGTACAGCTATATTATCCTTCCGATCTGTTGCATAGGCCTTTACCGCCTGTTCATTTGCCAATACATATATTTTACCTTGCACGGTCTTCGCCATTTCGAAACTCTTGTAGATGGTAAAGACACTGAGCAGAACGGAACATACAATAACGACAAAAGCTATGGTGCGCATCTGCCGGAAGGCCGTGTCTATATTTTTTGCGTTCTGAAACATATTCTTATCCCTTTATCTTGTCTTTAAAATAGTCTGCACCTTGTTGCTGGTTGGCCATGTCGGTTGTCATCGCGGAAGCGGTATTCCCCATGGCATCTGCTGCCATCGTCGCACCGGCCATCACTCCTCCTGTAGCGACGGCAGCACCGGTGCTTATCGCACCTCCCGTAGAACTGCTGAACATCGTGGTAACCTTTTGCTGCAATGCACCGCCACCGGCCGCATGTACTACATAGTTCGCAATGGTAGGCACAGTGAAGTAGCCCACAATGCCGATAATCAAAAAGATCAGGTAGCCGATGTCGGTCGAACTGAAGAAGGTATCACCGGAAGAATCAATCTGCCTTACATCCAGCTTGATCATTTCTTCCTGTACTTTCCCGATTATCGCACCGAAAATATTGGCGATGGGAAGCCATAGGAAGATATTGATATACCTGGCGAGCCAGACGGATAGGGTATGCTGGAAACCGTCGAAGACCGATAAGCCAAAGACCAGTGGGCCCAAAATTGCTAAGACAATAAGCTGGAATGTCCGGAGTGTATTGATGCATAATGCTGCCGCTTCAAACAGTACCTGTAGCACTTCGCTCATCCATTTCTTGACAGAATGGTTGAACTGGTAGGAATACTTTTCCATGGCGAACTTAATATCGTTGCCGATCCCGTCCATCATACCCTCCGAGGATGGACTCTCATCATAGGTATACCGGTACCATTTATCCCGATCTCCTGAACCTCCGATGCCGACGTACATCTTCCACTTATCTGTCTGTTTCAGTGCTTCTTCCCGTTGCTTCAGCAGGGTCTCCATCGCTTTATTTGAGCCTTCAACCATAGCTGCAGTGCCACTGACGGTTGGTTTCAGTACACCGTTGATCATGGCAATAACAGAAGGGAAGACTAGAATGCAGAAACCGATTGCAAACGGCCGGAATAGTGGATAGAAGTCTATTGGTTCCGCATTCGACAGATGTTTCCACACACGCGAGGCAATATACCATAGCGCAGCAAATCCGGCCAGCCCACGACCAACGCCGATCAACTGACTGCAGAGCGGCAGCATCGTGTCATACATATTGTCGAGCACACTTTGCAGGCCCCGGATCTCCGATGCTACCTGTGCCTGGCTTACTACTGGAAGCAATAGCGAGACCAGAACGAGAAGAAGTGATTTATTAATCTTTTTCATAGCTGCTTATTTAAAATATCGACTACTGGTTTGGATAGATTTTGATTCCTTCTCACGCTGCAGCGACAGGGTAGAGGTTTCGTTGGAAAAATGGCGTAAGAATCGTAGCGAATCTTCCATGTCGGCATGGATGCGGTCAATGGCCTGCAGACGCTCATCATCACTCATGCGTAGTTTGCCTGATGTAACGACCAACAGTAATTCATCAAGCCCACGTAAGGAGCGGTTGAACAGTCGCCCATATACCTGACTGATATACTCCAGATCTTTCGCTTGGAATTGACCACTGGAAGAGAACCGCGTATAGGATGCCCTATATTCTTTGACCAGCATCAGCTGATAATTGATGATCTCCGGTACTTTCCGGTAGTTTTTCACGATGGGACTGGCTTCCATCAAGCCGTCCAGAAACTGCCGGTGTATATTGAAATTTCCTTCCGAGATGTTTTTGACGGTGTTATAGCCACCGTTCAGAATGTTGTAGCCTTTCTTCATATCGGAGAGGATGGATTTGAACTGGCTCAGCTTTTCAATATTTAATACGAGCTGAGCCGTTTCCTCAACCTGAGCATGAACCCTAACGCCGATAAGGCATAATAGTGCTACAAGGGATGTAATTATCGTTTTCATATCATTTATTTTTTATGGTTATCGTCCGTTCAGCAACCGCCGGGTCTCTATATCCTTGGCTTCCTGTGACCGTGAATTTTCCAAGAGTATTACCTCGTTCCTGAATTCCTGAGCAGTGGTATTTTTCTCCTGCATTTTATCATACAGGAGATCGATCCGGCGCAGACGCTCATCATCTTTTAGTTCCAGTTTATTGCTTGTTGTTAGCAGCAGCAATTCTTCTACAAGCTTTTCGCTGTCAGTAAGAATATTGTTGAATACACGGCTGATGTAGTTTTTCCGTTCCGTCGGAGCGTCCGAGTCCCTTACAGCCCGTATGGTCTGTGTCGAGGTGCGTATCGTATTGTACTGCAGTTGGATAATCGCCGCCACTTTGCCATAGCGGGCAATACGTGGGTTCACACCTTTGAGCGACAGGAAGAAATCATTATGTAGATTGAACTCCCCTCCTTTGAATGTGCCGATCAGACCCAGGCCCTTATCGTAAATCTGATAGCCCTTCTTACCGTATTCGATGTACACCTGAAGCGCTGCAATCTGATTGAGCAGGTACTCTTTCTGCGTTTTCTTCTGGTTAAACCATTCTTTAAATACTGTTCCCTGCCCCGAAGACCGTAGTACGGGTAGAAGCAACAGAACGATCATGCCTATTTTCAGGAGCTGTCTCATAATCGGATAGTTATCAGAGTCCATAAATTCTTTTGATATATGCGGCTTCCGAGGCAGACTTTACACGCTGTAGCCGTAATTGCCCGTTCTCTGCATTGAAGGTTTTTAGGTCGGTGTAGTTTTCTTCCACCTTGTCGGCGATACGGTTGATAAATTCAAGCCGTTTGGCGTCGGACATCTGTGTCTGAAAGGAGTTGACGATTATAGCCAGCTCGTCAACGTTCGAAGCCGTTTCGCTGAGTATGCCCATGTATACCTTAGCCATATAGCTGATTTCCTTTGCTGTAAAATGTTGATCGCCGCTGACCAGCGACCACACCCTCCGGTATTCGGCCAATAACGCGGCCTGTGTTTGGGTAATGTCCTTGATCCGCTGATAGTAGGATAGCAGCATCTTTACTTTCTGCAGCTCATCAAAATACTGCTGGTACTGCTCACGCTGTTTTTCTGTCCAGTCTGATATCTCATCCAGCTTAAGTTTGGACAAGGTATTCTCCAGTGTCTTCTGTGCATTCTGTAGCCAGATAATTTTGTTCTGCTGCCGCTGAATAGCCAAATCCGCAGCTTTAATTGCTTTAATCGCCAGCTGTCGGGCGACCTCAATGATTCCCGCTTGCGCTTGCCCCGCTGGAATAAGCGTAATGCTGAACAGCAGACAGCCCACAATAACTAATTTCTTCCATCTCATATCTACCTCCTTTTGCTAATTTTTAGATTTCATTTCCTCCGCCAGTGCAGCGATACCTTTCCGGATATCACTGCCGAACCGCTCGGCATAGGCATTCACTTTGACCTTTTCGGTCTGTTCTGTGGTGTACGCCAGGTATTCCTGTACAGATACCTCCGTACGGTAAACCTTGCTGTAAACACCACCAAGACTGATAAATACTTCCTTGTATTTCCGGGCTGGATCATTGGCTTTGTTGACTGATAGAACCAGCGCCTTTTCTTTTTCCGTAAGCCCCAGCAATTCCTGTATCTGGTCAAACTTGTTCTGGTATTTGGATTGGTCCAGCAGTATCTTACAGTCTGAATTATTGATGATTGCCTGTTTGACAATAGGAGAGGAGATAATGTCCTCGATCTCCTGCGTCACTACAATAGCTTCACCATAGAATTTTCGCACGGTCTTAAATAGGTACTTGATATATTCGGAGAAACCTTCTTTCATCAGTGCTTTCCAGGCCTCCTCGATCAGGATCACCTTGCGGACACCCTTCAGTTTGCGCATCTTATTGATGAAAACCTGCATAATGATGATCGTCACGGTCGGGAACAGAATTGGATTATCCTTGATATTATCCAATTCAAATACAATGAATGGCTCCTGTAGTAAATCCAGGTTGTCCTTTGCATTCAGCAGATAGTCAAATTCTCCTCCGCTATAGTATGGGCGAAGCACGTATAGAAAGTTGTCCATATCAAAGTCCTTTTCCTTTACTCGGTCAGAAGCTAGTATGGGTACGTATTCATCTTTAAGGAAGTCGTAGAAACTATTGAAACAGGGGAATACGGCTGTATTTCGTTTCAGATGTTCGAAGTAACCGCTGATCGCATTCGATAGGGCGACATACTCGGATCTTTTGAACCGCTCATCGTCCTTTTTCCATAGCGCAATAAGCAGCGTTTTAATGCTTTCCTTTTTCTCAATATCCAGACTGTCTCCCGCACCGATATAGAACGGATTAAACTGTATGGGTTGCTCTTCGGTATAGGTGAAGTAATATCCGCCAACAAGATCACAGAGACCTTTGTACGAGTGTCCCACGTCCACAATGACGCTGTGCGTGCCCTGCTCATAGTACGAACGGAGGAGATGGCAAGTGAAGAAACTTTTGCCAGATCCGCTGGGTCCAATCAGGAATTTATTTCTCGATGTGGTTATTCCGGCTGACATCGGCCAGTCCGAAATATCCACGTGCACAGGCTTTCCCGTCAACCGGTCACCCAACCGAAGACCAAACGGGGAAGGGGAATCTTTGTATCCGGTTTCCAGATTGAAGAAGCAGGTGGCCTGAGCAGCGAAAGTATCAAAGGTGTCATTCAGCGGGAAGTCTGCTGCATTGCCTGGAATGCCGGCCCAGAATATCTGTGCTGCCCCGACGGTTTCCTCCTTCGAGACAGCATCCATTTGCGCAAAGGCCGAGGATACCTTGTTTTTCAGGTCTTTCAGTTCTGACTCCTGATCGGTCCAGACCATAATATTGAAATGTGCTTTGGCCGGTGTACGCTGTTCCGAGATGGCCTCGTTCAGAAAGGCATTGGTTGCGTCGCGACTGATCGCATTCTCCCGACTATAGGCGGACAGCGACTGTAACCGAAGCCTTTTGCTCTCCAGCTTCTTGATCGTTTGCTGTGCATCTTCGATAATAATATACTGATTATAGATGTGGTTGCAGGGCAGCAGCTGTCCTAGTGTGGAAGCAAAGCCGATAGAGAACTTCGTCTTATCAGAACTGTATTTGTCATAGGTGATACGGCTACCACAGAATGACGGAAGCAGTTCGGCCTCTGCCAATGTATACAGCTGGCAGTAGTTGTTGCCGATTTTCAGTTTGTCCTTGAACTCTATATCACGGACAACCTTATTGCTGCCATCGGTCTGTAGGAAGCAGTACTTCTCCAGTAGTCCGGTATTCTGGGTACTACTGAACAGATCGCCTTCATGTAGCCTTTTCAGACTGACAAATCCAGAATCTTCCATGATCTGCTTGAACTGCCCACAGATATCGATGAAATCTTGTTGCGCCTGCTGATTTAGAGCAAGATGCGGGACAAGGTGTGGACGGAGCAGATTTGAAAACATAGAGCTGGATGACTTACGCCCATCTGGCTGCTTCGTCAGAAATAAATAACAACGATGATCCAGGTACGGCCGCTCATTGAAAAACTGCTCGCTGGACCGGGATAAAAACGAATCTGCCTTACCCTCAAAATCCGCTTTATACTTCGTGTCCACAAACCAGTCCTGCTTATGGAGCACACTGTGCGCCGGTAATGTTTTTATGGCTTTTACCCATGCCTGATGAAATGCCTCATATTCATCATTACTCAATGTAAATATTTCAGGTAGCATTAGCTCGTAGGCTATGGTAATGTCTCCCTGTTTACTTAGTAGACAATCGTTCTCGATGTCCAGAATCGGAAATATATCCTTCAACCACTTTTCCATGTTCACTATCTCCTTTTACGCTGCTATTTCTTACTACACTATTCTCTATTACTACTTTGCTCGGATAAAGAGCTTTCTACTGTTGCTCTTTGCCACGCGGGGTACTCCTTTTCGCGCCAGCATTTTGCTGAGCCCGTGTACCCCATGTTTTTTACTCAGTGCATAAATCTTCTGGACGGACACGAAGCCGGTGCCTCCACATACCACCAGGCATACATACTGGTTGAAGCCAAGGAAGTACAATAGAGCAAACACAACAAGCAGACCCAGTACAACAGCTGCCAGATACCATATATATTGTGCTTTCAGTCCCTTGAATTCGATAGGCTTATTGATGCCTTTGTTGATTTTGTAGACGCTGTTTGACATGACCTAGGGATTGGGTTCTATTTGGTTTTAGCTCCGTTGAGGTAGGAGCTTATTTCCTGCTTTATCACTTCGTGTATTTCGGTACTACTTATTTTCTCCTCGCTGAACCCGAGCTTGTCCAGTGTATCCTTGCAGATGCTGACCAGGTTAACGGTTTCATAAGTAAGTAGCCCTGATTCCCGTAGCCGCTCATAGTCCGCTTCAAACTCTTCACTGATAATATGCTGTATGTAATGATACCGGGACGGTTTGAGCCCTGCTGTCAGTTCGTTCATGGCCAGCTCCTGTATGGCATGTCCTTCCTTGCTTTCACCAAGCAGCCGTAATACGGTGGGCATTACGGCGCTTACTTTTTCATCCAGGTATTTCGTGACGTTATATTCTTCCTGTAAGTCGAACATCAGGTCTGGATTATTGTGGACGATATACGCCCAGAGTTTTTCTTTTAGCTGTTGATACATGGATAATTAATTTTAGATACCGAAGAACGAGCGGATGATCGTCGCTACGACGACGAGGAATATACAGCTGCCGAACCACGAGGCCGCCACTTTGGAGGTATCCTGGTCGCCCGAATTCCATTTCTGGTATACCTTCACGGCTCCGATCAATCCGAGCAATGCGCCTACACCGTACATCAGCTGTGTGCCGCTGTCAAAGTAGCTGCGCACCTGTGTATTTGCGGCTTGTATACCTGCTGCGCCATCCTGCGCTCGTGCTACTGTTGCTGTAATAAATAATAAGATGGCTACGCCTGTTCGTCCTATTCTGCGGACGAACGCATTGTTTAATGTCTGCCTTTTCATTGCTGCTTTATTTAGCAGGCAGGAAATAGGTAGCGGATAGGATATCTTTCTAACACACAGTAATCACGCACCACACTATATCCTTATCCCTACCTGTTTATCTATAAATTTTTATTAGTTGATTCTTGAAAAGAGCCGGAGCGTACAACCTCATACCTATTCGCTCTATCCAATCTGCTCCGGTCTCTTTTAGTTTTTTGTAAAGGGCAGGGACTTATTGTTTACCCTGCTGCATATAACCCTAATCTGATTTGCCCTGCCCTTAATATCTTGATGGGCTATTCCTTGATGAAGCGGCTGATCTGCTGACCGCGGTAATTCACGTGGAATCGGAAATTGAAGTTCTGCGGCAGTACCTCCACATGTAGCGGTGCTGCGGCCCATTTGATGGTTCGCTCCAGCTTGTTCGTATTACTTGCTGATGCGGATACTTGGCAATGATAAGGGACCGGTATAAATCCCGGTATAAGCACATTTCCTTTACTGCATGCCTGCATGCTGACATGGTTCATTTGTACAGTCGACATCCAACCGCCAAGACGTGTATGCTTGTAGGTCTTTACACGGATACCGGCAGAAGAGTAGAAGATAAATCCTACACGCCAGCGGTGATAGTCGATACGAACCTGCCGTCCATTGTCCTGCTGTAGCTGTGTATTATTGTTGTCCGCATAGATCAGGCCTCCCCGCTGACCCCACCAGGGGAACAGTGGACTTGTCGGGAAGTCACATATCTCCGTATCCGGTGATGGGATAATGGCTTTGCCGCCATCATCCCAGCGCGGGAAGAAGGGTTGGAGCGTAAGCCCGATCCGGTGGATCATCACGTTTGATATTGAGCCCGGCTCACGACCTTTCAATAGTTCTGCTTCACGGCTTGTAGGAATGGCATATAGCACGGCATCCTGTTTGTCCATGCCTACCTGATAGATAGTGTCCGCAATCTGGATGCGCCCATCTTGATTCAGTACCATCGTCAAGGCTGCATCAGGAATGTCTACCTGTGGCGCTGAATCTTTGTCCTCTGACAGCTCCTCCGGTAAATTCGCTCTCCAGGAACTATATCCCTTGAAACCCTTTTCCCATCGCTGGCGTACTTCTTCCGTTTCCATCGCATGCAGATTGCGCATGGTATTCTCAAAGGATTTGATGTCGTTAAAGGCTATCCAATCGCGTTTTACGCTGACTCCTTCATAGGCCTGTACGACCATTTTCTTGTCTAACTCCGATCCAATCATGCCAAGCTCTGAATTCCGGTTGCATGATCCCATTCCCAGTAGACTGGCTATTGCTGCAATAGCCCAAAGTCTGTTTAAGTATATCCTCATCTGTTGTTATAAAAAGTCGTCAGTAAATTAGCGGGGCAGATTCTTCCACAAATCCTCCAGTACCTCTTCCTCGATCTCCACCCCGCATAATGTCTTCGCATGCTGTATGATAAAATTATTCAGCGCATACCGGTAGGCAGGAAGGCGTAACCCGCCATAGTTTGCAACCTTTGCAGTAATCTTTTCTAACAAGAATTCCTTTGTTGCATCTGTTCCTGCCTCTACCAATATGTCCTGTTTTATGCTGTTGACAAGCAGCTCCAGTTCTTCCAGCTCGCTGCTGTCATTATCTTGTTTTTCTGTATTATCCTGGAATAGTTCCGATTCATACACTTCGGTCTTGGAATGGAACTTCTCCATCCACCGGTGCCAGTGGAATTTGATGAAGTAGATGATATAGTACAGTACTGTTATGGTTAGCAGTACGACTAGAAATTGTGTCCATGTGATTTGTTGAAGCATTGCATTATATTTTTGATGTTTAATCTGTTTACAATGCAAAGATGCTTTCAATAGCAGGGGTATATTGACACTGCGTTATCAATGGAATATTGGAAGATAGGATGAGGATTTACCCAGATTTGATGCTCAATATTTACTTGCGATGGGAAGCACGATTGTCTTTTGCTCCTGTATACGCTGCTTGAGCGATATACAGGTGATATACATATGGTTTGTATGCCGAGGTGAGGAATCTGGCTAATTTTACCAGGAAAAAGAGAATATTTCTAAAAAATAATAGTGTAGAGTACCGGTGGGTGGCAGATGTGAGCTTTTTGCTCGATTTGGGAGCTTATCCAGAAATTAGCGTGGATTAATTGGATTACGTATGACGACTTGTAGAGATAGTTCCAGACCGTTCCTAGATGAACGAATTTTGTTGTAAATTAAGTAGTGTAGAATATTTGTTATATGTAAGTAACCCTATGAAAAGTAAGCTTTTGTTGCTTAAATTATATAATTGAGTTAATTATTTTTCTAAATATAATTAGCTCCAAAAAAACATTAAATTTGATTTTGGCGTTGATGTTTTTTAATGAAAATCAGCTATTTGTGATTTTTTTCTTAGGTGTGATAGAGGTTTTTAATTGTTTTATGCCACTTCATCTTTTAATAGTTGTCTGTGCTTGGCATAAGAAAATAAAACAGACTAAGCATTGACTAAAATATATTGATAATAATCTTAACGTAAATTATGGAACAACATTACTTTTCAGTATTAAAGCAAATCAAGGAGAATGATGTAAATGTTTTGCTCAAGAAGTCCTATCGCGGTATTTGGGAGACTGCAATAAAAAAATATTCAGATTCTGCCCATTTTATTTATGAACTTTTGCAAAACGCCGATGATACAAAAGCCAGTTGGGTTGAATTCGATCTAAGAAGGAATGGCTTATGGTTTAAGCACAATGGTTCAGTAAGGTTTACAATTTCTGATCCAGAACAAGAAGACCGAGACTCAGAGGATGGGAAATTGGGACATATAAATGCGATAACTTCCATTGGAAATTCAACAAAAATCGATGAGCAGAAGATAGGGAAGTTTGGTATTGGGTTCAAGGCTGTGTTTGCCTATAGCGATACACCGCATATCTACGATGATTCATTTACTTTTAAGCTAGAGAACTATATAGTTCCAGTTCAACTCGATGCAGCTATCGAAAATCGGAATTCTGGAGAGACTGTATTTTTCTTTCCTTTTAATCACAAGTCGAAGAGTGCTGAAGAGGCATATGATGAGATTGAATCGAAACTCAAAAACTTATTTCAACCTATTTTATTTTTAAGCAATTTGGAATGTATCCAATGGAATTCCGAATGCAACAAGGGAATATATAGTAAGTCAGAAAAAGAATCATTACAGTTTGATGGTACAATAGCTCAGCTTTTTGAAGTTAAGAGTTTTGACGATGGTGATGAAAAAGCAGAGGATATTTGGATTTTTACAAAAGAAATTACTAGAAATAGTACAAACACGAAGTTTAGGATAAGCACAGGTTTTTATGTTATTGATAACGGTATGCAACTGGAAACAGGATATCATTACGATGCATTTTGTTTTTTCCCAACGAAAGAAAGTACAAAGCTTAGTTTTATGATCCACGCACCGTTTTTATTAAACGACAGCCGTGAAGGGATTAAAAGCGGTAAAAAATGGAACGTTACACTTGTTGACTTATTGGCGAAGTTGGCTGGCGAATCAATCTTAATCCTCAAAGAGATTGGAGCTAGGAAGGGTATCCGCTTAATTACCGACATAATTTTTGATTTGGTTCCGTACGACTCTACTTCTTATTCTCAGAATAGTATTAATGGAAAAATCTCTTTTCAACCCTTTTATAAGGAAATTCATGAAACTTTTCTGAATAATACCATTCTCCCGGGAAGGGATGGGAAGTTTTTTGCGAAAGAGAACGCTTATTGGGCTGTTGATATGGAATTATCCGAATTGTTTGACGATAGTCAATTAAGTGAACTTCTTGGAAATCCAGACTCTGGTTGGGTATTTGTCACTAAAGGTCAAAAGCAGATCAATGCGGGTAATAAAGCATTGGACTCATATGTCAATTCAATTATAAACGAGACAGTTGACGCCAAAAAACTTATTAGACGATTTACCGCGGATTTTATAGAAAAGCAGTCTGATCAGTGGCTATTAAAGCTCTATGCTTATTTAGCTGATCATAAATATTTGTGGAATGATGTCGAAAAAATCGCTATCAAACGACCGCTACTTTTGAATCAGAGTAGAAAGGCATGTACGCCGTTTAACAAGGACTTAACCGCTCCACAGATATTTTTACCCACGGAAAGAGTATCAAGTTATGACGTGATTTACAAACCTTTTATTGAAGATGAAGGTGCGATGGCATTCTTTGACGCTATAGGAATTGGTAAGCCAGACATTAAATCTGAGATTTTCAATGATATTATTCCTCAATACAAGGGGGCTTTCGATTATGATAATTCACAATTAGTTTTGCAACATTTCGATTCTTTCCTGAATTATTATGAGGAGTGTTCGTCAGGACAGCAGAAGGAGTTTATTAATAAGCTAAAGGAAATTCCATTTATTGCTACGCATGGAAACAAAAATCCTAAAGTCATATCTTTTTCAAGGCCGGGTTCTGTTTATTTTTCTGAAGCGCAGTTGATTAGTTATTTTTCTAATTCTGTTGGTATCAAATTCTTAGACCATGATTTCTATGTTGAATTTCTACATGGCGTTAAACGTGATATCTCCTTACAGTTTTTCGAAGACCTGGGAATCTCACATATTCCGAGAATTTTTTACAGAGGAATAGAGGTTAATGCAAAAAATAAAGCTGAGTTTGGATTAGATAAAATTCTGATTTCACACAAATATGGATCTGATCAATCTATCAACGATAGGATTTTAGAAGGCCTATACGATACTATATCGAATATTACTAAAGAAACCTCAATAATTATTTGGGATTTTCTTCTTCATTTTACTAAAGGGTTATCTTATCCAATAGTAAAGGAAAAGCTTGCGGGCCGGTTTACTTACGTGCCCAGGGGGGCATCTTATAGGCATACAAGGACATTCATTTCTTCAACTATGTCTTTATTGAGGAATGAAGCTTGGTTGATAACAAAAGCTGGTATTTATGCGAGCCCTCATGGAATATCGAAAGAGGAAATTGCTGATTTTTATAACTTAGATGATTTCAACATAAACGTGCTATTCGATATTCTCGGAATAATTAACAATGACTCCGATTTATCTTTAACCGATGAGCAAAGAACGGCATACGAGCTGGGAAAAAAAATCATCGCAGAGAATATTAGTCCCGATGATTTGAATGCTTTTATCGAAGAAATGTCTACTAGGAATAAGAGCTTGGGACCTAGTCCTGTTGTGATGACACCATCAGATAGGATTCAAATAACAGAGTCTGATTACCAAAAGACCTTAAACAGTATTAATAAGGGATTAAAGAAGAATCATTACGAAAAGCAGAAGAGCGATAATCAAGATATTTTACCATTTTCTGAAACACCTGAACCGGCGATAGAGATTGTTGTCGATCAGGATGAATATATAATGCCTTCCATAAACTTGCAGCGAAAAATCGAAAAGCTTAAACTGCTTGCTGAAGCACAAGTTGAAGAACTAACAAGAATAGAGAAACTGTCGGAGTTGGCTAACAGTTCAAAAGTATATTCCTATGGTTGGTTTAAGGCATTGCTGGAACTAGAATATCTGCAGAGTAGTGAGTCCAGCTCCTCTGGAAAGCAGATTTCCATACAATTCTCAAAAGTTGAGATAGAAAAGGATACGGACAGCATATTAGTGCTAAAACATCCTAACAGGTACATACCACAATCTATTGAAGATATCGGAGATATTCAGTTACGTTTATATATTGGAGAAGAGATTAGGGCTGTAACAATCGAAGTCGTAAATCTAAAAGAATATACACTGAGAGCTAAGCTGAAGAAATCTGCAGACATCTCAAACATTGATTTGACAAAGATAACTCGTGCGGTGATTGATATAAAGAATCCGGTATTCATTTTGGAAGAGTTGAGAAGCGCTTTTTATAAGATGGATTTTGATGATGAATACAATTTGCAGGAAAATCTCTCAGAACATATAAAGTTCATTTTTGGACCACCGGGAACTGGTAAAACTACTTATCTGGCAACAAACGAGATTATTCCATTAATGAGAAAGGAACACAATCTCAAAGTCCTTGTACTTGCTCCTACAAACAAGGCAGCAGATGTTCTGACACAAAGGATTATAGATAAAATGGATGGCGACGATTCATATTGCAGATGGCTACTCCGGTTTGGGTTGACTTCAGATCCAGACTTAGATACCAGTGGTCTTGTCGTGGATAGAAACTTCGACATCAGAACTAAGCCCAAGAATACTACAATAACTACTGTTGCGAGATTTGCGTATGATTATTTTCAATCCGATGGAATGGAGGAAAGACTGCATCTTAAATTTTTGGAATGGGACTATATCGTCATTGATGAAGCATCAATGGTAAATATTGCCAGTATAGCTTACATACTCTATCAAAAACGAGACGCCAGGTTTATTATAGCAGGTGATCCTTTCCAGATACAGCCTATAACACAGATTGAACAATGGAAAGATTTGAATATTTATGAGATGGTGCATCTTAATAAGTTCATTAATCCGGTTACTGTACCGCACAATTTTGAAGTAGTTAATTTGTCTACTCAGTATCGAAGTGTGCCTACAATCGGTGAAGTATTTAGTCAATTCACTTACAATGGAAGCTTGAATCATCATAGAGATTTATCCGACCAGAAAAAATTGGTTCTCCCCGAATTAGATTTAAAAGATATAAATATTATAAAATTTCCAGTTCACAAGTTTGAAAGCATATTCAAGCCTAATACTCTAAATAAATCAAACTATCATATTTATTCGGCATTGTTTACTGTGGAGTTTGTTTTGCAGATAGTGAAAGCGATCCGTTCAAAACATAGCGATAATTTTAGAATTGGGATAATATGTCCATATAAGGCACAGGCAACTTTAATTGAAAAGGTTTTGGCTAGATTACACAATGACGATGAAAAGGCCGAGATTTTGATAGGGACTATTCATGGATTTCAAGGAGATGAGTGTGATGCTATAATAACGGTATTTAATCCTCCATACAAAATTAGTAGGTCTCCTAATATGTTTCTGAATAAACAGAATATCTTAAATGTTGCAATAAGCCGAGCAAGAGATTATTTGTTTATTTTGATGCCTGACGATAGAACAGTTGATGTAGAGAATCTTTATCGCGTAAACAAAATTGAGCGTCTAGCTCATACTTACGCTTCGGGTAGAACTGCTGTTTTTGAATCGGAATTTATTGAGAGGGTACTGCTGAATTCCGAAACTTTTATATACGACAATTCTTTTGCCACTTCGCATCAATCTGTTAACGTTTATTCAAGGCCTGAGAAGAAGTATGAAATACGTTCTGAAGATATTGCTATTGATGTACAGATGAAACAATAATTAACCTTAATTGAATTAAATTATGAATTTGGAATTACCTTATGATGCTTTTCTAAGAACCTTAAAAGAAAACACGGATACCGGGCACGTTTTTCTACTTGGTGCGGGTGCTTCTATCAGTTCTGGTATTCAGTCCGCTGCAGACTGTATTTGGGAATGGAAGAAAAATATATTCATTACCAAAAATCCGAGTCTTTCGAGTCAATATAGTGAGTATAAATCGGAAACTGTCCAACGTAGTATTCAGCGTTGGTTGGACAACGAGGGCATCTATCCAAAAGAAGGTGACGCCGACGAGTATGTGTTTTACGCTTTAAAAGCTTATCCTATTGATGATACACGAAGAAAATATTTTGAGAATATCTGTAGAAATCGTGAGCCTCATCTAGGATATAGACTATTATGCTTGCTTGCCAAATATGGAATGGTGAAGTCTGTATTTACTACAAATTTCGATGGGTTGGTAGAAAAGGCTGCTTACCAAACAGGCATAACACCGATTGCGGTGTCGCTGGAAAGTACAGACAGAATACATCGTACTGTAAGTAGTAGTGAACTTCTTACTGTGGCGCTGCATGGTGATTTTAAATATGGCCCTTTGAAGAATACTGGTGCGGAGTTGGATACTCAACATGATACTTTCATTGCCGCTCTTGAACAACACTTGTACGATAAGCATCTGATCGTAATGGGATATAGCGGTAGGGATAAATCTCTAATGGATGCATTGAAGAAAGCTTATTCCAAACCTGGTGCCGGGATGTTGTTTTGGTGTGGGTTTGGATACAACGTTAATGATGAGATTCAAGATTTGGTTCTCCATCTGGAGCAACATGGTAGAAGGGGCTTCTATATCCCTACAGAAGGTTTTGATACAACACTTATTCATACCTGTAAAACTTGCCTTGATCATAATCAAAATTTTGTGCAGGAAGTAAATGGAGTACTACAGAGCGCTGCTGTTGACGAAGTTGAAAAAACTGCCTTTACAATGGAAGCTAAACAACCACATGTTCTTTTAAAGAGCAATCTGTTTCCTGTAGCTTTGCCAACTGAGGTTTTTCAGTTTGACGCTCCTTTTCTCGAAGGGGAAAGGGTTTGGGCTACTATTAGAGAGATAACAAGAGGAAAGAATATCGTCGCGGTACCATTGAAGAAGATGATATATGCTTTCGGAATTCAATCTCAGATCAGAGAAGCTTTCACCGGGAGACTAAATGGTGAAATCAAAAGAACTCCAGTAACATATAAGGAAATTAAGGAAGGTACAGTCTTCAGAAATCTGTACTTAAAAGCAATTATTGATTCTCTCTGTCAATTGCGAAACCTTCGATCAGATGGCTTTGAGAAAATTTATCTTCCAGATAGTGGAAATACATTCAATAAAGCGGGAATTAGTTACCATCTCTATGACGCTATTGAGTTAAGTCTCTTTTTTGATAATAAGATCAATTCGGACAAACCGTTCGCATATATCAGTATAAAGCCTACATTTTATATCGAATCAAAAAGTGAAATTCCTAAGTCGCTAAAGTTTGAGGTAGGAAAATCCTATCATGATGGATTGTATAAAGAAAAGCCAAATGTTAGACTTGGTGAGCAGATTGATCGCTGGCGTTCGATTTTGTTTCCTACAGGCAAACACGTCTCGTTTGAATTTCCACTAAATTCGGGTACAGCATTTAAATTTTCTGTAAGTGCAAACACCATGCATGTTTCGCTTTCAAAAGCATCTGGTGGCTACCCACTTCAGTTACCGCAGGCTTTTGATAAGAGAACTATACTTCATAATGGTATTCAATATAATGAACCGCATCTTGAATTTATAGATAAGTATTCTGGGACGGTGACGAAGGATTTTCATCCGATGAGAGGACTGGTAAATAATAGACCTTACGACTTTCTGTCCAATGGAAACGTATTTGATGCAGAGGTAAATCTCGGTATAATTTGCCCTGATAACAAGAAGGATATATTGTATAGTTTTCTTTCTAGACTTAATAGAGAGCAATCTTCAGGAGCATCTAATCCTGAATATTTAATTGACTATCCTGGATTTTTGAATGCATATGGTATACCGTTAAATATACCGGATATCAATAGTGATTTATGGAATGATAGTAATATAACTTTGCCAGTCACTGATTTAATGAAGTCAGCGAAGGATTTCGCGGACAAAATTAAGAAAGCTATCGATAAGCTTGAGGCAGTTAATAAGAAACTGGTGCTGGTAATCTTTATTCCTACAGATTTAAATATTATCACAGACATCAATAATGAACATGAAACGTTTGACTTGCACGACTACATAAAAGCATATGCAGCCCAAAAGCAGATAGCTACTCAATTTATCCAAGAAAGTACGTTAATAGACCCTTTGGTATGTCAGGTGAATTGGTGGCTGTCCTTGTCATTTTATGTTAAAGCGCAGCGTACACCATGGGTTTTGAACGGACTTGAATCTAACACTGCTTTCGTTGGTATCGGTTACAGTGTAAAAAAACTCAAAGATAAAACTAAGGTTGTTTTAGGATGTAGTCACATTTATAATTCAATGGGACAAGGGCTGAAGTATCGCCTCTCTCGCGTTGAGGATTGTTACTTCGATAAACAGAATAACCCATATTTATCTTTTCAGGATGCGTATAAATTTGGAACCCTTGTTCGTGAACTATTCTTCAATACAATGGGTGAGGTGCCAAAACGTGTTGTAGTTCACAAACGCACCCATTTTAGACCCGATGAAATAAAAGGAATAGTTAACAGCTTAAAGAAATCTGGTGTTCAACAGATTGATCTGATCGAAATTAATTTTGAAGAGGGAGCACGGTTTTTATCACTATATGCCAATCAAGGGAATATATTACCAACCAACTTTCCATTGTCAAGAGGGTCATGTTTCCTGTTAGATGCATCAACAGCTCTACTGTGGACGCACGGTATTGTTCCTTCGGTGAGGACAGAAAATCGGAGTTTCTATCTGGGGGGCAAAAATGTGCCTATACCACTGAAAATCAAAAAGCACTATGGTGCAAGTAATATAGGGATGATTGCTACGGAGATCCTAGGTTTGACCAAAATGAATTGGAATAGCTTTGATCTATATTCAAAGCTGCCAACCACAATCCAAACATCAAATGAGATCGCTCGTATTGGATGGCTATTAAGTAGGTTCGAAGCAAAGACATACGATTACAGAAATTTCATGTAGAGGAAAGAAAAACAAAAAAGGACTGACAAAAGTCAGTCCTTGCTTAAGTTCAAATAAACTAGCCTTACTAAGGAGCAAGTGTACGGTCTGCTAAAGTAAATTCTACATCAGCATTACAGTTTCGCTTTGGCCAGCCCTCATGATTTCCACATATAGAGAATGTGGACGAACGGTTTAGTACAAAAAATACATCACGGTTCAGAATATCCTGAAAGATAACGGCATCGTCCGTTTTATAGTTCCATTTGATACCAACTTCTCCTGTCTTTTTCTGACCATTATCGGATTTCGTAGTTGTACTCAAAGATACGGCTACAGACCCGTCATTGCGATTGTCCTCCTCATAGATGCCAACAAACATTTGAAAGTTATCTGCCTCCCAGTCTGGATCAAATTCTCGCGTCCAGTTGATCCAGTTTTGTTGACGGATATCTTTTCTGGAGATATCGTTAGGCTGCACCATCCCTGAAGCGTTGACATGCCCACCGTCTGTTGCAAGGTAGCCATCGCCTTTTACAAAGCGAATTTCCGAGCCTCCTCCATTTCCGGTAAAACTAACCAAAGCATCATATTGACGTTTGCAGCGTACATCACCCGTGTACACCTGCTTTACCTCTCTTGAAAGCCCAGGCGTTAAGATATCTCCACCTGGCCAGAAGTCAGCCAAGGGTGAAACAGTATTCGCCCGTAGTACGGTTCCGTTCACCCCTATGATATGAACGGGTTTGGTCGTAGCTGCATAATCGTCATTCACGGTAATCATAGTGCCATAGATGCCACCACCGTTGTCTGATTGGACGCCTTTCTGAAAGCCAAGGATTTCATCTGTGTCTGCAACGCCAGCAACGAGCGTTACATCAGCATTCGTTACAGCGTAATCTACGGAGTAGGGGAAGTAAACAGAGATCTGACTGTTTATCGTATTGGTTTGCGTAACAATCTCATTAAGGAACTCAATAAATTCTGGTTCGCCAAGATTATGTGCGATATCCCAGAACTGTGTACTGAAGTCATCAAGATTTAGGCTAGTGCCTTCTGTAAGCGCGTTAAAGCCAGGATATGATTTAAGAAGGCTATTTCCGTCGATAAGGTCTTTCAATAGTATGGTCTCATCGGAATAGAGCCCGCATTTGACAGCAGCATTTACAAGCTTGATGTTGTTGTCGTCCTCATAAAGTGCTTTGAAAATGTCCGTGATTTTATCGATCATAGCAACCCGGTGTTTTTCTTCGTCGGATTCAGGCAGAAATCTAATGGCGTTATCTGGCACCCCGCTGAGGTATCTTCCGGTAATATCGCCTAATTCGACCTTATCCGAAAATGTTGCTAAAGAAGATGTAGGATTTTTTTTACAGGAATAGAATGCGGTAGCCAAAGCTGCTACAGCAATCGGAATTATAATTTTTTTCATTAAAGTTGTCTTTAAAAAGTTTAGAATAAATTTTCAGACTTTTCAGACGCTTAAGGCTAAAATTTCACCCCAACCAGACCACCAACATATAGATTTACATTTCCAAAAGTATTGTTGTTGAAGTCTCCCTTAACTCCAATTATGAAATTCCTGATAGAAATATCATAACCGAAAGATAGCCGGTAACCCAGATACATCGCACTTTCTTCTTCCAGGTTCAATATCTCTTTCCGGTAAATTTGGGCTGATGGGTTGTGCACGATGTTAAGCTGTGACGAATGGATCTGCCTTTTGTAGCCTACAGTAGGCCCTACAGCAATATAAAAACCTGGAACAATTTTGTGAAATGGATAGTAGCTCCCTTTGACCCACAGACTTGTTGTCGTGTTTGTAGCATACGTTTTGTCTACATCGCCTCGGCTGCTCCCTACCAATTGTTGTCCGGTAGCACCTGTCTCCATAAACAGCTCTCCCCCAAATTGGAAATCACCTAATCCTAGTCGTGGCTTCTTTACCAGACTCCTTTGATAAGAAGTTGAAATGCCATATCCCAACATGTCCCATGTCCCGAATGTTACATACCCACCGGAAATTTTTACAACATTTTTTGGCCTTTCCTGGCTCTGGGCTGTATTAGGAACGACGCTTAGACCCGAAAGCAGGAGAGAAGACAGGATGGATAAGCAGTATCTTTTTGTAAGCATGTAAAATATATTTGTCAAATTATATGGAGCTCAGATTAATCAATAATCCAAGCTCCATAATTAGTTAGTAATCTGATTAGCGAAACTTAAGCAGCCGCTAAGGTACTAAAGTTCTGTCAGCCAGGGTAAACTCAACGTCTGCATTACAGTTACGTTTAGGCCATCCTTCGTACATGCCACATGTAGATGTATTGGCACTTCTATTCAGTATAAAAAATACGTCCCTATTCAAATTATCCTGAAAAATTACCGGATCGTCAGACTTGTAAGTGAATTTTACCGTTACTGTACCCGTTTCTTGTAGGTTTGAATTCTCCTTCTTTGTTGTTGTACTTACAGCGAAAGAAAGCTCGGTTGTATTTCTGTTATCTTCTTCATAAATACCGATAAAGATTTGATGGTTATTTGCCTCCCAGTCACTATCTAGTTCACGCGTCCAGTTTACCCAGTTTTCTTTACGGATATTTTTACGGCTGATGTCATTCGGTTGTTCTGGTGTACTCGTTTCAACCTGACCACCTGTAGTTTTTAAATAACCGTCACCTTTAACAAATCTGATTTCAGAGCCACCGCCATTTCCGGTAAGACTTACCAGTGCATCATATTGTTTTTTACATTTTACATCACCGCTATATACTTGTTTCACTTCCCTTGGTAACCCCGGCGTAGTGATATCGCCACCTGGAGGGAAATCAGCAAGGGGAATCGCGACGCCAGCGCGAAGGCGTACACCGTTTACACCGATAACGTGTACCGGTTTTGTTGTCGCAGCGTAATCATCATTTACAGTAGTTAGCGTAGTATAAAGTCCGCCACCTGCATCAGAAGCAACGCCTCTGGAATAACCTAAGATAGCATCCGCATCAGCTACTGCTGCTACAAGGGTAACATCTGTATTAGATAACGTGTAATCTTCAGAATATGGGAAATAAACCGAAACTTCGCTGGTCAGTGTTCCTGTTTGTGTAACAACCTCATTCAGGTATTCAATTAAGTCAGGATTGCCTAAATTATTGGCAGCATCCATAAAGCTATTTGCAAATTCATCGAGATTCGTCGGAAGACCTTCGGTCAGGCTCATGAATCGAGCATTGTCCTTCAGTAGACTATTGTTGTCAATAAGGTCTTTGAGCAATATGGTTTCGTCAGTGTATAATTCAGATTTAATAGCAGCATTCACAAGCTTGACATTATTCTGGTCTTCGTACAAGACCTTAAATACCTCGGTTATCTGATCAATCATTACAGCGCGACGTTTTTCTTCATCGCTCTGCGGCATATATCTTATATCATTTTCGGAAATTCCGTCAAAATATTTGTCTGTTAATTCTTTGATGTCACGTTGATCGTTCATCAGCGAGACACTTGGTCTGCCATCTGTATCCAGTTGTTTTTTACATGAACTCGCAGCAATAGTAAGGGAAACTAGAGCAATCGGAATTATTAGTTTTTTCATCAATTTTGTTTTAAATAGATTTGATAATTCTAGATTTTTAGGTTGTTAGTAAAATAAAAAACTGTACGTACAGGTAATGTTTTCTCAAGCACAATTTCTGTTGAAATAGAAATTGTGGTCATGGCGGAAAATGATAAAGGTTTATTACAGCCTATATATATTAGATCGATCGAGATGGCTGTAACGGTGTTAGCAATTGTAAACTGCTTTGTAATAAGTTGCCGCAAAGATAGGCCAGTATTGAATCTCAGACAATGGGGGAATTCCCGTATTTTGGTATTTTTATTAGTTTAATCGATGCTATTGAAATTGAAGTCAACCTCAAGAATTCTTGCCATAAATACTGATCACCTACCGTTTAAATCCGTCTCATCCATCCGCTCGATCAGCTTTTCCTTCAGCTCATCCATAAACGTAGTCCGGCTGCTCTGGCGGATTCGGATATTCTGGAATACGCGATAGAAATCTCCAAGCTGTATTTTAAAGATACCTTCTAGTGCACTGATGATCTGTCGGATATCGGCCATACCGTGGTTTATCATCTTGCAGGAGTGTAGGGCGTAAGCTAGTTCTATTAACGCAACCTTGCTCCCGGTCCAGATAGTAGAGTAGGGCTGCAGATCCATCAGAGCCGCACCGGTTTTTAGCTCCATGACCTTCGTTCCCATATACTCGATAATCATTTCATGGGCTTTGATGCGACTGAGTTCAGAACTGGCAGGAGTGGAGAATCGGTCATCAAGGTCAACGATGTCTGTATGGATCATCGGCTCAAGCTCAGGAGATCGAATAAACATAAGGTGATCGGCATTTGTAAGCTGTGTACGGATGTAGTGAAGGAAGACTTCATATTTTTTCAGAGAGATTTGATATTGGCCGGAGACACTACGATAGTATTTGATGAGCTCTTTCCGTTCAGATACGGTGGGCTTCCGGATTTCGATTTGAATAAGTTCCATGTAGTATAGAAGCTGGGCCTGGAATAGAGGTTTTATGTCCTTAAAGAATTCTATCTCTTCTTTGTGGTTCTTAAACTCATATTCAAGAATAAATTTCTTTAGTTGTGCGAACGTTGACCGTAAGATTTGAAAACAGGAGTTGTAAAGTTCGAATCCCGTTGCACCTTTTTTGATTACCTTTTGGACTTTGGTTTGTGTCTGCATCAGCAGTTCTTCAGTAAATTTCCTCATATCGCGCATTTTGGTGAAATGTCATTTGTTGAGGGACAAAAATGTCCATTGAGCCAGCTAAAAAAGAGGATTAGGCTCGCTCAGATGCGTGAAATAGAAAGGAGTAGGGGTGAACTATTCCACCTCATGGTGAATTATAAAATTAATAATATAACTTTTTTTGGTTAAAGATTTTTATACACACAAATAGCATAACTTGCAGTTAACCAGCTTTAAACCAAATATGAAAAAATTAATTTCTTTTACAATTGCATTGACCGTCACGCTTATTGCAAGTTTGGGCGGTCTGAGAGTAAAAGGGCAGCATAGTATAGATTCAATACAACTATATTATGCAATGATTAATAAGGCCGAACTGGCTATTGTAGACAGTAGTTTTGACGCTGCAATCAACTTTTACAACGAAGAATTTCAACTAAAATGCCAAATCCGCCATACGTCTACCTAGCTCCGGTTCAATAGCTTCACATTAACCCAAATCTACATCTGATATGAAAACATTATTCAAACTATATCCAATTATCTTACTCTCGCTTCTTACGACTAATAAAAGTGCGAATGCGCAAGCAGAAGCACCAAAGCCACCCACGACGACAGCTGTAGAAGTAGATGTAAAACAGCAAGCAAAAACATACACTGCTGTTTTTGACTCCTTACTATTAGAGGAACGATATAGGAATGTAATACAGTTAGGAGAACTCCTGACATTAGATCGAGAACCGGAAATCAGTAAGATACCCATCTCATACCTGATATGTGCCTACCATTTTATTGGCAATGAAGAAAGAAGTAAAAAACTGCTGAATCAAAAAATCGTAAACTACAACTATGATGAACTGATAAGTCTTTTAGTATCTTCCGATATTCCATTGATTAAATATTTCACTGTCAAAGAGAAGCGGGAGCCGATAATAACAAAAGCAATTAATGACTATAAGAAAAATGTAAAAGCTACGGATAAAGTAGCAGGAGAACAGATCATTAGATTTTATATCAACGATCAGTTATACCGAAAACTAAAATACGCCTACAAGGAGGACGATAGAATCAACCAGGAGAAAAGATACCAGCTGTTTAAATTCCAGGATAGCATCCAAAATGCGAATGTTTTAGCCTTCTATAGAAAACACCAAAAATACTTTGGTGTTAAAGAAGTAGGTGAAGCAGTAAGTTGGTATCAACCAATTATTTTAAGTCATTACGACAATATTGAGCTGAGGCAAACCTTCTTCAAGGATCTTTTAGAAAAAGCAGTTAGGGAAGGCCGAATGGAAAAAACTAACTATGTCCATTTTATACTTCGCACGGAAAGTTTTACCGATCCTGATTTCTTCAAAAATTTGGAAAGACGTATGGAGGAGGTTAGAAAGGAATATGATCTACCGAACTATCTTTGGAATCCTTTCTAAATACACTAACTCACAATGTCATTAACCCATAAAAAAAGCGCTGTCAACACAGCGCTTTTCCATTATTTATACTAATTTTTCATGACCTTACGAATTAATTTCGTTCCGCCACTTTCGATGTAGATAAAGTAAGTTTGATCCGGATAACGGCTAAGATCAGCAGTAAATATACGCTTCTCATTTTTAGCTAAATCGCCATTAAAGATATCCTGTATTTTTCTACCCGTAACATCAAATAGCATAATACTTGTTTTACCGCCTTCATTGGAGTTTGAAAATTCAATGTTCAGTTGGTTACTTGTCGGATTAGGATAAGCGTTAAAAACAACATCCTTATTATCAATAGCAAGTTGCGTGTTAGCCGACATAGTCTGCATGTTAGTCTGATTGTCCGGTAGACCATCACCTGACAGCCTAACCGCAATATTGTCAAAAGGTATTGACGCTGGGATAGGTACATTCAGATTAAGACCAGTAAACGCAACCTTAACTTGCGAGGCGGATTCGCTGATAATAAAGAACTGTTGCAGGTCTGCGTTATATAAATTACCATTGATAACAACACCGTTGTCCGTAACCTGTATTTTCAGTTGTCGGATAACTTCGTTCGCATCCATAGTGGTATCTTCAATCTGATTGACCTCATCATCTGTCGGTAACCAGATAGATACGGTCAGTTCAGATTTAAAACCATTGTTTTTCTGAAGAGTGGCATAACCTGAAAGGTTTTGGAGTTGTACCGTACGGCTCCCGTCAATGAATTCTATGGCGTCAACCGTCAGTAACGATTCTTCGATATTGTCGGCATTCGCTGCAGCATTACTGCTTGCTTCAGGCAACAGCAGCATGCCTAGGTCGTCAATTACTTCTCCACGAGAGCAGATCCGCTTTTTGATATAACCATAGGTGCCTGATGGTGGAGAACCAAGTCCGCCAGGACCGGCCCATGCCTCCTGGAAACCACAGTCTTTGTCACACATCGGATGAAGATACTCTCGGAAATTACCATTACAGCTAGCATTTGAAGAATAACATATGGGTATCCCGATAGAAATGCGAGCAGAAGACTTATATCTCTTCTTCCAGAAAGTACAATTTTTACGAATATTCGCGTCTCCGCCTGCAAATGCAATACTCGCAAAGCAGGCTAACATAATAAGCAAACTAATCTTTTTCATAATTTGAATTTAAAAGGTGAAATGTAATTTGAAATTCAGATTGTTATACTAAAAAAAGGGAGATAGCAGGCGAAACCTACTAGTTTAAAAGTGAGGAATATTGTTAGAATTCGAAAAATAATATTAAATTTTATAATTTCATAATAATTTGTAAATAAATTGTTTGAGTAGCATTTATTTATTTAATTCAATAATAATTGATACATATTGAAGGCGAATTACACCGTACCGCCTATTCCGTTCTAATATTCTCCTTTAAGCTTTTTTATTTATAAAAACAATACAGTGCCTCTAAAGGGGCACTGCATTGTTTTAGATGAAGACATGCAGTAAAATTCTGCAGAAACAAGAGTAATAGGGATAAATAGCTGCAAACAAATTTTGCTGATAAAACAGAACTCCTTATACTTTTCTGAGTAAACCGTAAAACACAGAATTATGAACCCAAAAAAACAAATTAAGTCGGTAAGGAAACAGAAAAGTTTGTCTATTGAAACAATTAAAAATCTGAGGGAATACTAGTGGTTTATAATTACTATTAAAGATGTCTATTCATGGATCGCAGAGACAATTCAACTATGGGTATAGAAGCGATGTGATCACAAACACACAACCACTTCGTCCGGCTATAAGCAACCTTCAACTTACTATCCGGCCCTTACAGCTGATTAAAGCCAGATCAAGGTTTCAGATGATTATGATTGTTGCAAAAACTAATGATACCTTATTCCAAATTCATTGTACGCATACCACAGTTACCCTTATCAACAACATTGGTGGATGGATGGGAGCCGCTGCTCGAATCTATTCGCTATGCCTCCCCCAATTTCTATCAACAGATAAAAGACGTAAAATATCAGGACTTAGAGAATCAGCCGAAGGCCGTCCAGGAAACAATCCACAAATATTTCAATAGGGCAAAATACCGCTGTACCCCATTAGGTACCTTTGCATCTGTTGGCGTAATGAATGCTGGCATTACTAATGACGAAAGAATTACTATTGATCAGGAAAGAATAGTCCATCAGTTTATTGATTGGCCGCAGATCAATACTATCACTCCCGACACAACTGTTGAAAAACTGAAACTATTCGCAAACAGTACCTATTATCAGATAGCTGATGAAATCCGGTATGTAAAGCGGATCGGTGAAAAGTTTGAAATGGCATCGATAAGCACGCTACCAATGGTCGTAGAGATCCTCAAGTACTTAAAAGAACCGAAACCCTACGTTGACCTTATTGAAGACATCCCCGGTAGTGAGCCATATATACAGCCTCTGGTAGAATGCGGGCTTATAATTACCGAGAATGAGCCCAATATGATAGGGGAGGATTATTTTACCAGAATCGCCCCCGAGTACCTGGACAATAGTAAAAAATATGTGATCAGCGAAGTGACGAGCAGCGGTTCCACCATTCCGAAACATTACTTCAAGAATATTTCCGCGCTAATCAAGCTACTTTCGGTCCACACCCAAACAGGACAGTCTAAGACAGATCTAACAGACTTCACTGCCCGATACACCCAGAAATTTGACCGACAGGATATTCCGCTCATGATAGCTATTGATCCAGATATCGGAGTTGGTTATGGGGATTTTCACACCGCTGGCATCAGCAGCATCATACGTAACCTACAAGTGGACAAAAAGGAAGAATCGGATGGCCTGGCGCAGCACCTCAACAATCACCTAAATGAGGGATACAACCAGGATACAATTCGTTTAGATGAACTATTGAAAGAGACAGAAGAAAAGCAGGCAGGCCTCCAGCTGCCGAACAGCCTTTCCATGATCTGTTCACTACATGACGGCCAATTATATGTAAAGCGAATTGGAGGAAATTCAGCCAATCAATTGGCCGGCAGGTTTACCCTGGCGTCAGAAAAGTTTGAACAGTTGTCCCGTGAGATTGCTGCCCTGGAGGCCGAGTCAAACCCGGATATTATATTCTTCGACATCAGCTACAATGCGGAGCTAACCGTAGATAATGTGAGCAGGAGAAGAGCAATATACGACTATGAGCTAAACCTGCTCAATTATCCCGGTACGTCTCAGATATTGACTGTTGATGATATTGTACTTTCGGTCTCCGGCGAACGAGTAATTCTACGTTCAAAGACTTTGGGTAGGCGGCTTGTGCCACGTATGGCATCGGCGTATAACTACCGCAGGTCGAAATTACCTGTTTTCCGTTTTTTATACGATATGTCATTTCACAACATAATAGCCGACCTATCCTTTGACCCAACTGATATTGTCAAAGGCCGAAAGTTCTACCCCACAGTCCAGTTTAGGAACATTGTCTTAAGTCAGCGGAAGATAAAGCTTACAAAGCACGATCTGCAAACAATAGATCCGGTAGAGACAATAATCAAGACGCTCAAAGATGCCAACATTTATCCGGTAGTAAGAATACACAAAGGAGAAGAAGATACGGTATTCAATCTGGATTCAGATATCCAGATCAATCTATTGGTTCAGGAAATACGGAAAAGCGGTGAGGCATGGATCGAGCAGCTACCTTTACCGCAGATAAATGCGTTTGAAGATTCGCGAGGGCAAGGTTACAATAATGAAATGGTCATCCCATTGGTCCATCGCAATGAAGTTTATAAAGCAAGTTCACCCGTGGACGGCAACTACATGGAGCAGCGCAGCTTCCTGCCATTGGATCAATGGCTATATTTCGAAGTCTACAGCTCGCCGGCATACGGTGATTCTATATTGCTACAGATAAGCGAATTAATAAATGAATACGCTACGAGAATTAACAAATGGTTCTTTATCCGCTATAATGAAAACGGTCCGCATATACGATTTCGAATTCTATTCAACGAAGACTTCCAGCTCCAATTCTTTAGAGCAGTAACGGATCGCCTACGACCGATGTACAGTTCGAACATAATCCATGATATCACTATAAAGATATACAACAGAGAGATGGAGCGTTACGGGGTCGCTAACATAGAAATGGTTGAAAATCATTTTCACATGGATAGTAAAATTGTAGTGGAAATGATAAAAGAAGTTTCTAGCGATCTACAAAAGTACACCCACTGTGTTCGGATCTTTCAATTAGTTGCTTCTTTTGGTAGCATTGGCCCCCAACGTTACGCAAAATGGACCAGCCACATCAAAGAAATGTTTGAGAGAGAGCATCACCTGCAGATCGAACAATTCCGGGAAGTCAACAGATATATCCAGCAGCAGCGGTCAGAGATGTTGGAACCGAGCAACAGCTATACAAAGCAGGAGCAGCTCTTAGCAATCTCTATACATAATTTACTACAGGCCTGTCCCAACAGACGGAGAGCACCAATGTTGACGGATCTTATGCATATGCACATTAACCGACTATTCCCGGATTATCAGCGAACACACGAGTTGCTAATATTGACCATGCTCACAAGCTTTATCCGGACTGCGCAAAAAATATCAAAAGCTAGCACTGTTGGACTTTAAAATCTGCATACAGGCAGTTCGGTAATTTTCACCGAAACTAAACTCCTTTTTACCTTTGAGAAAAACATCATAAGCATCATAGCGTATGATCTTATCAACATTAACTATAGTGGATCTATTTACTCTTAAAAAATGCGGTGCCGCCAGTACCCCTTCTATTTGCTTCAGACTTAGCGAACAGAATATGGCGGTACCATCCGAAAGGAATATACTAGAGAAGTTTTTAGCAGATTGGATGTATTCAATATCCGCTGTTTCTATTCGTACTCTTACCTCTCGTCCCTCTGCGGGCACAAAAATGTGCGCTGGCGGAGGCTCTGGCCTTTCTGGTCGTCTTGCGGGTGTTTCTTTTATCTTCTGTATGGCCGCGAAAAAGCGGTCATACTCTAGCGGCTTATACAAGTAGCCGGACGCTCCTTTTACAAATGCCTCTTGTGCATAATGCCGGTGACCGCTGACAAGGACAACAGAATAAAAGTGACTAATTTTATCAAGGATGTCTAAGCCAGATAGATCACCAATATTAATATCTAAGAAAACAATATCCACACCTGTATCGCTTCGCTGTAAATAAAGTAAGGCTTCCTGGCCACTGTCGGTAGTTCCAGAAAGTTGTAATCCTTTCGTTTCATTTATATACTTAGTTAGCAATCGGATGCAGGATGGACTATCGTCCACGATGTAACAGTTTAGCATAGCTTAATAGTTAATGTAAGTTCAAAGAAGTGGTCAGTATCATGTATAACGAGCAAATGGTGATCTGGATAATTCAGTTCTAATCGTTGTCTCAGATTTTTCAGTCCTATTTTATGGCTCGGCGCCTTATGGTTTGCCTTCTTAGCATTCCTTGTGACTAATTGTAATGTGCAATCTTTGACCTCAAGTATCACCTGAGCTTGCACAGCTTCATTGTTAAGGTCTCCATATTTAAATAGATTGACAATTGGCTCAAGCAGGATTTTAGGAGGCAATTTGATGGATTCATAACCGTCAAAGGACAATCTTATATTCTTAAAGGCATCGCTTTCTTTATAGAGGGCATTCAGCTGTAAGTATTTTTCGATATAGGTAACTTCTTGTTTTAGACTGATCCTTCCTAATCCATCTGTCTCGGTCAATGCATCTGACGTTATCTCACATAGCAACGCTATAGCTTTTGCATCTTGGATTGAATAATCATGGACACGCTCATAGACATAGTTCAGTACATTGTTTATCAGATGCGGATTAGTTTGAACGGACAATAAATTGTTCTCTAGCCTAAGCGCATGTAACTTTTGTTGGCTTACCATTTTTTCTGCTCTGATCGCATATCGCGCATAGGCTACAGCGTAAGCTAATGCACAGATCATAACGCCTCTTATACAGCTTTTCTGTAGTGTGTGGATGTCAAAGGGTATTTCGAATCTTCCATTCGTTAGAAGGCATACAAATCCATTGTAAAGTATCAACAGAATACCATAAATAGGAATTGCTGTTGCTGCAACAATCTCTTGAAGCCCATTTCTACGCTTGAAAAACCGGAAGATGCCTGGAACATATCCGTAAGTGATTATATAAAAATAACAGATGTCGAACAGATAATACAGCACATAGATACCAGCATCAAATCGCTTAAGATTTGGGCCTTGAGTAAGCATTTCAACACTTATAAATACTAGAATTGGCAAAACATGCCGCCATAATATAGTTCGGAGCAAATGAAGTTGCTTGCTTGTTTTCACATTCGTTTCCGTAAGTGCCGGCTTCGTCAGTTTAAATAGGCTATTCGTCATTCTAAATAATTTCAAGGTTTTCTGAGTAGTAATTTTAATCAAGAAATTAAATCATACGATTATGAAAAATCTAAAATCCACGGTTAATCTTAACAGTAGAACAGTATTTACATTTGATGGTGTAAAAGCTAGTGATGGCGGTAAAAGTTCAACGCATCCAACAACATCCGGCACTTCAAATAGTACTTACATTTTTACTTGTTTCAAGTAGAAACTCAAAGCTTCATGGAGCAGCAAAATATTTGACTGCTCCTAAGCAAAACCTTCCAACAATACCTTTCTAATTATCTAATCAGATATTGGATATAGCTTTTGATAAATACTTGTTTCGATCTGTTATCAGGAGATAGGGATAAATTATTCTTCTGGGTTATTCTTTAAGACGTAATTGGTCTTTTTTAAGGTTAATAACCACAAAGATAATAATTTTTAAACTACATAATACTGATAAACAGTTAGCTATAATATTCTAGGCCGAGCCGAAAACCTGTAAAAGAGAGTAGGCAAATATTCCTCACCCGACAAACCAATTGCATTGTAGTTGGCCGGATTTCTCATCCTTTTTTTCAAACAGCACAAAATTTCAAAAACATGAAAAAAGTATTTTTTTCCGTAGCAGCCATCCTGGCATTATCTTTAAGCGCATTCGCCGGTACTCCTGATTCTAAAGATTCAAGAACCTCTAACCAAGTAAGTTCCACTGGCGTGTTCCACTATGTTGGGAACAGTACATCTCCTGGTGCATTTGCAAATCCTGCGAACTGGGCGGAAGGCCCTGCCCCAAGTAATAACTGTGGTACAACCGGAGATAAACCGTGCGAAATTACTGCCGAAGACCAAACGGAGCTTCAGGCAATGCTAAGCGGTAGAAGTAATACATCCGTCTTAACTATTGCTGATAGCAGAAGAAACTAATCAGCATTTGATCAAATTAGATTTGGAAGGGAGAAATCTTCTCCCTTCCAAATCTATTTGTCTTTAACTACGAACAAAAGCATATTTCTTTTTAATGCGATAAGATCAAGATCCAGATTTCTTAACTCCATGCGCAATGCGTCTAATGAGTTCATTCCATCCACTTTTAAATCGATCCTTCCGTTATATCCAGTTTCATCTATAATTATTTTATCAGATATGGGAAGTTCATTTAAAATACTAACGAAGGATTCCAAACTACCATTGACAATTGTCAATTGCTTATCCTTTTCATTGTAATTTTGTTCCGACTTCCCTCCCCTTGTTTTGATATTGTCAACACTAGATGTACGTATTAATGAATAGCAGTCAGTTTCCACTTCCTCCATTGATAATTGAAAATCAAGATACCTATTTAAGTCTTGAAGCATGTAGCTATACAATGAGTCAGAGACGTTATATGGAACAATTAATTCGTAACAATATAAATCACTATAATTATCTTCTTTATAATTTCCTCCATTAACTAACATTGGATTTTTAGACTGCATTAAAAATTGCTTATCCGTAAATTTAATCCCTTTCTGTTCAAATAAATGGTCTGCAAGTGTTCGAAGAATTTCGAACAAAGAGATGTTTGTCATCTGTCGACCAAAAACTTTCTTTTCTGCATTTAATTTTATCTTATGCCCTGACGGGTAGCCAGGATATTGTCCTTTACTAAAGAAAGATGAAAACTCAACTTTCATTCCTTCATTCAGATAAAAATCATCAGAGATAAATAGTGGTTTACTTCGGTCGAGATCAATTTTGATTCTGAATTTTGCTTCTTGATCAGCTAAAGTCGATTGAATGTTAGCCGCTGTAACGTCTTCTGCTCCAGTTGCAGCTAAGTATTTCCCATCTGGTAAAATCCATACTACGTGAGGAATGCCATTGTGAGGAAAGAAATTCTTGAACATATCACCATCGACAATAGTGCTCAAGTAATTATATTCCCTTCCTAAGTTGGAATTGAAAAACTTCTCAATTTCGGATTTATTCTGAATCGTAACTGCTAATAGTTTTAATTCGTCAGGATATTTTTCTTGAATCTCACGTAATTTGGGAAAGTTCAAAATGCAACTAGAACAGTATGTTGCCCAAAAGTCTAAAAGGATTAATTTCCCTTTATAATCAGCAAGCTTTATAGTCTCTACACCTCTAGAGTCGTTTAATACAGAGAAGTCTAGATTCCATAAATCTTCGGGTATCTCTGCTCCAAATTCAATAGGCATGTAGATATTATCTTCATTGGAATTTTGAGCAAGTGATAAATTAGGTAAAAAATTAGTAGTAGCTAATACAGCCAAGAGTATTAAAATAGTGGATGTCTTTATCAATTTACTTTTCATCTCTATCTTGGGTTTTGTTTAATTCGAGATATTGCTATGATATCTTCAGGAAGAGCTATAGCATATTTTTTATCATTAGGTGGGAGGTTAAATTCATAGCCATTAACTGTCCTTGTTTGGATAATATTCCAACCATCCCTATTAAGGCGTTTAATATCGGTCCAGCGAAGCCCTCTAAAAGCCAATTCTCTCCGTCTCTCCTTTACTATAGCATTCAAGGCTTGTGTTTTGTTGCCAAAAGCAATTGGGGTAAAAATGTCAGCGTTCCACCTTTTTTCAGCCAATGTATTATATGCACCGGCAGAACTCTCTAAATCATCTAATCGAGCATAGCATTCTGAAACGATTAAGTGCATTTCAGCTGTCGTAATTCCGGTTAAAAATCCCCAGTCGTTATGATAACCTCGAAACAAGAATGTTCCATCTGAGTTTTCTTTAAAATAAATCGATTTACGGAGATCACCTTCTTCAAAGCTATTATACAAAGATGGGGTTACTTTCAGCATTTCAGGAGATATGTTGAAGCCATGTGGAAATGTTGATGTTAGGAAAATTAATTCTTCTGGAGCGTAGAACTTTGTACCTCGAATAGGGAAATCGTCTTCCGGATTAAGTGTATTAAAATCGATAAGCGCAGATTTAATTTCTAGAGCAGACTTCGCCATAAGCAAAGCTTTTTCATATTCACCTATGATAAGATATGCACGGGCAAGTAAACCATAGGCTGAAGCCTTCGTCGGTATATTGGGACCTGCACTGGTTGAAGATAATAATGGTATTGCTGTTGTTATGTCATTGAAGATTTGATCATAAGTTTGCTTAACGGATGATCTTATTGATGGAATATTTAAATCCGGGTCTAGCCTAATGACCATACCCATATCCGATTCTGCAGTTGTTGCGTTGTACACCGGCGCCCAAATTTGTAAACCGTCGAGATACCTTGCTGCTCTCATAACTAAAGCTTGTCCTTTAAGTTCGTTAGCTTCTATGCCGGACAAGTTGAAGTTATCAATCGATTCGAGTATAGAATTACAAACATAAATTGCTTTATAGCAATCCAGCCAATTATTACCTTGCTCGGAAATATCTTTCGACACAAAATCAGGTTGCCAAGTGTAGAGCCTTTTATCACTCTCAAAATAAATGCTGTTAAGATCTTCATCTGTTAGATATAGATCGTCACTACTGATTTCTCCAGAAGAGGCATAGGTAGAATACATGTCGTCATTATATAAGAGTGCTTTGAGGTCTTGAATAGTATTGGGTACAGCTAGCTGCTTGTCGGCTTTCTCATCTAGAAAATCTTCGCATCCGATTATCAAATAACTGCTCAATAGAATTGAAATAGTGATTATAGTTTTTTTCATAATTGTAGTTTTTAAAACTGTGCTTTTATTCCCAATGCATAATTTTTCGGCACTATGAAACTATTCAGAGGATAATTAAAGTCCGGATCTATGCCTAACTTATTGGCGCGCCATACTACTCCTAAATTGCTTGCATTAAGATATACTTGAAGCGCCTTAAGGTAACGGACGTGCCGTAGAGTGTATGTCATGTTAATATACTGTAACCTAATATGATCACCTTTTTCGACCATTATTTCCGTACCCTCATAAAATAAATCTCTATTAGCATTTGTAGTATAAGTATTGGCTGGAACATTTGTTGTCCGTTCATCACCTGGGGTCTGCCACCTCAACGCATAGTCTGAATGTCCTTGCCAACTATTGAATAGATTTGTGTAATTAAGTGTATTCCTTCTAAACGCATAGCCGAACTTATATGTTAAGCCAATATTCAGGCTTAGATTTTTGTAGGAAAATGTGTTGATCATTGACCCGAACTTGGTAGGTATCGCCGATCCAAAATATTGAAGGTCCTCTACGCGGGTTCCGGTACCTATTATAGTTGTATAGTCGTTGCTTACTTCCCCATTTAAGTAACCCCGCGCTTCACCGGTTTCAGGATCTAATCCAGCCCACTTGTATCCATATATGGAATATACTGCATGATCTTTTACACCAGATATGGGAGGTACATTGTTGCTTATGTAGGCATTGGCCATGCTTCGCTCAACGTTATACTCTTGAATTTTATCTTTATAAAAAGAAAGGTTAAGGATAGTATTCCATTTAAATAATTGATTGATATTTAAACTTTTGAGTTCAATGTCAAAGCCATCACCTTTCATACTGGCAACATTTCGAACGATCCAAGGGTCGACACCGGCAGTATAATCTATTTGCGACATGCCGAAGAGATTGATCCCATGCTTTCTAAAGTATTCAAATGTACCGGACAGGCGATCATTTTTAGTATTAAAATCGAATGCAATGTTTAACATCTTTGATGTCTCCCATTGTAATTCTGGATTGTAATAATTATTAAATAGAGCAATCCTATTATTGGTGTATGGGGAGATCAACGGTAAATATCTAATGGTATTGACAGCCACCATAGCGGGGTCCACATTTCCGCTAAATCCGTAAGTAGCACGAACATTCAGATAGGGAATGAGCTGTGATTTGTAAAATTCTTCATTAAAGAGTTTCCACGAAACTCCTGCTGACCAAAATGGATTCCACTGGTCATTTGTCTTTAATCCAAAAAGGTTGCTGCCATCCCTTCTTAAACTGCCTGAAATAATATATTTATTGTCGAAGGTATAGGCTGCATTCGCGTATTGTGATAAGAAGCGCCTGTCAGTTTGCCGTAAAGAATTTCCATTAAAAACTGTCTGATTGCCGCCATTAATGATGCTAGGATATGGTTTAGTGAAGTCTACCAATCCGGTGGTTAAATTATTGCTGTTATAGCCGTAATATCTAACATTGTTACCATCAACTTTCGTTGATCGCATTTCAGCGCCAGCAATAGCATTTATATTATGCAAGCCGTAAGTCCTATCAAAGCTGAGTTGGCCTCGTAAATTATTGACATTCATAATGTTTGAACTTTTGTCAAGAATGCCGCCATTTGGCACAATATATACCACATTCCCATTGACTATCTGCGAAAAACGGTTTACGTAATCACGAGCTGTAAAGCTATTTTCATCCGCTAGCCCGGTTGATGTTTCGCTTTGCCTTTCAAACTGGTAGTCGACAGATGCACCGAAACCTTCTATAATTTTGTACTTCAGTATAATATTTGATAGAAAATTTGAAGTTGTTGATTTGGAGGTTTGATGTTTCCAGTCAGTAAGTGGGTAATACTTCCAATCCAACAATTTGCCATTACCAAGAGTCTCTAAATAACTTTGGTTAAAGTTTTTTGGTACCGCCATGGCATTTCCTTCTTCATCAGCAATTTGCGTGTATGGGAATAGAGGAGCAATATTACTATAACCAAGCCTTCCAGAGGAACTGCCTGTTTGCGTATAATAAAGATTTGTTAGCACAGAAAGGTTGCGAATTGGTTTGTAGGTATTCTGAAATCTCGCATTGAAACGATCATAACCTTCGCCGAGAGTTTCTTTATTATGATCGTATCCAATCGATGATAACCATGAAAATGTCTCACTTCCTCCTTGTGCACTTAGAAAATATTGCTGTTTCACAGCTGGTTTGTACATATATTGTTCAAGCTGTGTCCTCACATCAATATTGCGTAGTGCATCAATAGCAAGGTCTCCCTCTTCCTGTGTCATTAAACCTTTGCTTACTCTATCAAGATAGTTTACCACTGGACTTACAACAAGTCTGTTTCTCGAAGTTAACCTACTTCTGTAGAAACCTTTTTTAAATAATTCTTGCTCAATATCTATAAAATCTGATGCAGACATCTGGCGGATATAACTTAAATCTGGAACTTCGCTTATCGTCAAATTGGAATTGAATTCTAATCTTGTAGTTTGGTTAAACACTCCCTTTTTGGTAGTAATAACGATTACCCCATTGGCAGCTCTTGCACCCCATATACTTGATGCTGAGGCATCCTTTAAGATAGTTATATTCTCAACAATGTTCGGATTAATATTTTCAAGATCACCTTCATAGGGGAAATTATCCAGAATTATCAGAGGATCTTTAGGTCCACTGATCGTGCTAAGCCCTCTAACCATAAGTTGGCCGCCACGCTTACTCTGATCCACGACTAAACTGTTAGCAACATTCGGTAAACGTGATATGATGTCCGTCCCGACCTGCTGATTAAATAATTCATTACTGACAATGGAAAAGGATCCTGTAGCTCTTTCTTTAGGTACCGACTGAAAGCCCGTATTGACAACCAAAACTTCACTTATTCCATGTTGGTTAATTTGAAGCTTGATATCTGGCAATGGACTGGATACAACAACTTCTTGTGGTTGATAACCAAGAATCTTTAGCTCCAGAAGCTCACCCTGGGAAGCCGCAATACTAAAGTATCCTTCCTTATTCGTCAAAGATCTTATGGATGTACCTTTCACAGTAACGGAAGTGTTTTGTATAGGGTTGCCCAGGCTATCAATAACTCGGCCCGTAATGGACTGTTGCCTTACGGGTGATGTGGAGGCTGTTGTTGTGTGTTTAGGCTTTTCTACTAAAGTAATTACCCTATCTTTTACGGTATAGGTAAACGGTTGGTTTTGGAAGATATCCTGCAATACGGCTTCCAGTTCTGCATCCTTCACTTTTACAGTTACCGGCTTAGCAATTTCGAGAAATCGGTTATTAATGGCAAAGGAGTATCGTGTCTGCTTTTGTATGGACAGGGCAACTTGCTGAAAGGACGCATTGGTAAAATTTAAAGTGACCTGCTGCCCTTTAAAGGTTGCAAATGTGCCGGTGCTGATCATAAACAGATAAAAGGCTAATAATCGCATGATATGGCACCTGATTGGTATTTTATCGATACCATTGTTATAAATGCTGTATTTCATTACATTTGTTTTGTCGGTTAGTTAATTTGTCAATCAATATTTTGTTATCCGACATCGGCCGTCGCTATCTGGTAATAGCGGCGGCTTCTTATTTGCCGGAATAAACAACGATAAAAATCTGCTTACTTTACATAGACCTCCTTTCCCTTGACGGAAAACTGTACCCCGTAAGTTTTCTCTAGTGATAGCAGTACGGTAGATAGAAGGACGTTGCGGTCAAAACTGATGAATGCACGCTCTTTGTTATGGAAACCATCGGACTGGAAGAACTTAACGCCATACCAGCGCTCCAGCTCTTCGCACACCTGATCGAGGTTTGCATTCTGTACCAGAATAAAACCGTCTTTCCAGGCGATGTAATTGTGTGGATCTACGGTTTGTATTTTAGTAGCTTCCACACTGACCATAGCTTGTTGACCTGGAATAAGTACGGATCGCTTATTTGCCTTTTCATTCGTCAATGCTATCTTTCCTTGAAGTAACGTCGTAATGGTTTGTGTACCATAATGACGTACATTAAATTCGGTTCCGAGGACTTCGATCTGCTGTCCCTCAGATTCTACAATAAACGGTTTGGCTTTGTTGGGAGATACTTCCAGGTAAACTTCTCCCGTGATTGCAATCTTCCTTTCGTTTCCAGTGAACCTTACCGGATAGGATAGGGAAGAGGCGGCATTTAGCCAGGCTTTGGTACCGTCAGGTAATTGGAGCTGGTATTCTCCACCGACCGGTGTGTGAATTGTTGCATTTTCGGAGCCTGAACTAGAATGAATCTCGGTTCCATCAGCATAGGTATGTTTACCGTCCAGAGTTATTACACCGGACTGCATACTGTCAAGCTCAATGCGTTGACCGTCTGACAGCGTGATGTAGGCATTGTTCCCTCCGGGTTGTACATCATCTCCATACGCGGAAACGAGTTCCGTCGGGATCGTTTTGGTCGTGTTTAAGTAATAGAATAGACCGGTAGTGAATAGAACGAGGATAGAGGCTGCCGCATACCAATAGGTTCGTATACGTTTTGCGCCTGTATTTTTTCTGTGCCTAGCAAGTACCCTTTCCAATGCTTTTGGAGCATCGTACCGGTTGAGGCGTGCAAGCAGCTTTTCTTTTTGTGTGTATAGAGATGCATAGGCTTCCTGATTCTCCACGGATTGGTTTTTCCAATTGTTTAAAATCGCAGACTCCTCCTCCGATAGCAGGCCTTGTATTTCTTTAGCAACAAGTTCTCCTACCTGTATGGCATTCTTTTCTTGGTTGTACTCCATAAATTGGCGTTCTAGTTATGGATAAAACGACGCCGAATGAGAAACGGGTGACAAGGATTGTAAAAAATTAGAAAAATAATAATAGCAGGACTTGAAGTTGATCCTTTGGAAGGATCTGCCGGAGCTTACTCAGCCCACGCTGCTTTTGTGTTTTGATCGTATTGATGGAAACATGCAATTCATCGGCTGCTTCCTGATTGCTCATACCTTCGAGGTAGGTGAGCTTTAGCACCTCCGCTGTTTGGCTGGGCAGACTATTTACGGCCTGATGCAATAGGCGTATGGCTTCGGTCTGGATAATGTGAGTGACGTAGCCAGGTTCATGCTCGTCGGCTTCATGGGCATAGGCAAATTGCCGCTCACTCTGCCGAACGGTAGTTTTAATCAGGTCAAGGCAGCCATTCTTTACCGAACGGTAAAGAAAAGCTTTGAGATGGGCAGAATCGTTAAAGGAAAAATCAGACTGTAATAATTTTAAAAATACATCCTCAACCACGTCCTCAGCACTCTCTTCACCTACATAAGGTTCTGCGAAAAGACACAGACTGGAGTAGTGGGATAGAAACAGTTGGCCATAAGCTTTTTTGTCTCCCTCCTGTAACTTAAAGAGCATTTCAATCTCGTCGTATTTTTCTTTTCTGTTCCGCACCATCTCATTGCAATTTTACGCTTCTATTTCAAACTCATAGATGAGCTCGCCCGTCGCTTGAATCGAACTCCCCGGTATATTGCTGGCAGCAATGGTGCTCGCATCCAGAAACCATTTACCACGTTTGTCTTTTTCTGCTACACTGTAGTTCTCAGGCAGAATCAGATTCAGAGGTAGTCGGTTTCGAAATGCAATCGAAGCATTGTTGGCAAGCGAAGATATAAACAGCGGGTCCAGACCTTCCAGATAGGCAACCTGATCTAAGCTTAAAATAATGTGATTACTGGCCCAGTCAACATAATCTGATAATACGGCATTGGCTTCTACAAGTAATGCAGTGTCATCTAGTGTGTATAATTGGGTTTCCAATTGTTTAAAGCCCGCAGGGCTAAATGCAACCTTTTCCATAATCTGTTTTGTTTTAGTGATTTAATAATTGATAATACTCCTGTGCCAAACTGAAAATGAAAACACTTGCACTCGAATATTGGATTAAAACTCAAAAACAATTCTAATATAAGAGAAATATATTATATATTTATAATGTCTATTTAATTATTCTTTTTAGGAGGATTAATGAAGAGCAAAAAGGGAAGTACACCAATTGTATACAAAGATTCACTGTTCCGCGGCATAGCCTGTCTGCTGGCTTCGCATTTCATCGTGATGATGGGTAACCCGGACATAAAAACTTTTCAGGCTTTTCTGGATTGGACCTATTACCCTACGTTACTTATCAATTACGTAATAGCGCTGATCGCGGCGCTTGCCATCAAGCGGATCTCTATTGCCTTGGATAATAGACATAGCTGGTACAGCGATATTTGGCGAAGAGCGTTACTGCAGTTTACGTTTGGTGTATTGGGCGTCTCCATCCTTACCTTCTTTCTGGTATTCCTGTATTTCGTTTCTTTTGGACAGGATCTTGTTGCTTCCGGATACCTTGATTACGAGTTACCGTTTTCAATAGCGCTGTTCGCCATCTTGAATTTATATTACGCGGCATATTATTTCTACAGCAATCCGCGTATGCCGATTACGATATCCGACAACGGGGAGGAGTTGTTTCCCGATGTGGAATCAGACCTTACTGCCGGTAATTTGGCAACTGCAGAGAGTACAATGGCCCAGTTGGGCATCAACGATAATAGCACAGGGGCTGAGGTGGATAGATTAAGGATTGTTAAAGCAACAGGAACATCGCATAGAGTTGAGCCCAGGGAAATGCTGCTCGTAAAATCTGCAAAGCTGAGTATACCGGTAAGGAAAGACGATGTGGCGATGATCTTTATTTACCAGCGGACTGTGTTCTTAAGGATGAAAGGAGTTGATACGCTCAACGAATGTTATATGTATGATATCAAGCTGGAGGATCTAATCCTCATATTGGATCCTTCAAAATTTTTTAGGATAAATAGACAGTGTATTCTGAGTATTGATGTTGTCGGTTCGTATCAGAACTATTCAGACAGGAATCTGCTGGTTACACTGAGGCAGGAGTATTCCAGGATAGATACGTTGACGGCTAAGGAGTGGACCAAAATTAGGACGGTATCAGTACACAGGGTGCAGGACTTTAAAAATTGGATAGATCGTTAGCAGTAAGGCGGAGTAAACCTTACTGCTGTTTGAAATATTATAGAAGGGCAAACTCGATGTTGACCTCAACGGTTCCGGTCAGTTCCTGGCTACCGTCATCATAGCTGACACTGCCAAATAAATTCGCACGGGTTTCTTTGATTCTCCTCGGAGTGGATCTATCTGGTATCGCGGGAAAGATTATAGGTGAGCGTGTAATAAATGCAGCCGCGAAGATATGACCATAGAATTTCTTTACGCCTTCTGAGTAAGTATCCAGATAATCGATTTGATCAGAGGTAAGGTCAAACTTGCCCTTCAGCCACGCGGGAAAATCTAAGGCGACAGCATCGGCTTCAAGTAATAGCGCACTGTCGGATAGAGCATAGAGAGTCGTAATTTCTGCTTCAACATCCTCAGGTGTTAGTGTTTTTGACATAGTGTTTTAGTTTATAGGGTTTACGTAAATCCCTAATTTAATAATTATTGTAGCGGAATAAAAGAGAAATATTCAATTCGTCATGTTATGAAAAATTATTTGGAAAGCTTCTGGTTCAGGTTAGGTTTAGTGGTGATCGTCGCCTTGTACGTGACGGAGTTAGGTAGCCTGGATACAATGGTTACCCGTTTGCGCACGGTGGATTTCTACAAAGAGTATGCAGCAACAGTTCTCATAAGCTTATGTATCGTTGAACTGGTATTTTATATAAACAAGCGATTAGATACTAAGGTGCCCTGGCACGGACATCTTTTAACACGATTGCTGTTACAGGTAATGCTGAACTGGATTACCCCGTTATTCTTGGTCTTTGGCCTGGCAGCACTCTACTTTTTTGTTTATGGAGTTGATATTTTCCGTACAGATTATTTATACTACGGCTTTCCGTTTGTAGTAATATTAATTCTATCGCTGAACGTCATATTGGTGATGACACCGTACTGCTTGATCGGAATCCAGCAGATGAAAGCTCGGGAGGAACCAACACTCCTCGGCGAACAGGAACCATTGAATGCCTTTAACGAAGAACAGAAGTGGGGTAGGGTGAAAGTGTTGGATGGAACTAGCGTGCTCTTGTTTCAACCGCAGGATATAGCAGCAACCTACATCGTCGGAGGTAGGGTTATCGTCAAGGATAACAGTGAGAAAGAATACCTTACCGATCTGACTTTGGATGAATTGGAAAAAGAGTATCTACCTAAGGATAACTTCTTTCGCATCAACAGGCAGCTCATAGCTTCCAGTACTGTGTGCCGAGCATACGATCCTTTAGACTTCGGAAAGCTTGAAGTAAAGCTGTCTGTCAGTGTACCGGTCAATACAGTCGTTAGTCAATTAAAAGCAAAAAGCTTCAAAGATTGGATCGAGAATTGACTACTTTTATATAAAAGACCATAGAGGTGCTGTCTTAAGCGATACGTAAAACGTCCATGATGAAAACATTGACCCTTCCCTTAATAATTTCGGCTCTTGCGATGTCATTTCAGTCAAATGGTAGCCAGGATATGGATACCTTGCTGCATACTGTATACACTTCATCCACAGAGCAGCAAGATCCTAAGATCCAGGCTAATAAGGACACCTTAGTCATAGAACCATTTCAGATTGTAGATGGTGATTCCGACAAGGTATTATTGCGGATGAACCATGATGGTAGATTTTATCTATATAGGGACTTTATAGGCACCATGACATCAGCCGCCGAAATCTATTCAGAAGAAGGCGAATTAGTTGCGCACCTAAAAGACAATAAGTTCATGACCAGTGACAACAAAGTGTGGTTTACAATAAGAGACGACGGTGCCATTGCTGTGGGTTCAGAACCAGAAATGACCTGGGGACCAGATGGATTCCTTACAAATAGCGATACGGGCCTGAAGCTTGTTCCTGCAGACACAAAAGCCCGAATAGCCGCCTCCATGCTCCTTTCAGCTTTCATGGGATTCGGTGCAACGGACTTTAGTGATTAAAATATCAAGGGCAACAACAGTCTTAAGATTAATTCTTTAGAAATTTATAAGAATCCTCTAGGCCATCGCCGGTAAGCTTCAATATATAGTATCCTTTTTCGAGATGGCCTAAGTCGGTGAGAATCGAATTATTGCCTTTAACGCTTTTTAAAATATCGCTATAAACCTCCTTACCTGTTATATCGTAAATTCGAAAACTTACGTCTGCGTCGAATGATACGGTATAGCTTATATTGGCAATGCTTGTTACCGGATTAGGATAAACTACAAGATTTCCAGAACGTGCCTTACCAAAGTTTAACTTGTTCACATTAGAATGTTTAAAACTACCGTCAGCTTCAACCATTTTCAATCTGTAAAAAACAGTTTCAGTCCTAAGGAAAATATTATAATCGGTGTAACTATATTTTTTTGCAGTTATGCTTTCAGTTTTAACCGGTAAGGTGTGTATTGCTTCAAATTGAATGCCATCAAAGCTTGTCTCAATTATATAAGATTTCATGTTCTTCTCAGACGCAGTTTCCCAATCAATGCGTGCATGGTAACCAAAGGAGGAGCAATTGAAATTAGTAAGAGCGACGGGCAAAGAAATAGAACCGGAGGATAGTCTGATCACACTAAAATTACCTTGAGTGCCCCCAGGACCGGCATATGTTCCCTGCCAGCAAGCTTTAAAAAGGCTATTATATCCCCCAGTAGAAACTCCCAGTGCATTATTGGCTTTTGTAGTTCCGTTTGAAGCATCATGACGAATTAAAATGGCAAGATTGCCCCCTGTATAATTATAACCGGTGCTGAATTGGATTGGTGGCCCCCAACTGCTAGCTCCACCTGCGGGATAATCATTTACATTTATAGTAAGGCTTCCCGAACGGACTTGTGTCTGTGCCCCGGATTCATTCTCTGCATAAAAATTGGTAGAATTCTGCACGAGTACAGATTTACCCATATAAATATCATAATTAGGGTAAATGGTCGTAGCTGTAGGCCATGGCTCCGTTACTGTGGCACTGGATCTGAATGCAATACCTGTTATATTTTGGTTCAACATATTACTGATCAGTGTTGAATCTATCAGCAATTGACAAGATCTTCCTGCGTTGGCTAACGGTCCTGTGAAGTTGGCTGTGTTTACAACTGTGGTGTCGTAAGCAGGAGGGACCACAGCCGTAGACTGCGCGTAATGTAGTGATGGCAAGGCCATGAGTGCGAAAATAAAAGAGGTAAATCTTGTGTTCATACTTGTGTTTTTATGGGTTGACTTTTGGTTTTTGAAGCAACTGTTTCTGGGTTGCCTAATGGGTAGAGGGGCAAATGTAATATATTAAATTGTCAAATTATAGGTTCTAAAACAAAAGTTATCAGCACAAATACCTGACGCTCAATAAAGACGTCAAAGAATCATAATCAATTGTATCATAATTGTATACGCATATTAGAATTAATGAAAAATATAATTATTTTTATTATTGATTACAATTATTGAGGACCCAATTTTCCAGCCATTTTCTCAGGCAAATCATTAAAATTTATACCCTTAAATAACGTAAAATATGAAAAAGCTATTCTTTGTATTAACTTTTAGTCTGCAATATCTGGCCCTGAGTGCCCAGAAAATTGAAAACCTCTACGATGAAAACCCTGGCCCGTTCCAGACTGACACCATTACAACTTTTGAATTCTACACCGATGAAGACTTTAACCCGCTATTATTATTTCCAAAAGCGAGCGATCAAAACTATACGATGGGTTTAGGCTTTGGATTTTCAAGTTTGAAGTTCAAGTCTTGGTTTGTATTCAAACCCATAACGACCTTAGACAATTTAATTATAGGCAAAAAAATAACAAGAGGATTTAGCACCACAGAATTGGCACCTTCCATATCTATTAATGGAGCGGCATTTACGCCGGATAGTTTAAGGGCGGTCGATCCAGTTCCAAACGACCGACCCTATGCCTTCTTATTGGCTTTGTCAACCAAGAGGGGATACATTGATAATGATAGAGATATTGTTTACAAAACAGAACTTAATATTGGTGCATTTGGTCTTGACATTGGAAAGTGGGTTCAGACGGGTATTCACAAAAGTATGAATGACAATAATACTAAAAATCCATACAATCCTGAAGGTTGGCATAACCAGATAGGGAAAGGATTTGCACCGACTTTTCTGTATGCTTTAGGAATAGATAAATTAATCGAATCACAATCTATTAATGCAAGATCGAACAGATCATATTTTGACATGAAACTTGGTGGTGCGGGATCTATGGGATATTATACGCAACTACAGGCTGCGGCATCTTTCAGGTTTGGCTTACTAGATTCACGGAACTGGGTACGAGACTTCAATCCCTTAGGCAACATGAATAAAGGACTTGGTAGGAAAAATAGAAACTTACTTGCAAGCCAAAGTCAAAAGCAACAATTTGAGATTTACATGTTTGCAGCAGGAAGACCCACATTTATGGCATACAATGCCATGTTGAACGGAACAATATTGGGTAACTCAATCCATACACTTTCGTGGAAAGAAACGAGGCATTTCATTATGGAATGGAATACTGGAATTGCTACACACATACCATTAAACGATAGAAATTGTGCGCTGGATGTATCTTGGATAATAAATGCGGGTAGAACGTCAGAGATCAACACAGATCTGGCCAGGGCGCACTATTGGGGAGGAATTTATTTAGCAGCCTCATGGTAATGCTATCGAAAGAAATTCTATTTTTGTTTACAACAAAAGGAAAATATGGAAGAACTATTGAAACAAATCAGCGAAGAGTTCGATGCATTCAAAGAAGATGCAGAACTACAGGTAGGAAAAGGTAACAAAGCAGCGGGCACTAGAGCGCGCAAAAGCACACTGGCCTTGGAAAAACTATTAAAGTTATACAGAAAAGTCTCTTTAGAAGAAAGCAAAAAATAGTATTACTAACCCAGCATACTAAAGCCCTCTGACTGGAGGGCTTTTCTTATATTATTCAGGAAATACTGTCTTCACAATGGCAGCCGCCAGATCACCGGACATCGACATCTTATTGTCATGTTTATTTACCCAAATATCATCAGCGTTCTTTACCAGACGATATTCGGTGTTATACATAACTATAGCTATTTCATTCGGGCTTTTGCTCAGGAGGCTAAAAAAGAACTCCATATTATCCTTCTTGGCGGTCAGTCTTTCACTCATCTTTTTAGGCTGCAAATTACACCAAATCTGACGTTTGATTAGCTAAAATTATTGGACCATTTGAGTAGCTTATTAGGAATACATGATGAAAACCAATCCACTACTTTTCATATCATCTAAAAATTAAAAGCCACTTTTATTACGCAATTTTCGCCAGTCGCCCTGGCACAGCAAAAAATTCCCCCATAAACGCATCCCGCTTGCAGCGAAATCCATTATTGCGTTGCTTTTTGCCTTAGCCCTTTCAACTGGCGGTGATGGCTCCATAATTCAATTTTTAATTTTTTAATCGATGATTATGGAAAAGAGCAATGAGTTTGATGTGAATCACGTTTCGGAGGTGGAGTTAATCTATAGAAGCCCTGTTAAGCCTTCGCAGAGACCGGTCGTGAAAAGTTCGAAAGCTGCATACGATCTATTTATGACAAGCTGGGATCAAGGTAAAATCGAATTGCAGGAACATTTTAAAGTACTGCTGTTGAACAGAGCCTGCAGGGTGCTGGGCATATTTACATTGTCAGAAGGTGGAATGGAGTCGACTGTGATAGACAAGAAACTATTATTCGCGACGATATTGAAATCTAATGCAAGCAAAATCATTCTTGCGCATAATCACCCTGCTGGAGGATTAGTGCCAAGTGTCGCTGATGTAACATTGACGAAGGCGCTGGTATTGGGAGCAAAAACCCTTGATATAAAAATAGAAGACCACCTTATAGTGACCAGGGAAGGTTATTATTCTTTTACCGATAACGGCATCAGTCTAAATTTTATATAATGATTTCAGATAATTACGCCGTGAATAAAAGGCATCGCTGATTAGTGATGCCTTTTATATTATTCAGAAACTCCTTTTACTGCGTCATAGCACCTGAAACACCAATTTCAAAATTCTACCGAATAATATTTCACTGCCAATTGCGTTCGAACCCTATTTTTAAGATTGGCGGCAGCATATTTCCAGAGCGCAAGACTCGAAGCACGGCAAAGCGCCACGGGAACTGCTGTTTTGTTTTACCTATGAATCAATAATAATTTTAAGAGTAATTACTTAATCTGCATCTTTTACATACAAATCCCAAATCTTACACGTTCAATACTTTATGAAAAATCCGCTAGCAGAATTTTTTTAAAAAAACCGGGTATAGGTCAGGCAATTATGCCCATAAAAAGTGATTTATATCATTTTAATTTTTTCAAATCGTTAGTAATTTTGTTACATGTCGGGGCTGAGACGCTGTGAAGAAGATTAAATAGGGGAAGCAATAGAAATGACTTTACATTATGCAACTGATCGTAGATTATGACAATTTTTTTCTGCCGGCTGACAACCTGGATAAGGCCAAGGAATTTTACCAGAAGAAACTTGGATTAGAAACAAAGTTCGACTTTTCAGATAAAGGTATGACTGCCTTTAAAGTCGGAGATAATGAACCCGCCATTATCCTGAGCAATATGCCACAGGCCACGCCGACCATATGGTTCAAGGTAGATCGTGTACTGGATGCCTATCACACCCTGATGCAAAAAGGAGTTACTTTTCTAAGTGAGCCTTTTGAGATAATGACAGGTCTCGCAGTAGAGTTTAATGACCCTTTCGGCAATAAACTGGGATTAACAGATTATTCGAAGACACCGGAAGGTAAATAGCATTTGGATTGCTTTCCGTAATAGCGGAGACAGATATTAGACAAATAGAATATTAGATCACTAATACAAAAAGCCCTCCCGACAGTTAATCTAAGAATAGAAAAATTGAGGGAGGGTAGTATGAACTATTTATATATCTATTGGCTACTATGTTTAACTAATCGCTTAGAGATATTGTACAATAATCCTAAACGTTAGATTATTCCTGCCTTTCATATGCAACACTGACTATGCCATCCGATACTCCCAGTATAGCTGAAGATCACCCTTCATAAGGAGTAGCGAACCATGACCCAGTTCCGGGCGCGCTTTAGCTTATGATCCTCTTTATTCCGAAATAAAGATCTGTAATATAAACAGCGCCATTACAAGTAATATGGATTACCAAAAATGGCTCGCTAAAAAATGAATTACTTTGACAAAAGTATCCATCTATATTTAGTATTTAAGATCAGTTGGGCAAAAAAATTTGCGTCTTTTCTCTCCAATAAAGCCTAAATTACAATTTGTTCAAAATCGTCGTTATCATTGAAAATTCTTATGATTGTTGGCTCCCTTTTTCTTTCTATAATTGTACTATCGATTAGTTCCATTACCACAGATGCATCTCTTGGAGATTGTCTCCTAATGTTCTCCTGTAAAAGATTCACATAGTCGAAACCATCATAATGATAAGCAGTTCTAACTATGGAAATCAGTAGAGCTGCATATACTTCTTTACTTATCAAACTCAGTCCTAAGAGTGTTGCATTTACCCAAGCTTGTATATCATCATTAGATAGGAGAGCTGCAAATGTAAATGCTAAAAATGCAGAATGATTATCTTTATTGTCAGCTTGTTGAACTCCTAAATTGTACCATGCTAAATCGTTCAATAAATCAAGCTCTATAGCCTCACTAAAGTTTTTTTCTTGCACGCATTGATTAGAGGCACACGTATCTCGTACTTGATTTTGCGGATATCCAGCGTCAAATAATGATTGTAGGCAAGAATGCCAAAGCTGCCACTCTTCTATATCAACATCATCATTATTAACTTGTTCTTTTAAGAAAGTGTCGATCAAATTTAATGAAGTATCATACTTCCCTAAATACAAAAGAGAGTGCGCCCATAGTGCTTTAGCATAAGGATAGTCGGTATTCAATTGAATAGCCTTTTCATAAAATTTGCTGGCGAAGTAATATTTCTGAAGCAAGAATAAAACGCCAGCTAATTCGTAATAATAATAAGCTTTGTTTTTGTAATTACTGTTGTATTTCCGTGCTTCAAGATAATTTTCTAAGGCTTGCTCCATTCTATTTTCATTGCGATAAAAATTACCCAGATTGTAGAGTCCTGTAGCAATCCAAATGTTATATTTTCTCCCTCGTGCGATGTCCAGTTGAATTTTTAAAAATTCTTCAATTGCATCAGCATGTTGATTTGTCCTTTTATTTACCAATAACAATATTTGTGTAGTAATTTCTATGATATTGTCATCTGTGTTTTTTCTAGAGTATTCATTTAATATTTCCAGGACTTCTGACGATCTGTCGCCAGCAAGGAGATGTGGTAAAAGGCCAATTAAAAATTCTTTGTAACACATAATAATAGAAAGAAGACCATTCTCAAAAATGATCTGCTCTCCCATATTGTTTTTCCCAATATCATACAGTGTATGACAGACGGTAATTAGAATATATTTTGTAAGTTTTTCAATGTGTTCTGCTTCAATATCATCAAATGTTAAAGACATTGATGCTAATGCTAAATCCACAAAACTTGTTAGCACAAAATTATCACCAACTTTTATGTGTAACGATGACTCCTTAGGATCCGATTTTAGAATGAAATATTTTGATTGGGAACTTAGGCATTGCTTTACTATGGAAACATTAGAATAAGGGATTTCTTCAATGTTGTCATATTCTAGTCGAAGTATTGACGTTCGTATTGGAAATTTCACCATCCCTCTTTTGATGAAATTCTGGCTTTCTAAATAAGATCTTATAATCAGATTTGTATCTTCATTCCATAATTCACTCTCATGGAATTGTACGCCCAAACTTTTTGTAGACTTTCCATTAATTCGGATGCTTTTTGCCCATTTTACAAATTGAGCCTGCCTCAAAGATGAATATCTGACAATTAAGACAGGAATATCATAATCTATAAACTGACGGATTTTATCCTTTTTGAAATTGATTTTTTTAATTAATTCTTCGTCGGTCTCATCGGTACCTTTTAGTTGCACCCAGAATACTAAACCTGTAGTAGTTCCATTATCATTAAAGATTTCAACTTCACAATCGATTCCGTAATCATCTGTTTTATCTCGACATACCCAAAATTCAGGTAGAGACTTTTTGAAAAACAATCTTGATTCGTCTTCTAGCATATGGTTTCTTATTCTTTTCGCCATGTAATCTATTTTATTGAAATTCATGTTGCAGATATACCTCTGCAAATCTCGCTTATTAGCTTATGGGTGTTTTTTTTAAAATATTGGAAACCCACGAATAGGAATAACATACCGATCATACCGAAAATAAAATGAAGCAGGTTAAATGATCTCAACATAATCAACTGAACAATAATCCATCCACTGGAACATGCCTTGCAGAATGAGCCAGTACCCGGCATCTCGGCTAGTTCTTGCAACCTTCCACAGCACAAACAAGCTAGAGATACCATTAAATAGTACCAAGATAATACCAGGTACCAGAAAGGTGTCAAATGGCCTCTGCTTCAGGATTGATGTATGTAGTCCCATGGACAGGCCTATCGGATTTTTAATGAAAAGCAAACCTGAAACAATTGAAGATAGCCCATTCACCAGTAGTAAAATCAATATCCCAAATTGAGTAAGTGCTTTCTTTTTCATGGGTTATTCTATTAGGCAAAAGATAAAATTTATTAGTCGATAAAGAGGCATTTTTTACCTCACACCCGACTAAGAATTTATAATAGCTCATTTGTATACTTCGCGAAAATATCGAACTTATAATGACAGTATTGCCTAATATGAGCATCGTAGCGTTTTAAGCATTTCATTATCTCTATTGGTGTCGACATGGTTTTATACCCATGTCCACCATCCGATTCTACAAATTTTGTGCGATAGCGTTTTATGTTTATTGATCCCTCATCGTTTAGATATTCCTTACTCTCAAGTAACAGACATATAGTTGTTTCTTCATCAAATTCCAAAATATACTTTGCAGGGAGTAATTCTGAAAAAGTATTTGTACTGTCTATTTTATTACAATCGCGCATGGCAATGTTCTTTGATAAAATAGAAATATATTTTTCGAGAGTAGCTCCCTTGTCGACCTTATAGTTGGACTGTTTATTTTCGAAAGCTAAAATTAATTGATGACGGAATTCATCAATTTGATCTATTGTGAATTCACTAGGATTAATTTCTAAGTCTGACGCAAGGCTTATCAACTCTTTATAATCGTATGTTTCAATGTTTAATTCAGTCTTCTCATTTTTTGTCGCCTTCTGAGAATATATTTCATGAATTTCGCTTCCGTAATTATCATTAAGCAAAACATAAAATTGAAACGTGCTAAATAGTTCTACATAACAGAATAATGAGAAAGTTCCAGTTTCATTAGCTGAGGTAAATAGGATTAAGGTATGGGATGGAAAAGTATCTTCTATAAGATGTCTACTATTTTCATATGCAAGATCAAATACCCCAATTGGAAAATATGGGAATACATTGCCAGTATCAATTAGCTTGTTATTCTGTAGGTCGAGCGTTCTTACGAGATCTACTCGAGAAACCCCATTTAGATATGCAAATTCTGTTGCAATTTTAATAAAGCCAAGTGACCATTTCTGATTGAAATCTGAAACGCCCTCACTAAAATTTAGTGATACTAAATCGTCGTAATCAAATTCCGTCACCTCTTGTATTTTATAATTTTCGTAGTCTGAATTTTTAGTTATTAATTCCTTAATTTTAGCCTTTCGAAATCCTTTCATTGCTTCGACTCTGGCATACAAAGTAATAGTTTTTAGCCGATCACAAATCTTGTGGTCTGGCTTTTTGGGTATAACTTTATTATGGGTATATAGAATTTTTTGATTTGAAGGAATGTGTAAACCATTAATACGATTTTTTGATTTACCGTTTCTTTCCTTATTAATTACTGGCTTCATTTTTTCAGTAAACGAAGACAAGATATTTAGGAAATCCACATCGATAGCCACATTTAGATCGCTGCCACATGATTCACAGAGAATTGTGTCACTTTTCAGTCTTCCACCTATAGCATTTTGTATAATGTGCTCCTTATGTCTGATTTTGAAGTCATTTCCTCCATTATTGGACATGTTCAGGCTTCCAGTTCTGTCAATCATTTGTTTGCCGCACAGTAAGCACACATTTTCTAATTCGTTTCTCATTTATTTATGTTTTTATGATTATATAAATTGATGAGTTAAAAGTTGATTCATTGTGAAAATTTTAACATATTTTTTTCACGATTATTATTGCTAATTTTTCTATTTGTATTGTTGAAAAAGATAATGTGATTGTTTTGTGTGTTATAATAAACGTATGTGTATAGTGTTGATTTTTATATCATTGTGAGTTTCATATGTTGGTTATATAAATATGACTTAGAGTTGGTTTAATAGTATTTTGTAACAAACAATAAAGTGACAATTTTCAGATTGGAGCTAAATCAATATTATCAAACTATTACGCAAATTTGAGAAATGTTTCGGTACCTTGTATTGTAAAAATTTATCTATTCGTCATCCTGCAGATTATTATCTTCATTTTGATATTTCGCTAAAATAATTAGGGCATTATCAATTTCTTGATTAATCATATTTAATACTTTCTTGTCAATCTTATCCTTTTGCGAATTTTCCAGTTCCAGATTTACTTTTGATTTTAACAACGATAAAAAGGAACTATCTTGAAATAGAGATTCAGCACTGTGTGGTTTATAACGATGCCTTATATAATAAGAAAATGAGACAATCTGTGAATTCGGTAATTTCAAAATGAAATCAGCAGTTTCTTCTTCTGGGAAATAAGATAGATATGGTATAAAGCTCGTACTACTATTCATAACCTTGCTTTCCTCTAAAAAGCGATCATAATGCTCCTTAAAATCTAAAAATTCATCCTGCCAGTGCTTCATAATGTTTTTTTCGTGCAACTTATCATTGACTGAAAGAATCTCATTTTTAATATCAATGAGAAAATTTTTAAATTCAGTATCATAAGGTATTCCCAATCTTAATTCAGCATTTGGATATTCTACAAATTTGTCAATGTTAGCATGTATACTATTAATGAAATCCTCTTTCAAAGTTTCAAGGTCAAATTCGAGTAGATTTTCAAATCTTGTGGCATAATGAAAAGCTGTTATGTACTGATCCAATTGAACATCACCATTTTTAATATATTCTATCAAATTTTCAGTCTTTTCTCTATATTCGACTTCGCTGTAGTTAACACAGCTCCAGTAACTAAGGTCCATTATTAATTGTTGAGATGCGGGAACTTGATTATTTGTTATTCTCAAGTAACCTTCTATATCATATGCATAATTTTCCTTTGTAAATTCATCTTTACCAAGGATATAGACTAGTACGGAAAAGATGAAATTTTTTTCTATCTGGACATTCTTAAAATACTTATTACTAAACACCTCTCCGTATGATTTGTCTTTCGTTTCCTCGTCATCAAAAATCATAGAATTGAGATTGGATCCAAAATCATTTGTGTACAACTCTTGTATTTCGGCAATGTTATGTTCAGTAAGATTTCCCAATTTATATTCAATTGATATAGGTAGCGTAAAGCTTAGTAGCTGCTTTTTTAATTTGTCGACATAGGAACTGACTTCTGGATTTTCCTCAAAGTATTCAGAAGCTGTCTTGAAGACGACTTTAAAATGCTCAAGAAAAAATAGTAGATTCCTCAAATTATAGTCAGCATAATCAATGGCATTTACTATTTCCTGCTGATGAGCTTTTAGAAATTCAGAATACGCAGGTTCTACTAATTTGTAGTTCGTATCCACGATTTGATCGAAGGCTCGGTTAGTGTCTGGCAAAAAAGGAATTGTTATTCCAATAACTTTTTCCCTTAATGTCGAATACAAATCTTCACCTTTTTCATTAACTTCTTTCCTTAATAAATCTTCATTTGCTATCATGATAATTTTGGCTCCAAGATTTTCAACCAGGTTGTTAATGTAGCCGTAAACCTCGCTAAGGTCTAGCGACTTGTTTTTTCGGTCAATATCATCTATACAGATTAGAAGATTTTCAAACCCACTTTTTTTTGAATCTACTTCTAGTGTATCAATAAAGTCCTCAATATTTACACTAAAGAATTGCCCAACACTTTTTAAAATTCCTTTGGAGACCTTTGCAGTCTTACTTTTAAACCATGGGTAAATCTCAAGAAAGAGCGCTCTCTGGATGTCTTCAATACTTTTAACGCCAAATAGGGAGACGTGTATGGTTTTATAGTTTTTGGGTTTTGTGTCACTTTTATTTTCCTCTTTGTCAGATCCTTGGATAGGAATTTCCTCTATTTTAGGAAAAACTACTGTTTTTAGAAAATGTGTTTTTCCTATGCCATACTCGCCACTAAGTATAATTGCATAGTTGGATTTGACTTGTAGATATTGAATAATCCGGCCTGTAATATTCTCATTCATATATTTGGTTTTCTACAAATATAGACGATTTAATGAGTTATTTATTTGTGGGAATATATTTATTAGGCATTGATCATCAGTATTATACGGGCGTATTATACAACAATCCTAAACGTCAGATTAATACGACCTGTCATAGGCATTGCCGACTTAGCTATCCGATGCTCCCAGTATCGCTGAAGATCACCTTTCATAAGGAGCAGCGAACCATGCCCCAGCTCCAGACTGTGCTTGATCTGATGATTGTTTTTATGGCGAAAATCAAAAGCACGGACCTGGCCGAAACTGACTGAAGCAATCTCTGTTTTCAGTCCCGGTACCGTATCCTTATCACTATGCCAGGCTACAGAGTCATTCCCATCACGGTAGTAGTTTAGCAGTACACTGCTGAATTGCACACCCGTTTTCGCCTCCACACAAGATTTGATGGCCAGAAGTTCAGGTGTCCACTCCAGTGCAACGCTTTCAGACTCTTCCTTCCCTTTACCATACCACGCCGATAGCCGTGGGCGGATCACCATCTTATCATACATCTTCATTTCCCGCTGTTCCCAGGGTACTGTATTCATCAGAATCTGATAGTAAGCATCACTTTCTGCCCTGCTGAAAAAGTACGGGTGATAATCCATTAGCTCAACAGGCAGTTTATATAATTCCGCATCCTCAAACAGCTTCATTTGCTCCATAGCTCACAATTAACTTTTAAACCCTGCAGAACTTCCTTTTAATCCCCTGATCTCCCGGAGGATTACAGAAAGATCGGTTACCGCTTCCGGCATTTCTTTACTGGTATAAGCATAGAATTTCCAGACCTCTATCACATCGGCAGCTTCGACAGTATAGGCTGCATAGTCTGTATTCAGAGATTCCAGCAGTACGTTGCCATCATCCTGAAATGTCATCAGCTTAAATACGAAATCCTGACCTTTCAATATAACAATAGCCGGTGTGCCTGCTTTGAGACTGGTCCAGTCTTCTACGAATTGACCTGTAATATCCGATCCATCCGGAATAGGGAGCATAGATTCCCCGCTGATCGGAAAAATCCGGAAGGTACCCTGTTTGGGAATATGGGGTAGCCTGTATTTAGGCAGCTCGGCAATATATTCGGGATCGGAGTAACCACCATCAGAATAGCCGGCCTTTGCTTTGACCGGTACATACTGCGTTTGCTCCGTATTCGTTGCATCTACACTTATGGCCAACACACGAAGATTGCCTCCTTTCAGATAAACATCATTGCCCGATTGCAGTTCCCGCAATTTAAGCTCACCTAATTTACTCAGGTCTACTTTCAGTAAACTATCAATGCTGATCTTAAAGTAATTGGAGAGATTAATATAATCCTCCGGCTGCGGCGATTTGGTGTGACCCGATTCCAGTGCAGCTACTTTTGGCCTTGATAAATTTATTTTTTTTGAAAGCTCTTCCTGGCTCATTTTATTGCGTTCCCGAAGGAATTTAAGGTTTGCAGCGAAAAAAATATTTTGCTCCTTCATTTTATATTGATACTTTAATAAACAAGTAATTGATACAAATTGTATCAAAAGTACATAAAATGTTTTGATTATGCTGGGGTTAGATAAAAAAGATATTGTCAGGGAGCTACGGGAGCAGCTTCTGGCGATACAGGGATTCAAACGCAGCGTCATAGGTCAGGATGTACCGGATTTTGGATTGAATGCTATGGCACCGGCATTTCCCTTTGGAGTATTGCCGCTGGGAGCGGTGCATGAGTTCATTAGTCCGACGTCGGCATGTGCAACCGCAGCAAATGGATTTGTGGCCGGCTTGCTATCTACATTGATGACAAATGATATGTCCTGTCTCTGGGTGAGCACGAAGCGGAGTCTGTTTCCTGCAGGTTTAACTTATTTCGGTATCCAGCCGCATAGAATAGTTTTTATAGATGTCAGAACTGATAGAGAAGCCCTATGGGTGATGGAACAGGCATTGAAGTGCAATGCGCTGGTTGCGGTAGTAGCTGAACTGGGCGAACTATCCTTTGCACAGTCCCAGCGCCTGCAATTGGCTGTAGAAGATAGTAAGGTTACCGGTTTTCTGCATAGAAAAAGACCGAGAAGAGAAAATACGCTGGCTTGTGTATCCCGCTGGAAGATCAGACCGATAGCAAGCCATACCGCCGGCAATATGCCGGGTGTGGGTATACCGGTATGGGAGGTCCGTTTGGAGAAGATCAGGAACGGTAAGCCGGGTACCTGGTATTTTGGTTGGAAGGATGGAGCTTTTATTTCCATCAAACCTCAGGATGCAACAGTAATTAAAGTACCTAAAATCGAGCGTTATGCCTAGGCGTTACTTAGCGATATGGTTGCCTTACCTAGCTACAGATAGATTGATAAAGATTGATCCCGATCTAAAGGACAAGCCGTTTGTATTAGCTGCAACAGAGAAGGGGCGTATGGTCATTAAGGCATCAAGCCCCAAAGCTATGCAGGAGGGTATTGCTGTCGGAAAGGTACTTGCAGATGCCCGTGCGATAATGCCCGCATTACAGGAGTTTGATTACGAACCGGAGGTTCTTTCCTCCGTATTGGAAGCTTTGGCAGAATGGTGTATGCGGTTTTCGCCGATTGCTGCTGTAGATGGTACTGACGGGATTATATTGGATGTCTCCGGCTGTCCGCACCTTTGGGGTGGGGAAGAGCCGTATTTGCAAGCCATAACAGCACGTATGGCGCAGGGTGGTTATCATATAAAGGCTGCAATAGCAGACACCATTGGAACGGCTTGGGCCGTGGCGCGTTATAGTGCTGAACCGGCTATCGTAGAAATAGGCAAGCACAGTGAGGCTTTAACGGTCTTGCCGCCCGAAGCCTTGCGATTAGAGTCTGCTGTAGTACAGCGTATGCAGAAACTTGGCTTTCGGACCATCGGCCAGTTCATGAATATGCCGAAGTCAACGCTGAGGCGACGATTTGGAGATTCGCTGATACAGCGCTTAGGTCAGGCGCTCGGTTCGCACCCCGAAATCCTGAAGCCGGTATGTCCTATTGAACCCTATCTGGAAAGGCTAGTTTGTTTAGAGCCGATCTGTACAGCTACCGGTATCGAAATTGCGTTACGCCATCTACTGGAACAGCTTTGCAAAAGACTGGAACAGGAAGGCAAGGGGATTCGTACTGCTGTTTTCAAGGGTTACCGTATTGACGGCAATGTGCAGCAGATCAGTATCGGTACGAGCAGGGCATCAGGCTCGGAAAGACATCTGTTCCGCTTGTTTGAATTGAAGATCGCAACGATCGAGCCGGCCCTGGGTATAGAGCTTTTTGTGCTGGAAGCACCATTGGTCGAGGAACTGGGTGATCTACAGGATAAGCTCTGGGATACCAAAGGTGATCAGAGTAAAGTAGCGGAGCTGTTGGATAACATAGCTGGTAAGGTAGGTATGCAGGCCATCCATCGTTACCTACCGGCAGAGCAGCATTGGCCGGAGCGGTCCATAATAGAAACAGGTTCGCTCGATCAGATGCCGGCAACTCCGTGGCCTCAGGATAAATGGAGACCATTGCACCTCTTGGAGAAGCCCGAGCCGATTGATGTGATGGTGCCTTTGCCGGATTATCCACCCATATTGTTTACGCATAAGGGGAAGGTATTTAATCTGACCAAAGCCGATGGGCCGGAAAGGATAGAGCAGGAGTGGTGGGCAGCTGATGGGCAGCCCAGGGATTACTACAGGGTTGAAGATGCGAAAGGTGCACGCTACTGGCTTTTCCGCGCAGGGCATTATGCCGATGGCGACGTGCAGTGGTTTTTACATGGCTTTTTTGCTTAACAATAAAATGAATAGTGATGATGGAATATGCAGAATTACAGGTGACCAGCAATTTTTCGTTTCTTCGGGGCGGTTCGCATCCTGAAGAGATCGTAGAGTCAGCTATTGAACTCGGGTATAAAGCTATCGCAATAGCAGACTATAATACCCTGGCGGGTATCGTACGGGCACACAAGACCGCAAGAGGAAAAGATATCCGTTTTATTCCGGCATGCAGGCTAGATTTGCTGGATGGATATCCGCTATTGGCCTATCCGACCAACAGGGAGGCCTACAGTAGGCTTTCAGCACTGCTGACCAAAGGCAATCTGCGTGCAGAAAAAGGCGACTGTCATCTTTATAAGTCCGATGTGTACAATCATGCTAAAGACATCAAATTTGTCATTATACCGCCCGCTGTGCTCGACCGTAATTTTGAATTTGATATCACATTCATAAAAGCCCTGGAAGAGTATAAAGCAGCTTTTGGAAACAACCTATACTTAGCAGCTTCTTTTCTGTACAGCGGTGATGACCAGAAGAAGCTATATCGACTGGCACAGCTGGAAGAGCAGTTCCGTGTTCCTATGGTGGCGGTAAACGATGTTCATTACCACAGTCCGGAGCGGAGGCCCTTACAGGATGTACTCACCTGCATTCGCGAAAAATGTACGATTAGCACTGCCGGCTTTCGCATTCATGCCAATGCCGAGCGCTACCTAAAGCCGATTGACGAGATGCACCGTCTGTTCCGCCAATACCCGCATGCAATTACGAATACACTGTCGATCGTAGACGCCTGTACCTTTTCATTGGATGAACTGAAATACATTTATCCCGAAGAAATTGTATCCGAAGGGCGCACGCCAATGGAAGAGCTGGTTTACCTGACATGGAAAGGCGCGCGCGAAATGTTCGGCGATGAATTGGACCGGAAGATAAAGGAGACCATTGAAATGGAACTGGCCTTTATCGAGCGAAGAAATTATGCATCCTATTTTCTGACCGTGTACGATCTGGTTCGTTTTGCCAGGCAGCGTGATATCCTCTGCCAGGGCCGCGGCTCTGCAGCCAATTCAGTTGTCTGTTTCTGCCTGGGTATTACTTCGGTCAATCCTTCTAAATTCAAACTACTCTTTGCACGCTTTATGTCAGATGCACGGAATGAGCCACCGGATATTGATGTCGATTTCGAGCACGAACGACGGGAAGAGGTAATGCAGTATATCTACAGTAAGTACGGGCGTGATCGGGCCGGTATTGTAGCAACAGTTACACAGGTGCACTGGAAGGGCGCCGTCCGCGACGTCGGGAAGGCAATGGGTCTTTCTGTTGATGCGGTCGATAAGCTGGCCAAGTCGGCATACGAGTTTACTGAAGACTGGTATTCCGGCAAAGGAGCACCTACATCGGCAGGCTTCGATGCCAATGATCCCTATCTGAGAAAGGTTCTAGAGCTGACGCACGAATATATTTCCTTTCCCCGCCAGCTCGGGCAGCACACCGGAGGTTTTGTGATTACGCAGAATAAACTGTACGACCTATGTCCGATCATCAACGCACGGATGCAGGATCGCACCAATATTGAGTGGAACAAGGATGACGTGGAAACGTTAGGATTTCTAAAGGTCGATGTACTGGCATTGGGCATGTTGACATGCATCCGCAAGGGTTTTGACTTGATCAAACAACATTATAACCGGAACCTCACATTGGCAACTATTCCGCAGGATGATTCGAAGGTGTATGATATGATCAGCCATGCGGATACATTAGGTGTCTTCCAGATCGAAAGCCGCGCACAGATGTCTATGCTGCCCCGACTGAAGCCTCGGAATTTCTACGATCTGGTAATTGAAGTAGCCATTGTAAGGCCCGGCCCAATTCAAGGGGATATGGTCCATCCCTATCTTCGACGTCGCAACAACGAGGAACCGGTCGAGTACCCTTCACAGGAGCTGGAAGATATCTTGGGCAGGACGCTGGGAGTACCCCTGTTCCAAGAGCAAGCGATGGAGATCGCTATCGTGGCAGCTGGCTTCACACCTACGGAAGCAGATGGACTGCGTAGGAGTATGGCAACCTTTAAAGCACCCAAAGGGCAGGTTACAACCTGGCGCAAGAAGTTGGTGGACGGCATGGTAAACAGGGGATATGAGCAGGATTTTGCAGAACGGGTGTTCAAGCAACTGGAAGGATTCGGTAGCTACGGCTTTCCCGAAAGCCACGCCGCAAGCTTTGCACTGCTGGTCTATATATCTTCCTGGATCAAATGCTACTATCCCGATGTATTTGCCGCTTCGTTGCTCAACAGCCAGCCCATGGGCTTCTATTCGCCGGCACAGATTGTGATCGATGCACGTCGGCATGGGGTTGAGGTCAGGCCGGTCGATATCAATTACTCCAGTTGGGACAACACACTGGAGGAAAAGTCAGGTAACTATTTTGCGTTACGTCTGGGCTTTAGACAGGTAAAAGGAATGCGTGAGGAAGATATACAGTCACTGATGGCAGGCAGGACAAAGTCATACCAGACAATCAACGAACTATTGAATGCACAGGTGAGCCCGGCAGCATTGGAGCGCTTGGCTGATGCCGATGCTTTTCGTTCCATTATGCTGGATCGGAGGGAAGCACTATGGCATGTGTCAGCCTTGGCAGATCACCCGACAGGAATGTTTCATGGACAGCCATCGGATACAGAGCACGAAGAGAAAGTTGAGCTTCCAGTGTTAACCGCAATGGAGCACGTAATGCAGGATTACGCAGCGACGACCTTATCGCTGAAAGCACATCCCGTTAGCTTCGCCAGACCAAAGCTGGATGCCTTAAATGTAATGCCGGCCGGTAGGTTGAATACCTTACAGGATGGCGCACTGGTGAAAGTCTGTGGATTGGTCACGGTCAGGCAACGACCCGGAACAGCCAAAGGCGTGCTTTTTATTACAATAGAAGACGAAACCGGCTTTGCAAATCTGGTCGTATTTGGCAAGACCTTTGAACATTTTCGCAAAGTTATCCTGCAATCACGCTTGCTGTTGGTTACTGGCCAGGTGCAGATCGAGGGTGAGGTGATCCATGTGATTTCACATTCCCTACACAACATGAACCACCTGATGCGTATAGAATCTGGCGTCCGGGACTTCGGGTCCGTAGACAAACCAACGAAGAAAGAAACAAAGAACCCAGATAGCCCGAAATCCATACAGGGAGAACTATTCCCATCCAGGGATTTTAAATAAATAAAATGTGCTGCGTATGCATGGAGATTCGCAAGTACAGATTGATAACTGAAAAAATATAGCATGGAATACGCTATCGTTGATATTGAAACTACAGGTGGGAATGCGCGTGGAAGCCGCATGACAGAAATAGCAATCCGTATACACAATGGCACGGAGGTTATTGACAGATTTGATACACTGATCAATCCAGAGAAGGATATCCCACTTGCCATTTTTGGACTGACCGGAATTGACAACAACATGGTGCGCGACGCACCAATATTTGGCGATATCGCACAGCAGGTATATACATTACTTGAGGGGCGTATCTTTGTTGCACATAACGTAAACTTTGACTATTCCTTTATTCGACACCAGCTGAGCGAGTGCGGCTATAAATGGACAGCAAAAAAATTATGTACGGTACGTACCGCTAAGAAAATCAAACCTGGTTTCAAATCTTATAGTTTAGGTCGGCTTTGTGATGATCTGGATATTCCGATTGCCAACAGGCACCGTGCCGGAGGCGATTGTGATGCAACTACTATACTTTTTTCCAAACTCTTGGAATGGGATGATGAAGGTATTATAAAGCAGATGATCAAAGTTACATCCAAAGATCAGCGTCTGCCACCCAATTTACCTGAAGAGCAATTTGAAGTACTGCCGGAACGGCCCGGTGTGTATTATTTTCACAATGCCAAAGGAAAGATTATTTACATCGGCAAAGCATTGAATATTAAGAAAAGGGTAGGCCAGCACTTTTCCGGTCACAATATCAATCCCCAGCGTCAGAACTTTCTTCGGGAAATACATTCCATCTCGTCAGTAATATGCGCAACAGAGCTGATGGCACTACTTTTGGAATGTGCCGAAATAAAGCAGCACTGGCCTGCACACAACAGAGCACTTAAAAAGTTCGAGCCAAAGTTTGGGCTGTTTGTGTATGAAGACCTGGCAGGATATAAGCGGATTGCAGTAGGTAAAGTTTCTAAATATGTAACTTGCTTTACCGTGGTAAACCGGGAGTATGAAGCTGTAAAGATGCTCAATGGTATTGTGGAGAAGTACGGTATCGACCGCAGACTTTGCAGATTCACAACAGCGAAACAGTCACGTCAGGAAATGTTGCAAACGATAGATACAACTCAACTGCCACCCCTTAATCAGCACAATGATTTAGTGGACGAAGCACTATATGCGCTGGATAGCAGCCTACCAACATTCGCAATTATGGATAAAGGGCGTGAAAGAGAAGAAAAGAGCTGCATATGGATGGAAAAAGGTAACTTTTATGGAATGGGCTACATCGAACAGGATAGCCAGATCCAGGATATATCGGATATTAAAGTAGGCTTGGACCGATACACCGGAAATTACTATATGAACCAATTAATTTTGAACTATGCACAAAAATATCCAAACAAGGTACATTTAAATAGTCTGTAAGCCCTATTTTTAAATGCCTAGGTCAAGAAATAGGCGTAAAATCAATTGAACTATCTCGAATTTTATTGGTTAACTTTATATATTCGGTATCATTTTAGATATAAAGCATAATCAAAAAATCTTTCACAACAATTTATATGCAGAACATACAGGATAAGGTAGCTTACATAACCGGAGGAACAAAAGGTATAGGTTTTGGAATAGCAAAAGCCCTAATCGAAGCAGGTGTCAAGGTGGCCATATCAGGAAGAAACATACAGGATGTGGAAAAGGCTACGCAAGAGCTGGGCAACCAAAATGTGTTAGCCATTCAGGCTGATGTAAAGAACTTCGAAAACGAGGTGCAAGCCGTTGATCAGATATTGCAAAAATTCGGAAAGCTGGATATAGTCGTTGCCAATGCAGGTTTAGGGAAATTTGCACCCGTAGATGAATTGACTCTTGAAGATTGGAATGCGATGATTGACACCAACCTGACTGGTGCATTTCATACACTGAAAGCCACTGTAGAACAATTGAAACAAAACAAGGGATACTACATTTCAATCGCATCCTTGGCCGGAACAAACTTTTTTGCGAATGGAGCGGGTTACAATGCGTCTAAATTTGGGTTGGTAGGATTTACACAGGCTGCTATGCTTGACCTGCGTAACTACGATATAAAATGCACCACCATTATGCCGGGGTCGGTGACATCACACTTCAATGATCATGTACCGAATGAAGAAGATGGTTGGAAAATTCAGCCGGCCGATATTGGGCAGCTTATCGTTGACTTATTAAAAATGAATCCCAACGTCTTACCGAGCAAAATTGAAGTTCGTCCGACTAAAACAAAATAAAGAATATATGCCCCAGGACATTGTAAGTCTTGGGGCATTTTCAATAGCAGCTGTATTATCCGGAACGTAGAGAGCGTAACTTTTTTTAAATTAACATGGATACATTTTCGATAACAATAGAAACGCCTGCAGGCAGCAGGCAGAAATTCACCTATGATCCACTAAATGGACAGATGATGTTGAAGAAGCTGTTACCAGCGGGAATGGCATTCCCATACGACTTTGGTTTCTTGCCGGGTACAAAAGGCGAAGACGGTGATCCGTTGGACGTCATCGTGATTTCTGAATTTCCAACTTTCCCTGGCTGCTCGGTAGAGTGCCGGATCATTGGAGCTTTTGTTATCAGTCAAACAGAATCTGCCCAAAGCAGTAAATCAATACGCAATGACCGATTTATTGCGATTCCCGTTGAATCTGAGATTTATAGTAAAGTGGATACCATAAAAGATCTTCCTAAGCAAATTGTTACCGAATTGGAGGCTTTCTTTATTAACTATATGCAGCTGGAAGGGAAACGTATTACAGTAGAAAGACGCATATCCGCTAGCCAGTCAACTAAGCTAATCCAAAAGTGTAAAGACATCGGTACCAAGAAACTTCTTTTTGAAATCTTTGTACCATTGCATAATCAAGATGGAAAAAGTTTTCCCGACAGCCATTTCGATAAGTTACGCGACTTATTACTGGATAAATTTGGAGGCGTAACGGTTTATCACAGATCACCTGTAAAGGGTATTTGGCATGGCCATAACGATAGTGCTGAGGAGGACAAACTGATTATATTCGAGGTGATGACAGTTACTGCTGAAAAGGAGTTTTGGAATACCTTAAAATCTGACCTTGAGAAGCGATTTCAACAAGATGAAATCCTGATACGGGTATCACGAATAAGCATGGTATAATTTTTTTGTTATACCACGCTACATCTTCGCTAAAATACTTTTTAAATTAATTCCTCTGCCAAGAACCGGCTTGAATATATCGCCTTCGGATTGGACACGTTTCAGAGCATTCTCGATGGTAAAGTCATCCATCTTCAATCCCTTCCTTACTTCATCCCAATGTAGAGGCATGGATACAGTTGCTCCCGGCTTAGGCCTTACGCTGTAAGGAGCAGCCAGTGTGGCTCCCGGTCGATTCTGGAGATAATCAATATAAATCTTTCCTTTCCGCTTGCTCGTCATCCGCTCTATACTCGTGAAGTCAAATTGCTGATTGATCTGACTGGCGATAGCTTTCGCAAATAGCTGCGACTGATCATAGGTGTACTGGCTTCCAAGTGGAATATAGATATGGATACCGGTCGAACCGGAAGTTTTAGGATACGATCGCACCTTTATTTCTTCCAGGAACTCGTGGATCGCCTGTGCAACTTCGATAACCTGATCGAATGTATTACTCTTATCAGGGTCTAAATCCAATGCGCACCAGGTCGGATGATCGGGATGTTCTACAGTGCTGTTCCAGGGATTAACGTCAATCGCTCCCAGATTCGCCATATATAGAAGTGCTGCCTTATTCTGGCAAAGCATGTAATTCTTTTGCTCGTCGTCATCCTCTGACTTATAAGGAAACAATTCGACCCAATCCGGAACCTTATCTGTCATGTCTTTCTGGTAAAAGCTCTGCTTATCGATGCCGTTAGGAAAACGGTGAAGAGACATCGGGCGGTCCTTTAAATGCGGTAGGATGTACTTAGAAATTTCGGAATAGTAATCAATAAGTTCGCCTTTCGTAAAGCCGTCATCAGGCCATAGTACCTTATCTTGATTGGAAAACACAAGCTCCTTTCCTCCAACTTTAACGGCCTGCTTACTTTTATGCTGAACAACAACTTTTTTCGGCGCACTTCTTTTCTTTTGCGGACTGGATGATTCTTCTTCAACAATTTCCTCGGTCTCAACCTCGCGCTCTGCCTTAACCGAAGAAGCCTCTTTATCATCCCTCATCGCGATAAAAGCAGGATGCCGGAAAACACCATCAGGTGTAATCTCGGTATAGTGTACTTCACAAACGAGCTCAGGTTTTAACCAGACCACCTCTGCTTTGGGAGGGTTCGGACGGAATCGGGATGGCTTTTCGACGTTAGGTTTCTCATTGAATGCACTGGTTTTGCGGATAAGTGGTTCGAAGAGTTCGAGAAGTTCCTTTTGCTCCTTAGCTTTAAAACCTGTTCCTGCCTTACCTACATAAACAAACTTCTTACCTTCAAATACACCCAGCAGCAGAGAACTGAATGCTTTAGAGCTGCCTTCGTTTCGCGTATACCCACCGATGACGACTTCCTGCCGTTTTTGTGCTTTAATCTTGAGCCAGTCCTTCGAGCGGTCGCCAGCAACGTAAGTGCTATTTGATCGCTTGGCCATGATCCCTTCCAGTCCCATCTTTGATACCTGCTTAAATAGCGTCGTTCCGGCAACGTTCAGACTATCGCTTAACTTGATAGTTGGGTGATCTTTTGGGATTATTGCCTCAAGGATTGTCTTGCGCTCTGTCAAAGGTAGTCCCATCAGATTTTTACCTTTATACCATAGGATATCAAAAACATAGTACTGCAGCTGCCCATCTTCCTCATTCTTCCAGTTCTGGAGAATATTAAAACTAGGTAGACCATCCTTATCCATAGCAACCACCTCACCATCGACGACCATCTGGTCATCCCAATCTTCCAGCGCTTCCATCACGGGAAAGAACTTATCAGAAAAGGACTTTTCATTGCGCGATAATAGCATTGTCTTCTTTTCGTTCTTAAAGGTTAGTGCGCGGTAACCGTCCCATTTTACCTCATATTCCCAATCATCAGCATCGAACGGTTCGTCGACTAAGGTAGCCAACATGGGTTTGATAAATTTAGGAAAGGCTGCCTTTGGAGCATCAGCTAAGAGTTTATCCACAGCCTTATTAGCAACCGGCTTACGGACAGATTTAGATGCTGTTTTTTTAGGGGCAACAGCTTTTTTAGGAGTACCGGCCTTCTTTACCGATTTCTCAACAGCTTCTTTTGCCACATTTTTTTCACCAGCCTTTTCAATTTGCTCTAGCGTCTTTTTTGAAACTACAGATTTGTCCTTCGTGGTTATATCATTGTCGGAGGCGTACCGGTCTTTATGTTTGATCAACAGCCAGGCGTTTTCCTGACGGCCTTTCATTTTAACCAGAGCAAACTCACCTTTTAGCTTTTTGCCTTTAAGCAGAATTTTGATACTGCCAGATTTCCACTGCTTATACAGATCCTTTTCCGCCAGTTTTTTATTGGCAAATTCGCCAAGAGGCTCATATGTACCTTCGTCCCAGACAATCACAGTACCAGCGCCATAATTCCCCTTAGGTATAATACCCTCAAAGTCCTTATAGTCGTACGGATGGTCTTCGACCTCCATCGCCAACCTTTTATCTTCAGGATTGAGTGAGGGTCCTTTGGGTACAGCCCAGCTTTTCAGCACACCGTTTATTTCAAGACGGAAATCATAGTGTAGACGCGTAGCGTCGTGCTTCTGAACGACAAAGCGAAGCTGCTCAGTTTCAGGTTTTCCACCTACGGGTTCCGGAGTGTCTTTAAACGACCGCTTTTGTTTGTATAAAGTAAGTGCCATAGTATTCTCGTTTACATATAAAGAACATTTTATACACCGAAATAGTTGCAACGGTTCAGAATCCAACGCTTGCTGATTGGTTCGGAATTGCCCGTTAGCAACAGGTAGTTTACGTATATAAAGTTATGCCCATAAATGTATTTGTGCTCTTTATTACAGCTTAAAGTTAAGCTAATTTGTGATGGACTATCATTCGTCCTTTTTGATCTATTTTGGTCTATTCAGTTTTCTTGTAGATGTAATATCCGATGGTTGAACTCTGCCTTGTCCGCGCTTTCTATAAGAAAGTATGGATAAAATATACGTGAATCCTCCTTATTGATTGCTGAACATATAGTAGCCTCGAAATAGGAATTCGTGTGAATTGTCTAAAAAGTTTGGGGCCTTATTTGCATTTAACAGTTCTTTTTAATCTATGTATCCCAAATGCTCGTATTTATTTATATGTGCTTGGCGAGACGTTGCAAGTACGTTTTCTGTTATAAACACTAAGGGAGCGACCAAGCATATATTTATATTTTTATTAGCTTTTCTTGATATATCTTTACTTCAAAGAAAAAAAGAAATGAACAATCTAATTAAGAGTATATCCCTTTATTACAGACATTCCCGGCGTATCGGTGAAAGTCCGTATAGATGTTTAGAAAAAGCGTATTGCTGATTTTAACACTAAGGGAGCGACCGGGTAATTTATTATTTGGAAGCACATACTTTCTAATAAGAAAGCCATCCGTGAGGATGGCTTTTGTTTTTAAAATCTTGTGTTCGGGATAAGAATTCATTAATTCTGCCTGATTATAACCTCTTCATCTGCTAGGTGCAGTTCTTCGAAGCGTTCAATTGCTTCTATGATAGCAAGCGGATGGTCTTCGCGTAAAGAAACAAATGTGATATCTCCGATTAGCTCATCCATGCTCTGCTTTAGTGAAACATATGCATCTCAGCATGGCTCATAATTAAAGCTTGGTAACCTTCGTCGTCCAGATGACTTGGGAGCTCTAAAGTATTGCGCACACACATTTCTCATTCTATTTTAGACCGTTTTTATAGGCTGCAGTGGCCAGCTTTGCCTTAACCATACTCATTACAGTTTTGGCTTCCTCGTGACCTTTATTGACTGCTCTGGTAAGCCATTCCATAGCGTCTGTATATTTATTTGTTTTGTAGGCAACGTATCCTTTGTTGAATTCAATTTCGGTAACCGCATTTTGAAGCATGATAACAATTCCGGCTCTCGCTTCACGACTCATGGGCGCTGCGGTTTTGTAGCCCCTTGGTATACATTTTTGACATATTGCCCCTCGTTTCCGCTAGCAGTAACAAACCGACCGTATCCGCGAAACTGGCTTTGTAACCATTTCATGTGATCTCACATTCCCTGCACAACATGAACCACCTGATGCGTAGACTCCGGCGTCCGGGACTTCGGATCCGTAGACAAACCAACGAAGAAAGAAGCCAAGAATCCCGATACCCCAAAACCTATTCAGGGAGAATTATTCCCATCCAGGGATTTTAAGTAATTTCTGAATCTAAAAGTCCCATTTATAAATAGAGTAATGCATTCTAAGAATTGCATTCCCTACAGCTAGTGATTTTTAGGCTAGCTTTTATATCCTTCTATTTTTTAGTAGTAGTGTAAGCTTTATTGAAATAATATTATGTTTGTAATTATATTCTAACCTCTTACGAAATGAGTGTATCTATAGCTGGCCCCCAAGGCTACGAATATCAATATTTGTCGAGCATATACTTGATTCTTACTTACCTGTATGAAAATGGAAATGTAAAGGCATACATCGAAAAATCAAAGGGCCAAGACCTTACGTTAAAATTAGAAAATGACGAGACCGTAGAATTTCAATTCAAAAGCCGTTCGGACGATTTCGACCTCGCGTTTTTTTGCGAATGTTTAATGAATTTTGATCCCCGTTCATCCTCCATTAATATCCTAAGTAAGTTACATAACGAAAGTGTTTCAAAGTTTTATATCTGTACAAATTCAAGAATTACCGATGACGTAAATATATTAGGCGTTTTACGTAACGATGTGAATAACTCCAAGCATAAAGTTCATAAGCTAGAAGATGTTAAAAAGTTCAGATCTGAACTATTAAAGTGCTACCAGAATGAAAAAAAGGATCTAGGGCAAAAAAGGGGAGCTTTCGTTAAAAATCAAATATCTAAATTAAATAATTCAGATCTTAAAAAGATACTAAGCAAAGTTAATATCATTGAAGACTTATATGGGGAGAAGATTAATTTTAAACTAAAAGAGACGTTAGGCCTTTTAGAAGTTCCGTCCTCAAATTATACCACAGTTATTGGGATTTTGGACGATAGAATTAAAATGCACAGAGGAAATAATACAGATGTAATTGGAGATTTCGAAAAGACTATATCAGAAGTTAGACGAACGCTACCAATAATACATAAAAACTATCAAGAAAGACATATTGAGGATTTGCTGTTTTTGACTATCAGCAAACAAAGATATCTTCTGTTGACAGGGGAATCTTTCTCCGGAAAAACGCAGACAGCTAAGTTTATTTCCAGGAAATATTGTCTTCAAAATCCTGGTGCTACATTTAAAATAACTTCAAGCTTGGGCGAGGCTGAAAACTACCTTTTGGCAAATACGACAGAGCAAAGGGTATGTCTTTTAGAAGATCCTTTTGGGCAACCATTTTCTAAAGAAACTAATCATGACTATAGAAAGTTAGAGAACTTAATTGAATACGTATCCACCCAGAGCAATAAAAATTTATTGGTTACATGTAATTTAAACGTTCTAAAAAGAGTAACAAATATAGAAGTTATCAATAGGAATTGGAAAAATCTCACAGTAACTGATCGCAGTTTTTTGGTTAAACTTTGGCATTTACAAACAAAAAATCTACAAACATTAGATCCACATTTTGTCAAATCTGTACGTGACATTATAGATACTAGTGCGTCTGACCTATTGTTTCAACCTGGCCAACTTGAACATTTGGCAAACTTTGGGAATACACTAAGAGTTATTAATAAAGCTCAGATAGAAAAGTTGGCTACAGTAAATACAAAAGCTGTAGAAGAGCGAATCGTCGAAATGAATTTTTACGAGAAAAACTTAATGTATGTTTTTGCAATAACGTCCACTTGCATATCTGGAATTTCGATGCCTGATTTACGTTTTATACTTAATAATGAAGAAGATTTTCCTGGTATTAATTTTGATGAAAATGAGATGGTTACAATTGGTACTAACTTTGAAGAACAGGTGTTTATTCCCAAAAGTTATAAAGATCAAGCTGAGTTTTCAATAGAAAATCAAAGTTCGCTGGAAAGAATCCTAGATAATAAATTCATTGTACAGCAGGGTGGGCAATTCGTATTTTCTCACCCAATATTTGAGGGCGGTGCCAAAGAAAGGCTTCAAAGTGGTAATTCGGAAACTGTAAGAAGAATAATTAAATTTTTAAAAAATGGAATAGGATGTTTAAATATTCAAAGTGCTATAAATTCTGTTAGAAGTTTGTATATCCTGATGGATAATTTCACTGAAAAAGAAGAACGCAACTGTCTTATTGAGGTTGCTGTCTTCTGCCTTAAATCAACTTTTATAAATGTTAGAAGCGAAGTTCTGCTATTCTTAGTGAAATTCTATGCAGAATTAAATAAGGAATCTCAAAAATTGGTGAATGATAAACTTCGACAAGGATCATACGACGTAGCCAGTATAATATGGTTCGGGTTAATTCCCGTTATTCCTGAAAATGGCAGATTCAAGACATGGGGATCGCCTATAGATGATTGGAATACTGGTGAAAATCTTTGGAAACATTACACATTGGGGCAGGAACAGTGGACTGCTCCGCAAGCTTGGAACGCAATCAAGTATTTAGAAAATAAAAGTAGAACCGAGAAGAAGCGAATTGATTTGGATTTAAGGATCCTGAAACCATTTTTATTGTATAATGAACAGTTTATTGTAGAAACCGCATCTTACTTATTTGCAGCGAGCTTAAATGATAATAATTACTGGCAGAACAAATATATTTTAATTGAAGATAGGCCGGCTGTTAGATTTGAGTTAATGAGAGGTTTGTTGAGAGCTTATCCATACTTTACAGACGAGAAATGCAAAGTTGATGTCGCCAATCAAATAAAAATTTTACTTGACAGTAGATTTGTTTCACTTAGAAGTATTGACCTTTTAACTCAGTTTAACTCAGGGCATACAAGCTACTCCTTTGACTGGATGTATGAAATTGAGGAATCTGCAGTAGAAGCTATGTGGTATTTGTGGCCAGAACTTTGTTCCATTATTTTTGAAAATTTACCTTCAAGAGTTAATATACATTACGAAAGATTTAAAAATGCTTTAGAAAATGCAATAGTTTCTGATTATGCCAAAATATTTGATTTTTTAACTACTTGGTGCAAATGGTTAGAAAAGCATCTACGCCCCAATCAAATACATGACACCAAAATGTCTGATGTATTTTTGTTCGCTCTTGCTTTCTACTTAAAGAAGCTTAAGGAAAGCCAGCGGTTAGAAGTTATTTTACAAGCACTACGAATTCCAAATTTAATATTTCATGCTAATCTAACAAGGATAATAATTTACAATTGGATTTCATTCTCATCAGAAGAACGAGAGCATTATTTTTCTGTTCTTAAAAATTCCTCAGAATTTAATCAAGCCATTATACTGACGGGTAAAAATTGTCCTGAAGCTTTTTTTAAATTATTTCTGGCAAATCATACGAGCTCGGTAGTCGAAAATGACTTTACTGTCATTGATGTAAAGAAATTGATGAATTGCTTAACTGTATTATACATTCACCCCACCTGTACTGATATTGAATATGGAAATTTTCCTCTTTGGAATAAAGCTTTGATCCAACTAGGAACAGATCTGTCAAGCCCCGTATTCAATATTGCGAGCTATGCATATATTTATTCCAAATTAATTTGTGATCGCTTTGAAATTTCAAATTGGCCTTCAGATCTTACTGTGAACAATTTGTTGTCTCAATGCACTTTGGAGCAAGGTAAGTACTTAGCCACTTGCATATTGGTAAATTTCGTACAGAATAATAGGTCATTTTATAGAATTATTAAGGCATTATTCGATGGTATACCAGAGGGTATTACCGACCAGGTTGGGTCTATTCTATTAGATAATATTGAGATTATTTCTTATCTAGAAATGAAAATCCCAAAAGAATTATTGAATAAGTATGTTTATCCATTTTTGAAAAATGAATATGCTATTCAGATGGTTTTGGATAATGAAATGGAAGCCTTAACTGCTGGACAAATTTTGGATTTTGTTCATCATGTTCTTGAGTCGAGCGATGAAGGCATTCGATACTATAATACAGTTCAATATTTGAGGAGCTATGTTGATCATCATTTTCCGGATCATGAGATAAACTGGGTTGAAGATCTATTTATGTCATTCATTAACAATGCCTCTAATATGAATGTTCAATTTGAAGTTGAATTTACAAAGAGTTTTGTTCCATGGTTTCCAAAAGAATTAAACTTTTAGATCGAGTAACGCTAACAATCTAGGTTTACCCATTTAAATACTTAATGCCAGATTGTAAGGGCATAAACGATGCTTCAGATTTTATAGGTATTGTTCTGATTTCAATAGTCTGCTATTTTAGATAGAAGCAGACATTGGATCTGTCGAGTATTTCAATATTAAATATGTTCTGCGAATCCTCATTCTTCTGGAAGATTCACAGGTTCTTTATCTGTCATTAAGTTTCATGTTTCTTTTGATTAAAGATACAGGTGTTAGTCAAATCGTTAAAAATTTGCTCTTATATCAAGCAGAGGGATATGAAGAATAGGTTTAAGAATGTATTGTCTTGTGTATGATGCGTTTATGTAGCGATCGTTTTCCTATTCTAATTCGTATAAGCGTTATTTTTGCATTCAGACCTAATTTTAAATCGTTTTGTCCTATGTCTCAAACCAACTTGTCAGATGCTGAAATATCCTTTGCAATCCATTCCCATAACGGAGGAGTAATACAATTTCGTAATTCGGATTTCTATGATTGCAGTTCTTTAGATACAATGCAATATGACGCTGTTCAGCTCAGTTTTTACAATTGTACTTTTAATAAAAAAGTGGTAATAAGCAATAAATGTTTTGAGAAGGGCGTGATATTTATTGACTGTGTATTCAATGCAGGGCTATATCTAAAAGAGATCTATTATAAGAACAGTATTTTCAGTAGTGCGATTACAATTAACAATTGCACTTCCAGAGGAGATATTCATATCCATAACTGCAAACAGAATGAAATTAATATCAGTGTGACATGTGAAAAGGATTCCTTGGTCTTTAGTGAGAATAAATCTTTAAATAGTGTCCACATCCATCAAACCAAAGTTCGGAACTTAGCACTTATAAGTTCTGGAACGAAGAGGATTATAGTTGATAAATTAAATTGTAGCAATTTTCATTTTGGCGGCAATCTTTACAACGAATTTCAGATTATGGATTCAGATGTAAAATTTTCAATTAACTCCTTATTTAATTCTGAAAAGCTATTTGAAACATCAACCATAGCATATGACTTGATTTTTCAAAATAGCACAATTAGAGATTCCTTTATAACTATTGAACCAGACAACAAAAAAGTAAGGTTAGAATTTACTCATATTACTTTTTCTGGGCAGTGTAGAATTAATACGAAGACAGAGCCGTTAAGAAGGTTTGGCGAAAATGAAGACCAGGGAAGGCTATCTTACTATCTTCAGTTTACTAATAATAATTCCCAACAACCGATTTATATTGGGGGATTAACAGTTGGGGATAGGCATTCTGTGTCGATTCAAGCAAGAAAAGATAATAATGCTATTTATGAAATTATTGGTGCACAATTGCGGTCATTGGAGATGAACGGAGATTGGTCGAACACATACTTAAATGTTGATAGAATCAAGATTTTAAAAGGTTTGGCATTTTGCAACTTTATTGGCAATGAAAAGTCGAAAATTTCTACCATTTCTACGGCAAGTGAAAGTGCGGAATTGATCCTAATTAATTCAGATTTTAGTAAAACAATCTTTTCAAATATTGATTTTGAAAAGTTTAAAAAAGTGATATTTAAATCGACCCAGATTCGTAATGCAGTTCTCAATAATATAATTTGGTTTAAACATGAGCAGATCGAATTTTTGGATATTAAAAGGGGCAGTCTGGAATATATAATTGAAAGTCGACAACTATACCAACAGCTAAAGCAGTCAGCAGAAAAAAATGACGATAAGCATACTGCCTTATATTTTCATTCAATGGAGGAAAAGTTTCATTTGAAGGAATTACTTAGGTCGACATCAAAATCATTACTAAAATCAAAGCTCATGGCAGAGGTTATTCGTCTTTTATTAAAATGGACTAATGACTTCGGAAATAACTGGCTTAGGCCAATTCTCTGTTTATTGATTTTATCCCTTTTTTCTTCGATATTACTTTCATTAGTTTCTTTTTCTAATGAGGTTGAATTGTCAATTTATAACCAGTTATTCTTATTTGTTCAATTAATCAATCCAACACATTCCTTAAAGGAAATTGTAGAAAATAGCAACGGTACCGTTAAGCTGGGATTTGGAACTTACTTAATTGACATTCTTCACAAAGCCCTGACTACATTTTTAATCTTTCAGACAATTACCGCTTTCAGAAGACAGCATACTTGATATTGTTTGATCAGAGTGTGAATTTGAATGGAATTTGAATTAAATAATTTATTCAAAAAAGGTTATGTATTTAAACTTTTGTAAATTACATGTGTTTTTAAATTGAAAACCAATAATCAAATATGGAAACATTCCAAAAATTAACAGTAGAGCTACCTTTAGACAAGGTAGAATTATTTTATGACTATTTATCCCAAAAGATAAACAATTCACAGGATTGGAGCTTAAGAAATGACTTGGCGGCTAACTTTATTAAGAATTCATTTACTAAATCGAAGTATGTAATTACTGCAGAGAGTAATGAGTTTTTGCTCGGAAATAGAACTATTAGAGGTGTTGTTTGGTTATGGAATGATCAGAATGTTTTTAAGGTCAATAACATTATTCCATCGGGTAGTGTCAGGAATTTAGAAACTAATGAATATAATTATATCTTAGGTGAATTCAAACGCGATTTCATTGATAATGTACCCAATAATCTTGAAGCCAAGGTTAATCTCACTAATGCTTCTAAGCTAATTGAAGATACTATAGGCGAAGATGGTTTGGCTGCGTTAAAGTCATTTTCGGATGGAGCGAATAAAACAACAGGTAATACAAATCCTTATGATTTTCAAAGGTGGTGCGAGTTTATATTTATTATTTACAGAACTGAAACTTCATTGAGCTCCACCGAACTGGAGAAATGGCTTATCGAAAATGGATGGGATGATGAAATGGCATTAAAACTATCATTGGAATTTGATTATTCAATTGAATTATTAGGGAAATATGAGCAAAGTAGATAATCCTCACATAGTTTCTATCTTAAATTTTGTTCAAACCATTTATCAGCCTGTTCCAAAAGCTTTATTGTTTTGGGATACATGTGCCCTATTGGATATTCTTAGACTGCCATATCGAAATGGTTCAGTAGAGTCATTTAGAATCCTTAATAAGATAAGAGTCTTGATTCAGAGCGACGAGCTTTTTTCAGTAGCATCTTCATTGACCATAAAGGAATTTAATGAGCACGAAGGAACAATTATTGCGGAAACTCAGAAATCATTAGAGCTTACAGACCAGTATCATAGTACTTGCATTGATATCGCAAATGATGTGTATGGTGCTACATATATTTCAGAACCAAGTCGAAATAAGGGTCTTGTAAATGTTTTCGAAGGTTTAGCTGATACTATTCTATCCAAGACTTATTTTATTGATACCCCAGAGGTGGCAAATTTGGCTCTGAATAGAATCGCTGATAAATTACCTCCAGCATCCAAAAAGAATGAATTTAAGGATTGTGTTATATGGGAAACAATCTTAAAGTTGTCAAGAGATATAAACCCCATAGACGCTCAGAACAATCAAATATTTTTTACGGTTAACACTGCTGACTTTTTTGATAAAGGGAGAACGCCAATGCACTTCTACAATCATTTGCTCGCCGAGGCGGCAATGTCGAATCTGGTTTGCTGTAGCACTCTTTCGGAAGTTGATTCGAAATTGTAAATGCTTACTACTATGGAATTATCTTATTCAAACGAACCGTGGGCAAAAGACGCTTATACTGCATATGAATATTTGGTTGATCATATGGGGCGCGATAATTGGATTGAACGTCGACAAAAAATCGTCAAATATTTTCAGGACCAGACTAAAGTTGGGTTCACGGAGAAAGATATACTAAATGGTGATATGAAGATGATGTTTTCTCCGATTGCCGTTTACAGTGATTGGATTGCTTGGTATATGTTCTTAGTTGAATGCCTAATTCAACGACCCTCTAGTGGTGATGCTGTTCAGGGGGCTCGAATTTTTCCCTTTTTCTCTAGAATCGGCAAGGATCTAGATTCTATAAAGCAGATTACTGGTATAGATAAAAGGATTGATGAATTGTTAAGTGAGAGAGATAATCACCCAGATTCTTCTCTTTTTGAGATTCTTGTCGCCAATCTCTATAAAACACAGGGATGGGATGTACAGTTTATTCCTGAGAACGTAGGATTTAAAACCCCTGATTTTAGTATTTCGAAAGGCGATGCTTTTTTTGAAGTTGAATGCAAAAGAATGCAGAAAGTTCCTAAGTATTCTGAGGATGAAAGGATATTATGGCAGAATAGGTCAAGACACTTGGTCTCATTATTGAAAAATATAAATTACTCTTGTTATATCGATTTTAATTTTAAAGTTCCATTAGAAGATACAGATGAGAGAATTTTGATAACATTGTTTTATATGTATTTAGCCAAGTTCGGCGGGGGGAAAGTGGGGACAATTCTGTCTGATCAAATTGATATGGCGGTTAAACCAATCTACATTCATAAAGTTAATGAGATTCTAGCAAAGAAGGATATTAAGATGTTTTCACCTGAAATGGTTCAAGCGTTGATTGGTAAATATCAAAGCGGCAGTAACTGTAGCTTTGCGACGGATTTTGTTGAAGGTTCTAAATTAGGTATCGAAGATGGCTTAGATGTATTAAATGTATTTTGTTCGAAGATATCAAAAGCGTATGTCTTTAAATGGGAATCCACTTCTGAGTATTCAATTGATAAAAAAGCTAGGGATGTCAAACATCATATACATAAAGCATTTACACAGCTTTCCAATAGTAAAGATGGCATTATCCATGTGGGATACGAGACCTTAGATGGTCCAATAGTCGAAAGAAGAAGATTTGAGAGGATTGAAAAGACGGTACAAAATTTTGATTTTAAAGACAAACGGGTGAAGGCTATATATTGTCATGCACTTCAGCTTCTGCCCGAATATGAAAACTTTAATTGGGCTGAAACAAATTGTTATTTCCAAAAAGACAATGCACCTACCTTAGAAAACTTAATGTTATTTACTCCAGACGTTGAAAGTAAAAATGATCCACATTGGGAGCAGGATATTAGAAATAGACCCGGCTCAATGTAACTTAAAAAGATTTAATTGTAGTAAAGATCTCGACTGATATCTCTTACATTAAACCGATCAAAGAATTCTTTAAACTGAGCGGCATTCTGGCAATATAAAAGCCTTCAAAGTTATGGATGGATTACTGTATTTTTAATAAATTTTGTTCATAAAATACAGATATTCCAGTGTTGTAGAGCAATATAAAGGAAATTGCTTTTGTTATTTACTTAATAGCCATTTTAATTCCTGGACTGACGGTTTTGTTCAGGTAGAAGATACTTGCCTTTGTTTTTTTATTCTTGAAATGGTATTTGTGTGTTATTTGTGTGAAGCTTTAGCGGTTTTTTCCTTACACGATGGATGATAAGAATAGAGAGCGGATCTTAGGTTAAACAGTTTAAACAAATCTAAAAGTCATTAATTGTACATGTTGAAAAATGGATAATTACTATAATTTATTAATAGCCTAAAAAAAGAACATGGTAAATATTGAAATTATTGACAGTGATACTGTTAGGGGGTTAGTTTATGATTCTTTAAAATTTGCAGAAGAAAAATTTGGACCTCGTTACGGAAATTATGAATATGGAGGACACGATTTCTGGACTCATAATCCTTGTTTGAATTATCCCACTGGTGGAGTTGTTACAATTCTACTAAATAACTGTGCTAGAGATTCTGCTAAAGAGTTAGTAATGCAGGTATCCCATGAGAGTTGTCATCTCTTATACGCTACAGGAAAGAATGGAACAAATGTTTTAGAAGAGGGGCTTTCAACTTATTCCTCAATAGAATATTTCAAAAAATATTTTATTGACGATGATTATGCAATTATAACAACTAGAGCTCATGAAAATTACCATGAAGCATATATTTTGGTTGAAGAATTATTGAAAGTAGACTCAGATGCAATAAAGAAAATCCGATTATCAAAGCCGATTATTTCACAGGTTGAGCTTCAAGATTTAAAAGATTTAAATTTAAGCATTCCTGAAGAGAGTCTATTAAGGCTTGTGATGCCCTTCGAATATTGATTGTGCTGAGATAATACATAGGTTTTAGTTGTAGAAGCCATTAATATAAATATGCCTAACGGATACTTTTCTGCTAGGCTTTTTCATTGTTAGCAGATTTAAAGCCATTTATTTTTATCGAATACCTTTCCTCCAATCCCAAGGAGCAATTACATTGGGTTCTTGCCAAAGACCAAGCTTTTTCATTTTAGCCTCATTTTCGTATCCAGCCCAGATGGGGTTTTTATCGAACGATTTATAGTGCCAGGCTAATCCCGCTTTGAGTAGGCTTTCGTTAAGATTGAAGCTGTCGGCGACAATAACAATGCCGACTATACGTTGATATCGGTCGATATCTTTTCGCTGAACGACAACTTTACCGCTTGATAAAAATTTTCCTGTAAACTCTTTCGCTACTTTACTATAGGGCTGTCCATTTTCAGGGCAGTCTATACCATACAATCTTATGCGAACCTGTTTATTGTCCGTTGTTAGCAGCGTGAAGGAATCGCCGTCAGCTATACGCACAACTTTGCCCGAAAGTGTTTGCGCATGAATTGTAATGGAGTAGAATAGACTAAGTAGGAACAACAAGTACTTCATGCTGCAAATGTAAAGTTATTGTTTTGTTTGTGATGTGGAGTGTTCTCTTTTTATCCTAAGTCGAAAAGGGACAAAAGAGCAGCTAAAGTAGTGTGACACTCAGACGGTAGGCCATGCCAAAAGACTACGGCATAAACGGCTGCCTCCCCATAGGGTCCCCTCCAATTATTCCGTTTCCTTTTGTCTTCCGATGTGCCACACTCTGTCTTTGCTTTCTTTTTCCCCTTTTTCTTTTGGAAAAAATGCGGTTTTGCTGATGCTGAATTGCGGGGATTGGAAGCTTAACAAGATTGTATAACATTTTAGATCAATTCGACATGAACATTATCGGAAGATTAACACGGAATGCAGAAATCCGTACAACTGCAAATGACAGACAGCTGGTAAGTTTTACTGTTGCGGAGAACGACTCGTACAAGAGCAAAAGCGGAGAGCGCGTAAAACTCACAACCTATTTTGACTGTGCCTATGGATCAGTACCAATGTTGCCAAAATCCTTACAAAAGGTACTATGGTGGAACTGACCGGAAGGGTGGAAGCGCGTGCCTGGAGCGATAGCGAAGGTAATACCCGTACCGGTTTGAATTTCAACACAGCAACAATCAAGGTACATGGTGGAGGAGAGCGTCCTGCGGAAGACCCAAAGCAAGATAATCCTGTAACGGCTAAAGGCAAAGGTTCTCGAAACGCTAAACAGCAGCAGGATGACGACCTGCCTTTCTAATCACCTCAATAACGCATTGTAAACTTTTATATTTTATACTATGGGACATAATCTGAATTTAAACACTAGAACTGGAAAATATTCATTTTTCTCTGTTAAAGAAAAGGCATGGCATAATCTCGGCCAGATAGTGGACAAGCATCCGACCAGCGCAGAAGCGATAAGACATGCCGGACTGGACTATGAAGTGGTGAAGACGCCACTCTACACCAAAGGGTCGGCACTTTTGGAAACCACTGAAGGTATCGAAGTTGGAGACTCGGAGCTCTGTGTTCCGGATTACTTTGCCAACGTACGTACAGACAATAATGCCGTGCTTGGTGTTGTTGGTAAGGATTATCAGATACTTCAGAACAATGAAGCTTTTGAATTTTTCGACGGTATTGTCGGCGGCGGGCATGGTATCCTTTATGAGACTGCTGGAGCATTGGGCAGCGGTGAGCGCATATTTATCACAGCGAAACTACCTGGTTACATCAGGGTTGGTGATGGTGATGATGTTACCGAGAAATATATCTTCCTGACTACTTCGCATGATGGATCGGGGAGTATAACTGCAGCATTTACACCCATTAGGATAGTCTGTCAGAACACCTTGAATGCTTCCCTGAGAAATATGTCCAATGTTGTACGGATAAAACATACCTCCGGTGCTAAGCAGCGCTTTGCAGATGCGCAAAAGCTGATGGGAATTGCAAATACCATGAGCGATAATCTGGAAGGAATGTTCAATCAATGGACAAAAATAAGAATAACCGATGCTGATGTCAGGAAGCTGATCCAGATGGCATTATGCCCGAACGATGAAACGCTTTCCCTGATTAAAAAAGGAGCAGTGGATCAGACCTCTGCGATTTTCAGAAATACGGTGGATGACGCATTTGCCTATGCGATGATGAGTGACACGCAACAGATGGAGACGACAAAAGGTACGCTGTTCGGAGCCTACAATGCAGTTACCGGTTATTACCAGAACGTATGCAACTTCAAGACGGAGGAGAAAAAGTTGACCTCAATAGTAATGGGTGGTCATGCCCAGAGGAGATCACAGAAAGCGTTCGAACTCTGTACTGATTTTTCCGCTGACGGTAATGCAATTTTTCAATTCAACTAATTCACTTAAGGGGGGTAGCTCTATAGGGCTGCCTGCCTTCTAAAATTTATGATCATGAGAGCATTAAATGAAATGACTAATGTAGAAAAGGCTTACCTGTTGGCAAAGCTATTCCCGGAGCGATTGAAAGACCTGGTTGAATTTCAGATCAGAGAAGCAGCGTTGCATCGCAAAAATGAACAATATATCCGTGGATTATGGACAGACACATTGGTAACCGCTGATTTCTGGTTCGGTCTGGTGGAACGCACGGAAGACATTATGCAGAAAATGAAATCTTCATTGCCTAAAAGCCAACGGATATATTCGGATCAGCTTTATGACGGATACAATGCCATATTCTCCATGCACTGCCTGATAACTTTTGCTGGTACACCGGAGTGCGGAGCACAGCTTAGACAAGCTATTCATCTACTGTTCGGTGAGCAGAAACTATTTAACCTCGAAATGTATAGATCATGATGACAGTAATAGATATGAACGGCTGCAGTCTTCAAGTGACAGACTTGGAACAGGCAATTGCCCAGATGCATGAATTCAAAGATTTACAGCACGATGATCCGGTTATCTCTGAACAGGATAGATTTCGTCAGGTCTACTACAGGGATCTCTATGAAAAGCTGCTACAGCTTAAGGAGCAATTAAATAACACAATAAACGAATGAATTATGGAAACTAACTTTTTCTCTGTCCTCGCTGCTATTGGTGGCAAAGGCGACTGGACAATGCACATAAAAGCAGACGAGTCGGATAAGCTGACGGTGTCTATTCTATTTAAGAAAACCTGTGGCGACAACGCGGCAAAGATAATTCCACCGCTTATTTTTCCGGCCAAAGATACCGGTACACTGGATACCTTATTCTTCAAGGACCTTTCCTTAGCTATTCCCAAAGCTGACCAGGTGCTCAGTACGATGGAACACTATTTAAAGGAAGTAGAGCGTGCCGGTAAATCATCCAATGCACAACAGAAGAAGCCTGCAGCAGGTACATCTACGGTACCGAAACTCAGCAAGTATGAAGAAGCCATAAAGCTTGTCGACGAGTTGGAGAGCCAGGGCAAGTATCGGGAAGCATGGATGAAGGTTCCTGAACCATCGCAATATCCGGAGCATACAGATTTTCTCAGAAGCCGACGGGAAGCCTTATCGCGACATTTTGCGCCTGACCTTTTTGGAACTACTGCGGATTCTCCCGTCACCGAGAATGTTGAGGAAAGACCTGAGGTCGCTGATGAATCCGAATCAGATATGCCAGCTTCTGCAGATGGTCTGGATGAAGAACAGACAAATGAAACTGAATTGTAAACGATTTAAATGAAGAGATATGTTAATAGCAAATGAATTAAGGCGAGTATTTCTGTTCAAGGATAAAGAAACCGAAGTCAGGCTGCCTGATCCAAACAGTAACTATAGCCCGGAAACGGTGATGGACTTTTATGCAGCAACCTACGACATACTAACTACGGCCAAGCTAACAGGGCCGGTAATCAAGAATGACGAAATGCAGTACCGGTTTGAAAGTGTGGTGGGAACTAAAGGATAGAAATGAAGAACAATAAAAATAAAGCAATAGAAGGTGTAATGCCGACTATAAAAAATGCAGAATTATGGAAAAGATATCAGAAAATAGGAGAGTTGTGCGAAAGCTGGGAAAGGCGAAAAGATGCAGGCGAGGCAAAAGACCGAAGAGTTATGCAAACACCGATAGCGCTCTTGGGCGGCTAAGGTTTGCAGATTCCCGGTTTCTGCCATTAAGGAGAAAGGCGGTGCAATTTGGTGACAAGATGAGGGCGGATTTATTCCGCTCTCTTTCTTTTGCTGGCCATGTGGTCGGTATACAGTTTCCTGCTGATACTGTAGATGTGACATCGGATTATGAGATTGTCATCCGATTTGCTCAATTGGAACAGCGAATGAAGATGCTGAACCCCGACAATGAACTGCTGATTGTAGAGGATAATGGCCAATACAGTGTGGCGTGGAGACAGCACTATTGCACAGGAAGAACATTGTTCTATATTCCGGTGCTCTCTTTATATACACTATTGCGGACGAATCGAAGATCTGGGGAGCTACTCTTAGGCGTGGCCTGCTATCTTATTCGTCATGCCGGTATCCCTTATTACCGTGATCGAAGTACCTATGCCTATTATCAGTATGAGATGCTATACGAATGGCTTACTGATGATCCAGAAAGCTGGGGTGAAGATTCCCTACATTATAAGCTCAATGATCTAAATGCGGCCAATACCATAGGAGACATTATGGGCAGAAAGCTATGCAGCAAATATCCGTTAAGTCGATTAGAAGAACTTAGTAAGCTGATACCGGACGATCCCTTCGGGCAGAAATGCCGCTCACTCGCGGAAATGACATTACGCTTGATGAAGCAGTATCCTGATAGTTGTCTTTTTGAACATATGAGACCACCTTTTGATCGCGACGATTACGATGGCTGTATACAGCCCGACGAGTATTTTGCTTTCGTGTACGATACGGATACCTGGTCGGGCGATTCGCTCATTGAATCGGTAAGCAGCCAGTTAAGTGAATACGATTGCATCGCTGAGCCGGAAGCCCTTACTGTATTCGATCATAGCGATGTGCAGATCAGCTCTATAGATTATCAGATCAGGACCATTGAACTGATACGACAGCTCTGCATTCTCTTAAATTTTAATCCTTAAAAATTCCAATATGAAAAACGTAACAGAAAGACTAGGACAGTACTTTGTACCCCTCACAGCGCTATTGGTTTACCGGAGTAGAAATCCAGAGGCCGACACCTACATGGAAACTTACGATATAGATGAGCATGGATGTCCGACCAATGGTAGGCCGCTAACCTTAAAAGAATGCGCCGACCTGGGCGAGCAACTTTCCCAGGTGGAAGGTGTCAGTAATGGTTTCCTGAAGCTACAGGGGCTTATGCCTGAAAATTTGCTATATCTCGATCCGGCAAGAAGCGGATTTGCGGTATGGTATACCCAAGAAATGGAGCATACCTTACACTTCACAGAGTCTTTAGGCATTCCCTCAGGCACCTGCTGTATACCGCCGATGATCTGGAAGGCGAGCCGTGACAAGCTTTGGGTATATGCCTGGAGCGGGACAGATAAGCCGACCATCGAAACGAATTTATTCAAAGCGCCTTTCTTCAATATCTATTCCGACAATTCAGTATGTATGGGTACGGTAAAGCGAAATAGCCAGGCTGATAAAGGACTGGAAGACTTTATGCACAAATGGATGAAGTATTTTTTTAACAGCTATTTCAGCCATGCGCTGGGTGCATCTCCGGTTAAGACCAATATTGTTAACCTCTGGAAAGATCTATCCGGGACCGGCAAGCCATTCCCGATGAATGTATTAAATAAGGCGAATCTACAACTCAAAAATATTATAGGATGAATACGAATAACAGTCACAGAAAGGCGGTTCATTTTGCTGATCCATATCTACTTAATCCGACTAATCCGATCACGATAAACCTGATAGGCGCTGGTGGTACTGGATCGCATGTATTACAGGGACTGGCACGCATGAATCATGTATTACGGAGCTTGGATCATGCTGGATTTGATCTAAGGCTCTGGGATGATGACAAGGTTACAGAGTTTAATATCGGGAGACAGGATTTTTCGGAATCAGAAATCGGACTGTATAAAGCTGATGTACTGATCCATCGCTGTAACCGCAAGTACGGTACAGATTGGAAGACAATCAGCGAACGCTGCCGGAAAACAGAAGCTATTACGCACGATCAGCGGAAAGAAGCCAATATATACATCACCTGCGTGGATAATGTTGCATCACGTCTGGAGATAGATGAGCTATTGAAGCAGCTCCGTTACAACTACAGGGATGAAACCTACAGGCCGCTTTACTGGATGGACTTTGGAAACAGTAAAGATACCGGTCAGGTGATCTTGTCTACAATAGGGGAGATACAACAGCCAGCATCCGAACTGTACCGCCCTGTTGCATACCTACCAACAATCGTAGAAGAATTTGGAGATCTATTGATCCAATCAGAAGATGTAGACGATACACCATCTTGCTCTATAGCCGAAGCACTCGGCAAACAGGATTTGTTTATAAATTCTACGCTGGCGCAGATGGGTTGTGGGTTATTGTTTAATTTGATTAGGAATGCAATGACTTACAGCCGCGGAATGTTTGTAAATTTAGATTCGACTAGTGTAAGGCCAGTCAAATTTTGAACTTAAAATAAAAATCATGTATTATTCTTTTGTTATACATAATTATTTATTAAGTTAGATTTTTAAAAATCAATTACTTATGAAGACTTATAGGCCGTATTCTAACAAGTGTCTAAAAATTCTTTTACTCATATTATTTGTAGCGTGTGAACAAACTGCAAACTCTCAATGGTTGGAATGGGATTGTAGAGGTAATAGTTCAATAGAAGAATTCAGTACTTACTTGGACGATATGAAATCGCGAGGTTATGCACCGACAAATATTAATTTAATTGCTATTGCAGGCGAAACTAAAGTGTCGAGCATTTGGAAAAAGGCGAATATAAATGACTGGGCTTGTTGGTATGGTATGGATAAAAACGGCCTTGCTCGAAAAGCAAACGAATTCAAGGAGGTAGGGATGTGTCCCGTTGATATATCGGCTTATAAGGAATCAGGAACAATAAAGTACGCTGCCATATGGCAGAAGACGAATTACAAATGGATTTTAGAGTTAGAAATCCCCTCAAGCTTACTTGCAAATAAGATAACAGAATACGCAAGGCAAGGTTATTACCTTAAAGATGTTAATGGCATAGCGACTATCAATGGAATATTTTATGCCTGTTTATTTGATGGTGAAGCCAAAGGAATTCAAAAAATAAGTTATAATCTTCCAGAACAAGATTACCAGCGTGAATCAAATCAATTTTCAGAAGAAGGTTATTATCCTGTAGACGTAAATTACTTTAATGATTTTGGAGTTTTGAAGTGTAATGCTATATGGGTTAAATCAACAGACGACTGGGAAAGCAGAAGGGGATATAATGAAGTTGAGTTTCAAAATTTTTTGGATAAGAAAACAGATGAAGGATTCATACCGATTGACCTAGACCAATATTATTTAGATGGGATAGATTATTACGGTGCGACTCTTGTAAGACCAACTAGTACTCTACGATCTAGAAATCAAATGTCCATAAACGATCGTGAGATTATAAATACTTCCAGTAACGAAAACAAGACATTAAATATTCAGCCAGTTATGCAACAAACAGAAGTTTGGTGTTGGCTTGCTACTGGTGAAATGATATTAAAACATTATAATATCCCGTCAATCAATCCTAGGGGAAACTACCAATGTGGAATAATTGGATCTATTTTTCCAGGCAGTAATTGTAGTTATGATTGTTTTCAATGTGTAAGAGGGTCTGGGTCAAATGCGATGACCGTCAAAATGTTTAAGGATTATTCATGGATCGCAGGTAAGAAGGTATTTGAGTCAAATGAAGGGAAAGAACTAAATTTTGAGACAATAAAGGCGAATATACGGTCTGAGCGACCAATACTTTGTGGATTATCCCCAAATCATAGAATATATAACTATGGAGCAGAACATGTAGTTGTTTTAATTGGATATAAATTAATAGAAGGCATTCCATACGTTATCATAAATGACCCATTTCCATATCCCCGAATTAAAAACATTTATTTGAATGCTGGTGGGGTCGAATTAAATAATTTTCAATACCAAATATCTCTTAAGGCTTTTACCAATAACCTATTCTGGCACTGGTCTCTCTATAATATAGCTTTAAATTAGGCTACATTGAATGAGACCAAATACTTAAAACGCTGGTGATTTTTAGTTGAGTCAATATTTTTTTAGATTCCATTCGTTCGCCAAGATATAAAATTGAGCTCCGTTTTCAATCGCATCAATCCATATCAGATAGCGGCTGTAATGTTCCTGAAAGTTTAGTTCTCCGGTTACATTCCTTATAAATGTGCTAATGGTCTCCCGGCATTTAGATAAGATAGCTTTACGCACTTTATTGTCTTCAAAGTTGTGATCTTTCGACAAGAGAAGGGCAATGGGCATTTCAACATTGAATACGTTCTGGGAATCCTCATTCTTTCGGAAGAATCGCACAGCGGCTTGCGCTGCCGGTTTGATTAGTTCATAGTCTCCCGACTGTAGTAAGAGAAACAGTTGAAAGAGATAGGTATCTGTAAGGATATCCAAACGGATACTATGCTTCTGCTTTAGCTGTAGAATTCGTTCCCTGGCTTTGGATGCATGCTCCAGCTGGCCAATGCCCATATAGGATACCATAAGGTTGGCCAGGATTATCTGCCGGGCGTCAAACGGCATACTGTTACCTTCGGCAACAAGGCGCCTTTCTACCACTGAGATAAAATCCTGTAGCTCTTCACGCCGACCCATATAGTTCAGCACAATCATCTTATAGTTGGCATGGTAAGCAAACATAATACAGGAAAACGGCTTCGACTGCTGCAGCTTGTGTTCATCCATAAAGGCTTCTGCAAGTACGATCCCATTAAGCGTGTCATCAAACAGCCGTAGGCACACACTGGAGGTGATATGCTGAAATATCCCACTCAGGTAGTCGTTGGGCTGAATATTGTGGTTACTGAACTCAATTAACTTCTTACTGTGGGCGTAAGCCTGATGGTGTTCAAAAATCATCCAATAGTAGATCGCATAGATATAGTGCCGGTAGAACAGCGCGTTATTGCTCAGACAATCCTTTTCTGATGGCATCAATGGACTGGCAATAGTGGCCTGCTCCAGTATCTCCCTGTTCTTACCTTTCGCGTAGCCCATTTCTCTTTTGAGTGAGACGATGTGCGCGTAGATACCTTCCAGATCCATTTGCTGTGCAAATTTCTGCAGGATATCCCGTTCCTCAGCTTTGATCTCCATGATAGGTCGGGAAGGATGGGACAATACCAGGTTCAATCTTTTCTCCCAATCCAGTAGCTGCAGCATAAGCCCAAATTTCTCGTAACTGCGGGCAACTTTAAATGCCTTATGTAGCTCCAGTAATCCTTGCTCTGGCAGGCTATGCCGATAGAGCAATTCAACATTCGTAAGTTTATTTTGAATCAGTGTGTCGGTAGAAGAATCCTCGTTTAGATCCCGCAATGTGCGCAAAATATTGTTGTAAAGCCGTCGTTTTGCCGAAGTAATGGTGCTCGGCTGAACCGCTGATTCTATTTTGGATAGTTCACTTTCTTTATTTTCGTAAGCTTGGTATAAATCGTAATAGAGAGGCGGCTCTTTACTATCTTTTTCTTTGCCGAAAAGTAGTGTAAATCTTCTTTTCTCTTCCTTGTTCAGCGATGATACAAGTGCGCCGACATAATCTTTCTTCTTGTACATAAACGGCTAATTTAGTGCAATTTACTTCATTTCTATAGAATTTGGATAGTTCAGATTGGCTGTAAAATCGAATTTTTTGTTACATACATTGAAATTTATTTTGATAGGGATTGGAAGCTACACCTTCTTTCTAACCTTATAAATTTCTAAACTATGACAATCAATCGTTTTACAGCGTTCCTGCTATTTACTTTTCTGCTGATGGGAACGACCGCAATGGCCCGAAGAGCTTTCGTCGAGAACATCGGACAGGTTACAGACCAGTACCGGAATAAAAGACCGGACATCGTTGCAAAGTATGTACCAAATAATGGACTGAACATTTTTCTGTCGAAATCTGGGATTGTGTATCAGTGGTCAACTGACAGCATTCTGTACCGTATGGACGTGAATCTGCTTAACGCCAAAAAAAATCCGGTTATTACTTTTCAGGATCCCACAGCATTTAAAGAGCGCTACCATTTAGAATCAGTCAGAGGAGAGGCCAGATCATTCCGAAAAGTTACCTACCATGATATTTACCCTGCTATTGACTGGGTATTCTATTTCAATGCGGATGGAGAGCTTGAGCATGACTTTATTGTCAGGGAAGGTGCTGACCCGTCCGATATACAGCTAAACTATTTAGGGGCGGAAAACCTAACTGTCGATAAGGCCGGTTCCCTGATAGCAACCACTAAGTTCGGAAGCATTAAAGAGCCTGCTCCTTTCAGTTATGAGGCATACACCGGAAAGAAGATTCGCTCTTCATATAGCGTCAACAAAGATGTAGTCACATTCTTTGTTGATCCTTACCAAGGTAAATTGGTTATTGATCCGGTAATTGATTGGTCAAGCTATTTTGGTGGTTCCGAGTATGATGAAATTAGAGCGGTCAAAGTTGGCAAGGATGGTCAGGTCTATGCCGTAGGTTCTACCAATAGTACCACCAACATTGCCACTGTTGGTGCACACCTGACCTCCTTTCAGGGTGGCAGTAACGCCAGCGGCTCCGATGCCTTTATTGCCAAGTTTGATGCAGATGGCAACTGCCTCTGGTCAACGTATTATGGTGGGAGCAACATCGACCTCGGCTTTTCGCTGGCTGTTGATACAGCGGGCTACCTGTATATAGCAGGACGTACCAATAGTCAATCGGGTATCGCAACGACTGGAAGCCATCAATCCTTTAAAGCTGGTAATGCGTCTGGATACGATGCTTTTGTTGTAAAGTTTGATACAGCCGGTTTACCGCTTTGGGGAACGTACTTTGGTGGAAATTTCAATGAAGGTACGACGGGGTTAGCGATTAGTGCGGATAAGTACAATAATATCTATCTGGCAGGCAATACAAATAGCTCCAGCGGTTTGTCTACGCTAGGCGCTTTCCAGCAGACGAGGCCTGGTGGTGAAGAAGGATTTATAGCAAAGTTCAGCACAGCAGGAAATCTGAGGTGGGCGACCTACTTTGGTTCGAGTATGAACGACTTCGTCAATGCCATTACTACAGATACAGCGGGCGAGATCATTATAGCTGGTCATACCGCAGGTACGACTGGCTTAGCAACGGCCGGTACTCATCTGCAGACAGGTAACGGTGGAACTGATGGTTTTGTAGCAAAGTTCGATACAGCGGGCCAACGGATATGGGGGACGTATTACGGTGGAGCTGGGGTAGATGTAGTCAATGCTTTAACCATAGATAGTTCCAGTAATGCCATTTATCTGGCAGGCGCTACCAACAGTATCACGGGCATAGCTACGGCTACAGCGCACCAGAATACCATCGGTGGAACGAGCTGGGACGATGCCTTTATTGCAAAGCTGAATACGAATGGTACGCTGGATTGGGCAACCTATTATGGTGGTGACGGTGCGGATTACATATATGCGCTTCATGCAACCAGTTCGAAGCTATATGCGGCGGGTTTGACAACCAGTGCAAGTGGGATTTCAACGCCTGATGCTATTACAGCGCTGTACAACACTTCGCCGTCTGAGGGCGTATTGGCTATGTTCAGTTCTTCAGGGCAAAGGCTATGGGCGACTTACCTTGGTGGTGATGCTGCTGATGAATTCAGGGCAATGGCTGTTCGGGATACACAGGATGTGTTCATCGCAGGCAAGACCAACAGCGTTGCTGGATTGTCGACACAAAGTGCGCACCAGACTTCTTTTCAGGGTGTTCAGGACGGGCTGCTGATGCGGATCAGGATGTGCCAACTGCCTACTACGCCATTATCAATATCGGGTGAGATTACTGCTTGCGAGAATACTGTACAGGAGTATATTGTAGACGGATCGCTACATGCCGATTCTTTTATTTGGCTTTTACCAACCGGATGGACAGGCTTCAGCGCCACGGATACCTTAATGACGACAGTCGGAACAAATGCTGGAGAGATAAAGGTTGTTGCGGTGAACAATTGTGGACTAAGCGACACATTTTCGTTGAACGTTAGCGTAATTCCTGCTCCCACACCCGTAGTGAACAGAAGTGGAAATATCCTTAGCGTAACACAAACCTACCCATCCTATCAATGGTTGTTGAACGGAAATCCAATTGCTGGAGCCACTGATCCTACACTCATTGTTACGTCCAATGGTAACTATGCTATAGAGGTGGTTGGAGCAAATGGCTGTACTGGCAGCTCGAATACGATTGCCGTTGACAACTTTACATCTATAGAAACCCTGAGCAAGCTCGGCTTGCATGTATATCCAAATCCTTTCAGTGACCGGATCTTTATGGAATCCGTTCAGCCAATGAACATCGTCATGTTTGATATCTCCGGTAGGGTTGTAGCACGGCACAATATAGCTAAAGGAATCAACGCATTGGACGTATCTATACTGCCGGCTGGAAACTATGTACTTAACTTTTTTCATCCCCAGACACTGGAATTACTTGGCGCAACGACATTGGTTAAGCCGGCTCTGTAACTGCTAAATCCTTTTGTTATGAAGTATATTTTATTATTTACAGGCTGCATTATTGCTTTACTATTTGAATCGTTTGCACAAGGGGAGGACAATATCTGGCTATTCGGCAAAAACTATTCGTTGGATTTTAGCCAGAATCCTCCGCTTTTACGAGACGATAGGTATATCAACAACACGCTGATCGCAAACACCTCGTCCACCCTGATGCCGAACAACGAGCATTTCTATGATTTCGCACAGGCTGTCGCGGACGAGAATGGACAATTGCTATTTATTGTAAAGAAGCATGTCTACCGCAATACGGGACTAGGCTATACTGTTCCGGCGCCGAACATATTTGATCGGAACGAAGAGCCGATTGCAGGAACAGAATTTCTTTCCCCGTCCGATATGGAAGAGGACAGACCAATCATTGTTCCGGATCCGAACGATCCAAACAGATACTATATTTTCCATGTAAGAAATGGAGGGCTGCTCTATTGCTTGTTTGATATCTCGTTGAATAATGGAAGGGGAGATATAGTGCCAGGTCAGAAGAACGTTCTACATTATGGATACAACACACTTGTTGGCAGATCTATGGTGACTGTACAGGGTTGCGACGGTGTATGGTTAATCTTACGGCATAAAGTCGCAAATCAATTTCTGAGCTTTAAAGTTGATGCCAACGGTCTCGCTTCCGTACCGGTGATTTCTGAAATCGGCTCTATGGCCAATGGCGAGTATGCGTACTTAAATGAGTTTGTTGCTTCTCCCGATGGAAAGCAGATTGCGTTGGTTAAAGTTAAGGTGGATCATTTAAATCAGGCTGGGGGAGTTGAACTGTTTGACTTCGAGCGCTGTAACGGGAAGCTCAAAAACTCCCGCTTGTTCGAAACGGGGCAGCTAACATATGGTGTCGGGTTCTCACCAGATGGAAGCAAAATTTATGTAGCCTATTCGGACTCTAATCCGGTACTGACGCCAATGGCCTTTTGGTGGCGTGATCATAATTTGTATCAGTTTCATTTATCTGTAAATGATCTAACAGCTATTGTCAACAGCAAGACATTGATATTTACAAATCCCTACGTGCAGCAGGATCTGCCGTTCTGTCCATTGACCGCGCCATACTTGGGCTCTATAAGATCGGGTAAGGATGGAAAGCTGTATTTTACCAACGGTGCCCCGCGGGTATGCTCCGGAACCGGTGGTGTAGGCATGGCCCTGCATGTAATCAATAGTCCGAATCTGCCTGGTCTGGCCTGTAATCCGAGTATAAATGCCATATTTAATTCGGTGAACGGTATGTCCACGGGTAATCGTTCAAGCTCCAGAACGAACTTGCCTTACCCATTAGTCTCAGCGCCTACCACAGGACCGGATACGCAGTTTAACCAATCGGTTAGTCTGGCGGTTTGTTTTAAGAATGATACCATTCTTAAGGCCCCTCAAAATACCAGCTGTCTTTTATGGAGTACGGGTTCTACAGATACACAGATTGTAGTCAACGCATCAGGGCGCTATTGGCTGAGGTATGTCATCGGATGTGATGTGATAGTAGATTCTTTCGACGTCAATTTTACGGAGCTGCCCAAAGTTGAACTTGTCCAATATGGCTGCAACGGCTATATCCAATTTTCGGCTGGGGAGATCGGAGCCGAACCGTTTGGATTAAGTCTTCACAACAGCTTGGGTGGTAAGATATACGAAAGTGCTTCCCAGAGTCTGCACAGCGTTTATAATCTTACTGAAGGCTTCTATAACGTCAAACTGACGTCTGGAGTTGGATGCGATTCTACAATCTTGGTAGAATTGAAGGCCTACCCAGCAGCGACAATTATAGTAACTCCAGCCTCTGCAGAAATTAGGTTTGGAGAAGAGGTCATTCTGCAGGCTGATGGTGGTGATAGCTACATATGGACACCGGCGACAGGTTTGTCTTCAAGGATCGAGCAGATTGTAGTGGCAAAGCCAACCGAATCCATGAGGTATGAGGTCGTCGGAGTAAATCCCTACGGCTGTAGAGACTCGGCGGTTGTGCTAGTAGATGTCGTATATGACAAGACTATAAGATTGCCGAATGCTTTTACTCCTAACGGTGATGGATTGAACGATTTCTTTGAAGTTCCTGCCGGAGCATTTACCATCCGCAGATTCGAAATCTACAACCGCTACGGACAATTGGTGTTCTATGCAAAGGAAAATGAACATAGATGGGATGGAAGATTCAAAGGTGCTGATTGCCCAGCTGACGTATATTACTATAACCTGATCATTGATTTTCCAGATCAGACCAACGAGCTACTTAAAGGCGACGTCACACTACTCCGATAGTTTTTTCATGGTTAGCAATTAGAGGTGAGAAAAAGGCAGCATCCTTTCTAGGATACTGCCTCCACTATTTAACCCTACTATCACAAATTAAACTAACCGCCTTATTGGCAATAATTTCGGCTAAGCATACAGAAATCTACCCATGTATTTTGCAGCCAAGTATCGGAAGAGGACTGCAATGATCCACGATAATCCGGCTGATCGAAAAAGCCGCTTAGCATCGTATAGTTTGGTGCGTCCAGTTCCGTGTTTACTTCATCAACATATAGGTTCGGGAAAGTGCTGCACTTATCACCGCACAGACTGTTTTTGTAATACCCCGTTGCGTTAAATAAAAACTGATTGCCTGCCTGCGTACAATTCACATGAGCCGTGCCATCAATCCAGTTTTGCATGGTTCCAGCGGTCGGAATCAAACGACATCCATTGCCCGTTACCCAGTCCGAAGCTGGAGCGAAGTTTGCCGCGTATTGTGGGCTACCTAGGTCGTGTAAGGAGTTGTAGGAAAATATAAGCTGATCGGTAACTGCCTGTGTTTTGGCAACAATCGCAGCGCCATCAAGATACAGCCCATATTGACTGAAACCTTCGATTACAGAATTATAGATCTGCGCGCTTCCGTTTTCACGGATAACGATTCCTCGGTTGTAATCTCCATCACCAGTGCAATAGCTACCACCTAACAGACTGGCATTGGAGATCGTTGGGTAGGTGAACGGAGAGTTGTTCGTGCCGATAAGGTTGTTGCTGATATCCACCATGGCTACATTCGTCGCTGCCGTGGTTACATTATCTTTGAATCCTAAAATGCTCTGGATGTTTCCGCGGTAACCCTGGCTGATTGGGAACTCTATCCGCTCTGATTTGTAGCTGAATACTTCCTTGACACCTACAGTACCTCCATACATACCCAGCCCATCTTTCTGCGAATGGCTGATCTGAATATTCCGGATGGTCATACCACTGCCGATAGAGCCAAGAACAAGTGCACTTTCCGTAAGCCGGTCACCGGTTGACGAACCTTTACCGGCATAGTGCACCTGTACATACTGTAGACTGCCAGCAGAGCTCGTCGCCAGTGTTCCGCCTGCAGTATATGAATTGCCTTCTATACTGAAGCCGAGTGCGTTCGACTGGTTGTTTGGTGCATTACCGAATATAAATAGCCCAAGCCAATCTCCGGCTGCTCTTGTTCCTGCAGTTTTGTCTGAGGTGAATACAATCGGGCTGGTCGCTGTACCTACGGCATTGATCTGTGCCGTTCGGTCAATCACCAGCGCAGAAGCTACAGACGACTTCCCAAGGATCAACGTTCCTGGCTGGATGGTCAGTGTTGCACTCTTAACATCAACGATGCCGTCCAGAAGGTAGGTCTTACCTGTCAGTAGGGTCGTGTTTGTTGTTATACTTCCCGATAATACGATCGGTGTACAGTCGACAGTAATGTTCTGCGCTCCCATATCATTGGAGAGTTGGTCATGAATGGATTGGTTGTCCTGTAAGTTTTTCTGACAACCCATTGCCGCCAAAGACACTGCAATGGCGAACAATAAAATGTTTCTTTTCATAGGAGAAAATTTAAAGATTTATAATGTATGTTAGTTATTGGACTGCTGTCCCTGATAATTTCATCAAGGAGGAAATAGCCTAAAGGAGAGTAAGTGAACTTTCATTTTCAGCGTGTGTTTAGTTTATAATGTCAGTACAGTCGTAGCAAATAAAATGACTCAACGGAATACTTTACCGGTAATTGATTAGGTCAAATTTAGCGAGCAGAATGCCGTTTTTTGATGTTTTACGGGCAATTCAAACTGAATTGTCCCGTATGGGGACTGTACGTTACAGCTCAGCGAACTGGAATTTTTGGTTGCAAAACAATAAAAGGAAGCCGCAGCCTCCTTTTAAATTAATGTAGAGATTTTAGCTGTTCACTCAGCTGGCTGAGTTTAGCCTTTTCAAGAAATTCGCTTCTTAACGCATCAAGTTCTTGAATTAGTTTGCCATCGACACTTTCTAAAAAGCCATTACCCTTGATTTTAGAACCTTCCTTTATGACTTCTGCCAGCAGCAGAATAAGTCTTCGACTTGCACCAAAACTGAGCTTCACATTCTCATCCATCCCAGGACCTACCAGAACCGTCTGGTAGATCCACTTCAAATCTTTCCCTTCCATATTGAATTTCTGTTTCTACAAAGTTCATGAATCACGTAGGCTTTATCTTAGTCAGAATTTAATTAAGATAATTTTCGTCGTATTTATGGTTGATTTTTAGCATCTTAGTTGACTGAAATTCAATTTATTTCGAGATATTTGAGTAATAGCATTTACAACGACACACTGACTTAAATAGGAAGTTTTAAACCAATCTCTTTGAATGAATACTAACAACTTAATCCTTAAAATTACACAGACCCAGGTGTGGTATAACGAGCACGAATTTATTCCAATCGAACACACTGATATTCCTTATCTACATTTGAAGTTTAAAACCAACAGGGATATTTTTTGGCTGACTGAGATGACGGGGTTTAATAAAGAATATGGAAGATTGAGTTTAGTCGTTCTGGACTATGATTATGGACAAAGAACTGAGTTTAAGAACAGGAGGCCGAACAGTGAGGTGAAATTTCTTCTGTTCGGCAGATTCGACTGGAACAGACTGGAACCTTTAGTTTATTACCACCACAAAATTATGTTTAAGGATCGGTTGCTAAATGCCGATGAAAATCCTTATGCAAGAATGAGAGAACAGGCGATAAAGGACGTCCAGCAATCTAAGCAAATGCCATACGAGGATTTTGTGCCTTCCGAACAAGCTGTTCAAAGTGATAACTATAGTGTTCCTCAGAATATAGAGTTTTCTGAAGAATTCGATGTTGAACTGGAAAATTGCATTTTTAGCTCGGGATATGTCGAATGCGTAGTATACATCCGGAGGCTCTCTGGAACTTTTGGATTGAACGTCTACAATGAAAGTATTTTAGAGGAGTTCGAAAGCGTCAAGAGTTGGTTCGCAAGGAAGCTGGGGAAGAGTACATTTCGGGTTGTTGCTAAATTTACTTCCAATGATTCTGGCGGTATAGAATATGAAGCAACATGTGAAGACTTTGAAAAAATTGATTCAGAGTTTATTGACGGGGTAAAGATTTTTAGAACACAGTCCTTGGTGAAAGCCGTCAGAGATGAAACCGATAATAAAGTACTTTTCACATCACAAAATCTATATGATTCAATCGGTGAGACCGAAGGAAGCGAGTTTCAACACACGGAGAAAGAAATCATTGATGTATTGATGAAGATAGATGGTGTCCGAAACCAGGCTGAACTGAAATATCTAGCAGACAGTAGGCAATCTCTCAATCACCGGATTAGATTTACAACACAGCCACACTTTGGTTTTTTGTTTACTGTAGAAGGTAATATGGCGAACCATTTTGTATGGGAACTGCTGGAATCCCATGCAACTTATATCTGGACTATGGCAAGGGCCGAAGAAGACACTGTCGAGATGCAGTGGGAGAAAGTGAGTACGGAGATTGGTGAGATTATTGCGATTGGTCGGGAAGCGTATAAGAGAGCATATAAGGACTTTCAATCAAATCGGAAATTTTCTTTCAATGCAATTCGTCACAGACTCCAGGAAAGCTCTTCTGCCGATGCCTATTCCAAATGGTTAGCTTCTATCAATCAAATTTTACGGTAGTTTCGAAAGTCCCGTTCTGGCGTTGTAGTTCGTTTCGTAATGTATCCTATTTATTAAAAACAATCGACTCGTAGTCCGTATACTTTTTGCTGGTAACAAATTGCGACGCAAATTTTCCTATGTTAGTTTTAGATGAACTTGTTGTATTGATAAAATCACTTCGCCAGTTTTTGATATCCTCCCTTAAATGATCAAAATTTAGGTTCATGAATTCTACGAATTTGTGTTTAGAGGTGTTTACGGAGTATAAGTACTTTATATCCTGGTGGCTCGTAGAAGCATCATTCTTTTTTGCTGGGATAAAGACTTCTACATGCTCTAGCTGTTCAAAATCTCGGAATGCCCTTGCGATTGATTCGAACAGCTTTTTAAATGCATAGAATTCGTAGTTAGCATAACCTTCTTTAAATACTATTCTCCGCTTTTTGTAATCTGATTTTTCTTCATCAAAGAAATTGGTATTCTGCTTGCCTCTTCGCAAAAATTCAGCCTTAGAAAGCTGTAAGCCTTTTATATTCTGATTCAAAAAGTAGTCCGCAGTAATTTCTATTTCTTTCAGCTCATTTACTTCCAATACGTCCAGTTTCAGGTTAGAAAATTTTACACGATTTTTTGCAGCCTGCGAGTAGCCATTATTTGTAACTAGAAACCCAAAGTTCGCATTGACATCCTGCATCATTCCGATAAAGCTCTCTACCATTTTTACATCAATATTTTTGTTGTAATATTTACAATCTACTATCCCCAGAATTCTTTTCCCTGCCACATTATGCCTTATCGCAAAATCAACTTGCCGCTCGGCTTTGCTGTAAATGCCAAGAATAGAATCGTCAAAACTTATGTCACTTTCAGGAAATGCATCACAGATTGCTTTATAAACTTTCTTTTCGTAATCTCCCCAGCTGAATTCTTCGGTAATCATATTGCGGTCTTTTTTTTGCTAATATATGAAGCATTGGAACATGTCAGTTCACTTTCTTAAAAACAGCCGTTACAATTGTTCTTACGTACACAATCCCGCATCACATTCCTTCATGCTTTGGAATGAGATAACTGGCTTGTTCATGGTGCTATCACATTCCACTCCGTTTCACTTCGCAGAAAGAGATAGCCATCCTTATAGTTATTCTATTTGGCTTAGTTAGAATCTGGGTAAGCTTGTTCCTTGCATATATCGGAACTTAACTTTGTTGTACAAAATGTGCGACTGAGGTTATGTGCGGATGGAATAGGAGAAGTAGAGAAGACCTTGATCGGATTAAGGCAATGGATATGGTGGCTTATTTGGCTTCGCTAGGATTCGAACCGGCGAAGATAAGCCGACAGGATTATTGGTATCTCTCGCCATGGAGAGATGAAAGAACGGCCTCGTTCAAGATCAATAGGCAGCTGAATCGCTGGTACGACTTTGGTGAAGGGGTAGGAGGAAGCATTATTGACTTTGGTATACGTTACCATGCCTGTCCTATAACAGAGTTCATTGAGCTTATTTCCGAAAGTAGTATAAAATTTGAACCTTACCAGCCTAGCACTTCCTTGCATAATGTTCGGCATAGCAAAGTAGAGATCACGCATGTGAATCCAATCTCTTCCAAGATATTGGTGCATTATCTGGCATCCCGTGGCATTAACTTAGAAATTGCGGCTCAGTACCTCAATGAGGTTTCTTATACAAACGCGGGTAAACATTTCTACGCCTTGGGGTTCCAAAATAGCAAGGGCGGCTATGAGTTGAGATCCCCATTTTTCAAAGGCAGCAGCGCACCTAAATATTTTTCTTTTCATAGCACAGGATTGCAGACTGTATCCATCTTCGAAGGCTTTATGGATTTCCTTTCTTTTCTGGTTCTTGATCGGGAGACGACCAAAAATCCAAAGACGGATTATCTCATACTGAACAGTCTTTCCTTTATACAACCAGCAATACAAATGGCAAAAGCATATAAAGAAGTATCACTCTTTCTGGACAACGATGCCCAAGGAGATAAGATGACTGCATTGATGCTAAAACAGGTGCCTCATGCGGTGGATGGGAGAAAGCAATATATCGCTCGCAAAGATTGGAATGATTACCTGTGCAGCATTCGCCCTCGACAAAATAGAAAATTAGGTCTATAGCACGTATTCCGTCGGTTACTGGCGATGTATGATGAAGTGGTTTTAAATAGCTTAGGTTTTCCTGCTCCGTCCGAAAACGGCAAGATGAACCGGTGTTGCACAACCGGAAAAATAATGCTGCCCCTGACTCGGAACTCGTGGGCAGATGCCTTTCGGCAATTTGATGATTTATAGTGTAAACGATAGGAGATGAAAGAAGAACAGACCAACAGGACGAAATGGATCACCGTGCGTGTTTCGGAAAAGGAGTATACAGCCGTCCAGAAGCTATTTGAAGGAACAACCGAGCGCAAGTTTAGTACTTACCTGCGCAAAGTACTGTTGAAGCAACCGCTCATAAAGGAGGTTCGTAATGCCTCCTTGCACGAGGTTATTACGGTGTTGATACGGATGCAGAAGGACCTAAATGGGCTGACCAATAATTATAACCAAATGGTACGGAAACTACACATATCCGATACGAGATCTGAGTTATTAGCCTGGATAAAGAGTTATGAAACCGAGAGGGAGCGACTATTCTTTCAGGTCGAAACCATTGAAGCCTACATCAGGAAAACAGCAGACTTATGGTTGCGATAATCAACACCGGAAAGTCCATTCGGAGAGCATTCCAGTATAATGAGAACAAGCTTCGTGATGGTGCTGCGATACTCCTTACTATACAGAATTGTCCGTTCAATAAGGAGCTCTCAACCGAGCGTCTGCGGTTAAAAATGCTTGAGGCGACTGTTGCGTTAAGGAGCGATGTTGCAGTAAATGCCGTGCATATTTCATTGAATTTTTCTCCTAAAGAGTTTCTTTCCAACGAAAAAATGGAGTCCATCGCCAAGGATTATATGGATAGAATAGGCTTTGGTAACCAGCCCTATTTTGTTTACCGGCACCAGGATGCTGGCCATGATCATTGCCACATTGTGACCACCAATATTACTTTAGATGGTAGCCGTATTTCCCTGCATCACCTGGGGCGATTGAAGTCCGAACCGGCACGGATTGCTATCGAACAGCAATACGGTTTGATAAAAGCTGATGATTACAAGCAAACGCTTCTGGACTTCAAACCCGTAGTTGCATCTAAGGTAGTCTATGGGAAGACGGAAACAAAACGTGCTATTGCAAACGTACTGGTGCAGATCATTGACCAGTACCGTTTCACAAGCATTGCCGAGCTGAATGCGGTATTGAATTTATACAACGTTCATGCAGAGACAGGAGAGCAGGGGAGCCGGCTTAGCCGATTTAATGGCATAAAATATACAGTAGTGGATAAGGATGGTAATCCTATAGGCGTGCCGCTTAAGGCCAGTCTGTTCCATAAAAAACCAACACGCAGAACACTGGAAACTCTGTTCGTAAAGAACGATGTAATCCGTCAGAAATATAAAAATCGGATTCAAAATTCTGTCAATTTTCTATTGAAGACAAAGCAGCCCAAGAGCCTTGAGGAGTTAATAAAACTACTTCACAGAGAGGACATCAGGCCTATTCCCCGGCAGAATAAGGACGGGTTAATATATGGCTTGACCTACGTTGATCTGAAAACGAAATGTGTTTTTAACGGGAGCGCATTGGGCAAGCAATACAGTGCCAAGGCGATACTTTCTGCCATTCATCTGAAGCCGGATTTTGTCAATGAAAGCAATGAGCACAGTTCATTGTCTGTTTCATCCGGTATTTCAACAATAGCCGATATGCAAGATAATGTAGCAGGCGATCGTAGCCATTTTACGCCTGATGAAAGGTCACTAATGGAACTGTTGACCCGGTATGAGTATGTGGCTTCAGGTGTTCCTTACGATTGGCGCAAGAAGAAAAAGAAGAGAAAAAGGAGATAGCGTGTAAACATTAAAGGTTGAAATCATGTCAGGAGAGAATGAACAAGCGTTGAGGAAGATTATAGACATGACGAGGTGGATAGCCATCTTTATTCTTGTACTTCATTTTTATTATTACTGTTATTACCTGTTCCGAAATTTCGGACTGACCTGGCCGTTTACAGATCAGATTTTGGGTAATATTGAAAGGACCGGACTTTATACCACATTCCATCGCTCGAAGTTAATAGCACTAGGTTTTTTGGTTTTGTCGCTGTTAGGAGCGAAGGGTAAGAAGAGCGAGACAATGAGCTACAGAAAGGCTTTGGTTTATCTGCTGACTGGTACTCTTTTCTATTTTGTAACCTGGTTGCTGTTATTGGTTCGGAGCAATCCTTTGCTCGTATCAATTATATATATCGGTATCACTTCCATAGGATTTATCCTCGTACTTACGGGGGGCACCCTCCTTAGTCGTATTATCAAAGACGCTTTGGCTGATGATATATTCAATGAAGCCAATGAAACTTTTCCGCAGGAGGAACGATTTCTAAGTAATGAATTCAGCGTAAACCTACCGGCAGTATACCAACTTAAAAGCAAGAAACGCAAGAGCTGGATCAACATAGTTAACCCGTTTCGCTCATTGCTTGTGCTTGGAACACCAGGTGCCGGTAAGAGCTATTTTGTCATCAGACACGTGATAACTCAGCACATAGCTAAGGGATTTTGCATGTTCGTCTATGACTTCAAATTTCCTGATCTATCTGTTATTGTATATAACCATTGGCTCCGAAATAAGGAAAAGTACAATGGCAAGTCAGCTTGCTACTTTGTCAACTTTGACGACCTGTCAAGGACACATCGCTGTAATCCATTGGATCCTGCCGGCATGGTGGACATAACAGATGCTGCGGAGTCGGCGAGGACTATTTTACTGGGTCTAAATCGTGAGATGATAAAGAAGCAGGGGGATTTCTTTATTGAATCACAAATAAATTTCCTGACCGCACTGATCTGGTTTCTTCGGAAATATCAGGGTGGTGAGTTCTGCACATTGCCCCACGTGCTGGAGCTGATGCAGATCGATTATGATAAGCTTTTCAATGTACTGAATGCGGAGCCAGAGATTGAGGTACTGATCAATCCTTTTATAAACGCTTATAAAAATGGCGCGGTAGAGCAGCTGGAAGGGCAGATAGGTTCCGCAAAGATATCTTTAGCTAGGTTGTCCTCTCCACAGCTTTATTATGTGCTTTCCGGGAATGACTTTAAGCTGGATATAAATAATCCCGAAGAGCCGAAGCTGGTCTGCATGGGCAACAACCCGATGAAGATTCAGACCTATGGAGCAGTCCTTTCCCTTTACGTAAACCGGCTCGTGAAAGTGGTCAATCAGAAGGGAAAACTCAAATCCTCCTTGGTGTTTGATGAGTTTCCAACCATCTATCTAAGTGGTATTGACAGTTTGATCGCAACAGCCAGGAGCAACAAGGTAGCCACATGTCTGGGTATACAGGATCTTTCGCAGCTGCGTAAGGACTATGGTAAGGAGCAGGCCGATGTTATTATGGGTATTGTAGGTAACATCGTTTCTGGTCAGGTAACCGGAGATACAGCCAAGCTCTTGTCGGACCGGATTGGCCGCATTATGCAGGATAGGCAGAGCCTTTCCATCAACCGTACTGACACTTCGATCAGTAGATCAAAACAGTTAGAAGCTGCAGTACCAGCATCGAAAATTTCTGCCCTGAGTAGTGGCGAATTTGTGGGCATGGTCGCTGATAATCCGGAAGAGAAGATCAACCTGAAAGCATTTCATTGCGAAATACAGAACAATCACGATGCGCTCAAACGGGAGGAAGAAAGCTATAAACCTATACCGGTTATTAGGGAGATCAACAATACAATCGTAATGAAAAACTATAATGCTATTCGGGAAGAAGTACAGGAGATTATTGAAATAGAAATGGGGAAACTGATATAATTACTATATGAAGCCTTAAATAACCGAGCAACGGGCGTTCATCCGCTGTTGTCAAAATAGAATTAAATTATGGATAAGAAGTTAAAGGAAGTAGACATCGAAGGTACTGTATTTTTGTTTGATTTAAACAATATTGCCCTCGTTGAAAAGGAAAACCAACGCAATGTAATTTATTTTGGGCACATGTCGGATAGGGGTACCCATTATGAATTTGATTACAGCCGATTGAACAAGAACAGATGGTTCTATCAGACTAAACCGAAGCATCCGGATCCGCCGACTCGCGTTAAGATACCACGTATTGCAAGTATCGATCCTGAAGGTATGTGCCAAAAGTATGGCTGTTCACTGACTGACCTGGCGGAGAAAACTGATTTTGAGATTATGGTCAATCAGGATGTATATAATAGAAGAATCAATGGGCAACCTGTGACAATAGAGTTGTGCGATGAAACATATGAAATAGACTGCAGTAGCAACCGATTAGTCCCTGTAGATGGCAGCTGTAGCGATATCGACTTAAGCCATTTCGATGAATACTATTACGACGATGAGAAAGAGGTTTATCATCTTTTCTATAACCTGGATGAGAGAACTGCTGTTGATGTGATGGGCAGCGAAAAATATCGGGGCGCCGACAATCAGGTTGTTGTTGAGGTACCCGCTTTGTGGCATTTAGATCCGGTCGGAAGTAATATAGCCAATGGATACATACCGCAGAGCTGGCTCATGTATGAAGACGAATTGAAGCTTAACTACGTGGCCAAACAGCTTACTGCATTAGAAACAGGACATAGCATCCGGGATGATATAAATATATTAATCCCAGACGCCGATGGAAGATTTCCTGTAGTGTCAGACCCTTATGATCTTCGGGTGAATAGGGGTATGTTACCGGTGTTGGATATCGCTGGTGATATTTTCATTGTAGACGTTCAGAAGGGAATTATGCGCAGTCGGGACAGCGAATCTGGAAGGATAGCGTTCAACGATATAGCGAAGTACTTTGATGAGGACAAAGGCGTATACATCATTCCTTATAATCCTACGACACACGAATTTCAGGAATCTGATTACATAAATATTACGGAGACTCCAAAGGATTTGATTGCTGTTGAGATCCCGTCACAGAAAGACCTTGATGTACTGGCCTGGCATGATAAAGAAGGTAAAATTTTAGGACGTGAAGAGCTTATTGGTGATCTCGTTTTGCAATTTACTGCGAAAGTTATACCTTGGAAGGAAACATTTCTATCCCAGGTAATAGAACGTAATATACTTCTATCAACGAATGTTCAGAAGTATTTAAGTGGTAAACCGCAGATAATTCAAAAGAAAAGTAATAAAAAAAGTTCTAGGGTACGTCGGTTGTGAATTTAAAAATGAATTTCTTTTATGTCTTAATGCAATAAAAAAAGTTTGAATTTATGAATATTGACAATATATTTATGATTTGCTATCAAATACAATCAGTTGCATTAACATACTATGTTAAATAAAAAGCCTTCAATTAATTCCATCCTTGTTATTGACGAAATAAATCAGAGTGAACTGATCGGGCAGGCTATAATGGAAAATCGTCCGTTTACTGAAGTACCCATGATTAGACCAGAGAAAGTTGTTTCAAGAGGGTTGGTATTATTATGTTTATCGTCCGATATCAGCCCCGAGGGATCGGGCTTTTACATTTGCATTTTAAAAAAGCAAAGTAGAGTTGCTACCGGCAAAGTTAGAATAAAATGTACTGATGCAATTGCACTTGACGGTTTGGATTTAGAAACATTTATAGATAGATTCTCCATAAGGTATGGAAATTCTTTAAATCAGGCATTCCAAAATAACTACACAAAGGTGTCAGATAAACTAAGTTATTTACTTTTCGATAATTTATGCCTTGAATTTCCGGATCATATTGAGGAATTTCATCGATTATTTGATAAGAGTAAGGGTTTCCTACCTAAGGAACACAAGTTTCGGGATGAAGATGCAGCCGCGGAAAAGGATGCTTTATCAATCTGTATAGATATATTTGGGATTGACAGATCACCTATTTTAAGGTCGTGGGATGCTAAAGAGGGGAGACTCGGACATTCATTTTTAAGTGGGCTAAATGATTATATATGCTATGAAGATGATATTTTAAACAAAGATCTTCGCAATATTCCTGGTTATGAGGTTGTTAGTGAGTTTGTAACTGGTGTTGTAGAATTTGAAAATAAACACGGAGACAAGCTATGCGTAATCAATGCCAATAGAAAACCAATTGAGAAGGCAACTGGTGTCGATTTGATATATTTTCACAGGAAATATGATGCTTTTACTTGCGTACAGTATAAAATGATGGATAGATCGGATACTGATAGAAATTACTATTACAATCCAAAGAATACATCTCACGACAGAGAACTGGCTCGAATGACAGATCTACTTGCGTTGTTAAATAAAGAGCAAAAAGGAAGTTGTCTTATTGATTTTCGGGTTAGTAGCTGTCCATTTTTTTTTAAGCTCTGTAAGAAAATGTCAATAAAGGAAGATGATGGCGCAATTGTAACAGGAGCTTACATTCCCTTAGATCAATGGTTATTCCTGATAAATGACGATTCTACTAAGGGTAAAAATGGAGGTACACAACTTGGTTATCATACATTAGGTCAGCGGTATCTCACAAAGCAAACCTTTATTGAATTAGTTCAGAGAGGAATGTTAGGTACGCAAGCAATGGGTAGTAAAAAGATGGCTGCATTTATTGAAAGTGCGATAAAAATGGGACACTCAGTTATGTATGCAATCGATAATAGTAAGACTAGGATATTTGATGAGGATGACGATTAAAGCTGGAGTATAGAATCTGATTTTGAGATTTAGTTACAAGTTGAAGCCACGGAGCTCCATTGTATGCATTCCAATCGTAGTTCTCCGGATCTACTGTTATTAAAAATATTAAAGCAGATTTTACTAAATGCCAATTATTATCAAAGGAGAGGATCTGAATTTGGATTTTTTATTGCAAAACTCGTCGAAAGGATTTTTCGATGACTTTATTCCTACTAAAGTTGCTTCAAGGATGCATGAAGTGGTTAAGATTTCATCCGACAGGTCAAGTTTGAAACTAATTGATAAATATCAGAAAGATTTGTTGTCATTTGTTCATGGCAATATTACCACCTATCACAATGTGGAATATTTTGAGATTACCAGCGCTTATTCAAAGTTGAAAAAAAGTGGATTTTTATCTTATTTGTTTAAAGTGCTCGTGTATGAACTCGGATATAAAGTTTTGTCGGATAGCAGGCATTCCAGCCCCGGATCCAAAGAGTTTTGGCAGGCCCAAATGAAAAGGAGAGATTTTACTATATATCGGTTAAATCTAGCGACAAACTATAAAAGAAAGGCAAGTCGCTTTAACGAGAATGAGATTTGGTTTGAAATGAGAATAGAGCCTCTAAATACTTTCGTGAACAGTTTTGATTATTTTATTGATGAAGAATTTGATGAAGATGATATTCAAGAGATTGAGGATTTTGAACTCAGTATAGAGGCAGATGATAGAGCTGATCAAATATTTATAGAAGAGAGCCTCACAGCAGAGGTCCAGAAGATTAATATCTCCAATTCGAAAATTAGACTAGTTGCCCAAAAAAAAATTTAGTGTTTTTGGAAGTTTTACACCTGCTAGGATATTGGTATTTAAGTTCAACTTTATTCAAGTTACACTTTTGGCCTCCTCTCTAAATCTAGATATTTTTTTGTTAGAACTTTTTATAGTTTTAATTTTATTATTAACAATGCAAATCACACAACGTGAGAATCACTGATGATATTATATATAAAGTCTATGACATCTTAGGTGCAGAAGCTTTAAAAACATTCCAAGAAAACTACGAGTTAGTTAATATTATTGAAGGTAGTACGATACCTAACGACCTAATTTCCCCAGAAAGAAGGGTATGTCGTTTCTGTCAAAAAAGGCATCCTGACACCTCTTTTCAGAAAAAGGCTCATATAATTCCTCATCAACTTGGAAGTGAACATTTGGTCTCAGATTTCGAATGTGATAAATGTAATGAAGTTTTTGGTCTATATGAGTCCCAGCTCGCAAACTTCCTTAGCGTCTTTAGAACAATGCACAAAATTAAAGGAAAGAAAAAAATCCCCGAGTTTGTATCCGGTGGTAATACTTTGCATGCAAAAGTCGGAGGTTTTCATAATTTAAGGAATATCATCAGTGTGTCTGACAAAAATGGATTTGAGTTAGACCTGGATTCCGGAATTATCAGAAAGCGCTATGAACAACCACCATATAAGCCACTACAAGTATTTAAGGCTTTAGCGCATATTGGATTTTGTATGCTTAATGAGGATGAAGTAGAGGATTTTCGCGATTACATCCATTTGGGGTTAATGAACGGTTCGAAAGACCAAAACTGTAAAAATTATCCAGCATTCACCTTATTTGTCACAAGACTTCCTAGGGTTCAAAGTAGTACATTTGCACTGTTGTTTAAAAAAAATAATGATCGCCTTATCGCAGACTATGAGTTGATTATATTTTGTAGAAATTTGATGTTCCAATTGAGCTTGCCGCTGCATAAAAACGGAAATGAACGTCACCGAGATTTTGTAAGGCATATACTTCCCGGAGGACATTTCATTGGTGATGATTTCGAATCGCAAACTCCTGTGTCAGCAATTGATCTTTCAGATATTGAACTCAAAAAGGAAGAAGGATATTTTGAATTCAGGCTCGACCCAGAATACGTCTCAAAAATTTCAAAACTTAGCGAAGACGAACAAAAGGAACATTCATCTATCCGAAAGATTTTCATTAGTTCGATGGATGCTGTATTACGCGTTCCGCCAGAAAACGACTTAAATTCGTAGTCTTAATTCCACAAAGTACAGGAAAGGCGCTATTTGTAGCTTGTGTGAATATATTGGACAGTCCATTATTCTTGTCGGCGGCGTTTTCATTAAACTGTGGCGTATATACTTTTATTTGTGTTCATAGGTTTAGAATTTTCTTAGTAGATGCCTAGCGAAATCTAGTTCTTTTATATCATCATAAATGTTAGCCCTACCGCGGGTCGACTCTACTTAAGGAGACACCAAGTACAGGTAGTCTCCTTTTTTTATGGGCATAAAAATCTGTGATCCAAATTGTTATAATTCGATCATTTATAGTTCGACATTTTACTGTCTAAAAGTTCTCTTCTTTGTGCGTAATCCTTTGAAAAGTGGGCTGTATTGATGTTTAACGTAATTTTTTCGAAGTTCGATTTGTCCTTAAGGATTCGCCGATTTTTCCTTCAACTTTATTTGTGTTTTTTGCTATCAGATAAAGAAAGTCTAATATCACGATAGTATCATTCTCGTCTGCATCAATATTGTTCTTTGCTAATATCGCAATTGCTTGGTTAACTGTTATCTTTTTATCTATAAAATTCATATGATTTATTGTGTTTTATGGTTTGAGATAGAATTTTTGAGAGTGATATACCCAGATCTAATGATAGTTCTCCTGTTTTAAAGTCGATCTTAATCGGAAGGATTAAATTGGCGATATGTTTTTTATCAGAAGCGTCCATGTCTGAAAATACCTTAAGGATATTTAGCATTGGCTTAATGCCTGAAATACGCTGCTTGTTTATCTGACTCAACTTGTTGTTGACGTCTTGTTATAGCCTCAACGTTTTTCATTCTTTTAATTTTAGATACCCCTATTTTTACTAATTTGACCATTAAATTAGACAAACTTACGACTATTAAATATCATGGGTAAAGTCAAAAACATAATCACTATACAGCATCCCGAATCTGTGCATCATATCAATGGGATGATCGGCTCCTGGACAGACTGGCCGCTTACTGAAAGGGGGCGGGAGCAGGCGTCAAATATTGCTTTTAACCTTGGAAAGGAAATGGAAGGTAAATCGTATTCATTGTATTCTTCTCCACTATTGCGCACTAAAGAAACTGCCGAAATAATAGGTGCCACATTACTGATAACTCCTCAGTTTTCAGATGCCTTAAAAGAACGCAGTCTGGGAAAGGCAGTCGGTCGGTCAGTTGCCTGGTTGAAAGAAAATATTGAAAGGGAAGAATTGACTGTATTTGACCGGTGTTTTGATGATGCAGAATCCCGGAGTGATGTATGGGAGCGTCTGTATCCCTTCTACGATGATATTCTAAGTGATGCTGCCGAAAACATTATCTTGATATCACATGGCGACACATTAAGTATTTTTAATGTAATGTGGCTCGGTCTGGAATTGGAAGCGCTGAATGCTATAGAACTATATGGCGTAAGTGGAGGCATTTCCTTCTTGCAACAAAATATTGAAGGTAAGCGTATTATCAGGAAGCTTGGCGATACTTCGTATATGAGAATTATGTCTTAACTGAAAGTTGGCCTCATATATATTATGGTTTAGAAAGATTTTTAATTTGCTTTTCAATCATTTCTTTTTCGTTTGCTGATTTCGATAACTCCAGTGCAAGTTGGTAATGCTGTACCGCTCTGGGAATATCACTTGTTGCGTATAAATTGCCCAGTAACATATAGTAATATTCATTACGGACCAGATCCCGTTTTTCCAATTCGGCGATTGCATTTTCGCTTCCATAAACCTTTGCATAAGCAAATGTCCTATTTAAAGCAGTGATCGGAGCGTACTCGATAAGCAGTAGCTGATCGTACAGATCAAGTATATATTTCCATTTTTTTGGGCTCTCCGTTGTATGCCAATAGGCGATACCTGCTTCTAAATGATACCTGGATATGACCTTGTCTTCTGTAGACTTTATAAGGAAATAATTACCGCGGTTTATGATCGACTGATCCCAAAGTGTCCTGTCCTGATCTTCAAACAAAATGGTGTCTCCTGTAGCACTTTGCCTAGCTTCCAGTCTTGAACTCTGAAAACACATCATTGCAAGTAAAGCATTTACCTGCGGTAAATCTGTCTGTTTATTTTCAACTAATACTAACGCTAATCGAATGGCTTCCTGGCATAATTCTTTTCTGATCTTTCGATCATCTGATTTTGAATAATACCCTTCATTAAATAACAAATAAAGTGTTTTAAGCACGGTATCCATCCGTGAACTAATTTGTGTTTTACATAAATTAGTTATCTGGAATTTATCATTACGAAGTTTGGCTTTTGCCCGGTGCAAGCGTTTTTTAATAGTTTCTTTGTTTGTTATAAAAGCATTTGCAATTTCCTCTATTCCGAAGCCACACAGGATTTGGAGTGCAAGACATATCTGCGCTTCCATAGAAATTTCAGGGTTACATACCGCAAAGATCATTAATAACTGACTGTCAGCAATTCCGTTTTCACTGTATTCAAATTGTATTTCAGGTTCACTATTTTCTGTGTCAAGATTTCCCTTGATTTTTGTCTCAAATATTGACTTGTGCTTGAAATAATCCCTGGTTTTATTTTTGGCAACGGCATAAAGCCAGGCTTCCGGTTTATCAGGAACCCCGTTAATTGCCCAATGTTCAGATGCTTTAAGAAATGTATCGCTTACAATATCTTCTGCCACTTGAATATGCTGCAGTCCAAAATGACGGCATAAGACTGCCGTCATTTTACTGTATTGCTGGCGAAAAAGCCTCGGAATTAAATCGGTGTCATCATCTTGTTTATTCACAGTTATTCCCGTTTTAATACTTCACGCACTTCTATACTTCCGCCAATTTTGAAAATAGGATTCTCTTTAGCAATTGCTACCGCTTCTTCAATATCAGTAGTTCTTACTACGATATACCCGCTGATAAATTCTTTTATCTCTGTATAAGGGCCATCGGTCACAATATTCCCGGGCTTTACCGTTTTAGCACTTCCAGGAGCTGGGATTAGGGTATTGCCCTTGTCCACAAGCTTGTTCTGAGCAGCAATGCCTGCTAGCCAATTCATACGCTCTTCCATTTGCTGTGGTGACGGCCTGAAATCAGCAATGTCAGTTAATCGAAAAAGTAATGCAAAATCTTTCATTGTAACAATTTTTTAAATGTTTGCCTATAGACGATTGAATGCCGTAAATAGGGACACCTGATACCAAATTTATTGAAAAGCAGTTCCAGCGTCAGTTCTCTTTAATGACTTTTAAGTACATAGCCATATGTGAATGCAACCTTTTCATCCTTTAAGTTCCACGTTTCGGTTTCCTTTTTAATCAGTACTCCATGCTTTTTGCTGATATCTCTCAATGAATTTCCTACAGACTTCCTCAGATATTCACTTTCGCTTTCCCTATGTTGGCTGATGAGGCTTATGGCCACATCGGGATGGTCTTTAAAATAAGGACGGGACGTCCATATCCTTAAACCTTCTGTGACAGCTCGACATACATTGGGGCTGTCCCCAGCTAACCATTCTTCGATTATAGATAATGAATTTTCATAGCCATTATCTTTGCAGAATTGATCAAACGCCTTTGCTAAAATTTCTTGAACTTGCCAGCTTTCATCGGACCGAGCGACATTTTTGAGTAGACTTAATATAGTTGCATCTTTCACCGCTATATATCCTAGAATAAAAACACCACAGCATCTCATCTGATAATACTCATTTTTGATTAGCCGTTGTGCAATAGATTTTGATTCGGAAAGGGTACACGACGCGACTATTTTCAAGGCCTCTTCTTCAAAGGTCTTGAACCCATGCTGTACTACGGTCAGCTTTCTTTCGAGTGCATCCATACTATTGTTATAACTCTTTGCAAATTACAAATAATAAAATCAGATCAACCTTAAACTTATCTTTATAAGCTTAACATAGACAAGACATGGAAAAATAAGCATATAGTTCATTATTCAAGTTTTAATATTACTCAATGGACTAGGCGCTCTGATTTCGGGACTGATATCTATGGCCGACCCTTCAGGTACAACCAGATTTAGTGGCTCCACGATTAGGAACATCTATGAGGATGTTAAAACATTTATTACCTTTGAAAAATATCCAAATGTGTATTTTGTGATATTAGTTCAATGAATTTTGCCTACATGATTTGGGATTAATATCCACCATTGTTACTGTAGATGATACTTTTGGTATAAATTGGTATACAACATTGTGGCTTTTCTTACTTGGCAATCTTAAGCAGAGACATGAATACAGATTCCGTTAAAAAATTCCTTCCATTGATATTAGCCACTGCGATTTTCATGCAGATGCTGGATTCTACGATTCTCAATACATCTCTACCGGCTATCGCCAAAGATCTCAATGAATCTCCACTTGACATGCAGAATGCGATTGTAAGCTATGTATTGACACTGGCCTTATTTATGCCTGTCAGCGGATTTCTGGCAGATAAATTCGGTACTAAGCATGTTTTTATTGCGTCGTTATTTTTATTTTCCCTTGGTTCTCTTTTCTGTTCGTTATCACAAAACCTTAACCAATTGGTTATTGCCCGTGTTTTTCAGGGGGTTGGAGGTAGCCTTATGACTCCAGTTGGAAAATTAGCGCTCATCAAAACATTTGATAAAAAAGAACTGCTCAAAGCAATCAATTATGCAATTGTTCCGGCATTGATCGGACCTGTCCTGGGACCTCTGGTTGGTGGGTATCTTGTCGATTACCTGTCCTGGCACTGGATTTTTCTGATTAATATTCCAATCGGTGTTTTAGGGATTATTTTAGGTTTAAAATATATGCCTAATTACAAATCCCCAATCACGGACTTTGATTTGAAAGGCTTTCTCATTTTTGCAATGGCCTCCTTGTTACTTTCAATTTCGTTGGAACTATTCGGGAATGCAAATAATATAACTCCTGTGCTACTGGGATTTTTGTTAGGATTTCTCATGTTGTTCTTCTATTACAAACATGCCAGAAAAGATAACAATCCAATATTTCCGCTTAATCTTTTTCAGGTCCGTACGTTTCGGGTCGGCATTTTGGGGAATCTCGCGACAAGATTGGGAATCAGTTCCATTCCGCTTTTGGTTCCGCTTATGATCCAGATAGCATACGACCGGTCGGCATTTACTTCCGGCTGGATCGTTGCACCAATGGCGCTCACCTCGATTTTTGGCAAATCAGTTGTTATAAAGATCCTGGATAAGTTTGGTTACCGCTCAACATTGATGGTAAATACATTTATTATTGGTATACTGATTTGTAGCCTGGCCATACCGGGTATTCACAACTCCATTTATTGGTATGTTCCAATTCTATTGTTGCTTGGTTTTTTCAACTCTATTCAGTTCACATCAATGAACACGATTACAATCGCCGACCTCCGTACCTTTCAGACGAGCAGTGGTAATTCGTTGGTATCTGTCAACCAACAGTTTGCTGTAGGATTCGGGATCGCATTTGGGTTGATTATTCTGAAAATCTTTGAAGGCGATACTAAGCTCATTCATAATCAGATTCATAACGCCTTTCGATACACATTTCTTATTGTTGGTGCGCTCACTATTCTTTCTGGTTTGGTTTTTCGAAGACTTAATTTCAGAGATGGTGATAATTTGAAATCTGTTTAGATGATAATTGCTTAGGTTGCTTGTATCCAATCTGTGTATGCGTTTAGTAGACGAGACAAAAACATGCAATACTCGAAATGACTAAATGCTGATTGGAAATAGTTAATTTATAATTTTACGGAACAATAGAAAAGTCAATGCCTGCAAAATCTTCCATACCCATAAATGCTATGACAGCCGAATTCGGCATTGGTGTCTTTATAAGGAAAATGACAAGCGAGGATTTTCATTTATACGAAGGCTTAGAACAGTTCGAGGATTTAAAAGGAGCTCATCGAGATGAATATCATTTGTGTTGCTTGCAGGAGCAAGGTACAACAACCATTGAAATTGACTTTAAGCGATATGTAGTAAATCCTTCATCCGTTGTTTTCATTCGTCAAAACCAAGTGCATCGAATTTTAGCATTTAATAATGCAGCAGTAAGTATGTGGGCGATCAGTAATGAAAATCTTAATCCCGAGTATTTAAAACTGCTGGAAGACATTACTCCTGCGCAACCGTTGATATTAAAAGCAGAAGCATTTTCGTTGATTTCCGAAGCCGTATCCCTTTGCTTAAAACTATCGGATAAAAAAGACGAAAAGCTATACCATTCCTTGTTTGCCGACAGTTGTTCTACTTTAACCGGATTAATTATTGCACAGTATTTAGGTCAATTAAAATCGATAGATAAGCTTTCAAGATTCGAAATAGTAACCAAAGCATTTAAAGAAATATTGGAACTCAACTACACCACAGTTAAAAGTCCGACAGCATATGCTCAACGATTAAATATTTCTTCCCCATATTTGAATGAGTGTGTGAAAAGCTCTACAGGGTATTCTGTCTCGCAGCATATACAACAACGGGTAATTTTGGAAGCCAAGCGTTTACTTTATTATACGGATAAATCGGTGAAGGAGATTGCCAGCGGATTGGGATATGACGACTATCCTTACTTTTCGCGGATGTTTACTAAAGTGGCCGGAATGTCCGCTTTGGTATTCAGAAACAAAAACCGCGTTTAGTCCAATACTTACCGTTTTCTCACATTGCCTGAAACCGGAATTTACTGTTGCTTTGCATTATATTTAAATTTGATAAGCAATGATTTCAAGCATACCAAAATGGTTGATCGGCTTATTTGGTAACAAATTAAGCCCCAATGTAACGGTTGTTCAAATTACTTCCTTAAGTCCTCAAGTAAAGAAGATATGTTTTAAAGGTGATATATCAGACTGGAATTTTTCCATTGGATATGCTTCTGTAATTCGTGTCAGTGAAATCGAATTCAGAAATTACACGGTTGCGTATCATGATAAAGAAAACGGCGTTTTTGATATTATTTTTCATATTCACGGCAATGGAATTGGTAGTAAATTCATTGACAGTCTAAACGTAGGTGATGATGTGTTTATCAGTCCTCCGAGGGGAAAAAAACTATATGAACCCAAACGGAAACAGCAATTTTTCTTTGGCGATGAAACTTCACTTGGGGTTGCCTGTGCCCTTATGCCATTGCTGAAAGAGAACAAGCATCAATTTCAATTTTATTTTGAGCTGGACGAAGAAAATAAGAATGTTCCCGGGCTTTTTGCATTAGAAAATTACACGGTCTTCCCGAAGGACAAATCATTCAGAGATGAAAAATGGATAAGTAGTTTACCATTATTTCAAACGGAGGCCTGGCATGCCGCAAATCTCGCATTAGTCGGCAATGTAAAATCTATTCAGACATTCAGAAAGGTATTAAAAAATAAACCCCTGGGCACTATTTCTTCTCAGGGTTATTGGCTGGAAGGTAAAAAAGGATTGTAAACCTAAATTTTAGAACATTCAATTCCCATTTCTGAATTACTTTTTTCCAGCCATTTTCGAAGTGCTATCATCGTAAACGACAGTATACCGAATGCCAGTGTAAGCCAGGGAGTATATTGAACACCTCTGGTGGCAATGATCCATCCACCAACCGTGGTGCCTAATGTAATGCCCATATTGCCAAAAGAAGTCGCAAGGCTATTGGCAAATTCCAACGATTGTGGCGCAGATGAAATCATGTAGGTTGACGCATTTAAAAAACTTGGGGAATACAAAAATCCCCAAAGAGCGATCACAACAATTACGGCGAAAGTGTTAGTGCCTGAAAAGTGTAATAACAGCGGGATCAAGATTGTCCCAGACAAAAATATTGCGGTGGTATTGGTTACGTTTTTGTTCAGCATTTTGCCCACCACCCGATTCGCTATAACCCCAACCATGCCAAATAAAAACAGCATATAGCTGACCATTGTGTTATCCATACCTTTGGTTTTGTTCAGGTATTCTGCGAAATAGCTGTAGGTAGCAAACCAACCGGCTATCATGAAAAAGTTCATCCCTGTACTGACTATAAATATTGGTTGCCTTAGTATTTTTAACTGGCTTCCGTAGGATCTTTTTGCGACAACCGGCATATCTGGCAGAAGGAAATATATCGCTGATAAGGCGATAGTGCTCACCACAGCCTGTATCATAAAGGAATACTCCCACGACACTCTGCTGGCTAGCCATGTGGCAAATGGGACGGTAGAAACCATGGCTATGGCAATGCCGCTGAAAACGATGCTCATCAATTCATTTTCATTTTTCTTTTCGCCTTGAGCAACAGCTACTGATAAGGCGGTTGCAATGTAAACAGGTTGTAAAAAGGCCGGCAGTATACGCACAAGCATTAGTAGCCAGAATGGTGGGGAAATGGAGGAGATAATTCCTGTAAAAAGAAAAATAGAGATTGCACCGAACATTACTTTTTTACGGTCAAAGCGCGACATCAATAATGTCATAAATGGACCGGTCAGTGCTATGACCAAGGCGAATGCACTGAGTAGCATTCCTGCTTTATCAATAGAGATGTTATAATGCGTTGCAATTTGCGGTAAAATACCAATGACTCCGAATTCGGTAGTAATGACAGCAATAAATCCCAAACACCCGATGTATGCGTATTTTTTCATGTGAACTTACCTGATAATTTAATTTAGGTTTTCCTTTGTAAATGCTGCTATCTCCAGAATTGCCTCTTTGGTTTCTTTTAGAACAGCTCCCATGTGCATAAAGCCATGTACCATATCTTTATAAACAACAGTTGTGACATGTACTCCGGAAGTTTTCATATTTTCTGCCAGTTGCCTGCCTTCATCGCGCAAAGGATCGTGTTCGGCCAGTAGAACTAAGGCCGGTGGTGTGTCTTTAAAATCTTTGATCAACAAGGGAACCGCTAACTGGTTATGTTGATCTTCTGGAGTGGACAAGTACCAGTTCCATGCCCTTATCCCTTCTTCTTTATTAATTATCGGGCCGGTTTCATATTTTTGCCAAGATCCCGTGTTTAATTTATTATCTGCCGCAGGATAAATCAGAACCTGAAATTTTAACTTTCGGCCAAGCTGAGTAGCAGCACTTACTGCCAAAGCGCCTCCCGCACTGTCGCCAATAATGCCGATCTTATTTTTATTAATGTGTAAATGACCTGCATTGCTGATAATCCATTGGGTGGCAGATAGGGCATCATTTAAACCTGCAGGAAAAGGGTGTTCAGGTGCCAAACGGTAATCGACAAAGACTATGGCTTCCCCTGTAGTATTGGCTAGTTGACGAACGACCGCATCATGTGTTTCAAAACTCCCCGAAACAAACCAACCGCCATGTAGGTAAATGATGGCTGCAGATTTTTCACGCGCCACACCTTTAGGTCGGTAAATTCTTACCGGTATTTCATGGTTATTGCCAGGGATATTAAATTCCTCGATAATGGTGACTGGTTCTTTTTTACCGCTCAACTGTACTGCCATCGTTTCATATCCTTTTCGGCCTATATCTAAAGGAGTTTTGCCGTCAAACACATGAATCATTTGTATATTTTCCATTATTTTGTTTATTTCCGGATTGAATTGAACTGTCTTCATTTTAGTGTTGTTAATTGTTTTGCAGGAAATTGGTCCCGATATTATGATTGCTCCTAATGAATATCTCATGTTCTGCTTAATTCTTTGTACAAAATTAGATAGAAGTAATACATTTGTAGCGTACGCAGCTGGTTGTATGGTACTAACAAATTTGTAAGTAATGGGAAAAAGAAAAGAAAATTCAACTAATAGTTGGAATGAAAGTTATATCGTTGAGAGTTGCGATCTTACTTATGCCGTCTGTAAAATAGGAGGTCGATGGAAGTTGCTTATTCTTTGCAAACTTGAGAATGGTAAACTGCGTTTCAGTGAATTACGTAATCAGATCAATGGGATAACGGAGCGCATGCTCACCCTACAGCTTCGGGAATTAGAGAAAGAAGGTTTAGTAAAAAGGACTGTTTATGCAGAAGTTCCTCCGCGAGTAGATTATGAATTGACTGCTATTGCAAAGGAATTAGTTCCTATATGGAGCCAATTGAGCCAATGGGGAGCAAAACATAAAAATCTATTGCAACAAAGAACGTAACTTCCCTTTGGATTTGATTCATTTTGTTTCTTTCTTTGTTGAATGCACGATCAGTTTCTCAAACTTATATCACAAACTGTTAGACTTTCTGAACAGGAGATAGAACTATGTTTTCAATATTTTGAACCTGTGCATTATCCTAAAAACAAGATTTTGGAAGCGGAAGGTAAAATTCCCCGATATCTTTATTTTGTTGTTTCTGGCTTTGTACGCCTATTCTACTATAATGAGAAGGGCGACGAAGTGACCACACATATTAATTGTCCTCCCGGATTCATTACTGCGTATGCTAATTTTGCCAATCAGACTCCCTCTGATGAAAACCTGGAATGTGTTACTGAATGCGAACTTTTACGCATAAAAAAGCGCGCGCTGGACGACCTTGTTCAACAAAGTCCGGCCTTTAGAGATTTCAGTATTATCGTGTTCCAGCAATCACTTGCCTACAATGAAAGACGGGCTAAAGACCTGGCAGCACTGAGTGCAGAGCAGCGTTATCTTAAATTATTAGATGAACAACCTGAGCTGCTACATAATATACCCATGCAGTATATAGCTTCTTTTCTTGGTATGAACGCTAAAAGTTTGAGTCGTATCCGCAGGAAAATTATTAAGTAACATTTGCGAACTGATTTTGAAGGGGTAAGGCTGACATTTGCTTTATCATTTAAAATTACGAGATATGACAAATAACAATTTAGTATTAGTGTCCGGAGCAAATGGACATTTGGGTAATAATCTGGTTAGATTACTGGTTAAAAAAGGATTTCAGGTTAGAGCTTCCGTTCGAAACATTAGAAATAAGGAATTCTTTAAAGATCTGAACTGTGAGGTTGTTCAGGCAGACATATCAAATAAATCCTCTTTTGTAAAAGCCCTTCAAGGTGTCCATACCTTTTATGCAGTAGGTGCAGTTTTTAAATTATGGGCGAAAGATCCGCAAAAGGAAATATATGATGTGAATATGTTCGGGACACGCAATACTATAGAAGCTGCTGCGGAAGCCGGTGTAAAAAGAATCGTTTACGTAAGCTCAATCGCTGCGTTAGATTATACAAATCTCCCTGCAAAAGAAAGCAACGGATATAATCCAGATAGAAGGGACATGTATTACAACTCCAAAAATGATGGTGAAAGATTGGCCTTTCAATTGGCTGGGGAATACGGGATAGAGTTGGTGTCTGTAATGCCATCGGCAATGATAGGAAGCGAGGCCTTGCAACCACTGAGTGTATCTTTTAATATATTGAAGCTCGTTTTGACGAAGAAAATTCCTGTGGATACAAAAATAACCTTGAACTGGGTGGATGTGAAGGATGTCGCTGAAGGTTGCTACCTGGCTGCACTCAAAGGCCGCGCTGGGGAGCGTTATATTCTTGCGAATGAAAAATGTATGACCCTTACGGATACCACTAAACTGGCCAGAGAGCTCTACCCGGAATTGAAGTTAAAAGTGCCTGGCTCAGTTCCGAAATTTGTGTTGTTTATTATAGCAGGTCTTATGGAGTTCTCTGCAAGATTAAAGGGGGAGGCGCCCATAATTACTACTAAGGAAATCGCTATGTTTTCGGGGCTACAGCAGGATTTCGATATTTCTAAATCAAGAAATGAGTTAGGGTTTAATCCTAAAAATCCAGAATCAGCATTGAAAGAAGCTTTGGCTTATCTTATGGATAATAAAGCATTACTTTAGATTTTTTAAAAAGTGGAAACCTTACTTTCTGCTTTTTTTCTGTCTTTAACCCGTTCGCAGAAAAGGGTAATGTGTTTTGCCGATCAAAATCAGGTATTGGTAATTTCCGCCATGGATGGTAACGCTATCCAGTGTAGCATACGGAGATACAGTGTACAGCCCGGTATTCAGGTAAGTGTCCTAATTGTTAAACTGCAAGTACGGGTAACGATTGGTGGTCCGGTAAGGTAAATCCTATATTTTCTGTTGCGTTTCTACTTTTTGCAAATATCTGGTAGGTTGAATTAAATTTGGCCTCAATACCGGATTTAATTCAATCTTCTTATAGCTTTGGACTGGAATTAGTATAGGTGTGTTCTGGTGGTTCGGTCAGGTAATACCTTTGTAGCGACATAGTTTTAAAAAGCAGAAGAAAAATGGAAACGATTAAAGGCACTATTAAACCGTACGTATTAAATTGTTTTATCTTGATTCTGCCAATTTTGGTTTGGAACATTTTATTAACTGACAAATTACCGGCAAACTATCAGCCGATACTGTTTTCAAGGGGTATTCCTAACTTCTTGACCTACATAGAAAATATTTCTAGAATCCTACTCTTTGTAATCGCGTTCTTGATGCCCCTTAGTTTTCGTACTATGAAGCAGAGGGTAGGGCTATATGTATACTTATTTGGAGTATTACTATATTTTGCATCCTGGATTGTATTGATCTTTTTTCCTGCGAGTGGCTGGAGCAACAGTGCCATCGGCTATTCCGCACCTTCATACACACCAGCAGTATGGATAACTGGAATTGCACTTATTGGGGACTCATTCAGTTTTTCCTTACCTTTTAGAGGTTGGATTTTTATATGCGTGTCGATCGTCTTTTTGATGGCCCATATTAGCCATACTGTTTTGGTCTACTACCAAATAAAGTAAAGGGTTGAATGAGACATGCATTATGCTTTTAAAATTGTCCGTTAAATTGATGCCTAACGACTCTTTCTTGTTTTAATTTCACCTAAGGAGTGGATTGCACATTCCAATTTAGCTATTCCCTTACCAGTTTGGTGTGGAATATGCCATCGTCAATCAGTTATTTAGTTTCGAAGGAGATAATGTTACAGCAAATCCAGTTTTCTAACTTGAAGGATTGGAATAGCTCCTTTTACGATCCTAAGAGATGAATATTTATTTGCCTCTAGGCTTGGAAATGGTATCCTAAAAATAATAAATCAACAAGATTAATCCTTGTTAGCAACTATTAAGATTAGATGAATTATACTCCATACCCTTTTAGTCATATGGCAAAAATGATTAAGGCAAGTTGTACCATCTTTGCTCCATAAAAATAGAAAATGGAAAAAGTAGTTTTAATCACGGGAGCTTATGCCGGAATCGGTAAAGCGGCAGCCATTTCCCCGTTAAAAGGGAAAATATTAATGCAGTTCTTGTAATAGATATTTAGCGTGTTTTAAATCTTGTAAGTCTTGGGAGATGTTAGACCTTTGGCGTGCGGATCCTACAGCGCAGAAAGAGACAACATATTTGTTGTCTCTTTTTTTGTGCCATAAATTTCATTATTTGCTTCGTTGGAGTTAGGGGTCCTTGAAAAGTTGGATCAAATTAAAATTTGTGGAGTAGCTTTTATTACGCATAAATTTCCGCGAGTCTAAATAGGAAGAATTTGATAGACCTTACTCTCTCTGAATTGTATATCGGGAACAACGAATACCGGGGTATTAATTGTTCGACATGCGCTTCGCTAACATGTCGAACAGCACGAATGATGTATGTGATTACAGCGCTAAAGAAGTGACGGTTGGTGATCTGATGCTCAGCGATGAATTAGATTGCTCTATCTACAACATCTATCGTACAGTCCACCCTGCCTTGCCTGCCGGGACAAGCGCAAAGGGGCTTTATCCTAACCCTGCCACTGACCAGATAACCATTACACTGGGAACAGAAGCCGGTGCAACAGAAAAGGTAAACATACTCCTGATTGACCTAACCGGGAGGGTGGTGTTCACGGCGGATGTAAGTGCCAGCGGGCAGCAAGCCAAAGTGGCATTGCCCCGGTTAGCACCAGGTGTTTACCAGGCTACAGTAGAATATGCCGGTGCGTATGATGTGTATAAATTGGTCATTCAATAAATAGAGTGGTAGACCAGCAACATCAATGGGGATGACCTTTTTGGTCATCCCCATTGATGTTGTTTTATACTAATGTAAACTAACTAAGACTAGCCCTGAACTCCAGCGGACTTTGATTGGTCTTGCTTTTAAACAGCTTGCTGAAGGACTGGGGATGCTCAAAGCCCAATTCATAGGCAATCTCACTCACTGTTAACTGTGTGGTCGCCAGTTTTTCTTTGGCTTTCTCGATCAGCTTCTCATGGATATGTTGCTGGGTATTGAGGCCGGTCAGCAATTTAAGCATGGCCGCCAGGTAGCCCTTGGAGACATGCAGTTGCTCTGACAAATACTGTACTGAAGGCAGGCCCATATTTGTATGATCATTAAAATAATGGTCCAGCAAGGATTCCATTTTTTCCAGCAGTTGATGACTGGATTTGGCACGTGTGATGAACTGCCTTTGGTAGAAGCGGTTGGCATAGTTCAGCAGGGTCTCTATCTGTGAAACGATGATCTGCGCGCTGAATTGATCAATATTATTCCCGTATTCCTGTTTAATGTTGGCCACAATTCCATTCAGCACTTCTTCTTCTTTATCTGAAAGAAACAAGGCTTCATGCACTGCATAATCGAAGAACTCATACTGGTCAATTGTTTTGGCCAGTGGTGTATGCCACAAAAGGTCCGGGTGCACTTTTATGATCCATCCCGAGCGCTGCTCGGTGCTGGAAGGATTGGGTTCTATCGTTAGGACCTGTCCCGGTGAGAGGAAGTACATTACGCCTTCGTCAAAATCGTATTGCTGCTGGCCATACTTCATCTTACCCACACCCCTTTTGAGGGAAATGGTGTAGAAGTCAAACACAAAGCTCTGCGTACCCTCTGTAGGATAGTCCATAGTAGCATAATCGATCACGCTGATCAATGGATGCTCGGGAGGGGGAAGTCCCCTGAGTTTATGCAGCTCGCTGATGCTCTTGATTCTTGTGGGCATATCTCTGATGGTTTAGAAGCGTACTTACGAATATAATAAGAAATCCTGAGAAGGCTTTTATAAGGCTTGTCCACCGGAAACCTCGATGCGTTGCCCATTGATCCAGCCGGCCTCATCGGTACACAAAAAGGCTACTACGCCACCGATATCATCTGGCAGGCCCACACGCCCCAGGGCGGTTAAGCTGGCTATATGTGCATTGATCTCTTTATTGTCGCGCGTGCGGCCGCCACCGAAATCTGTTTCAATTGCTCCAGGGGCCAAAACATTCACACGGATCTTTTTAGGTCCCAGCTCCTTAGCTAAATATTTGGATAAGCTTTCTACAGCCGCTTTTATTGATCCGTAAACAGATGATCCCGGTATCGTGATCCTGGTGAGGCCGGAGGAGATATTCACAATGCCACCACCTTCATTTAAATAGGGCAGGAGTTTTTGGGTCAGGAAGAAAACGCCTTTGTAGTGGATGTTGTAGATTTCATCCATTTGCTCTTCTGTGGTTTCTTCTGCTATTGCATAGAGTGCTGTTCCGGCATTGTTGACCAGGAAATCCAGTTTAGTACTACCATATGTGCTGTCCAGGTACTGATTCAGTTCTGTGACAAAAGCCCCGAATTGTTTGGTGTCGCTGGTATCCAGTTGAAATGCTTTGGCTTTTTGGCCCATAGCTTCAATGGCGTTGACCACTTCCTCTGCCGCTGCCTGATTACTGTTGTAGGTGATGACTACGTCCAGGCCTTTTTTTGCAATGGCTAAGGCCATGTTTTTTCCGAGTCCCCTGCTTCCGCCTGTAATTAAGGCGATCTTGTTGTTTGTATTCATTGCTGTTAATTAATTTTAGTATGATAAAGCAAAGTTGAGGAATAGTTAGCATGCCGGTGTAGCCAAAACGCATGTTCTTGTAGCCAAAAAAAGAGTGCTTAAGAAAAGCGGAAGATTGATGAGGAAATTATCCTGAATGGGTCTTTTATAAAAAATCTTATTTTTGACCTGCTAAAATTATACTGGTCTTGGATTAATGATACAGCATGGTGGCGATTTCGGAAACATTCAACTATTATCAACAAAAAACAATCAATGAAACGCAATAAATTTTTACTGATCATTTTTACGTTTATTATTTCCTGCCACTTTGCAGCGGCACAAACGATCGATGCGCAACAGGTGTTTTCAAATACGCACGGAATTAAACAAGAGCGCGCGACATTTTATGAAGTGGAAGGTTATTCTGTTTTTGTGCAGTATCAAAAAGCTGCATTGGATGAAAAAGGCCTGAGCAGTATTAAGAAAAAGTATTCCATAAGCAAAGATGTAGTACCCACTGATGATAAAGCATTTCCATCTGCTAAAGTGCTTGTAAGAACGGGGAACAGGACAAAAAAGGTTACAGAGTCGGGTATTTATTATTTATTTCCGCAAGGTGAGTCTGAGGTAAAAATCGTAGGACTTCAAACTACCAATAAGCGTGATGAAGAGCTGGAACGTTTTTTTGTCCGATCTATTATGGACAGTACCATTCCAGGCAGTGTTTATACCTCGATGGCTGTTGACAGTATTCGTTTTGCAGGGCGTTATATTGTACTTGGATCTGCCTGTCGCTGGATGGGGACACATAATATTCAATGTCCGGATATGGGTCAAATGAACTGGGCCGAGTTTCGCAGCATTGAACCTGCACAGGAAATGATTGCTGCTCAATATGATATTATTGCGAATAAATCAATCGGGAAAATATTACAGCAAGATACGGTAGATATACTCTTTGAGGGAACGCCAACGAAAGCGATAAAGACAAAATACAAAATCAAGGTGCCGCAATTAATTATGGGCGGTAGTAATATCCTGATCATCTACTATGTAGCGGCAGAAGTAAGAGGCAAGTATATTGCTTGTGTGCTGAGCCATTATACTGATGATGTTCATGCAAAGCGTTTACCTCCTTTGCTGAACGAGGTTATGAAGCTGCAGGACTAAACGATTGCCCGGGATTATATCTCAGCATAATTTAAAGCAGGAGCAAAATAAAAACAGGGCCGGGAAAATTTCCGGCCCTGCTGCTTAAAGTGTTTTATTCCTTTGCTGCACTGTTATAGCTTAATAACGGTCCTTACACCGATATTTTTACCATTAACCGTGCTATTCAGGAAATAAGTCCCTGGTAGCAGTTGACCCAGGTCTTTCATCTGGACCATATGCCGGCCTTTATTCAGGTTCACCTTTTTCGCGGCTACCTGGCGACCGCTTATGTCTGTTAGGGTAAGTTCCACTGAACCTTCTGCAGTCATGGTCACATTATTGGTCAAGGTTGTTTTGAATGGATTGGGATAAACATTCATGCTCAATACCTGTTCTGTTACATGGGCTTTATCCGGAGCGCATTCCGGACGCTTCGGAGTTGGCGGGTTTTCGCCTTTGAAGTGGGTATTGTTCCATCTGTGGAAGGCATGGCGCAATTCATAGTCCTGGCTTCCCGGGGAGCTTTCTACAAAGTATGTGGTGTACATAAATTGCGGTGCAGAAGCCCAGTGTCCTTCACCCATTTTACTGAAGGAAATGCCGGAATGGAAGTCTGCTGTTACAGGGAGTGCACTTTGAGAGATACCCATGTAATCGGGGTCACTCATCAGGGTGCCGCCATTTTCCCTCATTTTAATACCTATGTATTGGCCGTTACCTATAAATGGTCCGCTCGCTACATTGTCTACATTATACCATCCCACTTTGATCTGGCCGGTATATCCGCCTGCCTGGTATTCAGAATCGCCGTAATGTAGGGTAGGTGTATAGGCCGTATTGTTGCCGTTAAAAGTAGGTGCATTCCCCAAAGAGCCGTCATTGACTATTCTTGTTTGCGGTGTTCCCATACTCATTTGGTCCCAGTAACGGACAAATACCTGTTCTCCGTCTGTAAAGGCATAAGCCCAGTTATCTGTGTGATAATGATCGGGACAGTCTAATGAAACATTGGATATATTGCCCGGGATAGTGATCATGTCCTCAACATTTGCAACTGCTGCTGCCATACCTCCGGGAGGTGGAATTTGCAGGGTTGGAAAGGCTACAGAAGCTGTAGTAATGGTCTGGTTTGCCGGGTTGGTATAAACAAGGCGCACATTAAGTGTTGAAGATCCTGAAGAGATATGACTAAAGGCTACATCAGGTGCTGTTTCCCCGACTGTATTCAAAAAGTGTGTCACCCCGCTCCAATTGCCGGACTCACACACCATAGCATGGATACCGGGCCCGGGGTGTTCCCAGGCAATGACAATGCCATAACCATTATGACTGTCCATGCGTATACGTCCGTATGTATTGCTGTTAGACAGTTGCATCGTTGAAATCATCACTAAACCTGAACCTGTTACCTGGTAAAGGTCCAGCATATGGCCTACGTTGTTTTGATAATAAGCTACAGGAACGACATAATCGCCCACATTGGCATCCCAGTAAAGTCCGACCTCTAAATCGGAAACGTCTTTATAGGTAAATGAGCCTTGTGTGAGTACCACGGCTGGATTGTCCGGAGTGGTAAACATGTACATGAATTCACTTTCCCCACCGGGCGTATGGGTGTTCCAGGTGGAAAGGTAAATGTCTTCCGATCCAAGATTCCGGGAATAATTGGAGGTCATTGTAGGTGTCTGCACCTTTACCGTATTAAAAGGAAAATCCGTGGCTACAGGTGGGGTGAAAAACTGTGCTGCCAGGGGATTGATTGTGGCTCCGCCCATAAGGAGTGCAAAGGGTAGTACTAGACACTTTAAAGATTTGCGCATAATTAATTGCATGTTTTTTTGGTTAGAAAATGGTTACATGTTTCAACTTGCAGGTACACTTCTGTTTATTGTTTATAATAATGCAATTACATTGGATCAATTAAGAGGACTATATCCGGCAACAGGATGAGACCCGCTCCTTCCGGGTGGTTTAGTGAACAATGATCAACCGGGATATAGATCAATAATTTTGGTACATACGGCATTATTAAGTCAAAAAATTAAGTGACAGGTCAATGCTTATATTTTTTGACAATAACCGGTATGAAGAGTAATTAGCTTATAATCCAATAACAGGAAAAATATGGGTAAAAATCTTGTGCTAATTTTTTGGATACCAAGTATCCGGGCTTTAAATTTTATTATTAATCGCCGAAGATTGCTGATAGAGCTGTGCCGGTAACAGGTGAAGGCCTGTAATTATTGCAGGCTTACTTCCGGGCTGATGAAATTGCTGAAGGAAATATAAGATACGAGGTATCTGATGGCGATGATTGCTTGTATAAGGTGCGCCTGTAACAGGGTATAAAGCGGAGTGGGGAAAGAGCGATGAAAAAGTTCTGCCGGTTAAGTACAAAACAAATGCAGAAAACATATTTTGAAATTTATTCATGAATATATTTTTATGGTTCAATTAATTAAGACATTTTATTTCTTGGTTTGGTTGGCATAATGTTATATTTTTATAAAATGAATGGGAAAATAAATGGAAGCTTTTCTAATAACAGGGAATCATTTATCTTCTTTTTTTCAAGATATTATTTTCAACATTTTAAAAAATATCCTGTTTAATAAGCTCAAAGGCCCAACGCTTTATCGCGAAATATTAACCGGGTTAATCCATCATTGTAAGGAAGAATTATGAATAAAATTTTACTGTTACTGCTCTTTATCTGTTTTAGTGTAAACCTATCTGCCCAGGAATATGCTACTACACAATCGGGCAGGAGTGTATTGCTTAAGACAGATGGTACCTGGGAGTATGTGGCTGCGACAAAGAATAAAAATACTACGGTAAATAGTTTGAAGTCTAATACATCAAAAAGTAATGCTTCCTCTTCTGGCAGGAGCACTGCCCGCAGCACTACAAGGAGTAAATCATCGCAGTACATCAGAGGCCCGAGAGGTGGCTGTTATTATATCAACGGTAATGGGAATAAAACTTATGTAGATAGAAGTCTTTGTAATTAAATCAATTCTGTTTAAACCTATAAGGTTTTTAAAACCTTATAGGTTTGATCCTGCATAAAAAAAGGCCAACAGCAAATATGCTGATTGGCCCGGTCACTCTGTTATGAAAAAGATCTTGTATTATTTTGGTTGGCCTGACTGTGCTTCTATGCGCTTCTGTATATCGCGCCAGTCATAATATTGGAAGGTCTTCCCATTGGTCATGGCAACAAATACTCCTTTAGGGAATTTATCATTTAAGGCAATATTCGTTACCTCAGAACCATCACTTTCAATGGTTGAAAACGGAATAGCTGTAATCAATTGATGTTGGTGTGGATGGCCTTGCGCTGCTTCTCTTTTGTAGACATTGAAGCGGTTGGCCTGTTGATCGGAAACTAATATATAACCGGTACTGTCGCCCGTTTTATAGATGGAGATCCCTTCCAGGTCTTCTGCAAAATCTGCCTGGCCAAAAAGGGCCAGTTCTGTATCTCCCTTTTCCGGGTCTGCATAATATTTATGGATGCCATATTGCTCATCGGAATAGTACACATAGCCCAGTTCATTGTCTACTGCAATAGCTTCTATCTCTTTCTTACCGCTGTATTTACCAAAACGGCGCACCAGCGTCGCTTTTACCTTGCCCGATCCATCATCCTTTAATTCATATTGCCAGAGGTATTGGTCCATAGGACCGGATTTGCGACCGACAATGGCATAGGTTTTATGATTGGATTTATTGGTATAAACAGCGATTCCCATAGGGCCTCTTTCCTTTTCGCCTTCAAAAACCGGGATACCGCCATTATCTAAAGGCTGCAAGTCGGGTAAGCTAAAGATCCTGATCTTATTGGTCTCGCGTTCGGTAACAACAGCGATGTCTTTGGGGGTGCCATTAAGGCTTAAGCCATAGGCAATATCCACATTATTCGGTCGTTTCAGGCCGGCTACTTTATTGACTATTTTTCCTGCAAGGTCAAATACGTACAGGCTGCCTTGCGCATCTTTATCGGTACCGATCACCAGGCTTTTGGCCGGATCGGTGGGGTGGATCCAGATAGCAGGATCATCGGTGTCAAATTGCACTTGCTCGGTGGTGATCACCGGCTTCAGTGCGCTCGTTTCGATGGTGTTGTTTTTATGATCATTGGTTGTGCAGGAGGCGTTTGCTGCGAGGCAAAGTGCCAGGCCTGCGATAGATTGATGTATAGAGAGGGACATTATTTTAAAATTGAGGTTAACGGGATATTTTCTTTCGGTGTAAGATGCGGCCGTCTGCATGGATGACCTGTATCTTCAGTTCTTTTGGACTTAAAGAAAAAAGCATCATACCCGGATCGGCAGCCCAAAACTCGGTTCCTTCTGTAGCCCCGGAAGGTCTTACTTCACAGGCTGCACCGGATAAAAACTGTGTGGTAAATTGTTGTGCAGGTTTGATGATCTGCAGATCGTGCTCATGTCCGCAGATGTAAGCATCGACTTTATGTGCATTAAAAAGGGATTCAAATTTTAACCTGATCTCTTCGGTGTCTTTTTTGCCTTTGCGCATACCGCCACTGTACATAGGGTGGTGCCCCACCACTATTTTCCAATGAATATTAGTAGCAGTATCTGCTAGTGTTTCTTTCAGCCATTTGTATTGTGCAGCGGTATCCTGCAGGGCCAGGTTCTCGCGCATATTGCCTGATTTCTCGTAGTAGGAAGTGACAAAGGGATTGGTATCCAGGAACACCAGTAATAATTCTTTACCGTTCTCCAGTTTGATCTTCCGGCTGAAATAGGTCGCGGGCATATTCCATCTCCGGCTGATCTTGCTGTAGTCGATCTGTGCCTGTATATTGCCTTTGTAGTCATGATTACCCAGGACCACCCACCAGTCTGAAAACAGCATATGATTGCTGTAGATGTTTTCAAATGAACTGTTCCAGGATGGATCTTGTGCACTTTGTACACCATCTGGATAGAAATTATCACCAACGGAAATTATGAAGTTTACATCTGCTGTTGCGGCCACTTTGGCCATCTGGCCGGCCACTGCTTTCTGATGATAACCACCATGCCTGCCCCAGTCACCGATGACCAGGAAGTTGAGCGATTGATCGCTGAGTGCAATATTTGTATTAAAGCCGTCGGCATAGCCGGAAGCTTTTTCTTCTGCTATGCGCGTAGCGATAGCACTTTTCTGAGCCTGGCTGCTATGGGCGTAAGTGAATAGCAGGAGCAGGAGGAACAAGGGGAATTGTTTCATGATAGCAATGAATACCGGTACACTCCAGCCGGGAACGGTTTTGCAAGCCGGAGCTGGTTAAAAACCGTTCCTGCTGAAATGATTACTGTGCTTATGTTGAAGCGTGTTTAAAGAATATTTATTTTTGGCCTAATGCCCCGTAGTGCGCTGCAGGAGCAGGTGAGCTATAGGTTTTGCCATTCAGGCTTAAGCCGGAAGCAAAGTGGTGGGTAAAGCCGGTTTGCGCGCCTGTCAATGCAGCAGCACCTGATTTTAAATGGAAATCCCAGGAGCTGTTCATAACAGCATTATCAGCAGCTGTGCTTAAAGTATAGCTTTCAAAACCCGGATCATTAGCCCCAACAACAGCGCTGTTGATATCGTTCAGACCGGCGATCACCTCATTTGTAGCCTGGAATTGATCTACTGTAGTCTGGTCTTTACCATAGTAGAAGGTATGGCTGATCACAGAACGGTTGTCTTCAGGATTACCTACATCGCGTTTGATACCAAAACGGTTATTCACCAGTAAGTTGTTATACAGGTCGGCACGTACAGATTTTTCGATCCAGATCGATCCGCCTTTAGTAGTTGGTCTTCTCCAGCCACAATTCAAGAGGGTGTTGTTGTAACCGATCACATAAGCCTGGCGCGGTCTGTCGCCTGAGTTAGATAGTTTTAATGCATTGGTATTAGGGCTGTAGAATACATTGAAAGCTACGTCTGCATGTACGCCTGATTTGATGTTTACCGCATCACCGCCGGAAACGCCGGTCGTATAGAAATAGTTATTGGCTACGATCACATCTCCGCCTTCAATATAGAATACATCTTCGTTAAAGTTGCGGATGGTGCTGTTCATTACCACAAATTTACCTTCGCCACCATACCATATGGCCGGTACATGTTCTCCGGCTTCTGCTTTGTAGAAGCCTGCTTTTACCGAAGCAGATTCTTCTGTAGTTACGGCACCGCCTTGTTCCAGGATCACATAGTTCAGCAAGAGTTCGCTACAGGTAGGACCGGCAAGCAGACCACCCCAGTGATCACCAAATGTTTCGGCAGCATTTTGAGCGGTGAACTTGATGGGTGCAGCGGCTGTGCCTTCTGCATAGAAATTACCTTTGATGATAAATTCCGGTTTCGCTACATTCAGCATCATCACGGTAACGCCTTCTTCAATCACCAGGGATTTGCCTTCGGGTACGATCACATCGCCTTTGATGTAAATGGTCTTACCTTTTGCCCAGGTACCGGAAATCTCGCCCATCAGGGTATCGCTGGTATTGTTTACGGGGTCTAAAGGTCCTTCGGTTTTTTTGGATTTACTACAACTGGTCACCAGCCCTGCGATCGCAATAATGCCGGTAAGAAAGTAATACTTTTTCATTGTTTAATTGTTTAAAATGGTTTTGAAGCTGTTTAAATTTTATATCTTAACCCGATCAGGTAAGCACGCTGGTAAAAATCTCTGCGGATGAGTGTGTTATTACTTAAGTCCTGTCCCGGTATAAAGTCTTTGTTGTTATATCGGTCTTTCATGTACACTTCCATGGGTGTGTTGAGCAGGTTGTTCACTTTGGCATAGATGATCCATTTCCCGGCAACAGATTTTTCCAAAGAAAAGTCCATCTGTACAAAGGCTTTCTGCCAGAAATCATTATCCAGGAATTGAGAAACGGTGACTATACGCTCGCCGGTATAGTTGGCGGCTAATTGTACATCCCAGCCACTTTTGGCATCTTTAAACAGTAAGCTCAGGTTGGCAATATGGGCGGCCTGTCCATAGAGCGGGCGGGTCTGGCTGACGGTAATGGTTTCCAGGTTACCTTGCGCATTACGGATGCGTTTTGACTTGTCTGTAGTAATCCCAGAGTGGGTATAGGTATAATTGGCTTTGATGCCGAATTTCTTAAAATACTTTATGGCATCTAATTCTACTCCAAAGTTCTGAGCGGTGCCGTAATTGCCGGGTGCATAATAAATATCCTGGCCGCGTACCGGGTCGCGCTGTAAGGTATATTCAATAGGGTCCTGGATCCTTTTGTAAAATACACCGGCCATTAATTGCTCTGCAGGGCCGGGATAGAGTTCATAACGCAGGTCTATATTATGTGCAATGGCTCTTTTCAGGTCTGGGTTTCCTCTTTCCTGGTATTCTTCATTGACGATCTTGTAAGGGACGATCTCGAAGAAGCCGGGACGGTTGATTGATTTAAAATAGGAGGCCCTTACATTGGTCTTGCGGTCGGGCATCCATTTGAAATGCAGTGAGGGTAAAAGGTCTGTATATACCTGTTCGCCTTCGGGGCGGTCTTCTCCTATCGGGAAATCCATGGTATAGCTTTGGTCGGTATGTTCTATCCTCACACCACCTGTAATGTCGAGGTTCTTTGGCTTTGCACTGAACTGTAAAAATCCTGCGGATATTTTTTCGGCAGCACCGTAGTTTAAGGCGGAGGCTACGCTACCTTTAGGATTTTGTACGACCCATTCCAGCTCGCTGTTTTGGAGGTAGTCTTTACCATATTCGGCAAAGAGATTGGACGGACGCATCTGGTATTGGTTGTAGAAATTATCGCGTACCTTATCTCTGTAGAGGCCTCCCATGGTCCAGAGCACAGGTGTTTTACCCAGCTTTTGCTCATAGGCTATATTGCCATAGAATGCGAGGTCCCGGTCTGTATTGTGCTCCCACCTGCGGGTCGCATCTTGCGGGTAAGTTTTTTGATCAATAAAATTGGTCTTTACACCCAGTAGGGGAATGGTGGTGTTTTCGGGCATGGCCTGTGTGGCTACCGAGTACACGCCCGACCAGGCCAATCTCCAGTTTTTGGCCAGCTGATGTTCACCCTGTAAGGTACTGTTGAATATATTTTGTTTGGTTAAGCGGCTCCTGGTAGAAAAGTTCAGTGTCGCATTACCGGTTTCGGGGTCATAGCCACCTATGGTCAGCTGCTCCGCGCGCACGTCTCTTACCTGTACATTATTCAGGTTCAGGTAGGCATTATACCATTGCAATTTATGGTTGGTATTGATCTTAAAGTCTGATTTCAGATGCAGGCCTGTTCTTATCTGTTGCTCTGAGTAATATCTTTCGCTGTATTTTGTGAGCGTAGCGCCGCTGAAGGTGTCTACTTTTTCTATATCGTAAAAGGTACTGTTGCTGCCCCGGTAGGTGTTCTGGTAACTGCCTGCAAATAAAATACCCAGGCGTTTGTCCAGGAATCGATTGCCGATGGCGATGCCGCCGATGATATTGGGTGTAGTATTAAGGTTTTTGTAGTTGAGGGCTGCTTTGCCGAAATCATTGGCGGTAGCAGCGTAGGTATTCCCGAAGCGCTCGTATGGGGATTGCTGGTCGATACCTTTGTAATCATAGCTGTTGAAGCTACGGTTCATAAAGAGTTCGTTGTAGCCGCCGGAGAGGTTCGCGGAAAAAGTAAAGTCTTCGGGAGCATCTTTCATGACCATATTAATAGCGCCGCCTATTGCATCACCTTCCAGGGAAGGAGTAAGTGCTTTATAGACTTCCAGGCGATCTAAGAGGTCGGAAGGGAAGATGTCGAGGGGTACGTAGCGGTATTTATTATCGGGGCTCGGGATTTTAATGCCGTTCACCAGGGTATAATTGTAGCGTTTGTCCATGCCGCGAAGGATGGCAAACTGCCCGTCTCCATTACTGTTTCTTTCGATGGAGATACCGGAAACTCTCTGGATCACATTGGCTACGGTAAGGTCGGGGGAGAGCTGTATGGCTTTCCCGGAAATAATATTCATCACCTGGTCGGCATTGCGCTCGAGGCTACGGGCTGCATTTTCTGTATTGCCGATCCGGGCACCCAGTACATTTACACCCTGGAGTTCATTTCTTTTAGCGGCGGGTTTAAGGGCAATGTCCAATTGCTGATCGCCTTTTAGTTCAATGCTTGTTTCAAAATCTTCCATGCCGTAGGAAGTCACTTTGATTCTATGTTTTCCTGCATTCAGATCGCGGATGGTGTAAGTACCATCAAAGCCGGCTACATCGGCAAGCGAGGTGCTGTCATCTATAATGATGGTGGCACCGACTGCGGCCTCACCGCTTTCTTTTTCTGTTATCCTGCCTTTAAGCTCATCTGCCTGGCAATATACGATACCGCTGAGGCAGGCTGAAATGCTTAGGAAAAATGCTTTCATTTTGTTGTCTGATTTTCGAAAGCAAAGATGCTGTGCTGTGTTGTTTTTTTGCTTTTTTTGGCTGTACTAAAAGGCAACATGGCGTTTTTGGAGGTAAACAATAGGGCAATTAAGGAAGTGTTTTGTTTTTTAATTAATTGAAAATCAATTGATTGGTGTTTGCCAGGAATGTACATTATGTAATTGTTACGCCCGGCAAAATGTTGGGTTTCATTTCTGGAAATCAGAGTCCCTGTAAAAAAACACTGAGGTTACTGCCTTGTTCGAGGTTCAGTTTTTTGCGTAAACGGTAGCGTGCTACCCGTAAACTATCTGAAGAAATGCCGAGGATGGTAGCAATATCGTTGGAGTTCATATTCATTTTAAGTAAGGAGACGAGGCGTAGTTCTGAGGAACTGATATCTGGGCAAAGGGCGGTCAGTTTTTCATAGAAGGATTTATGGATCTGCTCAAAGGTATTTTTGAATTCTATCCAGTAGCTTTCGTTGTTGAAGTTCTGGTTGATGGAGCTCAGCAATTGTTTGAGCTGCTTTTTATGGTCTCTTTTGTCATCATTAACGATATCTTCGATCTGTTCTCTTAGCTGCTCCAGTAATTGGTTTTTCTGGATCACGTGGAGGGCATTGGTGCTGAGTTCTTTTGATTTTTGTTCTATTTGTTCTTTCAGCAGGGTTTCTTCTAGCATATTTGATTTTAGCTGTGCATCCAGGCTGGCTTTTTCCAGTTGCTCGTTATGCAATCTTGCCCTTAACCGTTCTTCTTCCAGTATCCTCGATTTAAGGTCGGCTTCCATTAATTGGCTATTGGCTTCCATGATCACTTTCTGTTGCTTACTGAGGGCTCTTTCGTTCCTGATCTTCAATTTATGCCGGTTCCAGGCCAGGGCCAGCAGGACGGCTACGAGCAGGGCGATGATGCCACTGGCGATGGCGAGTATCTTGTTGAGTTGCTGGGATTGCTGTAGCTGGTGTATGGATTCATCTTTTTTACGGGCATTATTTTCGGTTTCCAGGAAGGCCATTTGCCGGGAGCTTTCTGCGGAATAGATGTCTAAAGCGTATTTCCGGCTCAGCTCTAAACAATAATAGGCACTGTCGTTGATGCCTAAAAGATTGTAGGCTTTGGCCAGGTCGCGGTAACCGGAGCTGAGCTGATAGATGTTGTTTTGTGCTAAACTGATGTCTATGGCTTTGGCGGTATAGGCTATTGATTGGCGGTATTTGCCGGTCTTGCGTAATACGTCCCCTATATTATTAATGACTTCTATGTGTTGCGATGGTTCTTTGAGGGCCTGGTACTGTTCGAGGGATAAGCGGAAGTAGTACATGGCCGAGTCATAATTGCCCAGGTCTTCATGTATGCTGCCCAGGTTTTCATATATCTTGGCAAACTTTGAGCTGTCGGCTTGCTTGAGGTAAACGGCTAATGCGCGCATCTGGTAGCTGTAGGCGCTGTCATATTTTTCTTGTTTTTCAAAGGAGAAACCGATGTTGGCATAGGTCAGGGCCAGGCCTTTTTCATCTTTTTGTTTGTTGAATAGAGCCAGGGCATCATACAGCAGGGCATTAGACCTGTCGATATCGCGGTTGTAATAATATAAAATGCCGAGGTCTATATAGGCATAGGCCAGCTGATTTTCGTTGTTGGATTTTTGGAAGATATTGCTGGCTTTAAGGTAATAGTCCAGTGCTTTGGGATATTGGCCCAAATGATAACAAAACTCGCCCATCTGGCCCAGGATCTTTCCCTGCAGCTCGAGGTCTCCATGCCTGACGGCACTTTCCAGTGCGTTTTTCAGGCTTAAATAAACGGTGTCAGATGTCTGAGTGTTATAGATATTGTCGCTTGCCCAGTCTATAGAGTGGATCTGTGCGGTACTCTTTTCCGGGTGGAGGAATAACTGGGTAAAGAGGATCAACAGTAATATACAGCAGTGGTAAGGGGCAGAAATAAACTTCATAAAACTCTGTTCACTTTATTGGTATTATGTGCAAAAGTGATGAATTCTGTATGATTCGTTTATTATCAAATTGTTTAGTTTCTGAAGTTCATTGCTAAAAGGTCTTCTAATGTTGTAGCCCCTTGCTTGAATAGTTTTGATTTATATTCTATTTTAAGCTGGTCTAAAAGTCTTAGCATATTAAAGCCTGTGGCATAGAAATAGGTGGTCTTTTCTGTTAAGTAAAGCCACCCGTCGTTTTGTATATTATAATTACGAAACTGATCAAATGACTTAAAAGAGGGATCTGACTGTACTAATTTATAATCGGGCTTTCGTGTGGAGAAAAGGGTATAGAGTGCATATTCAATATACCTTGCGGTGCCTTCCGTTGTTTCGTAACACTGCTCGTATTTTGAAATGTCTAATTTTAATTTGGACAAAACTTCTTTTCTTCTTTGTTTTCGAAGGGAGAAGAAATGGACAATTATTTTTTGCCTGCTGATGGGGTCATTTTCATTAATTGCTTTTAATAGCAACCGGTTTTCTTCGTCAATGGATTGTTTAAACCAGGAGTTGTTTTTATAAACAGATTTTAAACTGTCTTCTCCGACCAGGGCAATTTCTTTTTCATAATATGCAACAAATGCTTTGTGTTTATATTGGTAGCCGTGAAAATATTCGTGCATCAGCATGGTTGCCCATTGCTCTGTTGAATGAACTTGTGGAATGGCTTTATGGACTGCTTCATAGCTACTGCATTTCATAAAGGGTGCATGGTAATTATACTCATCAGTAGGATCCCCTAAGGTTATTTCTGTTTCCATATGAAAGGGTAAACTGTCTATCCTGTTTTTTGTCTTGTAGATCCTGATTTGTTTGTTTTGAAATACCAGCTCTGAGGTAAAGCTTGCCAGGAATTTGTCCGTTGGGTTGGCAATGTAGGAACTGGTATCGGTGAAATAAATGAGGGGCAGGTCATATTCCGGATCATTGAATGTGGGCCAGGTGCTTTGGTCCACTGTTTGTTTCAGGTTATAGACAAATTCAATCCTGTCCCATATCTTCTGCTCTTTGCTCTTGTCTTTATCCTTAAAGGAAAAAACAAAAAAAGGCAATAGTATAAACAGGAATTTTTTCATGATAACCGGTTTTCAGGTAATCCGAAAATAAGCAGGATGGTCAAATTAGCAAAAATATTTATAGGATGATGATTGTCAGTATTTACCATAAGTATTGGTTTCTTTTTCTCTTATTCTTCAATATTGAAGCAAAAAAAAACGGGGAATGTACATTCCCCGTTTTGCAATAATCTATTTGTTTACTCAGACCTGGTTTCTTTTTCTATTTTAAAGCGGAAGGTGCCATTGGTAATATGCAGCACTTCGTTACCATCAGATTCAAATTGTTTAGGCATATCCAGTTCAAACTTACCTTCTACCCAGCCTCCCGATACTTTGGTGATTTCAAAATATCCTTTACTGGAAGTCTTTGAAGCATAGAATTCCGATTCTTTACCTACACTCTTTGTCAATTCCAGGAATGCACTGGGAAAAGGATCGTTGAGGCGGAGAAACTGTTCTTCTACAAAAGGTATTTTACCCACAACAGGTGCCGTGTGTGCCGGCACGTAAATGGTGAAGCTTAGATAGTAGGGACCCTTTTTGTAAGCAGGGTAGTAGAGCACAAATCGATTACTGGTTTTAGTGGTTTCTGTGCCTGGATTATAATTATTGTACATGCCCAGGTCTGCAGCCTTATAGGATATTGTTTTCCCATCCAGGTCATACTTTAAATAGGCTCCTGTAGTTTGCGCAGAAGCTGCTGTACCTAAAACTATTGCGAGGAGGGCAAATGTGATTTTTAGTAAATGTTTCATTGTGTTTTTTATTTTTTGGAGTATATTAAGGTAGAGGGGACTACATTTCTTTGTCTATTTTAAAGCGGAAACTACCATTGGTAATATGAAGCACCGGTTGATCTTCAAATTGTTTGGCAATATTTATCTCGAATTTACCTTCTACCCAACCTGCAGCTACTTTTGTAATTTCGAAATAACCGGTACTATTTGTTGTAGAACAATAGGTGTTACGCTCAGCTCCAACCGTATGTTCCATGTATAAATATACAGCAGGAGCAGGGTCTTTTGTCTTATAGATCGTGCCTACAAAGGGCAGCTTACCCACAACCGGGTTTGCGTGGGCCGGTGTATGGATCATAATGTCCAGCTTATAAGCTTGCTTACCGGAACTGTTCGTGTAGAATGCATGTTCATTATTCGTTTTTTGACCTTCGTCGCCCGATACGAAATTATTGTAGGTGCCCAGTTCATTAGCCGGTACGGAGATGTGCTTACCATCCAGGTCAAACTTTAAAAATGCCCCGGTGCTTTGTGCTGTGGCGGCAGTAAATAAAGTTGCTGCCAGGAATGTGAATGCGATTTTTAGTAAATGTTTCATTGCTTTTTTCGAATTAATGTGAATAATTGTAAACAGGTGACATGAGGATGTCAGGTTTAGGAAATGTTTCTTTTCAATAGCTGTAAGCCCTTATGGCTACTTCCATTCCCCGGCTATCTTAAAACGAAAAGTGCCATTGGTAATATGAACTATTTTGTCGTCATAGTAGGTATCGGAAATGTCTATATTAAATTTACCTTCTACCCAGCCTGCAGCCACTTTGGTGATTTCAAAACTCCCGGCACTGTTAGCCTTGGAATTATAGAGTTGCAGATCGGTCCCAACGGTTTTGGTGAGGTACAGGTAGGCGGCAGGACAAGGAAGGCCCGGTTTATACAATACCGGTACAAAAGGTAGTTTGCCCGCTACAGGATTCGTGTGGGGTGGGGTAAGGATGGTAATATCCAGTTTATAAGTCTGCTTCTGTTGATCGGTTACATAGAATACATGCTGATTGTTTGCCTGGTTATCTGCATCAGCTGGTTCAAAATTATTGTAGCAGTCCAGGTCTTTACCCTTAAGTGATACCGTTTTACCTTCAATGTCAAACTTTAAATAGGCACCGGTATTTTGTGCGGAAGCTGCCGTAAATAAAGTTGCGGCAATGAAGGTAAATACCACTTTTATTAAATGCTTCATTGAATCTTTTACTATTTGTGTTAACTAATAAACAGGCAACATAATCATGTTGCCTGCCATAAATGCTTTCGCCCGATCCGGTAAAGAGTGGCTGGCTATTTCATCCCCAGGTCTTCCACACTGCTTACTTTATCTCCCTGCCAGCAAAGCTTGAAGCTGCGGGTAGTAACGCCTGATTTGGCTTCCATGGTGCAGCATTGGCCTTCTACAGCGATCACCTTTGCTTCCATCATATTATAGTTGGCAAAAGTGAGGCTGTTAGACTCATCCAGGCTGTTTTTTAAATCCTCAGTGAAGTAGGTATTCACTGCTTTTTGTGCACATCCTTCTGTGCCGTCCAGCAGGGCCATCAATTCATTCATTTTGCCCGGGTTGGCTACCGCTGTTTTTCCTGATTTTTCTGTACTGGTCTCTGTGGTAGCGTTTGCTTCTGTACCGCTGCAGGATGCGATAAAAGTAGCTACTGTCAATGCTGCTGCTGTAATTAAGTTTTTCATGTTTTTAATAAATGATTATTGAAAATTATTGTTTAATACTTTTGATGATCTTCTTTAAAAAGGCATCCATTTCTTCCACGTTTTTACTGTCGTTGTATACAGAGGTGGAGGCTACCAGGGTTAAATTGGGATTGGAGGGATGCTCAAAAATATAGATCACGAATTTGCCATTGTCTTTCCATTTGTCACCTCTGTCTGTCCTGGACTCTTCATCTGCTTTGAAGGTGTATCCTTTTATGCCGTTTATGTTTATCGGCTGATATAAGGTCATCAGGTCCATTTTTTTGATTTCCCTGTTCGTTTTCCAGCTCAGGCTAGGAATTCTTCTGCGCTCAGTCAGCAATCCATTGATCGTACGCCAATCTATGGTATATTTTTCAAGATCATAGTTGCTGAACTTGGTTACATAGTCCTGTGAGGCATAGTATGCTGCTGCATGGATGAAATCATCAGCCAGCTCTTTTGCATTCATACCCGGATGCTTGTCGCTGGATATGGCATAAATGCTATACCAGTATTTATTATCATCTTGCAGCTCATATCCCCATATCGTACTGCTTGAGGTCAGTGGACCGCTTTGCTTTAATGCAAAATCACAGGCGATATTACTTTTGTCCACCTGAAGATCCAAATAAGGCAGGAAGAGGTTTTTGTCATCCCATATCGGCACATTTAAGATGAGTGGCTCCAGCAAATTAATGGTCTGGCCATATTGCTCGTAGCCTATCTCTTCCCGGTAGGTCAATCCGATTTTAACCTGGAGTGTTTTGGATTCTTCTTTTCCGGCTGCAAACTTATAGATCCAATCGAGGTTGTTGCCTCCTAATTCCATGGCACCGGGTTCAAATACTTTAAACTTTTTGGTCGCCGGGGTGTTTTTCAGGAAATCTTCTACGGCAGCCGTACCGTCTTTTCTCAGGTACCAATAGCCCTCTTCGGCATTTTTAGCATTCAGCAGATCCACTACCAAAACCGATCTTCCATATATGAAGGAAGGACTTTTGGGATTTTTAAAACTAACTTCTAATGATTTGAGGTCGTTTTTATTGATCGTGGCCCCTGTTTTTACTGGTTTACCATTAATAAAAGCAGATATCTGGGCCTGTGAACTATTACTAAAAAATAAAGATGTTGCCAGGAGGCAATAGCGAATGTGTTTCATAAACTGATGTGTCAATTGTTTGTTTTTTTGCAGTATTATTTTCTGTCAGGGTGATTAAATGGCGGTGTCTAAAAAGGTACCCAAATTTGCCATATTGAGCATGTCGAAATATAGACAAATTTGATGCTCAATTCTTGCCGCATTTCGACAAGCTCAATGTGACAAGAATCTTGAATTTTAGACACCCTCCTAACAGCTAATAAATAATTATTTCAGACTTTCGAATGCAGCCAATTGCTGATCCAGGTCATTTAGCTCGCTGTTAAATACAGGCTCCATTTTAAAGAAGCGGTTACCCTTTTTAAAGTAGAAATTGTAATTTTTGATGGTGGCCCCACTTGATCCTTTCATTTTATAGATAACACCAAAAGCGCCATTCGCCAATTGTTTGGTGTCTAACAGTTCTATAAAGTCTTCACTTCCGGATACGGCACTTTTCAGCATAGTGGTATCAGTAGGGAAAGCGGCTGCTGCTATTTCTATAACATTAACACGGGCATTGCCACCCATATTGAAATCATACCTGGATAATTCCGTATCGGTTTCATCAAACTTTAAATTAGTAAACTCAGGAGGAGCATCAAGTTTGGGAGACGTGATCGTGAGATCATATTGCTCCAGTTTAGTATCTTCTAAAGGTTTGCTCTGACAAGCCTGGAGGAACAAAGCGGCAATAAGGGTCAATTGCAAAAGGATCTTTTTCATTTTTGATTACGTTGAGGTGAATAAATTAATTGTTGTTACTTTTTTATCGTTGCACATACAGGGGAATTCATGAGTAAAGGCCCAGGAGGCTCTTTCGCACAGGTTCATTTCCCCTTGCATTATTTTAAAAATTTAAGACAGTCTTTATGCACATTTTTACCGGAAGGAGTGGTATATCCATTTAAGGTAATATCCTTGCTGACGACTGCATCAAGGTATTTAGTGCCATCATACATTTTGTCAAAAATGTAATAATCATACCATACTTCTTTATCGCTTTTACAAGCTATTGCGGCCATAAATGATTTTTTAACAATATTGCCGTATTCATCCCTGATGATGTAAACATCCTGAAATGGCAATATTGCTTTAAGTGCATTGGCTGCATTTGTTTTAAATAAGACTTTAGTGGCTTTGAGTGCTTCCTGTTCCAGCTTAGGATCATCCAGTACTTTTTGCGGGAAACAATCAGTTGTATTCAATTTGATTTCTTTAGGAACGATCATATCTATTTCTCCTACAGCTATGGGCTGGTATTTGAAGTCTGAACCGTAGCTCCAGGTTTTAATAGGTACAAATTCAAATCTTAATTTGTGCTTACCGGGTGTTAATACATCCTGCTTTAATAAAAGCGCTTTATACAATGATTCACCAAAGAAAATCTTTTCAGTACCATCGTTCAGGTCTGCTCTGAGACTCAGAAATGAGGTCATACTCTCTTCACTAAAGTCTTCGGCATAACTTGTACCTGCAATCTCATTGCCATCGAGATACAAGAAAATGAGGTATTTGCTTTTAGTCTTAAACCAACTTTTATTTTGATTTACTTCCTTGGCTTTTTTGCCGCTTTCTACCAACTGGATCAACATACTATTGGCAACAGAATGTTCAAAATAAGCCCTGATGCTTAATTTATCGCCAAGTGTATAGGTGTTGATGTATTTAGATTCCGGTAGCTCACGGGTCAGTTCTTCTTTGGAAAACACGACCTTTCCTGTATATTTCTCTGACAAGGGCGTATGGAACGGTTCTTCTTCAAACAGTTCTAATTTGAGTTTTTCTTTTTCAATTTTTTGAAGATCCTGAGCTTGCGAAAGGCTAAAGCAACAGCTTAAAGCCAACAACAGCACAAAACGAAAGTTTTTCATATTATTTTAATTGATTGTCTATTCCGGTATTGATCTTATCCGTTTATACCCGGAAGCTTTTGCGGGGAACATTTTGCCCCGCAGTTTTATGCTGTAGCAAGGGTTGCCACTTTTTTCTTCACAAAAAAGCGCATAATGCCACCTACAACACCAAGAAGGCCTGCAAAGATCATGCAATACACACCGTTACCTACAATAGCACCGACTGTCAATGCATCTCCTGTAGTAGAATCGTTATAATACTTCAAACCGAGCATACAAACGAGCAGGGAGAAAAGAATAGCAATAATGGCGCTCCATTTTTTATTCAGCAATCCCATAACTACGATGATAGCGCCCAGTACAATAAAGAACACTCCGGGGTTGCCACCATAGTCTCCCATAAAACCATTTTGTGAAACGCCTAATAAAATAACCCATGGCAGCCATGCAGAGATAATAGAGAGTACACCGGCCAGGATCATTGTTAATCTTGAAATCATGTTGTTTAAATTTTTGGTTTGAAATAATTTGCCTGCGCAAAATAGAATACTTCATCGTATCATTTCAACCAAATGAAAATCCGTCGATATTTTTTGAACATTCGTTGCTGCTCCGGGGATGTACGTAATGCTTAGAGTGAATTAAGGTAGGTCAGAAACTCTTCCTTTTTCCGGACAGACAGGGGTATGGCCGTTTTGTCTTTCATAATAATACTCCCGGAATCTGTTTTCACATAATGATCAAAGTAGAGCATATTGATAAGGTGGGACTGGTGGGTACGGAAAAAACCCATGGGTAGTAAGAGGGTTTCGTACTCTTTCAAGGTAGTAGACACCAGTAGCTTTTGGCCATTGAGCATATAAAAGGTGGTGTAGTTTTTTTCAGACTCGCAACGGATAATATCCTGCACATTGATCGAATAAACTTTCTCTGCTGTTTTTAAAATGATCTTTTGCAGGTTCCTGGGCCGTTCAATATTCGAAAACAGGGTACTGAATTGCAGTTCCAGCATTTCTTTGTTCAATGTTTCCTTTGCCTTTTTTACCGCTTCAATAAGGTCTGAAGGATCTATAGGTTTCAACAAGAAATCAATCGCACTGAAACGAAATGCTTTGATGGCAAACTCCTGGAAGGCGGTTATGAAGATTACTTTAAAATCAATTGACTTTAGTTGCTGCAGCAGGTCAAATCCTGTACCGTCCTGCATTTCAACATCCAGGAATACCAGCTCTGGCAGGTATTTCTGAATCGCAGCAACACCTGATGCGACACTATCTGCTTCAGCAATAATGGCAACATCGGGGCAATATTGTTTGATGACCGCTATATTTTTCTGGCGGATGTTATCAATGTCATCTATTATGATCGCTCTGAGCATATGCTTAATTATTATAAATGTACGGAATTTCAAAAAAGGTTTTTACACCTTGTACAGCATTATTGTCGCCGGTGATATTCAAGGTATGAATATGAATTTTCTTTTTGGCAGCAATACTTTCCAGTCTTTCTTTGGTGATCTGTGTAGATAAGGAGCGTTGCCCGTTTTCCGTTTTTTTGGCTACAAGCCCTGTCCCGTTATCCGTCACTTCAAAAAATAACTGCTCGTCTTTGCTGTAAAAACGAACATGGATCACACCACCTTCCTTTTTGTTTTTTAAACCATGCCTGATGGCATTTTCAATAAAAGGCTGGGTAAGCATCGGCGGCAGTAGAATGTTTTCCGGGTCTATTCCCTCGTCTATACTTATCTTATGTGTAAAATTATTATTGTGCAGCAGCTTTTGAATATTCATGTAGTTGTCCAGCATATTCAGTTCTTCCTCCAGGCTGATGTAATTCTCCCTGGAGTTTTCCAGGATCTGCCTGGTGAGTTTGGAAAATCTGGTCAGGTAATTGATGGCCTCTTCATCTTTGTTGCTGTAGATAAGGCTTTGGATATTGTCTACCGAATTAAAGATGAAATGCGGGTTCATCTGCGTAAGCAATAATCTTTGCTTCAGTTGTTCATTCTTATTGGCCGTTATGATGGCCTTCTGCCGGAAAGATTTAACCACGAAGATAATGACCACTCCCAAGAGCAGGGCAAGGCCGATAAAACCGTATATCAGCATATTTCTCTGGGCTATCTTCTTTTGATTGGCCAGAGCTGTAGCCGCTGTTTTCTTATCGAAAGCATATTGCAATTGCTGTTTTTCAAACTTTGCATTTAACGCGGTAACGGCGTTTATTTTTTCCTGGTTAATATAATCCTCCCGGAATGCAGCTTCCTTTAAAGCATAGTGATAGGCGTTAGCATAATCTTTATTTTTTGCATATATCCTGGAAAGACTACCTGTAATGCTGATGCAGCCTTCCAGGTTTTTGAATTTCTCGGTAAGCTGCAATGCCTCTTTATAATATTGAATGGCTTTAGTCGTATTACCGGCTGCTTCCTCTTTAAGCGCGAGATAGGCCAAGGCCGGTTGCAGCGCCGTTTCATCATTTACCTGGCGGGCAAGGGTCATTGTTTTTTCAAAATAATAAACCGCCGAATCCTGCATATTTAAAGAATCGCAGCAGATAGCCATGTTCATATAAAAATCCAGCTGCGGTACTGTAGCTCCCGTAGCATCATAGGCTTGCTTCGATAACCAGATATAGCGATAAGCACTGTCAAATTTGGACAGCTCCATATAAGAGGCGGCAATATGATTATAGGAAGATCTTAATGTAGTATACCGTTCCTTTTTTACAAATATTTCGGCAGCCTCGCTGCAATATTTAATTGTTTCTTCAGGATAACCTATCCTGCTGTAGACCTGGCCCAGGCCTTGCAGGGAAATGGCCACCTGTAGCGTATCATTGATGTCCTGGGCCACTTTTACAGCTTCATGGTATATATTGATCGCTTTTTTGGTATCCCCATTACTACCATGGTCCTTAGCTAGGTTGCTCAATACGATAGATTCTTTGTGCCTGAAACCATGCGCACGTCCATAAGTCAATGCAGTTTCATGCAGTTGGATCGCCTGGTCCAGTTCTCCATCGTTATAGGCAATTGATCCCAATGCAAGCGTATTCATAAAAATACCCCAGGGATAATTGATCTGTTGCGATGCTTTCAAAGTGCGGGTGGCCAGGTCTTTGGCAAAAACAGGATTTATAGTGACACTATCTGTAACCATTTTAATATTTGCTTTGATGGCATTCGTATCAAGCGTCGTCTGGGCAGATAGATTTCCGTATAAGAAGTTGAATAAGATAAATAGAACAGTAGCTTTCCTTAATTGATATAATAACATAATAGACTTGGTAATACAGTGTTAGCTTTTGTAAAACTGCAAATATATAGAACTAAGTTGCCCATTTAAAAAATATTAATGGCCTTTAAGGGCACTCTTCTTTGTTCCTTAATCAAAAGATAATAAAGCATCAAATGGTATGATGATTGAGGCTAATGTTTGGAAGCGGTATATTGAAAATTCGTTTATGTATGATGAAAATTCGTTTTTGGGTATTAATAGAGGCTGCATCATACCAGTCTTCCTGAACATTAAGCGTTTGTAATAAGGGTATTATTGAAAATTTAGAATTTTTGTATATTCCTGCTGTAGCATTTGGTAGGACAGCTTATTGCTTTGTGATTTTGCAGGTACTCTTGTAGTGACGATTTCGATCTGTGTGTTTCCAATAGATAGCTACCTGCCGGTGCTTGTGTAGTGAAAATAGTGCTCATGTAGTTCCGGACAATACCGGACATGATCTCTAAAATGTAAACGATTAATTTTGATCATCTTAATCATAAAATAGCAAAAAAGGGGAAAAATCCCCGTTGGATTTAATTAAAATTAATTTTTAATTTTAGTCATCTTTTAATCTTTAAATGGATTGCTTATTGATGAAGATAAAACCGTTGATTGCAGGACTACCATTATTACCTATGCTGTCTGCAAGCACAACATAAACTAAAATTGCAAACTACACCACCCATCTCTTTTTTGACCATTATGCGTATGGTTCTTTAACTATATGGCACCTGCTTTCTCTGCCAGATTAACCTTTTATATTAAGGTTGGGTTCCGGTTTAATTTTCAGTTTTTGTATGTAATTGTTGCTGAATGAGGTAAGATCATTGGGTGATGATTTGCGTATCATTTCAAATTAGCTGTACAGTTTGCAGCCGATACAGAAGAGTCATGTCCTTTCCTGACTGTGTGAGCGCATTGCCTGCATCTAAGAAGTAAAATAGCTTGTAAAGCGTGCCCGGATTGATATAGCCGGTCACATATTGAGTATTTATTGTAGCAGACATTCCTAGTAAACTAATTCCACTAAACCTATAAAAAATTTTCTCATGGCTCTATTATCAATGCAAAAACTAACAGGCCTGGTACAAATTAATGATAATGGATTATATCATTTTGCACAAGGTACTTTAATTGAGGTCTTTAAACTGGAACATAAATCATCGGGCGATGCTGCTCCCGGAAAATGGCTGGGTGCTGCATCGGTAAGGTATGATGGTTTATTTGAGTTGTTCATGGAACAGAGTGAAGACCCGGGTTTCTATTGCAGTATCTCTTCCGGTGGGAATGTGGTTAATATTCCGGATGCTATATTGGATGATGATAAACTGAATGTAGGGCTACAGCAATCGCAGTACAAGCAATTATATGGGGATACCCGGGATTGTGCACCCGTTATTAAAGGCCATGTTTCACTCGGACCGAGCCATATTACAGCATATCCTTTGAGTGGCAACATCTCTGTTGCGATTTTTGCTTCTGGAATGGCGGATGCGGTATTGATGGGGCAGGGGGCAATTAATATTTATGGGAACTATGAAATATATATTGATAAGACACAACTTCAATCTCCGGCATTTCAGCTTGCTGAATTAAGTTGTTCTGCGGAGCAGGCATCTCAAAAATTTTATGCCTGTATCGTAGATTCGGATGCGCCCGGAAACGTGATTGCCCGTTCAGTCGACCTTTCACTAAACGACTGTTGTACCATTGTTGATCTGCATATAGATGAGGAACAATATTTTGAGCTGTTCTATTTCGAATTATATTATTTAGCCCTTTTACTGCAGCATTTTAGTCCCGAAATCTTTTCCCAGTTGCAGCAAACCCCGGAAGATATCAACATCAGGGATTTGTTTTTGAGTACAAACGTTGACATCGGGCTGTTGATGAACCTGGTCTATGCTTTCTGCATCCAGGTAGAGTATGGCATAGAAGTTAATATTGCCTATGCTTTTTGTAAAGGGATCAATAATTCTATAAAAGCATGGGCAGAAACGGATGAGGAAAGATTGTATCAATTGATCATTACTGCACGGCAACAATATTGGATCGGTGAGATCAATGACCTGGAGGAAGCTTTAGCCATCATACGCCCGCTGCGTACTACCTGGCTCTCAGAAGACCTGGCAGAAGACGGAACATCTATAATGAGCCTGTTAAGTACGGTTTTCCCGGGTGAGCAGGCAAGCCGCCGTTTTATAGAGATTAATCTGCAATATGCCAATGATTCGGTTAAATCGATGTCGGATGCGCTTGTACAGGAATTTGGCGAAAACGAATTCCTCCGTATTCAATATGGCCTGCAAACCATGGCCATTACGGGTATGCAAAAAGAAATAGCCGAAGAACTCATCCTGAACCGGCCACCTTTAAGAACGCTGGCGATAGACTATCAGCCGGAAGACTGGCAGGACCTTGTATCAATTGTTTGTAGTACGCATCAGAAAAAGTGTATCCCGCTCCCTATACAGGAAGAGGCGGGCGATGATGAGCAATTGATGATACAACTATATGGCAATAAATTGTATAACCTCGTGACCGATACTTATGCTACTGCTATCCTGGGCGATAAATTTGAAAATGGATTGTTCAGTTTTAGTCAAAATCCCCAACAGACAGCGGAATATATCAATGCCAATCCTACACTGGATTTGAGGACACATAACATCTGGCATTTTGATGAAGATATCCCGGTAGCGGTAAGGAAGGATCTGCAACCGGTACAAAACTTATTAAAAGTAGCCGAAGGCAAACCTCAGCTGGTGACACAAATGCTGATTAATGGCATCCGTTCCTCTTCTGATATTGCAGAGATGTCGCCTGAGGTCTTTGTCGCTACCTATGCTGCTGCAACACCTGGCCTCAGCACAGCCGCTTTAGCGCAAATACATGCCAAGGCTACAACTACCAGCCTGGTGGTGGCATCCACCCAAGCCCTGGTGACCAGTGCCGTTTTCTCACCAGGCATCACTTTACCAGGCTTCTCTGTAAACCTTTGGAATCCCAATCCCGGCCCTTCTGTAAATCCCAATTTAGAGACCCTTTTCGGAAGCCTGGACCTCTGCAACTGTTCCGAATGTACCTCTATGTATAGCCCGGCAGCCTATTATACCGATATCCTTAATTTCATCAAGAGTAAACTGGCGACCACGCCTCCTAAAGTATATAATGAACTCATCAGGAGAAGGCCTGACCTGGTTCACATAGACCTGAGCTGTAAGAATACCAATACCGTAATGCCTTATATCGACCTCGTAAACGAGTTGCTGGAACTGGCCATACTGAAAGCGAATAATATTGCTATGCCGGCACAGTTTAAGTCTTACCAGACCAGCGCTGCCAGCCTGGAACTGGAAGCTTACCCGGAGCATACCTATAAAGACAATACCGGTACTTACCTGGCGGACAGTACTTATGAGACGGTGTACAACAATATACTCAGTAATGCAGTTTTCGGCAATACACTGCCCTTTAGCCTGCCCCTGGAAGAATCGCGTACTTATCTGGCTCACCTGGGGTACACACGTTATGAGCTGATGATGAAATTTAATCCGGTAAGAAATTATACTAATATTACGACAAGTACGGGTATCAATGAATTTAATGCCATGTGTGAGTGGTTGCATATATCCAGGCCTGAGGCAGATATTATTACCAGGCTTTTCAATTCAAGCCCTGTTATGGATGTGGACAAACAATATTATGGCTATGCCAATACTCCTGCTTCAATAATATATGTCGTCTACCTGCTTGGTGGAAATCCTGCCCCCGGCGATCATGGGGAAAAAGGATTGAACAATTTACTAAAGCGTGCCGGGATCGGCTATAAAGAATTACTTGAATTATTGAATACCGATTTCCTTAATAAAGAAATCTCTGCGGGAGTACGTCCTTTACTGATTAAACCGAGCAATGTTAATAATCCTTTTTCTTGTCGATTAGATGAACTCATTTTGTACATGAATTCGGGTGGGTTAAGCCCTTTGGAATTCTTAAATCGATTGTACCGGTTTTTGCGGTTAAAAAAAGCTTTAGGATGGAGCACTTATCAACTGGATATGGTGCTGGGGGCATTGAATATTGTCTTTCTTAAGATAGACGACTTCAGGAGAATCGCCCGCTTACACCAGCTCTGTGCCGAATTAAAAACAAGTCCCGAGCAATTGAGCGCTTTTGTGAAACGCCTCAGTACAGCTACCTATATCAATTATGATAATGATAACCAAAATAATCTACCCACTGTTTACGAAACATTATTTAAAAACAAGGCCCTTGTTAATCCTCCCGAGACCTATTTCAATAATCCCGATGCGATAGTTGGCTCTTACCAGGAGCGCTCAGGCACTATTGTAGCCGCGTTCAACATTAAAGAAGAAGAATTCTATATGTTATTGGATTTCCTGGGCATTAATAAAACCTCGGCCATACCTGCAGGAACAGGTTTAAATATTTTGAGCCGTATTTACGGGCTCGTTCAGCTGGCTAAAGGCACAAATTTGTCTATAAAAGACCTGCTTCGGGTATTGAAACTGTCTGATACTAACGTACCAATTCTTCTAACGGCTGCTCCTGACTATTTAATAGACTGGCTCAGTACGCAAAAAATATTTATAGATAAAAGTAAAGCACTCTTATTTTCCCTACAGGAAGTGGACTACCTGCTTGCCAACAGGGATGATGACGGCATCTTTATACCTCAAAATGCCGAGATACAGCTGTTTTATGAATCCCTGCGCGCCGAACTTAAAAAACTGGTTACAGGCGCAGATAACAGTACTTCCGTTTCCGCTGATCTTAAAAATGCCTTGTATAATATCTGTACACAAAAGTTCGGCACCGCATTCGGACTGAAGCAGGATACCATATATTACCTGGTCAGCCAGGTGATCAGCATCAGCACCACATTAACGCCTCCCAATACTCCTTTGATGGAAGCATTGATCCGGACAGAATTTATCAATGCTGTGTTGCCACCACCGGCTACCGGTCCCGATCCCTTAACACCCTTACCCATTATACCGGGCAATAGTGTCGGTATATTCGGATACGCAGCCCTATATGATGCTTACCGGCGCATCCATAAAATAGCCTACCTGAGCAGCCGCTATAAACTTTCAGCTCCGGAACTGGAATTTTTTATTAACAATGCAGCCAGGTTGGATATTCTTGCCATAGATGCACTGCCCATCACGACCCCTGCGGCAACATCGGCCCAGGTATCAGGTCTCCTTCGCCTCAACGACTGGATAAAAGTGAAAGGCCTCTATAATTTACGTACCCTTGAATACCTGGACATCCTGAAAGCCTCTTTAGGCACCACTTCCAAAATAGCTTGGCAACAACTTATCCTAGACAGGACCAAATGGAAGCTGGAAGATCTTACGTTCCTGACGGGTGATGCTTCTACTACAGGTATATTGGATACCCTCTATTCAAACACGGTAATCAACAACGAATTCAGGAAAGGATCATTGCTGTTGCAATTGTTTGACCTCATGTCTGCTGTAGGCAGGATAGGCCTGAGTCCTGCGCTTACCTATAATGCCTTAAAAACTAATCTGCAAATGGCTGATGCCAGGAATATCAGGAAGGCGGCAAAGGCTAAGTATTCAGATGTAGAATGGAGCAAAGTGGCTAAGCCCTTACAGGATACCCTGAGAGAACGGCAACGCCGGGCAATGGTCGCTTACCTGGTCGTGCGCCCCGAGGCCGGAGACCCGGTTGGCAGCCAGGTGCGCTGGAAAGATGAAAATGGTTTGTTCGCCTATTACCTCATAGATGTAGCCATGCAGCCTTGTATGAAAACATCCCGTATCAAGCAGGCGATCAGCAGTGTACAGCTCTATATGGACCGCACCATACTCAACCTGGAAAACGTTAATGGCATCCCTACCAATCATATCACCATCCGTCCCGACCTGATTGCACAATGGAAATCCTGGCGCAAATGGTACCGGGTATGGGAGGCAAACCGCAAAGTATTCCTGTATCCCGAAAACTGGATAGAACCCGAACTCAGGGATAATAAAACACCTTTCTTCCGTGAACTGGAAACCCAGCTTCTACAGGACGAGGTAAAAGATGATAAAGTAGAAGATGCTTTAAGGACCTACCTGGAGCAGGTAGAAGAAGTAGGCCGGCTGGACCCGGTATCTACTTACCACCAGATCGAAAAAGACAGCAGCGGTAAAGTAATTATAGATCGTACGCACGTGATCGCACGCACCTCGGTACTGCCACACCGCTATTTTTACCGTATCCTTGAAAATAAAGAATGGACTCCCTGGGAGAAAGTAAATGCAGACATTAAAAGTGATCATGTAATACCGGTAATCTGGAACAGGAAGTTGTACTTGTTCTGGCTGACCTTCCGTACCAAAACACCTAAAGAGGAAGAAATGACCGCTAAGAGAACCAGGAACAACAATTCTGCAGAAATGGAATGGATAGAAGCCCTCAACAAAAGAGGTGGATTGGGCAGAGGGCTCAATGCGATTATTCCTCCCAATGAATCCATGGAAGGCTACGGCCAGTTAGATATCAACCTGAGCTGGAGCCAGTATAAAGACAATAAATGGCTGGCCCCGGAAATAGCTAAGGATATTATGAGTATTGATATGTCCCGGGCGATACTGAGCACAATAGCTCAAAATGCTATGAGCAACCAGGACATGACACAAAAGGTGTACAATTGGTTAAATAATCGTGGAGATATTAAACTGGATGAATTGTTCCGGAACCGTTTGTACTTCTACCACACATTTGATGATACCGGCAATGAAAGCGCAGGTATCAACTTCAGCATCATGTTTGCTGCGGGACTGGATGAAACGGCTACAGGTATCCATGCCTTCTTTTGGCGCGGTGATAACAGTAAGGACCCTTATGTGGTGAGAAACGCAGAGAAAGGCTACCAGATCCTGGCCCCTATGGGTACCCGCTTTAATAAAATGAAGTTTGTGGAAGATCCTTTTGGCGATGGTAAACTGCGCCGCGATAATACCAGTTACAGCGCAGCCAGTACTACCTCCAACAGCTATTTTAGCTTTTCTACCTTTAGGGTAGAAACCTACCCGGGCATTGTCAGGGGGAGTAATAATACCATCCTGGATATAACGAATAACGGACCTTATACTGTAGCGGCCAGGGCAAGCAATAATGCCGATCCTCATTATCATTTTCATAACCCGATGCTAAGTGAATTCCTGTTTGATGATGTGAAAAACACCTATTTCGTACAATGGGAAGATACCCTACTCTATGCGGGCATCAGCCAGATTTCTACCCTTTCATTAGGCTCGGTTTCAGGATTCAGTGCCGTCTCCTATACCGGTGGTACGGGAGGCATATCCGGTTCTCTGTCGGGATTGCTGAACACCACTACTCCTTCCCTGTCCGGTAACATACTGACCAATATATTCCAGGCCGGAGGCTACCGGTTCCATACCTTCTATCATCCGCAGATATTCAACTTTATCAAAGCTTTGAATAAAGATGGTATCCCCGGTTTGTTAAGTGTGGAGAACCAGAGACAGACCTATACCATGGAATTTCAGTATAATTATCAACCTACCTCCCTGGTCCTGAAGGACTACCCGGAGAATAATGTGCAATTCAAGACCGGTGATGCCTATAGTATCTATAACTGGGAGATATTCTTCCATGCCCCGATGCTGATCGCCCAAAGATTGAGCGATAACCAGCAGTTTGAGCAGGCACAGAAATGGTATCACTATATATTTGATCCTACCAGCAATACCAATATAAACGGTAGTTATAGCGCCGGTATAGAACGCTTCTGGAAATTCTACCCGTTCTATAAGCAGTCTACAGAACCGGTACAAACGCTTTCCGATTTACTGGTTGCCATAAATAATGGCGTGGGCGCTGCCGTAGCCCAGGTGACCAAATGGGAGCAAAACCCCTTTAATCCACACCTGATCGCCAGGATGAGGATCCTGGCCTACATGAAAAATGTATTGATGAAATACCTGGACAACCTCATCGCCTGGGGAGATCAGTTGTTCCGCAGAGATACCATAGAATCCATCAATGAAGCCACACAACTGTATATCCTGGCGACTAACCTTTTAGGAGACAGGCCAAAAGAAATCATGTCCTGGGTGAAGCCCAAACCTAAACCCAAAACTTTTGAGGAGCTCAGCACCGGTTCCGGCCTGGATGCTTTGTCCAATGCAATGGTGAACATCGAAGGGTTCTTTGCGCCCAATATTCCCGGTACTACCGGGCCCGGCAGCACAGGTGCCCCTGTTAACGGGAAGATGTTCTACTTCTGCCTGCCCAAGAACGATAAGCTGATGAGCTATTGGGATACCCTGGCCGACCGCTTATTCAAAATACGCAACTGCATGAATATTGAAGGTATCATCCGTCAGTTGCCTTTATTTGAACCGCCGATCGATCCGGCACTACTGGTGCGGGCCACAGCAATGGGCGTGGATATCAATAGTGTATTGAACTCCGTCTCCGGGGCATCTTTGCCACACTATCGTTTTAGCTATATGTTACAAAAAGCCAATGAAGTCTGCAATGAGGTGAAGGCATTGGGCGGCGCTTTATTAAGTGCTTTGGAGAAAAAAGACGGAGAAGAACTGGCACTCTTGCGTTCCGGTCATGAACTCAAAATGATGGAACGCATCCGCAGCATAAGAGAACAACAGGTACTGGAAGCAGAGGAAAACCTGGAGGCATTGAAGCTGACCAAAGAAAGCATTGAGATCAGGCATCAATATTACAGCTCAAGGGTATTTATGAATCCCAATGAACAAAAGCATCTGCAATCCATCCAGACCGGCTTAGTGCTTCAGGCAGTTCAGTCTGCCATGTTTGGAACCATCAGTGCATTGGCGCTTATACCACAGTTCCACGGGCAGGGACCTATGGCAATAGGAGCAAGCTTTGGCGGAGATCAGTTATCCCGGGCCACAAATGCCATTAATGCAGGATTAACCATTGCGTCCGTAATTAATAATGCTAAAGGTTCCATGGCGGCAACTTTAGGTGGCTATGAGCGCCGCAGAGATGACTGGAGCTTCCAGGCCGATACGGCAGCAAAAGAACTGGAACAAATCGATAAGCAACTGCTGGCCGCAGAGATCAGGCTGGATATTGCCCGTAAAGAATTGTCCAACCAGGAGTTGCAAGTAGAACAGACTACCGAAGCGGATAACTATATGCGGAGTAAGTTCACCAATAAAGAACTTTACTCCTGGATGAGCAGCCAGGTAGCCGCTACTTATTTCCAAAGCTACCAGCTGGCCTATGACCTCGCTAAACGTACAGAAGAATGCTTTAAGAATGAGTTGCCGGCAGTACAGGCCCCCGTAGGAGGCTTTATCAAATTCGGCTACTGGGACAGTTTGCGTAAAGGCTTATTAAGCGGTGATAAACTGCAGTTTGACTTAAGGAAAATGGAAGCCAGCTACATCGACAGCAATCGCAGAGAACTGGAGTTGAGCAAAAGCTTCTCATTGGCGCTGACAGACCCGGAGGCATTGATCAACCTGAGGAAAGACGGCACTTGTATGTTCAACCTTGATAAGATCTGGTTTGACCTCGACTTCCCGGGACATTACTTAAGGAAGATAAAATCCGTTTCCATCAGCATTCCTTGCGTGGCTGGTCCTTATACGACGATTGCCGCTACACTTCAAATGACGGCTAACACGATCATGAAGACCGATGCGGTATCTGATGCCGGAGAAACCGTCAAAATTGCTACCAACGCGATCGCGACCAGTACGGGCCAGAACGATGCAGGTATGTTTGAGTTAAACTTCCGCGATGAGCGTTATATGCCTTTTGAAAACGCTGGCGTGATCTCCTCCTGGCGGCTGAGTATGATGGAAGATGCCGGTTTGCGCCAATTGGACTACGATAACATCAGTGATGTGATCATTCATGTAAACTATACCGCAAGACATAGTGGTACCAAAGTTGGTCCAACGGTCATCGCTTTGAATGAACAATTAAACGCATTATCTACCGGTATTGAGTTGCCCAGGTACTTTAGCCTTAAACATGAGTTCAGCAATGAATGGTATGCAGGCTTCAGCAGCCTTACGGATATTCCGGGCACAAGCGATGCAGGCCGGGAAATGAACCTGGTATTGAAGCGCAGCATGTTCCCGCAATATGCCAAAGACAAAGATATACAGATAAGTGCGGCCCGTTTTATGCTGAGGCCAAAACAGGAAGGAGTTTATAAACTTATAAGCGGAAGTACAGTTGTTGAACTGGATAATGATATAGCCTTAACGATCGGCTTCGCTCCCGATGACACCGAAAAAGCCTTCAGTTTTATCCTCTACAAAGAAGTGGAAATAGCAGGAAACCTGGTGCCGGCAGCAATTATGGAAGAAGAACTTTTAGACCTGTATTTCATCTTAAGCTATAAGCTGGGATAGTCCCCAGTATGAGTAGCTGAAATGGAGCAAAAGGATACCGCTTAAAGTATTTAATTAAAACAAAACCCATTTTAAAATGAAAAAGATCCTGCTGATTTGGATGGCGATGCTGCTCCTTATTGTAAAGGTATTGGCGCAGAAAGGAGAACAGGACTCCAGACCACTTATACAAAAAGATGAGTCGGGTCAATATACCTATCAAAATGTAGTGACTATTGACGGAGTTTCAAAAGAAGTATTATTCAAAAGAGCTGAAAACTATATTAAAACAAGCTTTAAAACTACAGATAATAATATCCAATTTGATCAAGAGTCCGCCTATATCCTGAATACCGGAACCATCGTTTTACCGGCACAGCCTAAAAGTTCATTTTTCCAGTACCAAAAAGCGGCTTACGATTTTAAGATAGAGCTTTGGTTTAAAGAAGGAAAGTATAAAGTGGTCGTCAGTAATATAATGATCTATGTTCAATGGGATTATAACTGGACGGAGACCAAATCGTTTCAGGAATACTCAGAAAGTACAAAGAAGAAATATAAAAGACTCGCCGAGGAAGTCAGTAATAGTATAATGAAGGTGTTGAATGATCTGGAAACGGCAAGCAGGCAAGATAAGCATACTAAGGATGAGGAATGGTAGCTTTTTGATTACCGGCCCTGCTTACATCCTGAACTTTTTGATGCACCTGAGCTTTAGTTGAAGTGATCAACCGGGTAAAAAGATTAATGAACCTGTAATGCAAAAATTATGGCAGATCAACCGAAAAGTCAATCTGGCGGAAAAGGACAAAGTGGCCCCATCGATCCTTATGCCTTGTCTCAATATAGTATGCAGCCGCAACAAAACAGCGGCAGCGAAGACAGTCCTTATTATAAAAGTACTGCGCCCTCCATCAGCATGCCCAAAGGCGGTGGCGCGATTAAAGGTATTGATGAAAAGTTTAGCGTTAATGCCCTGAACGGAACAGCAGGATTAGAAATTCCGCTGCCGCTTACTCCCGGGCGTGGCGGCTTTACCCCTGCTTTGTCCGTGAGTTATAACAGTGGTAGCGGTAATAGCGAGTTCGGGCTGGGCTGGGGACTTTCGCTACCCGCCATCCAGAGAAAAACAGACCGCAAATTGCCCCTTTATGATGATGCGCAGGAAAGCGATGTTTTCCTGCTGGCCGGGGCAGAGGACCTGGTGCCGGTATTGGATGCATCAGGACAAAGAGCGATATTTTCAAAAAATGGCTATACCATCAAAAGATATCGTCCGCGTATCGAAGGCTTATTTGCGCGGATAGAACTCATCACCCGGGAGAACGATTCAGAAAGCTGGTGGCGGGTGACTACAAAGGAAAATATTACGAGTTATTATGGCCTCTCCGCGGCTTCCAGGATAACTGATCCGGAACAGCCGCAGCGTATTTTTAAATGGTTGCCCGATATCACGATTGATCATAAAGGTAATGTGCAACGTTATCTGTATAAAGCCGAGGATACCGTGCAGGTACCGGATGTGATCTACGAAAAGAACCGTAAAAATGGCCTGCAGCCTGTCGCTAATACTTATTTGAAAAGAGTTTATTATGGTAACAGAACTCCTTATTTCATCAAACCGGGAGCAAACGATGTGCTGTTCCCGGAGCTGCCCGATACACAATGGTTATTCGAGGCTGTATTCGATTATGGAGAACATCAGCAGCATAGCTATGCAGAGCAGCATCCCTGGAATTACCGCCGGGATGCCTTTTCAGATTTTCACGCAGGCTTCGAGATCCGGACCTATAGAAGGTGTCAAAGGGTATTGATGTTTCATCATTTTGATGAATTAAATGAAGGTGACCCTACTTTAGTAAGAAGCCTGGACCTGCACTATGAAGCAGATGCTGCTGTCACAGCAGTAGAGACGGACTACATCACACAGGCTAAAATCAGTGCTTACCGCCTCAACGGATCAGGAACTTATGCATCCCGTTCACTGCCTGCGATGAAACTGAACTACAGCAAACTGGCATGGAATACAAAAATTACCAAAGTAACCCAGGAAGCGTTTCGGGGAGTGCCGCAGGGCCTCAGCGGCCCTTATCAATGGATGGACTTTGAAGGGGAGGGGATCAGCGGTATTTATACAGAACAGGGTAAAGGCTGGTTCTATAAAAACAACCTGGGCAAAGGCCATTTTGCAGGGCCTAAGCTCATTGCAGAAAAACCTTCCTTTGCGGGTATGGGACAAAACCTGCAATGGCAGGACCTGGACGGGGATGGGAGGAGACAGGTGGTGGACAGTGCAGTTGCCAAAGGCTTCTGGGAATTGGACGGGCCTGATGCTTTTACCCATTATGAAAACAAATGGCTGCCCTTCCGGGCATTTGAAGAACTGGTCAATATAGACTGGAACAGCCCCTTTACCCAGATGCTGGACCTTAACGGTGATGGCCGGGCCGATGTACTACTGACCGAAGATCGCGCCTGGACCTGGTGGGAAAATGAAGGTAAAAAAGGATTTGATGTTGGCGGCAATGCACCCATATATGATAACGAGGAAAAAGGCCCGGAATTGCTCTTGAGAGATGCTATACAAAGCATTTTCCTGGCCGATATGAATGGTGATGGCATGACCGATCTCGTAAGAGTACGCAATGGGGAAGTATGCTATTGGCCCAATAGGGGTTATGGCCGCTTTGGTGCTAAGGTAGCGATGCAGGGTGCTCCCTGTTTTGATACTCCGGAACACTTCAACCCGAAATACCTGATGTTTGCCGACATCAGTGGTACCGGCGCTGCTGATCTTATCTATATCGGTCAAAACAAGTGTACCGCCTGGATCAACCTTTCCGGCAATGCCTTTGCCGATGCCTTCGACATTAATCCTTTGCCGGGAACCGATGCTTACAGTAAACTGACCGTCGTAGATTTCCTGGGCAATGGTACGGGCTGCCTGGTATGGAGTTCTCCCTTACCGCAACATGCTACTGCGCCCCTGCAATACATCGACCTGATGGGTGGACAAAAACCGCATCTCCTGGAGAAATATGAAAATGGTACCGGCAAGAGCGTCTTGCTGCAATACAAAAGCTCGGTACAGTATTACCTGGAAGATAAGCAGAAAGGTATCCGCTGGGCGACCCGGCTACCTTTCCCTGTACACTGCGTGCAAAAAGTGACAACTTATGACCTGGTGAGCCGCAGTCGGTTTGCACAGGAGTACCGCTACCGGCATGGTTATTATGACCATGAAGAACGGGAATTCAGGGGCTTTGCTTATGTAGAGACGACAGATACCGAAAGCGTGGCTGAGCAGACTGGTCCCCGGGAAGCATATGATTTATACCAGCACCCGGTACTCACCAAAACCTGGTACCATACCGGTGTCTGGGTACGGGCGCGATCCCTTACCGATACCTTTAAACAGGAATATTTTCATTTCGAGGATTGGGATGACTGGACCCTGGTTGCTTCCCTGCCCGGGGGACTAAATGCTCAGGAATTAAGAGAGGCCCATCGTGCGCTGAAAGGCAGTGCCCTGCGTCAGGAAATATATGCATTGGATGGCAGTGAAAGGTCCGGGATTCCCTATTCCGTAAAGGCTATGGCCTACCTGGTGAAGAAAGTACAGGGTACTCCTGCAGAAACCGGGAACTGGAAAGCCTGCAAGCATGCCTGCTTTATCAATCTGCAGGAGCAAAGCATTGTGTATAGCTGTGAGCGCGATCCTGCAGATCCGCGGATAGTACATGAACTGGTATTGGATACGGATGAGTATGGTAATGTGCTTTCCTCAGCCACCGTAGCTTACCCAAGAAAGACAATACCCTCCTCTTTGCCAGGTATTGTTAAAGCAGCACAGGCAAAAATGCATATTACCGCTGTCGAAAACCGCTTTTCCAATGATGCTATCGATGATACCGAACTGGCCTGGTACCGCCTGCGTGCGGTAGTTGAACAAAAGAGCTTTGAACTTAATGTGAATGCCCCAACCGGCCCTCTCTACACCGTACCGGAGTTACATCTATTGCTGAATAATGCCGGTGAAGCAGATTACAGCGATTTTCCTACCAGTCCCGGGAAGAAAAGACTATTGAGCCAAAGCAGGACCTTGTTCTACAATAATCAGGCGACTGCTAAATTGTTGCCGCCCGGCACTATGGAAAGCCTGGCTATACCCTATGAAAGCTATACCCTGGCTTATACACCCGGTATGCTCAGTCTCTACTTTGGCACCAGGATTACGGCAACAATGCTAGATGACGCAGGCTATGAGGACATCGACAGCGACGGCAGGCAATGGCTGCCTTCCGGAGTAGCTGTATATACAAGCCCGGAAACTAATTTCTATACACCAGAACGCTATACCGATCCCTGGGGCAATCATACCGATATTGAATACTGGAACGATTACTGGCTCTTGCCGGAACTTGTATCGGATGCCAAAGCAAATATCAGCAGGGTGCTGGAATATGAATGGCGCAGCCTGCAGCCTTTGCGTATGCAGGATATAAATGATAATGTATCAGCAATGTGCTATGATATACTGGAATTTCCCGTAGCAATGGCGATTGGTGGTAAAGCCTTAGCCGCTCCGCAGGAAGGCGATAGCCTGGACGGTATAGAGCCGGATTCCCCCATTGACCGGCAATTACAGAAAACCTTTTGGAACAATCCGCAGGCCGGTACTATTGGAAGCTTATTACAACAGGCTACCTGGCGTTGTGTTTACCAGCTGGATAGCCTGCCCGTGGCCGTAGCCATGATGGGAAGGGAGCAGCATCATTTACCACTGAGTGCTGCTCCGCTGAAAACCCTGCTGCAGTTTACCTACTCCGATGGGATGGGTAGAGAAATTATGCAAAAAGTGCCCTGCGAGCCTACCGTATCCAATGGTAATAAATCATGGATTGGTACCGGTAGAACGATCTATAACAATAAGGGTAATCCTGTGATGCAGTATGAGCCCTATTTTAGCGCTACCTATGCCTGCGATACCGCAGAGCAGGCCGCGATGCAAGGGGTGTCGCCCAGATTGTATTATGATGCCCTGGGCAGGAATGATAAAACCGTGATGCCGGATGGCACTTTTACAAAGACCGAATGGACCACATGGGAACAACGAATCTGGGACAATAATGATACCGTATTGGACAGCTCCTGGTATGCGGCAAGAACAGCCGGGGCCATGGGCCCTGAAGAGCAGGATGCCGCAGAGAAAGCTTCGGCTCATGCAGATACACCTGCTGTCATACATACAGATACCCTGGCAAGGGGATTTTACACCATACAGAATGATGGTATAGGTCCGCTGATACATAGTTATGAACTTCTGGATATACAGGGCAATCGTATGGCGGTAGTGGACGGCAGAAATGCTTTATTGTCCGGCCCGGTCCTCTGTCTCTCTTATCGTTATAATATGTTGCAGGCACCCTGCCGGCAGGTAAGTGTGGACAGTGCCACTCAGCTCACCTTCCTTGATGTGGCCGGGCAGCCCTTATATGCCTGGGATGCGGCCGATAGGAGGTTTGAATACCTGTATGATGAACTCAGAAGAGTACTGCAAAGAAAAGTTACGGAGGCTTCCGTAACCCAGACTTTGGAGGTTTATGAATATGGAGAGGGCATTACCAGTGATAAACTGAACAATTTAAGAGGCAAAGCTTTTAAAGTGTACGATGGTGCCGGAAAGGTAGCCACACCGGAATATGATTTCAAAGCTAATCCTTTGCGGCAAGAACGTACCTATACAGAGATCGCTACTACTCACCCGGATTGGACAACACTATCAGCTATTGCCTTAGAAGCCGATACTTATACGACAAGCTATGTTTATGATGCATTGAACAGGCCTGTAAGTATGGAGACCCCGGATCATGCCACTACAAGCCATACTTATGATAAAGGCGGTTTACTCCAATCAATAGCAGTAGATGAGGTGCACAGTTTAGATACACCCCTTATCAGGAATATTGAATACGATGCTAAAGGGCAAAGAACAAAGGTTCAATATGAAAATGGCTGTACTACGACTTACGAGTATGACCCGTTCACGTTCAGGATAAGGCGTATAAGGACCACCCGACACAGTGATAATAAGGTATTACAGGACCTGCGATATTGGTATGATCCTGTGGGCAATATTACTTTGCAGAAAGACGGGGCACAACAGCCCGTTTATTTTGACGGTACAGTTGCCGAAGCCCATAATGACTATACCTATGATGCGCTCTACCGCCTGATCAAGGCCGCAGGCAGGGAACTTGCCGGTAATAATACAGCACCGGGCTATAACGACAGCAGCAGGTGTGGCTTTACACCTGTTCCTCTGGCGAGTACAGATACGGCTAAAATGCGCAGGTACACCCAATATTATACTTATGATGCTGTAGGCAACTTTATAGAAATGCGCCATACCTTAACAGGTGGTACAGGCAACTGGACCCGGACATATGATACCGCTGCTGACAGCAATAAGATGCTGAGCACCACCTTGAGTGGCGTTACGGAGACCTACCTGTATGATAGCCGGGGGAATATAACAGGAGGGATGAGTCATCTGAATGCAGGTGCTTTAAGCATGACTTACAATGCGGAGAACAGGCTGGAAAAAGTAATTATAGATGCCAACCAGACGGCCTATTATCAATATGATGCAAGCGGTCAAAGGGTAAGAAAGACACTACGGAATACGGCTGCTCATAAAACTGAGGTCAGGAAATATGTCGGTGAATGGGAAGTGTTTCGTAAATTTGATAGCAGTTCTTTGATAACAGAAGTGGAAAGAGAAACCTTGCATATCAGTGATGATACCGGCAGGGTCGCACTTATAGATACCCGCATCACCGGTTCCGGTGCAGAACCCGCACAGCTACTGCGTTACCAGTACAGCAATCATTTGCAATCCGCTTCCTTAGAACTCGATGGTACAGGAGCTATTATAAGCTACGAGGAGTACTATCCTTATGGTAGTACCAGTTTCCAGGGTGGCAGAAGCAGCGCAGAGGTTTCTTTAAAGCGGTATAGATATACAGGGAAAGAGCGGGACGAAGAAAGCGGATTGTACTACCATGGGGCGAGGTATTATATACCCTGGTTGTGTAGATGGACTGCGGTGGATCCTTTGGAAAGTGAGTATAGTCCTCAAAGTCCATTTAATTATGGAAATAGTAATCCAATTATTTTTAATGACCCAAGTGGAATGGGGGGAGAACTCGTCTTAAAAGATAATGTGATAACTGCTAATACAACTTTTGTATTTTATGGTAGCCAAACAACGTCTTCAAATTCTGAAGTAAAAGAAAAGAGACAAAAGGATATCTCCGATAGAATCAAAACGATTCAAAACTCTCTAAATGAAAGTGGCTTGAAAATGGAAGGTCCGGCTGGGGTGACAAATATACACAGGGGAACTTCTTTTGATCTAAAGTTTAATTTTAAAGTTCAATTTGTGGACGAATATGAAGCATATAAAAAAATGGCCAGTAATATAGGGGATAATTTTGATCCGAATTTAGTCTTTATTAGGTTAGAAAATGATTTTACCGATGGCATTTTATCTGCTCAAGTATCAACAACAGGGTCACTTTATACAACGCATAAAAATTTTGGAGATAATTCTTCATCAGGGGATAATTCTATGTATATTCAGATTAAGCAATTTAACACTACTACTTTTTTGCATGAATTATTTGCACATATTTTTGGTAGTAGAGGGACATCTGCTCATATTCAAACAGTGGATGCAGGAACGACAGAGTTCAGTATTAGAACTCATAAATTTACAAAAGGTGTTGATGATAAATACACAGAAAGTTACTTTGATCCTGGAAAAGGAAAGGATGTGCCGGTTTTAAAAGAAAGTCTAAGGAAAGTGCTACAATCTGACATTGATTTAATTAAAGTGTATGGTGATTGGAAGAAACAAGATAATGGTACCTGGAAAGCTTGGATATCTGGTGCAACTAATACTTTTTTTAAAAAAACACCAACATTACAAAAAACATTTAAATCAGGAGTAAAGTATTATATACCACAACAATTCAATGTACACAATAAAAAAAATACTTTTGAAAAAATATTTGCGACAAATTAATTTTAGCAAAGCTCTTTTTTATGTTGTTATATTAATGTTGTCAGTAAGTAAGCAGCATATTCTTGCTCAACAGAAAGAGCTACCCTCTTTATTCAGTAATTTTGATCACTATTACTATTATAGAGTAGATACAATAAATCGAAATGATAAAATACTCGATCTTCCTAATCATTCTGAAGACACTTTTTTTTTGATTTATTCATTGGTGAAGTTGTGGAATGAAGATGCTTGTGGGCACAAAGGGTATAAAGTAAATATAGCTAAGTATTTAGCTCAGAAACTTAAAGAAGGCCATCTCGTTTTATATAGAAGAGATGTAATGTATTATTTGGGACTACCTTTTGATACTTCCGAGTATAGATATAATGGAATATTAAATGGAGATGATTCTACAGGAATCTATGTGCCCGAATTAGACGAAAACGTCATACTATTAAAATATCCTATCATTAAAGGTAATGATTGCAAACATATAAAAGAATTTGTAGTGTTTAATATTGATCAGAAAAGTAATAAGGTTTGTTCTATAAGTTTTGTTTCTGATTTTTTTGATGAAACAGAGATAGATGTTGGACGATAACATGAAGGGAGATACTTCGTCAGATTTAGCAAACAAAAGATAATTAAGAATAGGATTAGTACTCTTTTTAAGATTACAGGAGTTGGGTTTAGCTTTAGGTATTTAGCAGCATTATATACTTATGGCAGTTTAGCAAAATATACAGCTCACCGCTGTACTTACTTGGATGGTGTTTGGTGATGATACTGAGTGTATAGCCATGCGAGTGTCCTGCTGGTTTTACCAGGAACAGTCATCCTTTTATTCAACTCCTTTCCAGTTCACTTCTGTGTTTCACTACTTCTAAAATATTCTTTTGAATCTCCTCCATGATCATCCTGGCCCAAAAACCACTATAGAAATTGAAATGGGTGGAGACCCGGTACCTGGCATACAAGTGCAGGTTGATCTTATTATGACCTGTTTTTTCTATTTCATATTTACCCTCCAGCACTTCAAAATATTTACCGTCTACAATGACATGCTTTTCTAAATCGGTCACAGGCCTGGAGCCGGGGTCCGCTTTTATGTTGAAGGCTAAAACTTTATTGGGTACAATGGTTTTGATCGTTTCCGTAAACAATAAACCCCGGTCAAAAATTGCTTTTCTTACCCCACCTACCGCAATGGTATCAAATTCTGCTTTGATGGGCTTGGGGAAACCGATCAACTGAAACAAGTTGCCCTTATTTTCTTCTTCTGAGATTGCTTTAACCCTTATGATGTTTTTCCAGACACTGTCTTCGCTGGAATGGATGCTTACCGTACTTTGTTTCCAGTAAATAGCATCATTCATACCAAAGTGATTTTCCAGGGGCGAAAGCAGGAAAGGCAGGAGCAGACATACACTAAGGATGAACACGTTTTTTTTCAACGCGAAGATAAAATGGCCTGCGATGCTCCCCGCTATAGCCATAACAGCATAAGCCGGGAATGCGATTAAAGCATAGATAATGCCATCTTGTTGCCACAACAGGTAAATAGTAAATAAGCTAATTACTGCTATTAAGGGCATGAAAAACAGGATGGATTTTCGCGAACTTTTTACTGCTGTTTGTTGTCGGTAAGCAATGATCAGGCCCATCACAAAAGGGACCAGAAACATAAAGGAAATCGTCGTTACTCCGGATGCAGGAACAGCATTTTTCACACCAGGTTCCAGGGAGAAAAATCCCTTTGCAACCCAGCCATATAGGATGGCGTAAACTATTCCCTTCCATTTATTGCCGGAAGTTGTAAGAGAGGTAAGATCACGATTGTTATTATGTTGTTTCAATATTGCTTAGATAATTGCTTTTAAGTAGTCTTCACACCACGCGCAACCCAATAAAGTTAGATAAATTATATGGCTAAATAAGTAGAATTTTAAAGAACAAAGGGTTTGTTTTTTTAAATCTAGATTTATTAGCTCCTATATACATCTTTCGTTCCGTCCATACAATAGCTCAGTTCTCAGTAAAAGTATGATTTGTGTCATTCATGATTATAGAAGATGGCTTATTGAAATAAATATTTCTATAAGCCAATAAAAAACATCCGCTTAGCAGATATTTATGCCTCCTTTCAACCTGGTATATTTATTACAGGAATTATCCTGTTTTAATGTGACCTGTTTTTTGATAGCGGAAGAGCATATTGTACACCAATACTAGCCATCATATGCCTGTTGATATTGTTTTGGTAGTAGTAAGAAGGCGTGGGTTCATTATAAGCCAGATCGGGCCTGTTGATGGTGTTGGAAAATCCCTGGTAAGCCGCAGCTTCAAGAAAAAGATGGAAATGTTGATAAACCTGCTTTTGAATACGGATACCAACCTGGAATCCCAGGTCCATCTTTTTAAAAGGTTTATCTTCCAGGTCAAGTGTAGGAGCTACCTCTTTGCCCAGTTCATTTAAACCTGCATAGTCTGAAGACTGCCGGGTCAAAATGCCGAGATTAGGACCTGCCATTAAACGGATGCCCCATGTAGATGATTTTGATAAGAAATTGTAATGCGCTAGAAGCGGTATGCGTGTATAATGGTAATTCCGGTACCGCTCTACTGCTGCAAGCCTTGTGCCTGCAATAGCGTCATCCTGGAAGTGATACAGCAGTTCCAGCTGCTCTTTATACCCCTCATTGGTAAATTGTAATTGGGCCTCTATTCCCCAGCGATTTGAAAAATTATACCCCACATGCAGGCCCCATATAAATCCATTGAGTAGCTCTGTACTATTTACATCGCGTAGGTATGCAGGCAGGGGACTATTATCCGTCATGATTTTTTTACGGAACTATACCCTCTAGTACTTAATATACAAAATAAAGAAACCGATACATAAATATCGGTTTTTGTTTTTTAGAATGATTACAGCTTCTTTTCGACTATCAGATCATTGACGAAGTATAACTTTTCGTTACTTTTATCCATGTAGACCATTTCAACAGCATATCCTGTCTGCTTATCCCAATATAGTTTAAACTCATTTTTCAAAACTGGTTCGTTATTAAGTACACTATGAGCCTTCGGTAATGTTCCGGTATAAAATATCCATATACCAGCTACATAGTCATATTTGGACTCAATTACATCAAAATCCTGTGTAATCCTTTTACCACCATAAGTACTAATTAATTGAATTAGTCTAGGAGTAATTACAATATTCCATTTTGTATCAGTATCTAATTCACTCTTACCATTCCTTTTAAACTGGAGAATCTTAGTGGAAAATGTAATGCTTTTTAGATTTTTGTCTTTAAGTGTTTGATTAGGCGAATTACCAATTGGAATATCAAAATGCCCTTCTTCAACTGTTACATCTCGTTCCTTAATATCATTTTGATATGGATTAGACTGCATTTTCTGCTTTATTAAGGTAGAATTTGATTTTTGATAACCCTGATAAATTCGTGTAGCCAGTAAGGCATCACCGCAAAGCGCACCTAGTAGGCTCGTTGTAGTTTCCTTATCATTATTTCCATAAAGAAAGATTTGTAAGATAAACTTTCTAAATACCACTTCATCCAATCCTAAAGTTGTAAAAAGTAGATATGCTGATGGTTCGTTGGGATAGGCATCACGAAGGAACTTGTTAGATACAGCCTCAACACCTATATAATTTGATATCCCAAATGGGACTTGAAAGAAATCAGAGGAATGTTTGTTAGAACCAAAGTTTTGGTATTTTCTGATAAGTAATTTGTCTGCGAATAGTTTTTGATCTTTCGTTGAGACTTGACAGAAAGAGATGTAGCAACCTAATAATAAGGCTGCAAGAGTTAAAATTGATCTTCTCATTTGTGGTAATTTGATGATTGATTTTGATAAAAAATTAGCGTAGCCACCAATTAGCCATCATCAGGTTTACCACAACCTACTAAAGCATACAAGTATAGCTACGCCATTATATGACGAACCATAACCATTCATTGCTTTAGTTTCTACTTCTTGTGGTAATTTGATGATGAAACGAACGAAACGGCTTATATTATTTATGTTCTTTGTTTTATGCCATAGGCAAAACTCATTTTGTTTAAATGCAAAGTTCCAAAAAATATATCAAAGTTCTTAAAGAAAGAAATCCAGTTACTAATAAGCAACTGGATTTGAGAACCTTGTACATCGTTTATCTTTTAGTATAAACTGCGAAAACGATAGCGCTGGTTCCATCAGAATAATGTTCAATCTCTGTTCTTTCTTTCCTGTCGTAAACATAGATGAACTCTGATATAGGTTCAATTCTTGTAATTGTTTTCATATTTCTCTAATTTAATTGTTAACAATTGTTGTATAAATGAGGGTCTCTACACCCTCATTTATCTTTTCAAAATTTAAAATTCTACCAAATCTAAAGATTTTCCAAACCTAAAGTTGTTAAATTGAATATTCTTTCACAAAACTTATAATTATCTCATTTTTAATAATTTATAGTGCGAGGTTATTCTCAATGTATTACATATTTTTTTTAAAAATCCAAGTAAAAATTTTTTCTTCCCAATAAACCTTTGGAACTTCGTATTGTAAATTTAAACATACGAATTATGGACTTTTTAGAATTGATGGAACGCTTTCCCACCGAAGAACACGTAATACAATATTTCATTAAGGTTCGATACAATAATAAGCCTACTTGTAATCATTGCAGCTCTGAAAAGGTTAGCCGTAGAACTGATAAAAGCAAGGTATTCCGTTGTAATGATTGTCAAAATGATTTCTCCATATTTAAAGACACAATGTTTGAAGATACTTACACTGATCTTCGTAAGTGGATGTATGCAATTCATCTTTTCCTAAATGCTAAGAAAGGTATATCCGGGTTACAACTCAAAAGGGAAATTAAAGTAACATACAAAACCGCCTGGCGTATGTTACACAAGATCAGAGCTGCAATGAGCAACAAAGGTGCATTTGATAGCAATTTCTTTCCAATTGTTGAAATTGATGAAACTTACATTGGTGGTAAGCCTAGAAAGGGAGCTAAGATTAAAGCTAAACGTGGTAGAGGAACAGCAAAGATACCTGTCATTGGTGTAGTCTGCCGTAAGACAAAACAAGTTCATGCTAAGGTAGCTCTTCCAGATAAAAACGGCAAAAAGCTAACAGGGAAACAACTCTTATCAGTCTTGGATGAAGCAGTAACCAGGAATGCAATAATAGTTACAGATGAATTTACCGGATATAGAGCCTTATCAAAAACTAGGCACGTACATCTTACAATAGATCACACAAAGGAATACGCCAGAGGAATCAGACACACAAACAATATTGAGAGCTTCTGGGCGACTTTGAAGAGAGGGCTGTATGGTATTTATCATGCTGTTTCAGTAAAGTATTTGCAGAACTATGTGAATGAGTTTTGTTTCCGCCATAACAATAAGCAAAACCCTGAAATATTTAATCAAGTACTTGTACAATCAATTAAGTCATAGTTATTCGTCTTGACAGTTATTACAAAGCTAATTTGTATTTTATGGAAGCAATTAGTATTTTTGTAAAAAAGTTTAATATGTCAGAAGTATTTCATTTCAGAGATGATGAAGAAAATTTTGAAACCCACGCATGTGAAAATGGATTTACTTATTGGAGTGCATTAAAATTAATGAATTTCTTAGGATATACAAATTGGGCTACTTTTAATCAAGTAATTAATAAGGCCATGATTACATGTAACACGCTCAATATTCCTATTGTAAATAATTTCGAACAAGTTATTATAAATGTAAATGGTAAAGATGGTGTAGACTTTAAACTTTCAAGATTTGCATGTTATCTGATTGCAATGAATGGTAGCGTAAAATTACCGAATGTTGCTCAAGCCCAAGTGTATTTTGCGACTATTGCAGGCGCTGTACAGGATTATCAACTAGAAGCTGAAAAAGTTGAAAGATTGCAAGTTCGTTCTGAAATATCTGAACGTGAAGCAACTTTGAATAGTGTAGCAAATCGCGCTGGTGTAGAAAACTATGCTTTTTTTCAAAATGCTGGATATAGAGGGATGTATAACAAAAATATGGGGCAGCTTAAAAAATTGAGAAACATAGATTCTAATAAAAGCTTGTTAGATTTTATGGGTAAAGATGAATTAGCAGCCAATCTTTTCAGGATAACACAGACAGAATTGAAAATCAAAAATGAAAAAGTAACTGGTCAAGCTAGATTAGAGAATGCAGCTGAGACTGTCGGGAAAGAAGTTCGGAATACTATGATAAAAATAAGTAAAATAGCTCCAGAAAAACTTCCCAAGCATGAAGATATAAAAGATGTAAAGAAAGGACTTAAAGAAACTAATAAGAGGTTGAAAACTCTTGACCAACCAAAAACAGTAAAGAATAAGAAAAGTAAATAATCATCGTTATAAACCGCTAAGAGAAACTTCTTAGCGGTTTTTTATTTAATTTGAATTCAGTACGAGAAGGTATAGTTCCGTTTTTTTATTATTAAGGTATCCTCCATTGATGCCAAAATATGCATCTTGTGCATGAGCAGTGAACAGGCTTGTTATGGTAATGCCCATAAGGGTAGCTAAGTACTTTTTCATTTTTGTAATATTTATTTCATGATTTAAATGGGTTCTTTTACATACCTGGAGCAAGGTAATGTTCCGGGAGGGTAAACATGGTTCTAAGTTAAAATAAAATGTTTTATTTATTAATATGTTTGGCTGGTATTATTTTTTAGCCCTGCCGTTTTCCGGGCTTTATTTAAAAATACTATCTTAGGCCTTTATACATAATATAGCCTTATGCAATCCTCCTGAAATGCTTATCGGGATTGGTTTTGTTGAATAAGACTAAGCGCTCAAGCGGATTAAAATGCTTAGATATGAATAATTTATTACAGCTTCCAAAATACGGGATAAAAACATTTTCTGTATGCTGCCTGAGTATCTTCCTCCTGGCCTGCCAGTCAACACCAGGCAATAAAGAGCCTTTTGTGCAGGAGGAGCAAGATAGCCCTAAACAGGCTAAGATAAAGGAGCAGGCTTTACTTCAGGAGCAGCGTGCAGAAGATGTATTGAGCTCTGATAAGCTCTATCCATTAGCACTGCTTCTACCCGAAAGCAATAATGTATATCAAAAGTATGGTATAGAATTTTCGGGTGTTTGCTATGCCTGTGATCTGGCTAAGATCAAAATAACAGCACGCAGCATTCAACTGATCAATGTTTGTGACGATAAAGATGTTACCACGATACCGAAACTCAACGCTGTAATTGATGGGGATAAAATTACCATTAAGACAGGGCAGCAGCTTTTGATCATTACAAAAATAGATAAGGCCCCGATCTATCAATTGGAAATAAAAGGCGATCAACTGAGCTCTGACAATAAGCGTATATTGAAGTATTATACACCGGAAAAATTAATAAAAAAGTTTGAACAGCACGATTGTGGTGACTTCCAGGGCTAAGCAGGATAATTATTGATAGGGCAGTATTCGGGATTGCATCTCTATGGCTCAACAGAAGGACTGCTTTAATGAAAACTAATCTTATTTAAATGAAATTTATGAACAGTGATCAACTGACTTTTAGAAAATACATCGAGGCAGATTTTGACAGTTTTTATGCCATGGTGCAGCAAGATGATGTGATGAAATATATCTCAGGAGCAGGATTGACGGAAGTGCAGGCCCGGAGCAAGTTTCGGTCCATGCTGGAGTTGAACCGGGAAGAAGACACTTTAGGTTGTTTTATGGTATATAATGAAGCTGGAATATTTATCGGAGATGGCAAATTAGTGAGTTACAAACATGATACCTCGCTCCTGGAGATTGGTTATATACTCAAGAGCACATTCTGGAACAGGGGATATGGGACCATGATATGCCACAAGATAATAACTTTAGCAGATGAACTGCTCCCGGGAAAAGATATGGTCGGCTTGATAGATCCGGACAATATAGCTTCCAAAAAGCTACTTGAAAAATTTGGATTTAGATCTTATTTCTTAGGGATGGAGGACGATCTGCCTACAGAAAAGCTTTTGTTGAAAAGAACATGGCCTGCTGAATAAAGCGATAGGAAAATATTACCAATTGATATTCAATCAGTTTGCTTAACTTTAGGACACAACTTTTAAAATATATTTTTATGGCAGACAAAAGAATAGGTATTGTAGTTGGATCGATCCGCAAGGACGCTTACACAAAAAAAATTGCAGATTTCCTTATTGAAAATACTCCTGAAGGATATCATTTTGAACAAATAAATATTGCAGAGTTGCCGCTATACAACCAGGATTATGATGAAGCAGGTGCACCTGCAGCTTATGATGTGTTTAGAAAAGAAGTGGCATCCAAAGACGGGATCATCTTTATTACGCCGGAGCATAACCGGTCCATACCTGCGGCGCTCAAAAATGCATTAGATGTAGCTTCTCGCCCCTATGGTAAAAATGCCTGGGATGCGAAACCGGCCCTGGTGATCTCCTCCTCCATCAGCGGTATCAGCGGCTTTGGGGCCAATCATCATTTAAGACAAACCTTAACTTTTCTGAATATGCCCACCTTGCAGCAGCCAGAAGTCTACCTGGCCAATGTACAGGATTACTTCGACGAGTCGGGCAAGCTAAGCAAAAAAGATGCGGCCGACTTTTTATTAAAAGCACTGGATGCTTATCTAAACTTCGCAGCAAAGTTTTAATTATTTTTTACAAAATACTCTATAAAAGAGGCAGTCTCCTATGTTTGCATTGAGCAAATGTAGGAGACTGCCTCTTTCATTTTTAAGCTTACATTTTTTTAATAATTCTATCATAGCCCTATTTGAACAGGCAAAGCCTAAAATACGCGGGCCTCTGAATTTTTTAGTTATATCCTCTCTCTTACCTTCAAATCATAAACCTGCACTCACCGTAATATCAAGTACTAAAACTTATTTATTATGGTTGAAATCTATAATAAACTTCGGGTATCGGGTATTGAAAAAAAGGAAATAGAGATTACTAAAAATCCTCCCTCAATATTAGGATGCACCGTAAGTGATTGTCACAGGCTGATTCAGGTCAGTCCCCGCTCAGAGCATCCTGTTTATGTCGATTTTATCGCACATCACCCTTTGTTCAGTGAATGGGTATTTGTTCCTGCACGGCATATTCTCTGTATGCCCCCTAACGAAAAAGATTATTACTGCATAGATATTCCACAGGCTTGTCTTGATAACATCCAACAGCTTTATTTCTTAAACCGGACCTATCAACAAATAAAAATGATAAAGCTGGAAGTGCCGGACCCTGATCATTTTGAGTTGAATAAATTATTCCGTTCCGGTCCTTATTTAAGCCCGAAATTTCCTTCCCTGCACTATGTCCATAAAGCAAAGGAACTGATACATATATTAACCAGGACAGAAATAGATTTCCGGGTGAATATAAATGACCTTGCTGCTACACTTCATATGTCCACAAAAACACTTTGCCGCATCAGCAAATCTGTATTTAATCATTCGCCTTATCAGATACTACGCTATTATTTGCAATTAAAAATTGTTTTCCGGATTATAAGCTGCAAACTCAATACCTTTTTTGAAATAGCAGATGACCTGAAATGCAGTGATGTAAGCTCATTTGGCCGCTATGTTAAATCCTTTTCCGGTTCTACACCCGGTGCTATAAGAGCACACTTCAATCATCTTCAACCTTAGTTGCCTGTCTCAGATTGATAAAAAGAATGTCTTTCAGTGTTCATTATTTTTTTTTCAGGTCTGCTAGTTTAGCAATTGAATTCTGATCTATTCTAAGCGCAAAGAATTGCGGTCTTTACTCCTTCATCAGACCAAAGAAAAAACAGGTAAAGGAAGCGCTTAAGCCCATGCGCCTTAATGGGAGTATATCATTTGAAAAACATTTTGTATGAAATTAGAAAGCTTAAGCAGCGAGAAATTTCAGGTAGTGCCCAGATCGGCAATGTCACAATTAGTAGGGGGTGGCGACTTAAGGTATGAATATACTAAACCCCTTCCGCCCTCCCCATGGGATAATGACCGGCGTGGATATACCATGGATGGAAACAATAAGAAATGGGAAGCTATGGAGTTTAAATGCCTGAATGAGGAGTGGCCGGCAAGAGAGGTCACCGGACCGTTTGGGATGATTCCTTAGCTAAATAGCTCAGGTGAGGTTTAGGTCCCCACCTGAGCTCATTCATCAATACTAAATCCTGATAAATTGAAAAGATCAACTCTTTATACATTTACCTTGTTCCTTATTATAGCTCAGGTAAACTGCTCAATAAGTTTATATGCCAAAAGAGCGCCAGCATCAAATACTGATGCTGTCAGGAACTACTATATGTTTACCAATAAGGCCGAACTGGCTATTGTAGACAGCAACTTCAAACAGGCAATCATATATTACGAAGCTGCATTTAGGAATAAAAGACCCAATGCCAAGGACCTGCATAATGCTTATTGTGCTACTGCGCTTATCCGGGATTGTCAAAATGGGAGGCGCTATCTGGAAAAGTTAGCTCATTTGGGTTATTATATCCCCAAAAAATTGATAGAGAATTCCGGTTTTTTGGCATGCACCGCCAATGGGTTAAATGAAATTTCAGAGAAAGTAAAACAGGACTTTAAGTTAAGTGCTATTGGGCGGCAACTGGATTCTTTGTATCAGGAAGACCAGTCACTAAGAGGAGAGGAAAACCCGGACTATGAAAAGATGGCAAAGACAGATGCAGCTGTATTAAAATCTCTCTACACATTACTTATCAACGAAGAATTTACCGATGTAGAAACCGGTATGTGGTATGGCAATCCCGGCAATGACAATTCTGTACTATGGCTTGTGCGTTGGCATGCTCATGGCACTCCCTCAATTTTAGATAGTATATTATTGGCGAATGTAATGTTGGGCAACTATGATCCTGCAGTGTATGCTTCTTTAATTTCAGTAGATAATAATGCTAAGTATGGAATTTTCTATAATCCCGGTAGAGTGTGGACAGACAAGGAGCGAAAAGTAATTGATGAAAATCGTAAAAAGATCTACCTGGAACCCCTGGAAGATTACGAAAAGAAAATAGCCATGCAATTAAAGACAGAAATATTGCATGAAAAGTTACGCTTACTCTATGGTGATGATGCCACTTGGAATAATATTTATTTTAAACTGACAACAGAAACCTATAAAGCACCTGCCTGGTAAGCTTGATCATAACATTTAATCTACCTGCTGTCCTCTGTTAAGAACAATAATACCGCCGCAGGGTAACAACTATTTAAGCTCAGTTTATAGAAAACCTGTTCACATGAATATATACACTGCTGCCAGCGATGCGAGCACAAATGATGTGATCGACTAGGTCTGTTTTTTATCACCCAAGCAGAAGATCAATCGCTTTAATGATTACCATATCCCAGAGCAATTTTCTATCCATATAGCAAAAGGAACTGCTGCCCCTTCTAAATCCTGGTATAGAAGGGGCCAGGTATTTAAGCCAGAGATAAAAATGCAAAGTGGATGCAGGGAACTGGACTTAATCCGTAAAACTTACGAAACCGAAAATGCATTCATTTATGAAGCTTACCTGGACACACTCTTTGACCCTTTAAGGGCCATAAATGCAGCAAAAGACAATGATACCAATAAGCTCATTAACCTGCGCAGGGCAATAGCTAAGGGCCTCGAAGTGCCCGATACATTGGTTAGTAATGAGCTTGCTGCCATTCACAGCTTTCTTAGAGATCAGCAGGATTATATCATAAAAGATGTGGCACTGGATCCCATTCATATTGAAAGAGCAGGTGCCCTGTTTTTGATCGGGCTTATGCCCCTTAAATTAAGTGGGAAAGCAATTAAAGAGCGATTGCAAAACAATACCTCAACATATGGATTCCTCTTTATTCAGCAATATATTGAGAAGAGGGTAGAGCTACGCATATTCTATCTCAAAGGCATATGCTATAGCATGGCAATATTTTCCCAGGATAATCCAAAGACACAAACAGACTACAGGAACTATGACAAAGAAAACCCTAACCGATGTGTTCCGTTTAAACTCCCTGGAAATGTAGAACAGCAGCTACATGCTTTTATGAATAGCATTGCCATTAACTGCGGTTCCATTGATATGATCTACACGCCAGACCAGCGATTCGTGTTTTTGGAACTAAACCCCATCGGCCAGTTCCAGTGGCTGGCAAGGAATTGCAATTATGATATAGAAAGAGCAATCGCACAGTTTTTGCTTACTTAAATCTCTGACAAATGAAAAACGATATCCCAAAAACAACAACTGAATTTGAGGAATGGTTAATGCAACAGCGAGACCAATTGCCGATTACAGCTCACTTTTGGCATATTGAGCCAATAGATCAATCTGGCCACACTGCAATCATTTCCTCCAAAATTAAACTAAAGCAACATGGAGCCGAAGTATTCCGGACAATGCCTTTTTACAAACCCTATTCAAAAATGGTACTCCTGTGATGAATAAAGAGGTAAATAGCTGTCTTCGCTTATTCAGTAATTGCAAAATAGTAAAAGGATATGCCAGGGCCAGCATCTGCGATCTTCAAAGAAACAGGATCTATACCATTCCGCTTTCCCTGGCAGCCATCTTTGATGAAAACGGAGTATGTTCTATCCCCCTTATCCAAAAAGAACTGGAAGAAGGGAGCCGGGCTATTTTTGAAGACTATCTATCCTTTATTATTGAACATGAATTAGGCTACTACTGCAGCGAAGAAGAATTAAGCCTGTTTCCTCAACTCCCTGAAGAATTTCTATTCCCGGCGCAGCTATCCAATGCAATACTGGATACCGATTCCAGGTTTGAATATTTAAGTGAAGCTGTATTGGAACAATTGGCATGGCTGGGTTGTCACTTTATCCAGCTTCGTTGCTATAACCCTGTTCCTTTTGATGAGCTGCAAAAAATACTGGAGCTGGTTTCCGCCTCCGGCATTAAAGCTTTAGATATTCTTTTGCCTTTTGACCCCGCTGATCATGAATTTTATGCTAAGCTACTGCTGCTTGTTAAAGAGCATAGGAAGATCAGTTGCCTGACAATTACTGGAGCGGATAAAGACGAGTGCCTGTCACCAGGAGATGATGGAACCGGGATGATGTTTAAATCACAAGCCCTCATTAATTCTGAAGTGCATTGTGGCCTGATCGCTCAGGAACTCTTCAGTATAAATATACCTACCTATACCGAATCCCTTGCCCACAATAGCTGCCTGAACCGTAAAGTAGCCATAGACACAGCAGGCAATATCAAAAACTGCCCCTCCATGAAAGAAAGCTTCGGTAACATCAAAGATACCACCTTGGAAGAAGCTATGGATATGCCAGGCTTTCAGCAATACTGGAACATTAAGAAAGCAGAAATCACTAAATGTAAAGATTGTGAATTTCGCCATGTATGCACCGATTGCAGGGCTTACCTGGATGATCCGCAAGATAGCTATGCTGCACCCCTTAAATGTGGCTATGATCCCTATGCCTGTACCTGGCAAGCCTGGAGTGATAGTCCGCTGAAACAAGCTGTCTTTGAATACTACAAGATGAATAACATAATATTATGATTCCTTTATACTGAATCATAATGTATTGATATCCATTTTCTTTTATCATTCTTACCTCCTGCCGGTGTTTCAATAGGACATCGTCTCCTGAATTTTTTTTAGCACTTTTCAAAAATGTCGCTAATATTGCTGCCGAAAATAACGCAAATACAATGCGCTGTTTTCCAGCTAAGACATAACCTGTTCCTTACTACCGGCTACTATAATCTTGACCTCCTTTTGACCTCTTCCTTACTACTACACATAATGCATTGAGTATTTACAATACATCATTAATATATCCTTGGCCATATTCAGTCTCAAGGAATTATGGTCTTTAATCATTAACAGGTCAGGCATTATAACAGGCTTGCACCTTAATGATGGTTTTGGAGCTACAAATATTTTGATGGATAAGATTGAAAAAATGTTGTCCGGGAACAGCGGATAACAGGATTGAACAAATACTATGTATGTACTCAAGTACTTTCAATGAATTATTTTTTAAATAAGTATAGTATTTACTTTGAATTTTATATGATATAGATAATTAAATAATGCACACAAGTATGATCAAAAGAAACATTTTTAAACTTATTATTCTTATACCCCTTCTCTGTTGCGGGTATTTAAAAAATTACGCTCAGGACTGTACGGTAAATGCCGGTGGTAACAGTATTATATGCGGGTCTGCAGCTACTTTGTCTGGTGGAGTAGCCGGTAATACCACAGGTACTCCTTTATGGACCTTTATATCAGGGCCTGCTACGCCTGTTATAGCTACGCCAAATGCTTTGACCACCAATGTTACCGGTATGACTGTAGATGGAAATTACCTGTTCCAGCTCAGCCATCCTTGCGGAACTGGTACCGCCACTTCGCAGGTAACGATTACGGCCCATCCCAGGCCGGCGAGTTTTACTGCCGGTACTGATATTACGACCATTTGCGCTACCACAGGCACTACGCCACTGGCTGGCGTAATACCTGCAGGATTCACCGGGCAATGGAGATCAGTCAATATTTTCAACCTGGCACGTTTTAATACCCAGGTGTCTACCAATTCCCAGTTTAGCAGCACTACGGTCGCTAATCCCACCTTCTCCCTGATCAATAAATCCAATCATGAGATTGACCCGGCTTACTATGCCATTTTAAAAATCACATCGCTGGACGGCAACTGTAGCTATGAAGATACTACCATTGTAAGGTTTGTACCTAATCCACAGATAGTAGTTGTCACCAACTGGACAAAATGCCGTACTAGCGGCGATACAAGAGGCTGGATCGATAACCAGTCTACATCTCCTGCTTTTTCTACCAGCTATGCCGGATCTGCAGGTACACCCGCATCAGGTACCAACGTTATACTGAATGTTAACAGCCAGCCTTCCGGTGCCAGTATGAGCTTTGATTATATTGAATCAAGAAGAATATACTTTAACGGGATGAATGTTGATGGTACCTATACCTTTAGCCTGACGATAACCAACAGTTGCGGTACCTACACCACACCACTGATCACGTTCACCTATTCCGGCACTACCCCCGAACCGGTGAGTTTTACCCTTGCTTCCCAGCCGGAACAATGGCAAATTTATGATGGTGGAAATAGTGGTGGTGAATTACATTGCAGCAGTATGGCAGGTACTACAACACCGGAAAATTTTTATTTTACCATTAATCCTGCAGATCCGCCAACCGTGATCACTACCGTAACACCTTCCGGAATACAACCTCCGGGTGGTGCTCCTACTGTTTCAGTGGCAGGAGCAGGTACCTATGACAGGGTAGCTACCGTCACCCCTCCCTCCGGTGGCTGGCGGGTAGGTACCTATAAATTCACGGTGATCACCTCAAATGGTTCTTGTACCAGAAACCAATCCTATTATATCCATATATCTGATGGAAACCGGGCCAATGTTGTAGTCCCTGATCAAAGTGTATGCTACCCGGGCACTGGTGCTATATCGGCCACTATACCTTTGCCGGCTGTGTATAAAGGGGTAGTTAATAGCAGTTATTTACAAGACTATGATCCCAATTATACTTTCAGCGTTATATCAATGCCCTCTGGTGCCGCTAACCCTACTTATACCTCGGCCAACCTGCGCAATATCAGCAGCACCAGCACCCAGATCAGCAACCTGAATAGGACCGGAGATTATGTTTTTCGCATCACATTGGCAAATTATACAAGCAGCGTAGGCCCGTTTTTCGCTGCAGAATACGCCTGTTCCGGAACCTCTTATGTAGACACCTTTACCATCCATGTAGAAAACCCCGTGAATGCTAATGCAGGATCAGATCAGACCGGTGTTTGCAGCCAGACCGTAAACCTTTTAGGCAATAACCCGGGAGCCGGAACAGGAACCTGGCAGCTCGTATCGGCACCGCCGGCCACCAGTCCTGTGATCACCGCCCCTAACAGCTTCTCTACCACTGCCACAAACCTGAACGCAATAGGAGAGTACCGCTTCAAATGGTCGATCACCAGCCCAATGGGTGGCTGTATGAGCAATGCTGAAGTTTCCTATTTTGTTACCTGTGCCTTGCCTGTAAGACTATCAGCCTTTAATGCGATACCACTAAACGGGTTGAGCCATTTAAAATGGATGACGAGCTCAGAGCAACATAATAAAGGCTTTGATATTGAACGTAGCACCGATGGCAAATCCTGGAACAAAATAGGTTTTGTACCCACTAAAGCATACGCAGGTAATAGCAGCCAGGGACTGAACTATGAGTATATAGATGCAGCACCAATCAACGGGGCCAACTATTACCGGCTTAAGCAAACAGACCTTGATGGCCTGGCAGAATATAGCCCCGTGCGTATATTAAGATATGAAACAATAAATGCTATCACCATTCATCCTAACCCGGCGAAAGAAAAGGTAAACCTTTCCGGCTTGCAGGGCAATGAGACCATCACACTTTATGATGTGATGGGCAGGACTCTGATCAGCCAAAAAGCGATCAATACAGGCAATACTCTTGATGTCAAACAGCTTGAGCCTGGTGTATACTATATCGGGATCACCAGCAATGAAGGGAAACTGTCCACTTACAAATTGCTGAAACATTAGTTTTTAATAAAGCACACATTCCGGTACTATAATCAAAAACAGGAGCATTATGCTCCTGTTTTTGATTATAGTATTTTTTATAAGCAGGATTCTATCAGCCTTTAGCGGACTGCTCATAAGTAGGGCCATACAAGCCCGGTACCTTATTGCCGCTGGCACGAAGATGTGCTACCAGTTCTCCCCGGTGATGATACAAGTGATTGTAAAGAAAGCCACGGATCGCCTGCATCTTAGGCATCGGGCCGATCAGCAGCTTATCCCCGTTTTTCATCGTCCAATCATTCATATAAGTGCTTTCCTCTGATGCCTCTATAGCCTGCTTCGCTTGAGCAAAATTCTCTTCGAATTTAGCCAGGATATTAGCCATCTTAGCGGAATCAGGATGCTCGTAATGAAAATTGGAAAAATTAAAATCGTCGACACTGAAAACCCCGTCATACCAGGCATAGATCGTGGCAATATGTGTAGCCAGTTCTGCGATAGACCAGAGGAAAGGCTGCGGCCGGTAATCCAGCGCTGTATCCGGGACTGCCTGCAGCAGTTTCCTGGTGTTTTCAGTTTCATGAAGAAATTCTCCGAGTAGTGCTTGTTTGACCATCTTTAAGCATATTTAATGAATAACAAATATAAGAAAAGAGCAAATGAAAATGAATTGATAAAAAGTAAATGATAAATATACCTTTAATGCCTGCCGGGAATGATTACCTTAAATGGCAAAGGCCACCCGGAAGGGTAGCCTCTCTGTTTATACTTGCCAGAATTAATGAAAAACGATATTGAATGGCCTATTGCCAGCCCTTAATGGCACCTCCTTTAAAAAGTTGCGTTGCTTTGGCAGCAACTGCATCCGACTGGTAGGCCTTTACAAACTCCTGTATCGCCTTTTCCTCCTTTTTGGCCGTTTGAGCCACAATCACATTTACGTAAGGCGAGCTACTATCTTCCCGGAACAGGGCATGGGCTGAGTTACTCAGCCCGGCCTGTGCCGCAAAATTATTATTGATAATAGCAATGGAGATCTGCGCATCATCCAATATCCTGGGCAATTGCGGCGCTTCTATTGCTACAATATTCAATTGTTTCGGGTTAGCAATGATATCTGTAAGTTTAGGCAATAAACCGGTACCTTCCTTTAAAGTGAGGAGACCGTTCTTTTGCAATAACAATAATGCCCGGCCTCCATTCGTAGGGTCATTAGGAATAGCAATGCTGCTGCCGGTTTTCAACTCATCAGCCTGGCTGATTTTCCTGGAATAAGCGGCAATAGGATACACAAAGGTATTGCCCACTACAGAAAGTTGATAACCTCTCTGTTTTGATTGAGCTTCCAGGTAAGGTATATGCTGGAACACATTCAAGTCTATGTCCCCGTTATTCAGCGCCTCATTGGGCAACACATATTCCGTAAAAGTAATGAGCTCCACATCCAGGCCAAACTGTTCTTTCGCTACCTTTTGTGCAGTAAGCGCCAGTTCATATTCCGGTCCGCTGCTCACGCCTACTTTCAGTTGATGCGCATTTTTATTTTCAGGGTTGCCACAAGCACTCCATAAGAAGAGCGCAGCAATACCTGGAACGATTAATTTTTTCATTCTTGTCGATCTTTTTTTATCTGTGGTCAAATTTTTTAGCAAGCCTGTTGCCCGTATACTGGATCAGGAATACCAGTCCGACGAGCAAGAGCAGTACCGTGTTCATAATGAAAGCATCATAGCCTATATAGCCATATTGATAACCTATCTGCCCCAGTCCGCCGGCACCTACAGCACCGCCCATGGCCGAGTAGCCCACTAAAGTGATTAATGTAATGCTTGCATTATTGATCAGCGAAGGCAGCGCCTCCGGCAACAGTATTTTCATAATGATCTGCAGGATACTTGCCCCTGCGGCCCTGCCCGTTTCAACAAGCCCGGCAGGTACCTCCGATAATGAATTCTCTGTAAGCCTTGCTATAAAAGGCGCTGCACCTATACTCAGCGGTACCAGTGCCGCTTTTAGCCCGATCGAAGTACCCGTGAGCATCCGCGTGAAAGGAATCATCCATACAATGAGGATAATAAAAGGAATAGAACGGAATATATTCACCAGCACAGAGACCGTACGATAGCAAAAAGCATTGTCCAGCAATTGACCCTTACGGGTAAGGTAGAGTAAGATACCTGCCGGCAGGCCTATGGCAAAGCCCAAAGCTCCCGAAGCCAGGCTCATAAAAATAGTTTCCCATAAACCCTTTAAAATAAGCGGCAGGAAAGAACTGTCAGGCATATCCTTTGATCGTGTTTTTAATATTATTGGTTTTGAAATAAGCGATTGTTCTGGCCTCATCTTCTGTTGAGCCCTGCAGCAATAAGAGCAGCTTGCCATAGTTAGCCTTGCCCAGGTATTCAATGTCCGCTTTGATTACCTTGTAAGGCACCCGGGAATAAGTGTCCATCGCCCGTATGAGTTCTTCAAAGCGTACATATCCATTCAACTCAACTTCTATTAAGGGGTGCAGGCCTTGTGCATATTCCGCCTGCAGCCCTTTGGCTAATTCCGGTGGTAAATTCATGATATCTGTATGTATAAATTGTTTAAATAAAGTTTCCTGCTCTGCCTGCAACAAGGTCTGCAGTGCTCCCCGGGCCACTATTTTTCCTGCCTGTATCAAGGCCACATCAGTACAAATCGACTTTAGCACCTGCATTTCATGCGTGATCAATACAATGGTAATCCCTGATTGCCGGTTGATGTCCGCCAGCAACTTCAGGATACTTTGTGTACTGGACGGGTCCAAAGCGCTGGTGGCCTCATCGCAGAGCAGGAGGTAAGGATCATTCGCTAAAGCCCGGGCAATAGATACCCTTTGCTTTTGCCCGCCGGAAAGATGTTTGGGATAAATATCCCTTTTGTCTTCCAGGGCCACAAGCTGAAGCAGCTCCTGTACTTTTTCTCTGATCTCCGTTTTTGATTGTCCTTCCAACTCCATAGGCAAGGCTATATTCTCAAACACCGTTCTGGAATGCAGTAGGTTGAAATGCTGGAAGATCATGCCGATCTTCCTCCGCTCGCCCGCCAACTCTTTATTGCTTAAAGCAGACAGGCATTTGCCCCGGATGAACACTTCCCCTTTGTCCGGCCGCTCCAGTAAATTAATACTTCTTAATAAAGTACTTTTTCCTGCGCCCGAAGACCCTATGATCCCGGTGATGGCACCTTCTGTAATATTTATGCTGATGTCATCCAGGACCTTAAGCGCATGATTTTTCTGCCGGAAAGTTTTCGAAATATTTTTTAACTGTATCATTGAATTGAGGTACTGATTTATGTTTCATTTTGGGTCTGCTTCATCTCTTTTTTGTGGATGCTGCGCATAACCGGGGCAACGATCCAGGAAAAAATATAACAGCCTGCACATATCCTGAAGGCCGCTTCCAATACAGCACAGGCGATCAGTAAGCCACCCGTAAGCCATGCAGCCGTATACAGGTTTAGGGACAGTAATATGAACACGGCCAGCGAAAATCCAAAGCCCAGGCCCGCGGCAAAACGTTTAGGTGCGGCGAAAATAGGGTAGGGTTGCAACTGGAGCGCACGCGCAATTAGTTTGGCCAGTGCTGCTACAGGCGATGGCTGAAAGGTAAAAGCGCGCAATGCAAAATCAATGACGAGGAAAAGTACAGCCAGGTGAGCATGAGCGATCAGGGCCAGAGTGCTAATAACCACGACCAGGCCTGCTATGATCCTTACCACGTGCTCATCCGCATAATAATGAGCGATGTCTTTCTTTAGCATAAAAAATAAATTGATAGGTTGAGCCAGGCATGCTACACACTGCCCGGCTCCGCCGGATGTTTACAAATTAGGTTGCGGTGTCAGGCGCAGGTAAGGCTTTACACGCCTATAGCCCTTAGGGAACTTAGCCGCAATATCTTCATCTTTAACTGCCGGGGTGATCACCACCTCTTCACCCTGTTGCCAGTTGGCAGGAGTGGCTACCTGGTAGTCTGCCGTGAGCTGCAGGCTGTCTATCACCCTCAGGATCTCATCAAAGTTCCTGCCCGTAGAAGCAGGGTAAGTAATCGTCAGCTTCACCGTCTTGTCCGGACCTATGACGAGTACCGAACGGACTGTAGCGGTAGCACTGGCATTAGGATGGATGAAATCATACAATTCCGAAACCTTACGGTCATGATCCGCGATGATGGGAAAATTCACCCTGGTGTTTTGCGTTTCATTAATGTCTTTGATCCATTCCAGGTGGCTCTCTACCGTGTCCACGCTCAGCGCGATCACTTTTACATTGCGCTGTTCAAAAGCATCTTTAAGCTTTGCTGTAGCGCCAAGTTCTGTCGTACATACCGGGGTGAAGTCTGCAGGATGGGAGAATAAAATGCCCCATCCATTACCCAGGTAATCATGGAAGTTAATCGTGCCTGCAGAACTTTCTGCAGTGAAATCAGGGGCAATGTCACCTAATCTTAATGTGGCCATAATAATATGTTTAAATATTTGTTGATGAATAATGGAAGTGCTGACCGGGATCGAACCGGTGTATTAGCTTTTGCAGAGCTATGCTTAAACCACTCGGCCACAGCACTCAGGTCCTTTTTATTAATTATAATTTATAGAAAACGGTGTACTGCTTTTGGGCACTAATGGTTCATAATATTGATCGCTGACGATCGCTATGCTTTCCTGTACCCTTTCTTTTTGAGCGTTCATTCTCCAGGATTGCAGGTTGATGAAGTCCCCTCCCCAGACCGAAAGCAGCAGGATGGAATAGTGATCAGGTAAAGCAGCATAGTCAATATGTTCGGGCACAGAAGGCTTATTGGGTAAAGTGTAAAATATACCCAGCACACTTAATCCTTCTTCTTCACCCAGTAAGGCAGCATCCAGCTGATCCTGAGCCGTGACGGGCAAGAAATGATCCGCATCCAGGTAAATGTCGCTGATCACGATCTTTTCAATAATGCGTATATCGCGCTTCTCAAAGCCCAGCAGGAAACCGATGCCTGCCTCCGGGAAATTAAGGATACCCGTTTCAATAATCTGGCGTTTTACCAGTTCTGTTATGTATAGCATAGTTGGTTGTTTTTTTAATGAAGCGATGTAGCAGGCGGCAATTGATGAATCGGGTGATAGACCCTTCCCAATTGTGCGGTAGCGGCAATCGCTCTTCTGAATTTTACTTTCTTTCTCCTGGATAGTTTAAAATATTTCGTTGTATTCGTGAGCAAGACCCCGGTAAGGATGATCAATAATCCACTGAGCTGTTTCGGGTTGATGGCCTGCCTGCTGATGATCCAGCCTGCAAGAACGGTGACAATAGGGTTGATATAAGTATGTGTACTCACCAGTGCTGCAGGCTTTACCGACAAGAGCCAGATATAAGAAAGATAAGCCACAACCGATCCGAAGAAGACCAGGAAGAGCAGGCCCAGCCAGGAATGCAGCGGTACCTGTGCTAAAGAGAACTCCTGCCATTCGCTTCTGAAAGAAGCAATGAGGAAAGCAGCTATTCCTGCAACAATAAGTTGCTGTGCAATATTCATCAACGTCGACTGGTCAGCAGCATTGTTCTTGGAATATAAAGAGCCCAATACCCAGCTGATAGAGCTTAAGGCCAATACGATAAAGGCGATGATGCGTATATTGCCTGATGCTGAGGATGCCTGGCTATGCAGAACACTTCCGCCCAGGAAAAGCAGCAAGCCTGAAAACCCTAGTAAAAGCCCGATAGGAATCCACTTGTCCGAAAAATATTTGCGCCAGTTCTTACGGTCGATAGCAATAAACCAGAATGGCCCGGTAGCAATAGCAATAGAGGCCTCAGCAGCACTTACATACTGCTCTCCCCAGCCCACAAGCCCGGTGCCGCCGGTGAGTACCAGCATACCGGTGATGGCATTTTTTCGCCAGTTGATGCGATTAAGCGCCTTTTCTCCCTTAGCAAGCAGGTAGCTGATGAGTATAAGACCGGCAACCAGGAAACGCAGGCCCGAAAGTACAAAAGGCGGGAAACCATCCAGGCCAAAGGATATGGCGATAAAGGTCAATCCCCATATTACGTATATATTAGTGAAAGCAATGGCCGATAGCCATTTGAATCTTAACGCATTCATTTGTTCGTTTGTTTTAAATAAAAAAAGGCTTCACGTCTATGTCGTAAAGCCCCTGATCTGATCAATATATTTATTGAGGTACTTCTTAACGACAACATCCTGGGGACATACAACAGCATACCATATACTGCTTTCGCATCATGTTGTGATGTGTAGCAACAGGAGGTATTATAGCGTTATTGTTCCGGTTCATGTTATGAATGCTTTTAAAGATGATCATCATGACTTTGTTGATGAATGATGATGCAAATATATAGTCTACTAAAATAGTAGACAAATAAATTTTTTGTTATCAAATCATAAAGAGGCATTTTTAAGGCATTCAATAATGGCTACAGTGCTGCTTTTCAGCTGCTTTTTGAAAGCCTTAAAGGTAATACAGTGCTGCATTTGATGGATTTTATACCTGGTGACGATAAGCCTCTTGTGTAAGCATTCTGTCATTTTTATATTAAGGTATAAATAAATAGTCCGTTTAAACATAAATATGGAAATGCAGCTTGCAGGAAGAAGGGTGGGAGGGTTTTAAAGACTTATACCGCAATCCTCAAACTATCCCTTTTGCAGCGTTCTGATAAGTATAGTTCTGCCTTGTCTTATTGGGAAGCGATAATAAAAAAGGTTCCGGCAAAGTATGTTTGCCGGAACCTGTATGCCTCTGTAATTATAATGTTTAATCCTCAAAAAGAGTGGGTGCCTTATGACCGCTTTCCAGTGCTAAAAGTATTGACTTATTCTGCAGTCCCCCTGCAAAGCCTACCAGTTTACCTGTTGCACCTACTATCCGGTGACAGGGAACGATAATGCCTACCGGGTTCTTGTTTAAAGCACCGCCAACTGCCCTTACCGCTTTATGATCGCCCAGTATCCGGGCCAGTGCTCCATAAGATTTAGTCTGGCCGAAAGGTATGTCCAGTAAGGCATTCCAGACCCTGAGCTGAAAAGCTGTTCCTTTCAGGTCCAGTGGGACATCAAAAACCGTTCTTGTTTTTGCAAAATATTCTTCCAACTGTTGCGCTGCCCGTAATAGGATTGGGTGCTGTTCGTCCTGTTCCGCACCAGGTAGTTTGGTGCGCAAATGACCTTCACCTTCCCACAATACCGCAGACAGCCCGGTAGCGCTGGCTACAAGCCGGATAAGTCCGAGCGGAGAGGGCATCTCTTTGTAGGAAAGCACAGTTCCGGGTTCCATGTTTTGCTGTTTAGTGGTCTGTAATAAGGAATGGGTAATGATCGCTATTCAATTAATTGCTTATTTTCTTGAAAATAGAACAGGCTATATGCCCGCCAAAACCAAATGTATTGCTCATGGCAAAATTTACCGGCTTCGCTTTTACACTGCCCAGGTTGATGTCGAGCTTTCCTTCAAATTCAGGCTCTATCTCCATGGTGTTAATGGTCGGCGGAATAAGATCTTCCTGTACAGACTTAATGCAGATAATGGCCTCTATAGCGCCTGCTGCACCCAGCAGGTGGCCGGTCATCGATTTGGTAGCGCCTATAGTAACATTCGCGTCCGGGCCGAATAGCTGTGCCATAGCCTTTAATTCGCTGCGGTCTCCCATAGGGGTAGAGGTAGCATGTGCATTTACATAATCAATATCTCCTGGTTGCAGGCCGGCTTCTTCAAGAGCGAGTTGCATACCCAGGAGCGCACCTGCTCCCTCCGGATGCGTACCCGTGATATGGTAGGCATCAGCTGCAAGGCCGCCGCCCACTATCTCTGCCAGGATAGGCGCATTTCTTTTTACGGCAGATTCATAGCTTTCCAGGATCACTGCCCCGGCACCTTCTCCAAGTACAAATCCGTCTCGGTGTACATCAAAGGGCTTAGATGCATGGGTGTAATCTTCATTATTGGTCGACAGTGCTTTTGAAGCATTGAAGCCGCCTATAGAACTTTTGGTAATAGAGGCTTCAGAGCCACCGGTGATCATCATGTCTGCCTTGCCCCAGCGGATGTAGTTGAAGGCATCAATGATGGCTGTATTGCTGGCAGAGCAGGCTGAGGCAGTAGTATAGTTAACCCCTCTGAGCCCGTATTTTATAGAGATCAATCCCGAGGCGATGTTGATGATCCGCTTAGAGATAAAGAAAGGATTAAACCTTGGTGTGCCTTCTCCCTGCGCAAACTCGGAGACCTGTTCTTCAAAAGTAGATACGCCGCCATCGCCCGAAGCCCAGATCACACCTATGCGATCACGGTTAAGGGTACTGAAGTCGATCCCTGCATGCTGAACCGCTTCGGCTACACTGGCCAGGGCATATTGTGAGAAGAGATCATACTTGCGCACCTCTGCTTTTTCCAGGTATTGTAAGGGGTTGAACCCGCTTACCTCACAGGCAAATTTTGTTTTGAAATTTGATGCATCAAATTTAGTGATGGGTTTGGCACCACTTTTTCCTGCCAGGAGCGCTTCCCAGAATTCATTCACTGAGTTACCCAATGGCGTAATAGCGCCCAAACCTGTTATTACTACTCTTTTCATCTTTTTTTGTTTAAATTATTTGTTCTGCAGCTCCTGCTTCACTGCTTTTATCATTAACCTGAAATCTTCTTCATGGGTGAGGCGGGTAAGCTGCACGATCGCCAGCATACCGGAGATCAGCATAATGGCTTTTGTGCGTGCTGCCTGTTTAAAGTGAAAGGTTCCTTCTGTCTTACCGGCTTTTAAAAAGCTGCTGACCCAATCGATCATCTGCGCAGAAAACTCCTGTAATTTTTCCTGTACTGCAGGCTCCAGGGTATTATAATCGGTAGACAGAGCTCCTACAATGCAGATTTGCTGCTGCGCTTTTATTTCCTGGTATATGGCCAGGAAGCGCTCCAGTTGTTGCAGCGGACTTTGTTGTAGCGTACTTTCCCGGGTAGCCTTTAAATGATCTATGTGATATTGGATCACTGCCATGCACAGATCAGCTTTATGTGGGAAGTGATGGTGTACAGATGGTTTTTTGATGCCCACGCTGCGCGCAATATCTACAAAGCTAAATGCATTGTAGCCTACATTCCTGATGAGTTTATCTGCATGCTGTATGATCTGTGCCCTGGTATTCATCTTTAAATTTTATCAAATGTACAAACCTTCCGGAAGGTAGGCAAATTTTATTTACGCTCCCTTTTATTGTTTTCTTATCTACTGATTGTTAAAGAAAACCTTATGTGGATAAAGTTTCAGTATTTGAGGCATTCCTTTTTTGCGCGGTCATTTTCCACAATTTGAGGAAAGTGCTGATGTGTTTTTCCCGTTTGTATAAATAGTAATGAATAGATATGAATGAGATTGAAACAACTATAATATACTGTATATCAATTACTTGTTTTGTGTATTGCCCTTGCTGGCATGGTTTTTGATTTATTATTAATAGAAATTTAATCCTTTGTTTATGTATTGTGATGGTATGTAAAATAATGTTTAAAATATTTTCATATATGAGAAATAGAACTGAAACAGGTATTTACAGTATAGAGACAGCTAATAGTTCATTGGTCGACTTCTTTAAGGAAAAGTACAATGCTGCTGTAGCCACTGAACTCAGGATAAGAAATCTCTTGGACCAGTTGAAAGGTGAATGTGAGGACAGCGCCTTATTCCAGTTCTTTAAGACAGAGCACCTGGAGGCCATAGGTTATGCAGGCATTGCTATAAATGCACCCGAACTGCTGAAAAGATAAATTGCGCTGTAAAGTCAGCATAAATGAAATAGGAAACGATAACCTTTAATAAAACAAATAAATATGAGAAGAGTAATCACGGCCTTATCAGGCCTGGCACTAGCCGGAGGAACATTTATCTTTGCATCTTCATGTTATAAAGAGCAAGACTGGAATTGTGTGTGTAAAGATAACCAGGGACAGGAAAGTACAGATCTCATCAGAGATAAAACAAGAAAAGAAGCTAAAGCAGAATGTGATTCAAAAATCAATGTTTTAGGCTACGAAAGAGAATGTAAACTTTCATTGTTCTAGGCTTTCAGCATAACTGAATCGCGCATTTTTATAAAGAGGTATTTTTATCATAATGATAGAAATGCCTCTTTTTTTCAGGGAAGAATCCGTAGATGATATAAGTGATTAATCATGATATAAGAGCAATTGTATGCTTGAAATTAAGTTTATAGTCATTTAATAATGAACAGGTTAGTAATGTCTTTTTTCACTGAATTTCAATTTAATTGTTTGTAATTCTCCCATAACTTCATTACTTTGCCTCTTTCTTATCTTTACTTCACACTATTATTACTTAAATTAATTAAAATATGAAAGTATTAGTGATTGGAAATGACCGTAATTACGTTAATTTCTTAAGCAAAAAGCTAACTGAAGTTTCGATGGAAATAAAAGACTGCGAATCGCTGGCTGATGCTTCTGAACTATTTAAAAATGAGGTATTTGAAGTTGTTATTTGCTGTCTTCCTCTGCTTCGTAAATCGTGTCCTTTTGAGTTGATGAGCGATCTCAACAAATTTGTGGGAGATGCGGCTATTATTATTATCAGTGACAATATACAATTACATGCCGCAATGGACCTGATGCGCCAGGGTGCTTATACTTGTTTCAACAGGCCTTTTCCTTTAGAGCAGCTGACCAAAGTGCTGGATGAGCTCCATAGTAAGAAAAAGCTGCAAGATACGCCGACCATTGTTCCGCCTAAACCTGAGATCATGAAACAGGAAAAGGAAAGGGTGATCTTATCGGAAAAGCATTATGTAAGAGGGATCAGTAAAGTGGCCAATAAAATGTATGGCCAGATCGACCTGGTAGGACCTACTTCATTTAGCGTGATCGTTTATGGAGAGACCGGTACGGGTAAAGAGGCTGTGGCACATCGTGTGGCTACGGCTAAAAGTGCAAAAGCGCCTTATATTGCTGTGGATTGTGGTTGCCTGACCAAAGAACTGGCCTTAAGTGAGCTGTTTGGTCATGAAAAAGGGAGTTTTACCGGCGCTATGAGTAAAAAGATCGGTGCCTTTGAACTGGCCAATAATGGCACGCTCTTCCTGGATGAGATCGGCAACCTGGATTATGAAGTACAGGGTTACCTGCTCAGGGCGATACAGGAACGTAAGATCCGCAGGGTAGGCGGTACAGAAGATGTGGTAACGCAGGTACGTATTGTGGTAGCTTCTAATGAAAACCTTTCTGCCGCGGTAAAAGCCGGGAAATTCAGGGAAGATCTTTATCATCGTCTTAATGAATTTGAAATCACCGTCCCGCCTTTGCGTTCGCGCCCGGAGGATCTGCCTTTGTTTATAGCGCAGTTCGTGTCCGAGGCTAATGTAGAGCTAGGCAAAGAGGTTGATATACCGGATACGGATGCTATGGCTGCCTTGCAGCAGTACAACTGGCCGGGTAACATCAGGGAACTGAAAAATGTGATCAGGAGGGCTTGTTTGTTTTGCCCGGATAATACTGCCATTAACAGTGCCTGTTTACCGGATGAGGTGCTGAATTATATCGTTGGAGCGTATGTGGAACCTGAAGAAGAACTTCCTGCAACTACCGTGCGCATGAAGCGTGCAGGAGCCATCACCGGGAAAGATATAGAAGAAGCATTAAAATTGTCTAATTACAATAAGACACAGGCAGCACAATACCTGGGTATAGACCGTAAAACTTTATACAATAAATTGAAGCGACTGAATAAGATAATTAACTGATCAGTTATAAGATCAGTGAAATGATTTAGACCTGTTAAGCATAAAGCGGCCCTGAATAAAATTATCCAGGGCCACTTTATATATTGTATAGCGCGTTTTTTTTTAAAATTAAAGGACTAAGCCTCTTTTACTCTGTTTCTTTTTTAACCTTGTAATATTCAGAACGGATCTTAGCTGTAGGCAGGTGGATCTGGAAGCCAAGGTTGAGCGACAAGCCCGATACATTACCTGTACCATACGTACCCTGGTACATGGCGGAAGTTTCTAAAGCGATGTTAGGAGACAGGAAGTAAGCATAACCGGCTCCGAACCTCAGGTTGAAGCCTACTTCAACATCTGTTTGCCCGGCAATACCCGCTGCCACTTCACCAAAGAAACGACCTTTGTTAAGGACATTGTCAATATTGAATTCTTTAGGTGCAAAATAATAACGACCAAATGCCCTGATGCCATAATTGAACATGATATCATTGTCCTTTACCGCGTTGAAGCCCAGTGGTACTTCCGCACCGATCGCCAGGTTGTTTTGTATAAAATAGCCTACTTTCGGACTTACCTGCAGGGAAACATTACTTGCAGATCCGAGACCGAATCCTACATTTGCCAACTGACCACCCACCATTATCGTACCTTTTTGTAATTGTGCATAGCTGCTGAAACCGAGAGTCGTCAGTAATAGCGTGTTCATGAAAATTCTTTTCATAATCTAAAATTTAGAAGGTGAGTAAATAAAAATAATTCTTGAAACAGGGTATCCTGTCTTTTTATAAAGCTTCCAGGTGAATGTGCTTATAAGGGTTAATGTATAGATTAATATTGCCTGTTTTACAGGGCAGTTTCATCCAATAATACAATGTTGTTACTGAAGTCACGGAGGCGGCATCTGATGCTGACCAGGTCACCGGTTTTTAGGGTATCCGTACGTTTAATGTCTAAGATGCAACACTTTATTAAAAGAGGTGTGGTATCTGTAGGACTATTCGTATTGCTGCACATCATAGTGACATAATTACAATCGTCTGTAGACAGTGATTTTGCAAGATGTACCGTTCCCGAAAGGATCAATATATTGTCTTTATATTTGGTCATAGCAAGTCCCGGATTGCCGGTAAAGTCGCTGCACATTTCCTTGGCACTTACTGTTATAGGTGCAGAAGCAGGCTTCTCGCTCAGTACCGAATCTGTATAGGCAGGCTCTTCTTGCTTGTTCTGATTATTGCTGTTGCAAGCATAAGTGAAAAGCGTGGTGATCATTAAAAGGGCAGAAATGAATGGCTTATTCATAAAATCGATTTAAAAGGTTAGTAAATCTGTTGCCGGGATCGCTGGCCGCCTATAAATGGCTGAACTATCCAATGACAGGAATTTGTCTTATAAAAATCCTTTGTTGTGTTCTCTTGTCTGTTTATCACGACTGTGCTGTAATCCCTGATCCATTAAGTATTCCTATAAAATACACAGCAAAAACCGCGCCTGTATGCATTTTGGGCCATATTGAATGTGTTTTGACCTTATTATTACTGAAAAGTGTTGTGGAACAAGATAAGGAGGTGGGGAATGCTACGTGGAAATGTACCCGTTCCGGAAGCTGCTGAAGGCCTTACAAGTATGGAACAGAGCTGTTTTGTAAGACCATTAACAGGCTGTATTATTGAATACAGGAGGGTAAGTAGCTTCTATAAGCCTTATCCGCACATATTTTTAACATGGTCTGATTATTGTAATGATACTTAATGTTTTATCTTTAGTTCAGGACCAAAAATAGAGCATATGCCGAATTCAAAAGTTACGTTTAAAGGTTTAGTCAGTGTTTTAAAGGATAGTTTTAAGGGATTTATGGATGATAATGTCATGGGTCTATGCGGAGCTTTATCCTATGCAACCATATTCTCTATTGCACCGCTGATGGTAGTCGTTATCGCCATCATCAGTTTTATTTACGGGGCAGATGCCGTTCAGGGTAATATCTACAGTTCCCTCACAGAGATCATGGGGGCCGATGCCGCACTCCAGATACAGAACCTGGTCAAGAGTGCCTCCCTATCGGGCAAAAGCACCTGGGCCGCTGTTATCGGTGTGGTCACGCTGATCTTCGGTGCTTCCGCAGTTTTTGCACAGATACAGGGTTCTTTAAACACCATCTGGGGCATCAAGCCTAAACCTAAAAGCGGGATCATTAAACTTTTGGTGAACCGTTTGCTGTCTTTCTCCCTGGTATTAAGTATCGGGTTTTTACTCATCGTTTCTTTAAGCCTTAATGCCGCTCTGTCCTATGTGAGCAATTATGTCCTGGAATACTTTCCCGGTGGGATGGGCGTAATCGTTAATATACTCAATTTTGTAGTGACCTATTTTATACTGGCAGTATTATTTGGTTATATATTTAAAGTATTGCCTGATGCCAGGATCCGCTTTAAAGATGTCGCTGTAGGTGCTCTCGTCACCGCGGCCTTGTTTATGATCGGCCGTTTGCTGATCTCCCTGTATATCGGTTTTTCCAATTTTGATGATACTTTCGGGGCCTCTGCGGCGGTTATCGTTATCCTGGTCTGGATTTATTATTCTTCCCTGATCCTGTACTTTGGTGCAGAATTTACAAAAGCCTGGGCTGTAAAATTCGGTTATAAGATCTACCCAGATAAGTTTGCCGTTACCACAAGAATCGTGGAGATAGAAATAGAAGATGCCCCGGTTGAAACCATTAACAAAGAAACAAGGGAGGCCGGGAGTCAAAGTACCGACTAATGCAGGCTGTACGTGAGTTTGATACCCATTTGCGTATGTATCGTGCGGAAGACAGCCGACTGCAGGACATGGGCTTTCATGATGAGGATGATCTTTTCCGTTCTTTGCTTACGGATGATCCTTCTTTCTTCAAACATTGTGATCCTGATGTAATCGAAGTTATCCATTTGATAGAGATCGACTATGGCCAGCGCTTCTGATAGATGAGATTCCATATGAGTTGTATGTCGTATTGCAAGTAAAGAATGGTGGTGAGCCATTTTTAACCGCCAATATATGGCGGTCCCCGTGTAGGGAACATTACTTACAAAAGGGTCCAGTAGAAATGCTTCAATTAATATGCCAAAGTAGGTCTGCCGGATATATTATTTCTCTTTACTAATATGCCAAATGGAGATTCAGCCTGGTAAAACAAGGAGTATAAGGATAGTGGCCTGACTTTAAAGAAGGAAAAATACTTTTTCAATTTTGTGAAATCAGACACTTTATTGCAGGGTAGGGAATAGACTGGTAGGGGGCATCGCTTAATAAATAGTCCTTAATTGGGGATATCCCCAATTAAGGACTATTTATTTGGATTAATGGTGTGTGACAGCTGTCTTTATTTCCAGTCTTCTATTTCCTCAACGGGGATCTGCTTGAGGAATTCGTCAAAACCGGCACCGTGGTGATCGGAGTATATACCATAAGAGTCCATCACATAACCCGTATTACCATCTTTATCCCGGATCAGGTAAATGGCCGAGTTGTCTGCCGGGTCAGACATACCTTCAAACCGGAAGATCTTAATAATCGTCAGGTCTTCAGGATTATAAATATGGTCCATGCCCTGGAGCTTGCCATGATCAGAGAAAGTAAGTTCCTGGTCAAAACCGCGTGCTTTTAATTTTTCCAATACTTCTGTCAGGGTGCTCATAGCGCCCATATGATCTTTGCTATGGTCCATAATATCTTGTTTTGATTATCCTTGAAAATAGTGCAAATTTTGTGCCGGATGTTTCTATATACTATACTGCATTTATTTGATGCCTATGCATAAAATACGGGAAAACCAGTATTGTGTAAATTTTTCATATGTTTTAAATTTGGTAATTGTTTGTTTTTATTAAAATTTTTAATATGAATATGAAAATTATTTTTTTAGCTGTAGCATTATTGATGAATGCAATGACAGTCTTAGCACAGAAAAAGAATCCCGTATCAAATGAGGCATTTACAAAAATGATGTTGGATTATTACAGTTTTACAATAGTTGGCTCACAGACACCGACTTCTGGTTTTAAGGTTGAAACCAGTAAGCCTTCCATCGCATTAAAAGGAAATATTTTTTCTGCTAATCATCGCAGGTTTATTATTAATGCTGAACTGGAAGGAGGCTTAGAGAACGGAGTAATGCAATTGGTTGAAGGTAATAATATTAATACTTACTTCAAGGCTGGTTTGGGGCTTAATTTTTTAATGCCGGGAAATGTCGCTTCTCATTATACAATGAGTAATCTTGAGTATCAAATAACCAATGATGCCTTTAAAAAGAATAAAATGTTTTTATTAAGACAACTGGATACCTTTATTATAATTCAAATGATTATTGACGAAGAGGATTTTGAAGATTATAATTTTCAATGTTTTGTAAATAGAGTAAAAAAAGAAAGTAAGGAAAAATCTTCATTTGAAGGATTTGAAAAAAGATATCCTTCTGGACCTGAGATCTATTATACAAACCTGATAAGAGGAATTTTATTAATGTACAAGACTGCTGATCATATCAATAATGATACCTTACTCAACAATTTCAGGAGACCTATATTAGATACGGTAAGTGATACAATACTTACAAAAAAAATCTTGCAAGATTATGACAGGTTGAAGAACGAGCTATTGATAGATAAGCAGGGAATAGCAGATAAGCAGTATGACTTTGAAATTGCTTTGACAAATTCACTCTGGACCTGGAAAAGAATAGCATGGTGGAATATTTCTATGTCTGTAGCTAATAGTAATTTAGAACTTTATTATCCAGCAAATACTTTAGTGGATTCAAATAGCTTGTTACCTGCCCTTACAGCTTCATTTAATGTGTTATGGAAAGGGAAAGAGAATAGCAAATTTATATATTCAAGATTGGGCCTGACCGTACAAAAGAGCAATAACATTTCGGAGTTAAGGAAAATCAATTACACTAAAGAAACAGTTATATCAGTTTCTGCAACAGAAGAATTAAAATCTATTAAAAATGGTATTGCATATCAAGGAGCATTTAAAGAGAAATTTGGCATGGAGTTATTTGTTGAACTTTATATGGTGCCTTGGAAATATGATTTCATTCCCGGATTGTATTTAAAAGCCAGTTATCGCAATAGTAAAGCCTGGATAAATGAAAATAAATTCGGGCTTGATGTAGGTACTATCTGGAACGTTACAAATAATGATAAAGATGCCAGAAACGTATTGAGTATAATACCTTATATGTCCTGGTCTAATTTGATGAAAGAATATAAAGATATCAATAAAGTAGAGGAAAAGAAACTATCTGATTTGTTTTCTTTCAATGTTAAATTGGGTATTCCTATCAATTTAGGCAAGTAGTTGATAAATGCTTATTCCTTTTCATCCCTCCAGGTCTTTTAAGCCCCGGTTCAGGCTTCTGACCGAAATGCCCAGGTAGGCCGCCATATCCTCTTTGGAGAGGCTTATGTCCTGCTTGGCCTTTAAGTCCAGCAGCTTACTAAGGCTATGCTCCAGCGTGTACAATTGCTGGTAAGAAGCCCGGCTGGCAGTATTCACGATCCGCTCGGCAAAGGTATTCAGCATAAGCTCGTTGAGCTGGAAATCTTTTTGCAACAGTGAGCGGAAGTAGGGAACCGAAAATGCATAGACCGTCACTTCGGTCATCGCTTCAATAGTGCAAAGGCAGGGAATATGGCGCAGCATTTCTATATCGCCCAGGATCTCCCCTTTGCCCAGGAACTCCAGGATATAAGCTTTATCATTATGCTCCGAAAAATAGCATTTGGTGATGCCCGATTTGATGAGCATTACTTTGGTAGCCGCTTCGTCCTGGCACAGCAGCCTGTCCCCCTGTGCATATTGCCGGATAATGATATCCTCCTTACGCTCCTGCTGATCGTAAAGTGCCTCGGCATAAATTAAAAATGATTGATTGGTCCTCAACATAATTGCTCGCGGGACAAATGTCCTTGCTGGTAGCGTGCTACTTCCCGACATTTGCATTTTATTGCTGCAAAGATAAATAAGAATGTATTTTGATGCAGCACAAACCTGCTTTGCACAGCGCAGGCAGGCCTGGTAATAGAGAAAATCAAATGGAATATGAAAACAAGGATCAATATAGATGAATGGAACAGGAAAGAACATTATTTATTCTTCTCCCGGTTTGATGAACCCTTCTTTGGGGTAACCGTAAATGTAGCAGTGACACAGGCCTACCGGATGGCAAAGGAAAAAGGGCATTCCTTCTTTCTCTATTACCTGTACCGGGCCATGAGAGCTGCCAACGAAATAGAAAACTTCCGTTACCGTATCGTGGAAGGAGAGGTCTACCTCTTTGACAAGGTCGATGCCTCACCTACCATTAACCGTCCCAATGGCACTTTTGGCTTTGCCTATATGGATTATGAAACGGACGAGGCCTTGTTCTATACTAAAGCAAAAGCCGAGATCAAAAGGACACAGGAGTCCACTTCATTGATGCCCGCAGTTTCCGGAGAAAATTTATTGCATTGCTCGGCTATTCCCTGGATCGATTTTACAGCCATCTCCCATGCGCGTAGCTTCCACTTCCCGGATAGTTGCCCCAAAATATCTTTCGGTAAGATGACCGAAAAAGACGGTATTCAGCAAATGGCAGTGTCTATACATGGTCACCACGGGCTCATGGATGGTTATCATATCGGCCAGTTTGTGGAACGCTTCCAGGAATTACTGAACGAATAATGAAACAGCGCAATAGCGATCATCAGCTACCCTCTATAACTAAAAACAAAACGGGAGGCCGGTACTTTATGTGCCGGCCTTTGCTGCTTTTGAGCTAATAAGATAATACCCCCGGAACTTCTAAACAGACGATAAAAACCTATAAGGTTTCAAAAACCTTATAGGTTTAAGCCGGTAAAGCAAGCCAAAGCCATAGACCATATCCGGTTGCTCTATTGAAGTTAAGGTGTATATTTACTTTAAATGAATGACCGACAGCTAAACTAATCCAACACTTTGATCATTAAATACACAGAAACATGAGTGATTCGAGAAAACTGGCCGACCGGTTCCGGGAAGTGATCCTGGACGGTACCTGGATTGCCAATACCAATTTCAGGCACCAGCTGCAGGACCTGGACTGGAAGATAGCCACAAAAAGAATAGATAGTTTGAATACCATTGCCATACTGGCCCAGCATATTCACTATTATGTCAAAGGCGTAAAGCAGGTAATGGAGGGCGGTGAACTGGATATCAGCGATCGTTATAGCTTCGACTTCCCGGAAATCGTATCACAGCAACAATGGGAGCAGTTCCTGTCTGCCTTCTGGAAGGATGCAGCTGACTTTGCTGCCCTCGTTGAAAAAATACCCCCGGCGCAATTAAATGAAGACTTTGTAAAGGAGCAATATGGTACCTACTTAAGAAATATAGACGGTATGATCGAGCATTGCTATTATCATTTAGGACAAATCGTGCTCATCAGGAAAATACTGAGTGAACACGCTTCATAACAATAAACAGAGACTTGTGAAAGGGTACAGGATGGCTTAGTATAATTTCTGGCAGTTATCGCAATAATATGTTCTTCGTTTTGTTTTGCCCAGGTATGCTTTCTGCATAGGCAGGTCACACCTGCTACAGGTAGACTGTGTATGGGCCAGCCAATGCTTTTTAAGGGAGCCTGCTTTCTTCCAGCGCAGGAAATCAAAGGCATACTCCGGTGTGGCCTTGACCAGTTGCGCTAATGCTTTTTGCGGCAGCTCTGAGATGGTATTCAGCGGATGCAGCTGAAGCCGGTACATGACTTCGTTTTTGATAATATTCCCGGAACCTGCAAAAATATCCTGGTCCAGTAATACGTCACATAGTAAAGATCCGGGCCTGGCTTTTAGTTTGGCAAGGGCATTTTTTTCATTCCAGGCTTTATGCATAATATCTGCACTCCAGTCATATACCGCATTAAGATCCCCTTCAATGAATTTGAGGGAACAGGTGTAAAAATTAATGTATCCGTTATTAAATGTCAGACTTAATCTTGGTGATGCAGCCTTTGTTTCATTGATGAGATAAGAGCCGAACAACATCAGGTGTATCCGCAGGGTAAAATCAGGGCAACAGATAAGGAAATGTTTGCCCCAGGTCTTAAAAGACTTGATGGTTACTCCCTGTAGCCTTTGTATCGCTTCTTTACTGTTACCGGATACCTGCAATATTTTTCTTCCTTCAAAAATCTGTGCTTCTTCTTTAAGCAGGACAATAGATGGACCTTCAGGCATAGAGCTTATTAATTAGAATGTGAGTATATGAGGGTTCAAGAAACAATATACGTGCCAGTACAGTGAAGTAGTGATAACTCATTTACTACTGTACAATTCCACAAAGTGCAAGGGCAAGGTGGTTTTTGTTTCCTCCTTTTGGGGAATAAGGCTTTCACGATAAATTGCTGATCTGCTGGCAACATATTTGTACTTTCTTATTGAGGCTACTGCATGCATCCCTAAAGCAGTGCCATTGATTATAGATATGCCTTCTTCTGTTATTCTGAAATATCATTATAATGAAGTATTGGAGCAATTGCAGATTACCTTTGTTTCCGGTGCGGTTTACCTGTATAAAGACCTTCCTCTACAGGTATTTGAACAGTTCATTCAAGCCCGTAGCAAAGGAAGTTTCTTCAATAAGTACATTAAGCCAAAATTTCCTTTTAAGAAATGCATCAAATAGCATCATAAAATGACTACTATGAAATACTATATAGGGTGTTCCGGGTTTTATTATAAAGAATGGAAAGAGCTCTTTTATCCTGCGGGGTTAAGCCCTAAAGACTGGTTTAAATTCTATTGCCGGCATTTTAATACTATTGAGATCAATTCCAGCTTTTACCGCAAACCTTCCGCTGCAAGCCTGCAGAAATGGTATATGGAAAGCCCACCGGAATTCCTTTTCTCCATGAAAGCGCCAAGGCTGATCACACATCTCAAGCGTTTTGATATAGAAAAGGACGAGATAAGGGCCTTTTATGAACTACTCCTTTCTGGTTTACAGGAAAAGCTGGGCACTGTTTTATTCCAGCTCCCTCCATCCTTTACTTATACACCTGAGCGGCTGGACCTGATCTGTGCACAACTGGACGACAGGCTGAATAATGTATTGGAGTTCCGGCACATCAGCTGGTGGCAGCAGGAAGTGTATGATCGTCTAAGCCATCATAAGATCATTTTTTGCGGGCAGAGTTACCCCGGTAATATCCCGGAGGTGGCAGTTCAAAATCATGAACTGGTGTATTACCGCTTTCATGGTAAGCCTGTTTTATACAAATCGGCTTATGAACCCGAATTCCTGCAAAGAGTATTAGAGGAGATAGGCAATGAAGGGCAGGCGGCATTCATTTATTTCAATAATACCTGGGGGAATGCTGCTTTGCGCAATAGCCGGGAAATGCAGCAATTGGTAGAAGGCCGGTAAAAGCGGATACGTCAGTATGCTACGCATCCGCCTGGATCAAGATTGAATTGAATTTTAGTTTGAATGCAGCGCGCACGATCTCTTAAGCTGAGATCTCTTCCAGCCGGACTACATGGTCGCTATATTCAATAAACCTGCAGGGAATGCTGATGTACTTGCCCGGCACAATAGTATCGGCCTTCACTTCATCCCTCATGCAACGTTTGATGAGAATAGTTACAGATCCTGTATCACGGCCATCAGGTGTCTGGCACATCATAATGATGTGATGGCAATTATTATCAACAGGTAATACTTCTGTCTGCGCTACTTTCCCGGATAGTGTAAGCTTGCTGTCCTTATACTTGGTTATTGCCATGCCTACATTAGTACCGAAATCACCGCATAGTTCCGGTGCGCTTACTGGCATAGCGATGCTACGTTTATCTTTTTGCCCGCTGGCTTCCGGCTCCTGATCAGCTGCAGGATTGTCCTGGCAGCCGCAAAGCGATAAACAGGCAAAGAGAAGCAACTTTGGTATCATTGAGTTCATCATAATATTAATTTTAGTGAATCAGATTATTTCAATCTTTATAAAAGAAGAGAGATCGTGCTACCTATTATATTTTTAGGATCTACCCTTATTAAATAGGCAAGATCAATGCCCGGTGTTAAATTAAGGGTATTATTTATTCTCTTGCCCTTCTGCCGGTGAGCACATTGATTACGATCAAAACGATAGCCAGTAAGATCAGGAAATGCATCAGGTTGCCCAATGCTACTGCAATACCGTAACCGGCAAGGCCAAGCACCCACAGTATAATACAGACGATCGCCAGAAACCATAAAATAATTCTCATAAAATATAAAGTTTAAAAAGTGGATAAATTCATGAAGTTTCAAGCCGGGAAAGTGCCCGTAGCATATCTATTCCTTTGCCTAGAACGGCTGCAAACAGGTCTCCTTTTGCCCTTACACGTGCTTCTATATTGTTTATGTTGAAATCCCCGGGCTTGATTCCTTTTTTAATCTCTTCCCAATCTAAAGGTGTAGAAATGGCAGCACCGGCTTTGGGCCTTAAGCTATATGCACTGGCCAATGTCTGGCCAAACCTGTTTTGTAAATAGTCCAGATATACTTTGTTTTTTGCTCTGCTTTGTAAATTTCGTTCCAGCGTGCATAATCCTGGTAATGCCTCGGCCGTTTTCTTCATCAACATATGGGCAAAATCTTTTGCCTGACCGTAATCATATTTTCGCCTCAGCGGCAGGTAAATATGCATTCCGCTGGCCCCCGATGTTTTACAATACCCGTCAATACCCGCATCATCCAAGATGGCTTTGATCTGTAAAGCAACTTCTACAACATCATCAAAATCGTTTTTTGCAGAAGGATCAAGGTCCAGTACCAGGTAATCGGGTAAGTGCAGGTCTTTGGTGCGGCTATTCCAGGGATTAAAATCAATACAGCCCAGGTTGTTGAGATAAGCCATAGTCGCCTTATTATTACAAATAATGTAATTAATATCCTTATCTGCCGACTCTGCGTAGACGCTGTATGATTTCACCCAGTCCGGAGCTTCCTGTCCCGCATCCTTCTGGAAAAAACCAGCTTCAGTAATGCCTTCTGGGAAGCGATGCAGGGAGAGCGGCCGGTCTTTAAGATAGGGGAGTATATAAGCTGCCATTCGCTGATAATACATGACTATATCTTCTTTACTGAGCTGCTCCTTTGGAAAATATAATTTGTCCGGATTGCTGATCTGGATTTGTTTCCTGTTTAAACTCAGGTTCAGCGCTGCTTTTGAGGATGCTTTTTTATTCATGGATTCATTGTTTAAATCCCCGGGATTTTTGTCTGCTCTCAGGTGAAGGAATACCGGATGTCGGTACACACCATGAGCGGTTATTTCGCTATACCTGATTTCAGCTACTCTTTCCGGCTTGAGCCAGGTTGCAGGCATATTTGTTACCGGTACTTGTTCAAAAGGACACTTTTTCCTGATCAGCGACTGCATTTGTTCCATTAAAGCGTGTTTGGTCTTTTGAGTAAATCCAGTGCCGCAATGGCCTGCATACACTAAATGGTTATCTTCATAGCGTCCCAGGATCAAAGCACCGAAGGGCTCATGTATGGCTTTAGACAAGGTGAACCCGCAAACTATTACCTCATCAGTATTATTTGTTTTTATTTTTAGCCATTCGGCAGATCGCGTATGTTGATGGTACCTACTCTCTGCTTTCTTGGCAATAATACCTTCTTTTCCATCTTTACTTATGGTATGAAACAAATCTTTACCGGTGCTATTTATAAAAGGAGTATTCCGGATGAAATCATTTTCTTGCAATGCTGCCTGCAATAATTCTTTCCGTTCCAGCAAAGAAAGTTTTTCTGTACTATGGCCATTCAACCATAAGAGGTCAAAGACCTGGTAAAGAAGACGGGTATCCTGCTCTGGTTCATAATGCTGCAGCAGGTTAAATTGCACATTGCCTTTTTTGTCCAGGGCCACCAGTTCTCCGTCCAACACCATCTCATGCTCCTGCTCCTTTAAAGCTTTTACTATAGCAGGATATTTACGTTCAAAAGCCAGTCCATTCCTGGAATATAAACGTACCGCTTTGTTGCGCAGATCGGCAATGGCCCGGTATCCGTCCCATTTCACTTCAAAGATCCAATCTTTACTGTCAAAGGCCGCCTGCCCCGTTTGCGCCAGCATGGGGCGTATAAGAGCCGAAGCCGTTTGCGGGGCTGCTTTTTTCTTTCGCTCCTCTTTCGTTGCTTTTAGCGGCTTTGCCGGTTTGATAGCGTCTTTCCCGGAGCGATGAGCTTCCGCATCATAGGGCTGTTGACTATACCGGTCTTCTTTTTTAATCAGTAACCAGTTTTTGTCACCTTTCCCTTTCATCTTTACCAGCGTAAATACTCCTTTCAGTTTTTTGCCTTTTAATCTGAAGCTTAAGGAATCACCTTTTATACCATCTTGGGTTTCCTTGCCCGTATCCGGACTGAGCATCTCGTAAGTGCCCTTATCCCATATGTCCACGCTTCCTGCACCATAATTACCCGCAGGTATGGTACCTTCAAAATCTTTGTACTCAAAAGGGTGATCTTCTACCATTACGGCCAGCCGTTTATCATCAGGATCCAGGGAAGGGCCTTTGGGCACCGCCCAACTTTTGAGTACCCCATTCAATTCCAGCCGGAAATCGTAATGCAACTTACGCGCTGCATGCCTTTGCACGACAAAGACGGGTGCTCCCTTCCGGGAGCTCATTGCAGCTTCCGGCTCTGTAGTAGATTTAAAATCCCTCTTTTTTCTGTATTCTTTTAAAGGCATAGTACTCAGGCTTTGGTTTTTCTTTTAGTTTTAGCCAGGCTTGCTTTGGGCTTATTCAGGCTTGCTTTCAATTGCGCCATCAGGTCGGTAACTTTAGTATCATTAACCGGAGCAGCTTTCCTGCTTACCTGTTTACCTTTTGATTTTTGGTTAATGATGCGCATAAGCGCTTTCTGGTAATTATTCTTATAAGCAGCAGGATCAAAAGAAGCTGTGTATTCTTTGATCAGGGTTTTAGCCATTTTCAGTTCGGCAGGTTTGGGTGCTTTATGCGCAGGTATTTTCAGATCTTTATAGCTTCTGATCTCTTCATGGAAGCGCAGCCGGTGCAGTAGCAGGATGTTATCGTCATATACCCTTACGAGGCACAATGCCTCCGTCTGCCGCAATACAAAAGTGCCTACGGCAACCATTTTGGTTTGCATCAGCGAGCGCAAGAGCAGGCTGTAAGCCGCTTCACCACCTTTCTGAGGTTCCAGGAAATAAGGATTTTCAAAATAAATACTGTCAATTTCCTGCTCTTTTACAAAACTGTCGATAGATAATATTTTAGATTTTTCAGGAAGGGCAGATTCGAAATCTTCCTCTTCGAGTATAATGTAGCGGTCGTTCTTCAGGAAGCCTTTTACGATATCTTCCCAGGCTACCTCCTTACCCGTCTTGGCATTTACCCTTTTGAAGTTAATATTGGCGTGATCGCGGCTATCCAGCATATCAAGATCAATGTGTCCTGTATCCGTAGCGGTATATATTTTTATAGGTATGTTCACCAGTCCGAAGCCAATGGCCCCTGTCCATATTGCTCTCATAAAATGATCCTTTAGGTTAGCGTAATGATACGTTTTGAAATATAGCAAAATGTGTTCCATTAAACAGGAACAGTTTACTGCATATTCTGCCACCTTTTTACCGGGTACTTTCCTCATATTGAGTAATCTTAAGATCCTGTATAACCTATTTCCCCGGGGCTGATTTTTATTGTATCTGGTCTAAGCAATATTTGTTTTTTGCTGCAGAGTACTGTGCTATGCCCGGAATGAGTAACAATATGCAATAAGAATGCGTAAATAAGTTTCCATCATCGATCTTATAGATGTGGATTAGTTTTATGTTAATAGCAGGAATATGGGTGAAGTCTTATAAAAATGTTAATTTAGCGCGCCAAAAAATCCTTAATATGAATCTCAGGTTGTATTTTTCTCTGATCTTATTATCGCTTACCACCCTCCATACTTCCGGTCAAACCAACTGGCAGTTTATGAAAGGAGTAGGCTATCATCCTGCTGTACCTTTGCGGGCCACACTCAACCAGGAGCATACCCTGGCCCATCCAGGGTTTAGAAGGCCGGTGGCCACCTGGACCTATGGCGGCGAATTTTATATGTATGGCGGCTATGGATTCAATGATCCGGAAGGCTCCTCTACCGGTGCTTCCAATGCTTACTATCACTTTAATAATATCTGGAAATATAACCCCGTAAGCAATAGCTGGACCTGGATAAAGCCGGGCGCAGTGAGTACCGATCCCGTAAATTATGGAACTGTAGGTGTAGAAAGCGCAGAGGTAAGGCCTAAGCCGGGCCGTGAAGGCAGTGGCTGGCTGGTAGGCGATTATTTTTACCTGTATGATGGCAGTTTCTGGCGCTTTAATATGCAGACCAAAAACTGGATGTGCATCAAGATGGTACCTAATGCAGTGTATAGCCCCTTATATGAGCAGTTAAATGTGCCTTCAACTACCGCCTATCCCGGCCCCAGGGTTGATGCCTGTACCTGGGTTAAAGGTAACTTCCTGTATTTATTTGGCGGCGCTACAAATATGGGAAATGAAGCCAGTAATGATATCTGGAAATATAATTTGAATACCGGTGAATGGACCTGGATAAAGGGTGGGCAGAATAACTGGAATGAAATACCGGGCACTCCCGGCGTAGAAGATGCAGCAAACCGGCCCAATACTGCGAGCCAGATCCTGCTGGGTGTATACGATGATCATGTCTTTATCTATAACAGGAACGACCAGGTATGGCGATATAATATGAATACCAATAACTGGTGCATAAAATCCGGGACAGATGTGGTGACGATGAGCAATACCCCCGTTCCTTTTTATTATGATAACCCGCGCTACGGGATGCAGCACGTCTATCATGCCAGCAATAGCCCGGGCAGAAGAACCGGGAGTGTAGGCTGGAGTGCAAACGGTAAAATGTATATTTTCGGAGGTAATACAAAATACCACAACTCTGTTACCTATTGGAATTTTGACCATAATGAGATATGGGAATTTGATACCGCCATCAGCCAATGGCGCTATATAAAAGGAAATGCGGCGATTAACCAATATGGAAAATATGGCGTTCAGGGCGTGGAAAGCCCGGGTAACCTGCCCGGAGGCAGATCCGTTTTGATGCATTGGAAAAGCGGTAATGAAGTGTTCCTCGCAGGCGGTATGGGTTTAGGTGCTAATGGTAGAAGGGGGGTACAGACGGACCTCTGGAAATACAATGTCACTACCAATAACTTTACCTGGGTAAAGGGCAAGCCCAATGCCACATTGAGTCACGTAGCCCTGGAGACGGGTACAGAAAATAAGTTCAATCTCCCGGCCCTGTCCAATGATTATGCAAACTGGCAGACTGATAGTTTCATGTACCTCTTCGGTGTAATGGGAAAAGTATCTGATAGCTTACCGAAAGCCGGAACAGAACTTTCTGTATGGTACGAGTCCTTTTTTGATACCCGCAGTGGAGATGCGGTATGGAGGTATAATAACTATACCAATAAATGGTCATTGGTCAAAGAGGAGTCTAAAGGATATCCATTAGCCTTGAACCCGGAACACACAGATCGTGCGGCCGTTTATGGCACCCTGAATACCTATGGAGATTCCCTGACACCCGGCAGAAGAGATGGAGTGGCTACCTGGACACTTGATCATAAGCTCTACCTGTTTGGCGGAATAAAGGTGAAGAGTGATGACTGGAGCATGATCGACAGCTTGAAAAATGATCTTTGGGAATTTAACCCGGCTACCCGGCAATGGCGATGGATCAAAGGCCCTAACTTCAACAATGGAGTAGGGGTTTATGGCCAGCAGGGCGTTTTTGCGGCACAAATGTACCCGGTGCACGTTCTAATCCACTTACCTGGACCGCTAACGGCAAGTTCTACCTCATGGGTGGTAAGGGCTATAATGAAACAGGCCAGTTCGGCGTTTTAAATGATCTCTGGGAATATGATCTGCAGATCGGGCAATGGAGATGGCTGCATGGCAATAAATTGATCAACCAGAATAGCGTTTTCGGGACCATAGGTGTCGGTACGGCAAGCACAAGGCCTGATGCCCGGCTTTCGGCTCCCTGCTGGGTACTTGGGGGTAAACTCTATACCTTCTCCGGGCGGGGCAGGTCCCCGGGCAGCACATCGGACAATAACCTGCTGAATGAAATGTGGGCTTATGATATCGCTACCAATATCTGGACCTTATTAAAAGGCTATATCAACACGAATGAATATGATGGCTACACTTATGCTTCCTATGGGGTTAAAGGAGTAGAAAATCCTAATAACCGGCCAGGCGGGATTGGCGAGGCCGGGGCAACGGTCTTTAATGGCCGCCTGATCTTGTTTGGAGGTTATGGCCGCGGTCAGTGCGGCTCCTGCGGAGGGAGTAAAAATAATATCTGGTCTTATAACCCGGCCACCAATAACTGGACTTTTGTAGAGGGTTCTGCTGATAATACCGCCCCGCTTAACTTCCCGGACGGACCTTATACTTTCACTACGGCTCCCGTTCCTTCAGGCTCCTACGGAGCACATAATCCGAGGCTCTGGGTGTTCAGGGATAAACTTTATATGATAGGGGGTACTACCACAGAGAGCTACAGAAGCTTCAGGAATATATGGCGTTTTGACATATGCCAGTTGATGCCGGGTATTTGCGGCCCTGCAACAGGCCCGGCGGTATCACTGCCCAGGGATACCAGCATTTGTGGAGTCAATGTGTTTACCCTGGATGCCGGTAATCCCGGTGCAAAATACCTTTGGAGCACCAGTGATACCAGCCAGGAATTAGACGTGACTCAGTCCGGCCAGTATTGGGTGGAGGTAACCGATCCGGTCACCAATCAGTCAGCCAGAGATACCATCAATATCCAGTTTTTGGCTGCCCCTGTGTTGCCCTTTGCCGGGGTGCTTGCTCCATGCGAAGGCGAGGTGCTGAGCTTAAATGCACAGAACCCGGGCGCTACCTATCAATGGTCTAACGGTAGTACCGGCCAGCAAATTACTGTGAATACATCAGGGATCTACAGTGTGGAGATCAGCAACGGCAGTATGTGTACGGTATCGGCCTCTTTAGCCGTCAATTATATGCCTAAACCTGTTTTTTCCTTAGGCAATGATACCGGCTTTTGCGCTCCCTGGGGCGGCCCGGTGACATTAAGACCCCTTTCCCCGGGACCCAACTATAGCAACCACCTGTATCAATGGAGCAATGGCAGCACAGATTACCTGATCTCTGCAAGCCAGGAAGGAACCTATCACCTGAAGATCAACAATGCATTTGGCTGCTCTTTCTCCGATACCATACAGGTTACGGCAGATACCGCCATTGCCTTTTCCCTGGGAGCAGATACCGCCATCTGCCCGGGCGATAGTCTTGTCTTAGGTACTTATCATCCCGGCTATAGCTATACCTGGGGCAGCGGCAGCCAGGATGCAACCATTGTGGTGACGCAACCGGGAACTTATGAGTGTAGTATGATGTCTCCTTATGGCTGCTATCATTTCAGCAGTATCTATGTGGGTCATTTAGCCACACAGCAACCGGTGGTTAGCGGCATTCAAACCGTGAAAAACGGGAAAACGGTTAGCTTCTCTTTCCAGAACTTAACCCATGTAGATAGCCTGTACTGGGATTTCGGGGACGGAAATACCAGTAATGATCATAGCCCGGTACATACTTATGCGCAATACGGTGTCTACCCGGCAAAGCTTTATTTTAAGAATCAATGTCTGCATGATTCCATCAGCATCCCTGTTGAGCTGACCGATACTTCAACCGGCATTGCACAGAATAATTTGCTGCAGGCAGGTATCGTACTATATCCTAACCCTACAAGCGGAAACATTTCTATTCAATCGAAATACCAGCCCATCTTGTCCATAAAAGTAAGGAATGCAATAGGCCAGGAATTATTATTCCGGGATAAAATAAACGCCAGGGAGTTCCATCAAAACCTGGAGTACCTGGTTGACGGGGTGTATTTCATCATTATTGAAACACCGCAGCAACAATATTATTACGGCAGGATAGTGAAATATTCCAGGTAGTTTTATAATCCGTTAAAGATAGATGGAAAGCAGAGGTCCTTTAAGGTCCTCTGCTTTCCTGTTTTAGAGCAAGCCCTTATTTTGGCGCATTTTTTGCAGTAGTTTATGAGTGATCGTTTAAGTTTTTAGTTAACTTGTAAAGAATAATCAATGCAGCACTCATTACTACAATTCCGTACAGAAGGTATCTACTGTGTGCCCGGTGATTTCTATATAGATCCCTGGCTGCCGGTAGCGCGTGCCGTTATCACCCACGGGCACAGCGATCATGCGCGCTGGGGGATGCAGCATTATCTATGCCACCACCATTCCGTTCCCGTGCTTAAAGTAAGGTTAGGAGCAGACATCAGCGTGCAGGGCCTGGCCTATGGAGAAAAAGTGGATATTAACGGTGTTCAGGTATCCCTGCATCCTGCCGGGCATATTATAGGCTCTGCGCAGGTGCGTATGGAGTATAAAGGCCGGGTAGCCGTTGCCTCAGGTGACTATAAAGTACAGGATGATGGCCTGAGTACCCCCATAGAGATCGTGCGATGTCATGAGTTCGTTACCGAAAGCACTTTTGCTTTACCCATTTATAATTGGGCATCTGTGGCACAGCAGCAGGAACAATTGCGTAACTGGGTAGTACAAAACCGGGAAAAAGGTAAAGTCTCTGTATTTGTAGGTTATGCGCTGGGTAAAGCCCAACGCATCATGCAGGCGCTGGAAGGAATGGGAAAATTAAAAGTGCATTATGCCATCGCAAAGCTTAACGAGGCTTATGCAACAGCCGGTGTGCAACTTCCGGCCTATGAAGTGCTGGAGGTAGATACCATAAAGGCAGGGCTGGACGATGTGATCATCGTACCGCCTTCCCTGGTGGACAGCAAGCTGCTGCGCAAAATCCCTGACCGTGCAGAAGCCATTTGTTCCGGCTGGATGCAGGTGCGCGGCGCACGCCGCTGGCGTGCTGCCGATGCAGGCTTTGCCATCAGTGATCATGCCGACTGGCAGGGATTGCTCGATGTGATCAAAGGTACGGGTGCCGAGCAGGTTTATGTGACACACGGGCAAACGGCAGTTTTTGAAAAATACCTGAATGAGATCGGCATCAGTGCCGCTGCGGTCACGACCAGGTTTGGCGAAGAAGAAGAAACAGAGGAAACTCCCTCAACGAATCCTTAAACGATAGCGAGTGAAAGAATTTGCAACCATGATCAGTGCGCTGGACAGCACCAATAAGACCGGGCTCAAGCAGGAAGCGGTCATCAAGTTCCTGGATACAGCGCCGGATGAAGATAAGTTATGGTTCCTGGCCCTCTTTACGGGCAAGCGGCCCAGGCGCAAGGTAAGTACTGCCTTGCTCAAAGAATGGGCTATGGAGATCAGCGGCATACCCGAATGGCTGTTCCGGGAATCCTATGCTTCCGTAGGCGACCTGGGGGAAACCATCTCGCTGATCTTACCGGAACCGGAGGCCCTCAATACGCAATCCCTGGCGCAATGGATGCAAGAGATCAGCCAACTGGATACGCAGACAGAAGAAGAAAAGAAACGATTTGTGATCGACTCCTGGCAACACCTGGCCCATATGGAGCGCTTTATTTTCAATAAACTGCTGGGTGGCAGTTTCAGGGTAGGGATTGCAGCCAAAGGGCTGATCAATGCCATTGCCGGGTATTACCAGCAGGAGCCCAATGCGGTGGCCCATACTTTAATGGGCAACTGGCAGCAGGATGAAGTGAGTTTTGATGCCCTCATCCGTGGGGAGTATATACAAAGTCACCGTTCGCGCCCTTATCCTTTCTGCCTGGCCTATGCCCTGGATAAGGACTTGCCGGAACTGGGCGAGGTGAGCGATTGGCAGGCGGAGTATAAGTGGGATGGCATCCGGGCACAGCTGATCAAAAGAGAAGGCGAAGTCTTCATCTGGTCGCGCGGCGAAGAACTGATCACCGACCAGTTTCCCGAGATCAGGGATGCCCTGCTGCAATGGGCCGGTAATTTTGTGATCGATGGCGAACTGCTGGTATCCCGGGACAATGTTGTCCAGGACTTTAGTGATCTGCAGAAGCGCCTGAACCGGAAGACCATCAGCCGTAAAATGCTGGAAGAATTGCCGGTGGTCCTCTATGCTTATGACTTGCTGGAATGGGAGCTGGAAGACTGGCGCGAAAAGCCTTTGTCGGAAAGAAGACTGAAGCTGGAGGAACTGATAGCTTCCCGGGAAGGGGAGCACATCAAGCTTTCAGCGATCATAGCCCTGGAATCCTGGACTGAATTGCCTGCCCTCCGGGAGCAGGCAAGGGACCGGAACAGCGAGGGGATCATGTTGAAGCATAAGTATTCTCCTTACCATAGCGGCAGGAAGAGGGGCGACTGGTGGAAGTGGAAAGTGGAGCCGCTGACCCTGGATGCGGTACTGATTTATGCGCAGAAGGGGAGTGGCAGGCGCAGTGGCTATTATACCGATTATACTTTTGCCGTTAGGAGTGGGGAGGAACTGGTGACCATTGCCAAAGCTTACTCTGGCCTTACGGATAAGGAGATACAGGAAGTGAGCCGTTTTGTCAACAGTCATGCATTGGAAAAGTTTGGCCCGGTACGCACGGTGAAGCCGGAACTGGTCTTTGAACTGGCCTTTGAAGGCATCAGCCTCAGCAGCCGGCATAAGTCCGGGGTAGCTCTGCGCTTCCCGAGGATCCTGCGCTGGAGAAGGGATAAGACGGTGAAAGATATTGATGATATTGAAAACATAAAAAAACTCATAGGATAGATTTGGACAGCAACTGGCAACAAAGTGATGGGTACAGGATCGTGCGCGACTGGATGGCGGCGCGTGGCATAGCTCCTTTTGACTTCCAGGAGAAAACCTGGGAGCGTTATGCAAAAGGGTACAGCGGTATGGTGGTAGCGCCTACAGGCTTTGGTAAAACGTATTCGGTATTCCTGGCGGTGCTCATCGATTTTATGAACCGGCCGGATGCTTATGGCAATGGCCTTAAGCTGGTATGGATCACACCGCTGCGCTCCCTGGCCAAAGACCTGGCCAAAGCCATGCAGGAGGCTATAGATAGTATAGGGCTGGACTGGACGGTGGAGGTGAGGCATGGGGATACGGATGTGAAGACCAGGCAAAGGCAGAGCAAGCAGATGCCGGATGTCTTATTACTGACCCCGGAAAGCCTGCACCTGCTCCTGGCGCAGAAGGGACGTACCCAATTTTTTAAATCGCTGCAATGTATTGCCATTGATGAATGGCATGAACTGATGGGCTCCAAGCGGGGCGTGATGATGGAACTGGCCCTGGCTTACCTGAAGGCACAGTATAAAGCTTTGCGCATCTGGGGCATCAGTGCCACTATAGGTAACCTGGACGAGGCTATGGAAGTGCTCTTGCCCGTAGCCGGGAAAAAGGTGAAAATTGTTGCTAAAGAAAAAAAGAAGATCGCGATTGAGCCTCTTTTCCCGGACAAGGTAGAAGTATTGCCCTGGGCAGGACACTTGGGCGGTGCTTTGGTCCATAAAGTGATACCGGTTATTTTACAAAGCAAGTCTTCCATCATATTTACCAATACCCGCAGCCAGTGTGAAATGTGGTACCAGCTTTTATTGGAAGCCTACCCCGATTTTGCCGGGCAGATCGCGCTGCATCACAGTTCCATTGATGCGCCCATCCGGCAATGGATAGAAGAGGCCTTGAGCGAAGGTAGGTTAAAAGCGGTGATCGCCACTTCTTCCCTGGACCTGGGTGTAGATTTCAAACCCGTGGATACCGTTATCCAGGTAGGTTCTGCAAAAGGTGTAGCCCGTTTTATGCAGCGTGCCGGTCGCAGCGGTCACAGTCCTAATGAAGTATCGAAGATCTATTTTGTACCTACCCATTCCCTGGAACTGGTAGAGGTAGCCGCGCTTAAAGATGCCGTGAAGCATAATGCCATTGAGCGCAGGGAACCTATGGTACTGAGTTTTGATGTATTGGTGCAATTCCTGGTGACCATTGCCCTGGGTGGCGGCTTCCTGCCAGCAGCGATGCAAAAGATCATCCGGCAGACCTTTGCTTTTAGCTATATGACGGAGGAAGAGTGGCAGCAATGTATCTTACTGATTACTGTAGGTGGCGAAATAGGGAAAAACTATGAAGATTTTCATAAAGTAGTACAAAGGGAAGATGGTATGCTGGTGGTAGAGAAGCGGCGCATAGGTATGCTGCATCGTATGAATATCGGGGTGATCGTGAGCGATGCGATGATGCGCGTGAAGTTCATCTCCGGGGGCTACATAGGTATGGTAGAAGAATATTTTTTATCTAAATTGAAAAAGGGAGATAAGTTTATATTAGCGGGAAGGGTATTGGAGCTGGTAACGATCAAAGAGATGACGGCTTTGGTAAGGGCCTCTTCCGGCAGGGCCATCACCCCGAGCTGGCTGGGTGGCCGCCTGCCTTTAAGCGCCAACCTCAGCCATTTCCTAAGACAAAACCTCGCTATGTCGGTACAGCATCCTGTGCGGCAAAAAGAACTGGCTTTCCTGCAGCCTTTGCTACTGACCCAGCAACAGTATTCTCATATCCCTGCGGAAGATGAGTTCCTGGTGGAGCGCATCCATACCCGGGAAGGTTTCCATCTCTTTATGTATCCCTTTGAAGGTCGCCTGGTGCACGAGGTGATGGCGGCGCTGGTGGCTTTCCGCATCAGCCGCCTGTACCCGGTCAGTTTTTCGATGGCCATGAATGATTATGGCTTTGAACTGTTTTCCGATACGGAGCTACAGCTTTCAGAAGAGGAACTACAGTTGGTATTAAGCCGGGAACATTTAATGGAGGACGTGATCAACAGCATCAATGCCACAGAAATGGCCAGCCGGAAGTTCCGGGATATCGCGGTGATCTCGGGCATGGTGGTACAGAATATGTACGGTAAGCAAAAAAGCAATAAATCCTTACAGGCATCTGCAGGCCTGATCTTTAAAGTGCTGGAGGAGTATGAACCCAATCATATTCTTTTAAAGCAGGCCTATACAGAAGTGTTCAACCAGCAACTGGAAGAGCCCCGGCTGATCGCTGCATTTGAGCGCATCAATGCCAGTACAATAGTGTACCGTATTTCCACTAAATTTACACCTTTAAGTTTCCCGATCAAAGTGGACAGCCTGCGGCAATCGCTGAGTAGTGAAGACCTGGAAAAGCGCATTCTTAAAATGCAGGAGCAAAGCCTGAAACAAACGCGGAACAAGAACAAATGATCATCAAGCAACAAGAAGTATTTTTCGGAACGGCACAGTTTATATTGACCAATCAGCGTGCCCTGTACTGGGAAGCCCAGCAGATGCTGGTCCTTTCCGATCTGCACCTGGGTAAAGCAGCACATTTCCGGAAGAACGGTATCGGCCTGCCGATGCAGTTAAGTGTAGATGACCTGGAACGATTAGCCACATTGATCTTTTTTTTCGAAGTGCGCACAGTATTGATCGTAGGGGATATGATCCATGCCGGTGCCAATAATGAAGTGGCCTTGTTCCGGGAGTTTATAGCCCGTTTCCCGGATAAGAAATTTGTACTGGTGAAAGGGAATCATGACCGTATTGCTGACTCCTTTTTGTCTGAATTGGGCATAAGCGCTGTAACGGATGAATTGGTGATAGAGGACATACATTTTATACATCATCCCACCGGGCATCATTCAGGAAGATATACGGTAAGCGGGCATCTGCATCCTGGTGTAGGCCTCAGGATGCCTACAAAAAAGATCATGCATTTTCCTTGTTTTGTTCTTAGTGAGCACCAGCTTATTTTACCTGCTTTTGCTAAGTTTACCGGGACAGATACGCGGTCAATGCCACGCCCGGCCCTTTGCTATGCCTTTTATGAAGCGGGCATTTTTGAAGTAAAGCTGAGTTAGGTGTTTTGATCTCTGCGATTAGTTAAGCCCATAAGCACATAAGGTACCTCCTTTAGTGCATAGCTGGCCGAAAACAGCTTCTTTCAGTATCTCGGCCTTCATGATAAAAACAATTTTTTCGCTTTTATGATTACGTATGATACGTCGTTCCTCAAACATGGTCACTCTTATATAAGTGGAGGTATCCTGGTTCAATAAATCTATGATCACAAATGCCTCTGTTAAGTAAAATTCCATACAGATTTATTTTTATAGTTTTCGGGTGCCCTGGTTATACTAGGGGCTGTTCTGTGATTTTTCATGAGTGTTGTTTTAGTAATGAACGTTGAATGTTGTAGTCTATTGCTTTAAAGCATATATTTTTTAGTTCAAATTCCGGTCCATTAATAGTATGAGGAATCTTTGTGTAATCATAATTTTTTAATGCGCGCTTGTCTCAGGTGCATATTGAAGGTTAATATAGCAGTAAATTAACTTTACCAATAATAATCGGGTAATACTGATAGAGACTGATTGAACTTTTTCAATCGCCCGATTTGTTGTTTGGGGAAATTTCCACAACAAAACGTGTATCCCGGTCTTTATATTTTGGAGTATTATTTATTTTATATAAACCCTTTTTAATTTACTTTTAGGTAATCATTCAATACCTGCATTTCATTAATAAAATAAGACCTCATAGATATGTTTGAAAAGTTATTACTTGATGGCGCGCAACTGGATTTCCTGGTAGAGATCTTTGCCCGTACCATATTGATGTTCCTGCTGATCCTTATTGTACTCCGGCTTTCGGGGAGGAGAGGTGTGCGCCAGCTTACTTTGTTTGAGGTGGCTATTATCCTCGGCCTGGGTTCTGCAGCAGGCGATCCTATGTTCCAGGAAGAGATCCCGGTGATCTACTCGGTTGTGGTACTTTTTTCGGTGATTGTTTTATACAAGTTCATCACCTGGGCGGCTTCCAAGTCCGACAAGCTGACGCATTTGCTGGAGGGGAAAGCCATGATCATAGTGGAAGAAGGTATGTTCAGCATTGAGGGTAATCGTAATGCAGACTTTTCTCAGAATGAATTTTTTTCTGAACTGCGCAACCAGTCGGTAGAGCACCTGGGGCAGGTGAGGCTGGCCTTGCTGGAAGTGGATGGTTCAATGAGCCTCTTGCGGTATGAAGACCAGGAGATCCGCTATGGGCTTCCCTTGTTTCCGAATGCTTATAAAAAGGTTCAACCAGAAGAGGGGAGCGGTCCATTCGCCTGCATGTTTTGCGGTAATATTGCTCAAACGGCCAAGGACACACAGGGTCATTGTAAGCGATGCGGAAAAGAGGAATGGACCAAAGCTATCAATACTAAATATGTCGGGTAATTTTTAGTGGCCTTCTAAATAACAAAGCATCCATAATCATTATGGATGCTTTGCTCTTTAATTTACGGTACTGCATTACCGCTGTCTTTTTTGTGCAGGTACCTTGTGGGTATCTATAGGCGGTACAAATGTAGTATCTGTTCTCCTGTCCTGCCTCATCATACGGCTGGTATCGCCCATGTCTCTTTTCTGATTAGGGACAGGCATAGGGGTGGCTCTAACCGTATCCTGTTCGTTGATCCATTCCCGGTCCAGGTTTTCCGGTATAGATATAGTTGCCGTTCGTTCTTTGGCGATGCTGCCGGCAAAACAAAAGCTGGCCAGTACGATCGCTGTTACACTCAAATAGTTTTTCATAATATTTATTTTAATGTTTTGTTCCATATTTATGTTCTATAGTTGATCAATCAGCTTTAGAAAAAAGGCGGCTTCCCATAACAGGAGCGACCGCCTCTTCTTGATGGAACTACTGTGTGATACTGATCTTACCTCTATAAGAATAAAGTATTATGTTCAAAAAGGAGGATCTGTAAGGGTATTAAGGGACGGATATGAGAAGTGGGTATGCAATGCTTGTTTCCCTTGAACAGCTCTACGTAAATCATCCTCCTTTTGAACACATTTATAGTTTTGAAACAGTGGACACTCTTGTGTCACTATTGTTTATTTATTTTTCCAGTCATCACCGTCATCTACGGGGATCTGTTTCAGGAATTCATCAAAGCCGGTGCCCTGGTGATCTGAATACATACCGTAAGAATCCATTACATAACCGGTGCCGCCTTCTTTGTCCCTGATCAGGTAAATGGCCGAGTTATCTGCCGGGTCGGACATTCCTTCAAACCTGAAAATTTTAATAATCGTCAGATCTTCCGGATTATATACATTGCCCATTCCCTGCAATTTACCATGATCAGAAAATGTAAGTTCATTGTCATAACCCTTTCCTTTCAATTTCTCCAATACTTCGCTTAAGGTGCGCATCTCGCCCGGAAACATTTGCTCTTCTGAATTTTCCATAACATTACATTTTAGGAGTGATTTAATTTTGATACTATACTTTCAAAGCCTTTTGCTCATCTGTTCTTTTTCAATAGTGGCAGGTTTTTGAACATAGTAATTAATCGCTATTACTTATGATGCTTATGAATTTTTATATTGGTCTCTTAGCATTTTTACCTGGTCATGAGACTGTAGCTGTGCATTTCTTTGCTCGGTAACCAGGGGCAGAGAATCTCCAAGATCCCCGGATTCAAGGGCACTGCTGTAAGCACGTTTCGCAGCATCTTCTCCACCTTCGCAGGACATGAGCACACTTTCCGGGTTATCTCCACCAAAGGTTGCTTTTACGTCCATCCAGGCGCGATAGATCTTGCCGCCGGTAGTGGTGCCCTGATCGGGATCGCCACCCAGGCGCAGTACTTCATTTTTAAGATGTGTCGTGTTTGTCTGGCTTTCGGTTTGCAGCTGGTCAAACAGCGGGATCAGGCGCGAGCGCTCATCTTTTAATTGCTCCGCTGCTTTCTTATAACCTTCAATACGGTCATTGTTAATCCTGATCAGATCGTTCAATACTTCAATTTGATTTTCGTGTTGCATGACTAATAAGTATTTAAGTTTAGAAATGTGTACCTCGATTATGATATGCTTTACTTACCATCATCGTTTGGTTAATTACTTGCAAATGCTATTCCACAGCAAGTATAAATTAAGTTAAAATGCCGAAAGCCTTGTTATGAAAGGGTTTTAGGCTGCGACTTATTTTTACTTATTGGAGTATGGGTACTATTGTTGTAGAATTGAGATGGGGAACTGTAGTGGAATCCCTATAGTTTAAAGAAAAGCAAAACGGCCGGAAGCCATAATGGTTCCGACCGTTTCTATTATAGATAATCAAAGATTAGTCAAATTTCATGTCCTCAATAAACTTATTGATCGCTTCTTTTGATTCTCCGGTTTTCTTTTGAATTTTACCGATCATTTCATCTTCTTTACCTTCTTCATATAATAACTCGTCATCAGTAAGCTCTGCCCACTTTTGTTTCAGGTTACCTTTCATCTGGTTCCAGTTTCCTTTGATCTTATCCTGTAATGCGCTCATAATAATTCAATTTTTAAGTTAGAAAATGGTGTTTAATTTTTACAAATATTTTTGATTAATCTACAGGTTTACGGCCTGAGATAATGTTATACAATACAACGATGATCGCAATCACCAGTAATATATGAATCAGATTCCCCATACCCATTCCTCCGCCTATTCCGACTAAACCTAAAATCCAAATAATAATACAAATAAAGGCTACAAGCCAAAGTAAGTTTCTCATATCTTTTTAGTTTTGTGTGATTAATAAATGACTGTCTTTTATCTTAAAATTCTTCTGTTGAATCTTTAATAGTTATGTTGCAAATTGAATGCCATCACCGCGCTTAATCTTTTAAAATACTGTTAATTGAATTGATTATCAGTTGTTTGTAACTTTGTTTAGCTGCTGCTACTGAGCTGTCTGCACTTTCTACCGGGTGTGATGAATTGTTTTTGTTTCCCCAATACGGGAAAGCTGATGTTGACATGATGTTGAATTTCTACAAAGCAGCTTGTCTTATTTTTTATCTGTTTTCTTTTTAGCGTTGCTTTTCTTTGCCGTACTTTTATCAGGAATAGCTGCACCGGCTTCCCGTGCTTCTGAAAGGCCTATGGCTATAGCCTGTTTAGGATCGGTCACTTTTTTACCGGTACCGGTTTTTAGCTTGCCTTCTTTCATTTCGTGCATAGCTGCTGCTACTTTTTTGCTTGCGAGTTTTGATGATTTAGACATAATAATGATTTTTTAGATTAAGCAATGATTTCTCCTCCGTTTGGATGCAAGACCTGTCCTGTGATATAAGAAGCAGCATCAGAAGCCAGGAACGTAAAGCAGGGTGCTACTTCATTGGGTTGCCCGCAACGCTTCATGGGGGTATCTTTTCCAAAGGTCGCCACCTCATCTTTAGGAAAGCTTGCAGGAATGAGGGGTGTCCATATGGGACCGGGAGCTACTGCATTTACCCGGATGTTCTTATCGGCCAGCGCTGCTGACAGGGAGCGGCATAATCCTATTAATGCTGCTTTGGTAGCTGCATAGTCGATCAGGTGATGGCTGCCGCGGAAGGCAGTAACGGAACTGGTATAGATAATGCTGGCACCTGCTTTGAGATGGGGCAGGCAGGCCTGTGTGAGGTAAAAGGCCCCGAAAACATTGGTTTGAAAAGTACGCTCCAATTGTTCTTTTGTGATCGACATAAAATCGTCCTGAACATATTGTATGGCCGCATTGCTCACTATTATATCTATACGCCCGAAGGCTTCCAGTGTTTTTGTTGCCACTTTATTGCAAAACGCAGGTTTGCTGATATCGCCTTTCAGCAAGAGGCATATTCCTTCCATCTCCCCGATCATTGCTTCCGTATCTTTTGCATCCTGGTCTTCATTAAGGTAAGCAATTACTACTGTAGCGCCTTCTTTTACAAAATCCAGTGCTGTAGCCCTGCCTATGCCGCTATCCCCGCCACTGATGATCGCAACCTTGTTCCTTAGTTTTTTATCGGTAGCCTTATCTCCTGGTGCAGATAAGGGTTGGGGTTTCATCCTGCTTTCAATGCCTGGTTGTTGTTTTTGTACCTGTCCCGGTATATTCTTAATGATCTTTTTCTTTGTCATAAGTTTTTATTTAGAGATGTATTGATGTGCTTCCAGAGATGTATTGATGTGCTTCCTATATTATTATGCAAAAAGCATTCCTTCCTTTGTAAGCGTATCGCTTTTCCCTTTGTTGTTTTGTATTGATCTTGATTAAATATTTGTTACCCTTTAACGGAACATGAATGTGAGCAGGGTTTGATTATTTAACAACAATTGTAAATAACAGGTTAATAACAGTTTAACATCAATTATCACTAATTGTCAATATATTGGTTTACCTTGTACATCCCTTAGTGTTTACAAATTAGTATGCGGACATTATCACTTAAAAATTTAGATTTTTATGAAAGTATTAATGATCGGCAACGACCACAATTACATTGGATTTCTGGGCAAAAAGCTTAAGGAATCTGATATGTTTACTCAAGAGTGCCAGAGCCTGGAAGATGCAGCGTTAATACTGGATAGCACTATGTTTGATGCGGTTATTTGTTGCCTGCCCTTATTGAACAAGTCTTGCCCTTTACAGATCGTTGCACAGCTACAACAAAGTGCCGGAGGTGCTGCAATTATCGTCATCAGTGATCATATACAATTACATACGGCTATGGAACTGATGCGTGAAGGATTGTACAGTTGTTTCAACCGGCCTTTTCCCCTGGAGCAGTTGACTCAAACACTGCTACAAGTAAAGGATCAGCAGGATACCGTGCAGCCGGAGCCGATAAAAGAAAAAAGAGAAAAAGACAGGATTGTATTAACCCAGCATAGCTATGTAAAAGGGCTTAGTGCAGTGGCACAACAGATGTATCATCAGATAGACCTCGTAGGACCTACCTCTTTTAGTGTAATAGTGTATGGGGAAACGGGAACGGGTAAAGAATCGGTAGCCCGTGAAGTGGCGAGGTCACAGGGTGAGGCCGCTCCTTATATTGCAGTAGATTGTGGTTGCTTATCCAAAGAGCTGGCATTGAGTGAGCTCTTTGGCCATGAGAAAGGTAGCTTCACCGGTGCGGTAGCCAGGAAAACAGGTGCATTTGAACTGGCGCATAATGGAACGCTTTTCCTGGATGAGATCGGCAACCTGGATTATGAGGTACAGGGATTTTTACTGCGGGCCATACAGGAGCGGAAAATTCACCGCCTGGGTGGTACAGAAGATATTCCCGTGCACACGAGGATTATCGTGGCTTCTAATGAGCACCTGTCTGCAGCGGTTAAAAATGGAAAATTCAGGGAGGACCTGTACCACAGGTTGAATGAATTTGAGATCGTGGTGCCTGCATTACGCAACCGGCAGGAAGACCTGCCTTTGTTCATAGAACAGTTCCTGGCAGATACGAATGTAGAACTGGATAAACATGTACAGGCTCCTGAAGCCCCTGCCCTGGAGGCTTTGCTGCACTACCACTGGCCGGGCAATATCCGCGAATTGAAAAATATCATCCGCAGGGCCTGCCTGCTTTGTCCTGATCATACAGCGATCAATCTGAATTGTCTGCCGGATGAAATTGTACATTATGAAGATGAGCCCTGGGAGGAACAAAGTGCCGCTATCTCTTCTTTAAAGTATAAAAAACCGAGGGATATCACTTTAAAAGAAATTGAAGAGGCACTCAGGATCTCTAATTATAATAAAAGTAAAGCGGCCAATTACCTGGGTATAGATCGTAAAACGCTTTACAACCGGCTTAAAACAGAAAAGATCTAGCCTCTTGTTATAAGGATACTTTTGATCTCCTTATCTGACCTGGATCAACAAACTGCATCTTGAATTTACCTCCTGTCTTAATCTTAAGTAGCACCGCTCTAAAAGTAAAGATCGCTTTGTTTTTCCTGATATTAATTTTTCCCTTCTTTTGTTTATTGTGTGATCGCCTGATGCATCGTGTACTACTCCCGGAGCAGTAATGCGCTTATGTTCTGTATGCAAATAAAAGCAGCTGCTTTAGCTTGCACAAGGCTGGTCTTGCTGTATAATACTATTACAATATGTTGATGAGTATTCCTCAAACTGGGGAATGAAATTCCACTATCTGTACGCGCGGATAAGCGTGCAGCCTGATTACAACTCATCTTTTAAGATTGGAATGATTATGGTGGTTAGATTAGAGCCTGACGGAAGGCATAAGAAAAGATTTGTTCATCAAAAATAGAAGCATATGAAAAAGCGTATTGCCATATTGGCCACACATGGATTTGAAGAAAGTGAATTGAAGTCGCCTAAGGAGCACCTGGAGCAGCAGGGCTGGCATGTAGATATTGTAAGCCCTGAGCGGGAAAGCATCAAGGCATGGGCCAAGAAGGATTGGGGCACGGAATATAAAGTGGATGTAAACCTGGACCGTGCAAGGGTCAAGGAATATGATGCACTGGTCTTACCGGGAGGGGTGATCAACCCGGATAAGCTGCGTACCAATATGGATGCTGTAAGATTTATCCGTGACTTTTTTGAACAGCAGAAACCTGTGGCGGCAATCTGCCACGGCCCGCAGTTATTGATAGAGGCCGGGGTAGTGAAGAATAAGCAACTGACTTCTGTAGCCAACATCAGTACAGATCTGAAAAATGCCGGTGCTTCCTGGAAGGATGATGAAGTGGTGGTAGATGGTAAATTGATCACGAGCAGAACGCCGGCAGACCTGCCTGCCTTTAATAAAGAGCTGGTGGCCATGCTTAATAGCACTACCTAGAAATAATGTCATGCTTAAATTTGTCTATTTGCGTTACTGCCAAGCCTGCTCGCAATAGCTTTAATATTTATGCAAAGGGGCATAAGTGCTTTGTCAGTAGCTTGGTGAAAAAAAAGGAAGCTTATAGGTTGTTCCTTTTTTACGTGTAAAAGTTGCGGCACTTTTGTTATTAACGCATGAGCCTTTGATAGAGTGCGATAAGAAATGGTAATACCAGGATGAGGATGGCGCATACTCGCAGCAAGAGGCTTTGGATACGGTCCTGCAATTGTTGTTGGAATAACTTGATCATAAATTTTAGTTTTTAACAGGTTTACTGAAGTATAACATATATTTTATGATGGATAAAAGAGAGTGAGTTGTATTATTCACTCTCTTTTTTGGCCAATACGCCCGACTTATTTAAGTCCTTCTATGCGAAGATGGATTAGATAAGGTATCAAATGGTGGTGGCGGTACCCTGGCGGTATCGGTTCTGATATCGGGTGGCATATTGGTCTTGTCCCTGGTATTGCTTCTGTTGTTTTTTGGGTTGCTTTGTCTGTCTTTCTTTACAGTGTCCTGATTGTTGAACTGTTGCCTATCTGCAGGCCAGTTATTCCCTGTCGTTTCATGTGCACTTACCATAATGGCCAATTGTATGCTTGCTGCAATAGCAATGATCGCTAATATGTTTTTCATACCGTTTAAAATTTAGAGGGTGAAAAAAGGCGCTTTACACTTTGCTCAGTCTTTAGCTGCTGTGTAAAAAGGCGGTAATACCTTTTTTGTACACCGCCTTTTTTGGTAATCTTTGAATGAGTGCATGCGTTATAAAAGCATATGCATATGATAGAATAGGATGCAGGTTTTTTCTATAGTTTAAGAGGCAGCAGCGGTCTCCGGTTCGGTTTCCTGCTCTGCTTCAAAATTGATATGGCTTTCGGCAATGTCGGTCAGGTTAAGATCTGTTTGCTCTTCCTCATCCAGTGTTTTCTGTAGCATATTGGCCACCTGGCTTAGTCCCAGGGTATGACCCAAAGCTACCAGCCCGCCATAACTCGCGATCTCATAGTGTTCTACTTTTTGCGCGGCAATGATAGCTATAGCATCCCTGGTTGCAGAATATTCCGGTGTTGCTTCCACCATTTCATCCACCTCTTTCAGAATGCCTTCCATGGCTTTGCATTTTTTAGCTTCTGCTTTTTCGCCCAGCATCTGGAAGACTTTTTCTAGCCGTGCAATATGCTTCTGCGTTTGTTGCTCATGTGTTTCAAATGCATCACTGAGTTGCTCGCAGGTGCTCAGCTTCTGAAGCTTTTGGAGGCCGGGTATAATGGCTTTTTCTGCCCAGAACATATCTTTCAGTCCGTCAATAAAAAAGCTTCTTAAAGAACCTGTATCATTACCGGGTTTTACGGCTGTGTTCTTATTAGCCGGACTTGCAGCGGTTTTGACTTGACTTTCGTTATTCATAATAATGGTATTTGATTTTTAGACAATCCGGGTGAATAAATTATTGATCGTAACGGCTGCCATATCCGCCTCTGCGACGGTTGCCACGGAAGTTGTCTGCATTATTAAACTCTTCTGTGCGTGATCCCAGGTGGCGACGATTGTAGTGCTGACTATCACTGTAGTCCTGGTGTTCTTGTTGCTGACGGTAGGCATTACCTTGTTGTTGCCTGTAGCCATTGTTGCCTTGCTGTCCGTAGCCGAATTCTTCACGCTGACCATTGTGCTGTCTCCTGTTGCGGTCTCCTGTGAAAGGTGCATTACCTTGTTGCCTGTTTTGACGGCGGGGTTCGTTGCGGTAATTGTTGTCATATTGCTCACGGCCATATTCTCCCCTGTATTCTCCACGTAGCGGAATGTTTCTTTGAGACTGGTTGCCATAAGCATCTATGTCCTGCCTGTCCGGTCTATCTTCTCTGTAACCGGCCTGGTTGTCGAAGTCATGGTCAAAGTCGTCCTCGAACTGGTTGTAGTTTTGGCCATATTGGTTGTAGTTACGGTTGCCATTATAATCATTACGATCACCGTAATCGCTACGATCATTATAACCTTGGTTTTGTTGATCGTAAGCCCGGTAATTGTTGTGATAGTTACCTTCAAATTCATCCCAGTCGTCCTGGTCGTTCCTGTTCTGACCGTATGCAGATCTGCCCTGGTAGCTGCTTTGGTCGTTATACTGCTGATGGTTGCGCGCATTTCTTGATCCGTTAGGGGCATTGTAGCCTCTGCGATTTTGCTGTGTCATAATCATTCGGTTTTTTAATAATTAAAAATGGTTTAGCAATAATTACTTTACTAAAATCATACCACAGCATATCATAATTGAATTGTAGCAAAAGTTGACTTATTGGTGTTGGGAATTGGGGTTTTTGTTTACTCAAAATGATGATTTTCTACATCTCTCCAGATGGCTTTTTGATATTCTTAACGATTGTGTCGTCTTAACAAAATTAATTTCTGTACCCATTAAATCTTTCATTTCTGTATCTGTAACTATTCTGGCATCCTGTCTACCTTTGTGTGGTATTAAATCTCAAAATTATGTACCAGGAAATAGTAGCGACCGGATGGAAGGTTCATGACGTATCTGCCCTGGATATGCCGGGAATACAACATTTTTACCATCACTTAAACAGCTCTCCCACGCAGCATAAACTTTTAACTGCCGCTTTCGGCCTGCCGTTCCTGCTGGCGCGGCATAAGGGTAGGATTGCAGGTTTTGCCAGCCTGGTGCTGGATGAACAAGGAAACATAAGTTACAAGTGTTACCATGAGGAATTATTTGCGTATTTTTCAGAAAATGAATGGAAGGAACAGCTGGCTGATGCCTTTCAACAGCAATGCCGTTTATTCACCGATGCAGAACAGGTAGCATCCGGTACCGCGAAACTGGTGGCATGGCTCAACAGGTCCCTGGGCTGATGGTAGCCGCTTTATTTGATTAAACAGGAAATATGAAAACCCGAGAAGTCCTTTATTTAAAAATTGCGAAAGCAATTACGGAACAGATCCAGAACAATACTCTGCAATTGGGTGATAAACTCCCTTCTGTGCGGAGCGCACAGAAGTTGTACAATGTGAGTTTGAATACGATAAAGCAAGCCTATCTGGAACTGGAGAGCAGGTCGCTGATCGAGTCCCGACCTAAATCGGGTTACTTTGTAAGCCAGCTTTCCAGGCGCAAGCTGGCTTTGCCCAGTGTGGGTTCATTTAAATCTGCAGGGCATCAGCAAGCGCCCCAGGACCTGATCGATAAGGTTTTCGGCACTATTGCCGACCAGGACATGACACAATTTGCACTGGGTGTACCGGGTAAAAATCTGTTGCCTATAGCGAAGCTGAACAAGAGTATCATCGATGCTTTGAAAAACAGGGGAGATGCGGCTACGGGTTATGAACCGGTGCAGGGTAATGTACGTTTAAGAAAAGAGGTGGCTAAGTGGGCGATGGTCCTGGAAGGTAAGATCACGGAAGATGACCTGGTGATCACCTCGGGTGCGATGAACGCGATCTATCACGGGCTCATGGCCGTCACCAAGCCCGGCGATGCAGTAGCCATAGAGACACCGGCTTACTTCGGGCTTTTGCAGGCCATTCAATTGCTGGGCTTAAGGGCCATAGAAATTCCTACACATCCGGTGCTGGGCGTGGACCTGGATGCCTTAAAGAAGCAATTGCCCAAAGTTGCAGCCTGCTGTTTTATTACCAATTACAATAATCCCCTGGGTTTCCAGATGCCGGACGAGCATAAGAAAGAATTGGTGCGGCTGATCATGCATTATAATGTACCGCTGATAGAGGACGATATTTATGGCAATATTTATTTCGGGACCTCCAGGCCCAGGCCCTGTAAATATTATGATGAAGCAGGACTGGTGATGTGGTGTGGCTCTGTATCCAAGGCACTTGCGCCCGGCTATCGCTTAGGCTGGCTGGCCCCGGGTCGTTTTAAAGAAAGAGTGATCCGGCAGAAACTGGTACAGACGGTATGTAGTCCTTCCCTGTTCCCTGATGTGATTGCTAACTTTTTATCTTATGGCCGCTATGATCATCATTTGCGGATGTTCCGGAATAAATTATATGCAAACTACCTGCAGATACAGAAAGCGGTAGCAGAATATTTTCCGGATAATACCAAAATGTCGCAACCTAAAGGTGGCTTTATGTTATGGCTGGAACTGGATGAGCGCATTTGTACCGAAGATCTTTACGATTTAGCCCTGAGGCAGAAAATTAATTTCGCTCCCGGAAGAATGTTTTCCCAGCACGAAAGGTATACCAACTGTATGCGGCTGAACTACGGTATCGAATGGACCGACAGAGTAGCCAATGACCTTAAAAAACTGGGCCGGATGGTGAAGAACAGCATTTAGACTAATGGTCAATTAACAATTAACAATTAACAATTAACAATTAACAATTAACAATTAACAATCACCTATCACTCATCACTTATCACCTATCATTCATCACTCATCACTCATCACTTATCACCTATCACTCATCACTCATCACTCATCACATATCACCTATCACCTATCACTCATAACAATTAAAGAGATGAATACAGCAACAACAGAGATTCGTATACAAACATTTAAGCCGGAGTACGCCGAAGCATTCAGGGCATTGAACGTAGCCTGGATTTCTTCGTTTTTTGAAATGGAGGAAAGTGATTATAAGGCATTAAACCATCCGCAGGAATACATATTGGATAAAGGCGGTGAAATATTTGTAGCTTTATCAGGCACTGCTGTGATTGGTGTATGTGCGATGATCAGGATCAATGAGCAAGTATATGAACTGGCTAAAATGGCGGTAAGTGAGCAAGCTCAGGGTAGAGGGGCCGGAAGGCAATTGGGTATAGCTGCTATTGAATGGGCCAGGCAACAAGGTGCGGCACGCATAATACTGGACAGTAACCGGAAGCTGGATGCTGCCCTACACCTGTATCATAAATTAGGGTTTAAAGAAGTAGCCCGGCAGGTGGACTCACCTTATCAGCGTGCAGACATACAAATGGTGCTGGACTTAGTATAAGCCGTGTAGGGAGTTAATAACTTATTTTCGTAAAGTTCCAGTTAAGGGTATCTATAATACTGAGCTGGTTGGTCGCTACAGGAAGCCCGGTAATGATCTTTAAAGCTTGCATAGCCATCATAGCTCCTATAATGCCTGCAAGCGGACCCAGCACGCCATTCCGGTCACAATCCGGCATAGTGCCGGGATGGGGTGGCTCGGGGAACAGGTCCCGTAGTTGCTTACTGCCCTGGTAATTGAATACAGCAAGCTGTCCTTCAAAACCCAATATACTGCCATATACCAGGGGCTTGTTCAAATGAAAACAAGTGTCATTGACGAGGTATCTTGTACTGAAATTATCAGAACAGTCTATAATTAATTCATACTCTTCCAGTATAGCTTTAATGTTCCCTGGCTCTATCTTTTCCCGGATAGGTATCAATTGAATATGGCTGTTAAGCTTAGTGGCGAATTCAGTTGCACTGGTAACTTTTGCCTTACCTACTGTTGCTTCACTGTGGATCACCTGCCGGTTGAGGTTATGCAGCTCCACCTGGTCATGATCGGCTACAGCAAGGGTGCCCACACCGGCAGCAGCCAGGTATTGTATCACGGGGCTGCCCAGCCCACCGGCACCGATGACGAGTACTTTTGACTTCATTATTGTTCTTTGCCCGCTCACCCCGATGTCTTCGAGAAAAATCTGCCGGCTGTAGCGTTCAAATAGCTTGTCTGTGTCCATATAAATATAGATTTAAAAGATAGTGTCCCAGTCTTTCATTACCGGGTCGTAGCCTGCTTTCCGGATGATTGCTTTAATCGTTTCCATACTGCGTTCATCGCTGGTCTCAAACTGTTCCAAAGAGGCCGGATCTACGGTGTATCCGCCCGGATTGGTTTTGGAAGCCGCACTCATACTGGTAACACCGATGGGTATGATATGGTTTCTGAACTGTTCGCTTTCCCGGGTAGATATAGAGAGCTCCAGGTCTTCGTTCCAGATGCGGTAAGCACAGATCAGTTGCAGGAGGTCGCGGTCCTCCATGATGAAATTGGGCGCTATAATGCCTTCTGCCGGTCTTAATCGGGGAAAGGAAACGGAATATTTGGTTTGCCAATAGGTTCGCTGCAAATAGTCGATATGCAGAGCATTGAAAAAGCTGTCTACGCGCCAGTCTTCCAGTCCCAGCAGTACACCCATGCCGATCTTGTGCAGTCCTGCAGCGCCAATCCTGTCGGGTGTTTCCAGCCGGAAATCGAAATTTGATTTTTTCCCTTTGGGATGGTATTGCCGGTACACTTCCCGGTGGTAGGTTTCCTGGTACACCAGTATGGAATGTACTCCTACCTGCTGCAATTGTATATACTCCTCTGTAGCTAATGGCTGCACTTCTATGGAGATGTGGGCGAAATGCGGACGTAACAGCCGGATCGCTTTCAGAAAATAATCGACCCCCACCGTCTTATTGGCTTCGCCACTCACCAGTAAAATATGGTCAATGCCCATTGACTTTAAGGCCATCGCTTCCTGCATGATCTCAACACTATTGAGCGTTTTTCTTTTGATCTTATTGTCCAGGCTGAAGCCGCAATAGGTGCAGATGTTCTGGCATTCATTGCTCAGGTACATCGGTGCGTACATTTGTATCGTCTTACCAAAACGTTTTTGGGTTAACTGTTGTGCCAGCTGTGCCATGGGTTCTAAAAAGGCCTGTGCCGCAGGAGCAAGCAGGACTAAGAAATCATCAAGACTCTTTTTTCGTTTTGATAAAGCCTGTTGTACTGCCATAGGAGTAGCAGCCTCTATGCGTGCGCTGATCTCCTGCCAGTCGTATTGCGAAAAAGCCGGGTGGAATGATTGCATATATTGGCCCATTTTAATCCAGTAAAAAGCTCGTTAAAGGACTGGAAGCAATAGCGCCGGAGTATGTAGCACCCAGACCGGACTCAAAGGCTTTACGCCCTGCAATGACGGCCTCTTTAAAGGCTTCACTCATGCCGATAGGGTCTTTGGCTACTGCAATGGCAGTATTGACGAGTACGGCATCTGCCCCTATCTCCATAGCTTTAGCGGCATCTGATGGCGCACCTATACCTGCATCCACCACTACGGGCACTTTGCTCTGTTCTATGATGATCTCCAGGAAATCCAGGGTGCGTAAACCTTTGTTACTGCCGATGGGGGCACCTAAAGGCATGACCACGGCTGTGCCGGCATCTTCCAGCCGCTTGCAGAGTACCGGGTCGGCATGGATGTAGGGCATGACCACAAAGCCTAGTTTGGACAGGGCTTCCGTAGCTTTCAGGGTTTCTATAGGATCGGGGAGCAGATACCTGGGGTCGGGGTGGATCTCCAGTTTTACCCAGTTCGTTTCCAGGGCTTCCCGGGCCAGCTGTGCTGCGAGCACAGCCTCTGCTGCGTTTCTTGCGCCTGAGGTATTAGGCAAAAGGTCTACGCCCGGTAGGTTCAGGGCTTGCAGGAAATCATCTTCGGATGCAGTAGATATAGACAAGCGCTTCAGGGCCATGGTGACCAGTCCTGAGCCTGATTCACGGATGGCAGCACTCATTTGCGCCAAATTGCCGAATTTTCCCGTTCCCAGGAATAAGCGCGATGCGAATGTTTTACCGGCTATGCTTAATGGATTCATTGTAATAAGTTTTTGAGTTGAGGAATAAGACCTGGTTCCCGGGTGATCAATCCTGAAAGTGCAATGCCGTAGACTCCGGTTTGCACTAATACAGGGATATCAGGCGTTTCAATGCCGCCAATTGCATACAGGGGTGGAGCTGAAATACTTTGTTCCCGTAAATAGGATAGGATATGTGTGTATCCTTCAAGGCCCAACACGGGGCTTAATTGTTCTTTGGTAGTAGTAAACCGAAAAGGCCCTAAGCCAATGTAGTCGCATTGTTCTTCTATCCTTTGCAAGACATCTGCCAGTGTGTTAGCCGTACCCCCGATTATTTTCTCTGTGCCCAGGACAGTCCTTGCTGTGGTAATTGTTTCATCGTTTAGCCCGAGGTGTACGCCATCTGCATCTACAGCTGCGGCTATATCGATATGATCATTGATGATGCAAAGGGCATGGTAGGAGGCACACATTTTCCGGGTAGCCGTACTCAATTCCATTTTCTCCCGGTAAGCCCCTTCTTTCCACCTGAGCTGTATCCAGTCTGCGCCCTGGTCCAGGGCTTTCTGTATGTTCAGGCTTTGTTCCGAAGCGGTTTTGCCCTGCGATATGTATTGTAGTTTACTCAGCATGATGATGATAACCCAATAGTGTAGGGTGACTGTTTAAAAATTGTTCCACATATATTTTGGCGAGCCTGCAGGCTTCTGTGATTGTATTACCTCTGGCTATATAAGCAGCAATAGCAGCCGACAGGACGCAACCTGAGCCATGCTTGGTATAGGCTTGTTTCGTATTGGGGGGCAGGCTAATGACCTGTTCCTGTAAATACAGCAGATCCAGTCCGGGATTATCTTTGCTATGGCCACCTTTAAGCAGTATGGCCTTCGCATTTGGTAGATAAGGCTCAAGTAGCTGGTGTTCTGAAAGGTTGGGCGTGATCAGGTCAATAGCATGAAGAGTGTCTGCCAGGACCATATCATCAAAACCTTCAAAGAAAATGTGGCCGGTAGAGCTTTTAAGCACCGGGTCCCAGGTAATGAACGCCTTTTCGCTGTATTGGCGGATGCAGCGGACGATCTCTTGCAGCATACTGGCATCTTTTACGATACCAATTTTGACAACATCAATCGGGTACTGTTGCATCAATACCCTTAAGTGTCTGCAGATGTCTGCTGTGGCCTGCCAGTGCAACTCATAAAAATGATTTTCTGTTTGCAGGGTATTGGCCGTCATCACCGTCATGCCACTTACCTTCAGCTGCTCAAAGGTTTTAATATCTGCCAGGATGCCCGCACCACCGCAAGGGTCCAGGCCTGCGATGCTCAATACAAAAGGTCTTTCGCTGGTTTTCATTTGTCTTGTTTTTTTGCCCTGCTGGTAGCGCAGGATTCTTGTATCTCCCGGAATGCATGTACCGGATCTTCTGCCTGCCAGACACTGCCCAGCAAGGCAATGCCATCGGCACCACGGAGCAGCACCTCACTGCAATTGCTTGCATCAATACCGCCAAGTCCGATCAATTGCGCATGTGCATGCTCTTTTTGTGCCAGCATAGACAAGGTAGTATGTGCTGTGCCATATCCTTGCTTGGATATACTTGGGTACATGGGCGATAAAAAAGCATATTGCCATTCTTTACCCAAGCCATTGAATGCAACAATGTCGTGTACAGAGGTAGACAGGCTATAATCGTTTTGATAATCCGTATGCCGGTTTTCTAGGCGGTCTTCCTCCCGGAAGTGTAGCCGGTTGATTCCGTAATCTTTGGCCAGATGGTAATGGGAATGCAGTACTAGCCGCTGACGATATACCGGGTCAACGGCATCCAGGTACTGTTTCATTTCGGCATCTTTCAGCCAATATTTACGTATATGAAACCGCTCCAGTCCGGCTTCAAAAAGCTGGCGGAGTATTCCATGTTCGTCAGATACTGTTTGTTCCGGTGTTAATACAATGATCATGAATAAATCTCTTTCCCCTGCTCGATAAATTCTTTTGATTTGTCCAGCATACCTTGTTCTGCAGCATCTCTGATCTCTTGTGTGATCTTCATCGAACAGAATTTAGGTCCGCACATGGAGCAGAAGTGGGCCACTTTAGCGGCATCGGCAGGCAGGGTTTCATCATGGAATGATTTTGCAGTATCGGGGTCCAGGGAGAGGTTGAACTGATCTGCCCAGCGGAACTCGAAACGTGCTTTGCTTAGTGCATTGTCCCTGTACTGTGCACCGGGATGGCCTTTGGCCAGGTCGGCCGCATGTGCCGCCAGCTTATAGGTGATCACCCCGTCTTTCACATCTTTTTTATTGGGCAATCCCAGGTGTTCTTTAGGGGTTACATAACAGAGCATGGCGCAGCCATACCAGCCGATCATCGCTGCACCGATTGCAGAAGTAATGTGGTCATAACCGGGCGCAATATCGGTGGTCAAAGGGCCCAAGGTATAGAAAGGTGCTTCATCACACACTTCCAGCTGCTTGTCCATATTCTCTTTGATCATATGCATGGGCACGTGGCCCGGCCCTTCTATCATCACCTGTACATCATGTTTCCAGGCGATCTTGGTGAGTTCGCCTAAGGTTTCCAGTTCGGCAAACTGTGCGGCATCATTGGCATCGGCTATGGAACCTGGGCGCAGGCCATCACCCAAAGAGAAAGCCACGTCATAACGCTTCATGATTTCGCAGATCTCTTCAAAATGGGTGTAGAGAAAGTTTTCTTTGTGATGATACAAACACCATTTTGCCATGATCGATCCGCCACGGGAAACGATACCGGTTACACGGTCAACGGTAAGGTGTATATAGCGTAATAAGACTCCGGCATGGATCGTGAAATAAGAAACACCTTGTTCTGCCTGCTCGATCAGGGTATCTCTAAACACTTCCCAGGTCAGGTTCTCTGGAATGCCTTTTACTTTTTCCAGGGCCTGGTAAATGGGTACGGTGCCAATAGGGACGGGAGAGTTTCTGATGATCCACTCACGGGTTTCATGTATGTTTTTCCCGGTAGATAGATCCATGATGGTATCAGCACCCCAGCGACAAGCCCAGACGGCTTTTTCCACTTCCTCTTCTATGCTGGAAGAAACGGCGCTGTTACCGATGTTGGCATTGATCTTCACCAGGAAGTTGCGCCCGATGATCATCGGTTCACTTTCCGGGTGATTGATATTATTAGGGATAATGGCCCGGCCTGCGGCAATTTCTTCGCGCACAAATTCAGCTGTGATCCGTTTTTTAGGTGTTCGTGCACCGAAGCTTTCCCCGGGGTGTTGTGCCTGCATGGCTGTGCCTGCGGTTTCCAGTTGTTCTATCTTTTGGTTTTCACGGATGGCTATATATTCCATTTCCGGGGTGATGATGCCCTGGCGTGCATAGTATAACTGCGTGACATTTTTGCCTTCTTTTGCTACCATAGGTTTATGGCAATACGCAAAGCGCAGGTGATCGAGGCTTTGATCGGCCAGGCGCGCTTTGCCATACTCAGAAGTGATGCTTTCAAGGATATCCACATCGGCACGGTCCAGTATCCATTGTTCGCGTATCCTGTCTATTCCTTTACGTACATCGATGTTTGCCGTTTCATCGGTATAAGGACCAGAGGTATCGTACACCGTTACCGGGGGATTTTCTTCCAGGCTGCCGTTGCTGCGCTTGGTAGGGTGTAAGGCGATCTCGCGCATGGCTACTTTTATGGGAAATAGTTGGCCGGGCAGGTAGACCTTTTTTGAATTAGGAAAGGGGGCCATTGTAATGGATTGCTGCTGCATAGTATGTTTGATTTTCAAGAATTGGAATTTATCCACCCTGGGTGGCGGTAATGATGAGAATGGTATCTTGATCTTGGAGGGGGGTCTTTGGCCATTGCTGCCTGGGGATGACCTGGTGGTTGAGGGCAACGGCAATGCCTTTTTCTTTTTCAGGGGCTTCTGAATGCATAAGCTCCGCCAGAGATCCGGGGATCTTGTCGAAAAATCGGGTTTGATGATTGATGATCAGCTCCATTCCTTTTATGATTTTATATAAATAATAAAAACTTTAGGAATGGCTGCAAATGTGCGGTATGCACGGATGAAGACAGTCTACTTTTCCCTACGCCGGTATGATCCGGATCAGGTTCTAAGGGTAAAATCTCAGCCTGCATTTGATCGCAGACACCCCTAAAGTTCGCTGCTAAGATAGGGAAATATTTTTAATAGCGCTTTTTATGCCTAATTTTGCAGGCTCATTACAGCTGCTTTTTATCTTACCTGTTACCAGGTGTATTCCAGGGAGGCTTGCTCTAAAACGAACAAATAACTGATGTTTCTTTTACGTGTATATGAGAGATAAAAGTGCTCTGTGACCCTAGTTTTAGCTTGCTGTAACTCGCGCTTCTCTGAGCCGGAAGAGTAAGTGGTTACAAATGTTTTCAATAAAAGAACGCCACCGGGAAAGTCTCCAGGTGGCGTTCTTTTATTGGATAAGGATCATTTAAAATTATTTCATAAAGCCTCTTAAGCGTACCCGGAATGAACCGTTGGTTACTTTCAATGGGGCATTGCCATCTTCAAAGTCACTGGGTAATTCCGCTTCAAAAGTGCCTTCAATCCATACACCCTCAACTTTTGTTATGGTAAATACTCCATTAGAGGGCTGTACTGTTCCGAAAAATTCTAATTCCCCTTTTATTTCTCTATTGATCCTGAGGTTTGCATTAGGTAAAATTTCCGTTTGGTCGGACAGGCTTTGAATAGTGTACTTACCCGTTTCGATTTTTTTTACCTGTTCTGTACGGATCACGATGCCCAGTTTTTCGGCTGCTTTCACATCGCTGTCTACATACAGGGTGGTTTCTAAGAAATCAACTTTATCCTCCTCGTCTCTATCTCCTTTTTTTTGATAGCAACCAGCCTTATCCCCTTTAAAATTATATGCTTTGCCATTGACCGTATATTTTATATAGGCCTCTTGACTGTACCCTTTGATGCCAGACAATAATCCTAAAACTGATAGGGTAATAATCAATAATAATCCTTTGTGTTTCATTTGTTTTCTAATTAATGTTTAGGAGTGAAATTTAAAATATAACCGTTGAGGATGGCCAATTTATTAAAAGGGTTGCATGGTTTTGATTACCATTTGTATTCCTTTACCTGTAGCTTGAATGATCCTTTAGTGACTTTTATAGGAGGGGCTCCCTCTTCAATATCATTGGGAATATTGGCTTCAAAGGTTCCTTCTATCCAGTCGCCGGTTACTTTAGTGATTTCAAATACGCCATTATCAGGGCCGTCTGTATTGTAGAAAATCAGGCCGTCCTCGGTTTCTCTTTCTACCGTTAAACATACATTGGGTAAAATCTTTGTTTGAGAAAGTAGCGCCTGGTAAATATACTTGCCTGCCTGAAGCTTCTTTCCTTTTTCGATACGTATTTTGAAAGTTAGTTTTTCCGGGGTTTCTATGGAGAAATCAAGGTAGGCGCTCACCTGTTGAAAGTCTACTTTGTCCTCCTCAGATTTGTTGCCCGGGGTTTTAGAGCAAAGCGCCTGCTTGCCTTTATAGCTGTAGCTGGTTTCATTGATGGTGTATTTTAAATAAGCTTCCTGGCTAAAACCTTTTAGGGTAAATAGGGAACCGAATAGCAGCGTGAGCATTGCGAGTAGTAATACTTTGTTCTTCATACAAATTATCTTAATTTTTTAATGAGCTCAAATGTACAGTTTTTATAAAAAGATTGAATAATCGTGTCGGAGAATTTAATTTTATATATAAATATTTGTTTGGTTGTGTTGTGGCTTATGCATCATCTGGTTTATTTTTAGGAGTGAAAAAATAGGGAATTCCCCCATTGTCTGGCTTGTTTTTAATCTTGATATTTACCACATATTTAAGCGTTGATTTTTGAAAAGTATAACAATTACCTAAATGAGAATCTATATTAAACTTTCTAAAAACAAAGAAATTATTCCGTTCAATTATCAGCATCTATTAACTGGCGTTGTACATAAGTGGATCGGTGTAAATAATAACGAACATGGTAAGCGTAGTTTGTATTCCTTCTCCTGGTTGCAAAATACGAGCTCTACAAAGAATGGAATTAATCTCGGACGAGACACTTATTTTTTTATCAGTGCATATGATACTGATCTAATAAAAAGAATTACTAAAGGTCTCCTTGATGATCCTGAAATGTTTTGTGGTTCAAGAGCCATAGATGTTCAGATTAGAGATGTGCCGGATTTTTCAAATGAAGAAAGGTTTTTTTTACATAGCCCGGTACTTATTCGCCAACGGGAAGGAGAAAAAACAAAACATGTAACTTACCTGGATGAGGTATTTGAAAAGTTACTGACAGAGAACCTGAAAATCAAATTACAATCTGTGGATCTTCCTATAGATAATGTTTCTGTTGAACTGGATAAAAGTTATGCTTTCCCACAAACCAAGCTGGTAGATTATAAAGGAATAAAGAACAAAACAACTTTAGCGCCTGTTATTATAAAGGGAAGTCCGGAGCAAATCGCATTTGCCTGGCAGGTAGGTTTGGGAAATAGTACCGGTATTGGCTTTGGTTCATTAAAATAGCAAACTATGGAAAAATATTATGTTGTAAAATTTTCAGGTCCATTTGGTTTTATAAAGCCCTGGACAGCTGTACGGGATAGTGAAACTTTTTCTCAACAGTTTCTTACACCCAGTATTGTTGAAGGAATTGAGAAAAAACTATTCCCGGAATTGTTGGGTGAGGTAGGGATAAAGAAGATTTTGAGACACAGGCTTTCATACACCCAAGTCAGTCAACAGCAGGAGGTCATACAGACCAGAGGTTGGAACTCCACGAAGAAGGGAAAACAGTTCCTCTTTGAAAGACCTACGGCAATTTTAATGAGAGGAGTTTTGCTAGAGCCTGTTTTATACCTGGCTTTTTCCAGTAAAGAAGAGGCTGAAGTAGCGTTTACCCAACATATTTGTTTATGCCGGAACGAAGATATTCTTATGCCGGATGAAATGATTGTCGTCAATAAAGATCAATTTGATACGGAAGAAGATTTTAATGGTTATGAGTTAATTTTTGAACATACTGAAGAAGCATTTCAGGTTGGCTACAACAGGCTAAGCAATGAACCAATGTTTGGGAGGCTACATATTGTTGGGACACCGGTAAAATCGTTTTAGATGGAATCTATTTTATACGCTAAATCAGCACCAGAATGGACCACCTTAGAAGCCCATACTGAACATGTTATTATAGTTGCTGTGACTTTTGCCAAATATCTGGGCTTAGATTCTGGTATCGCACGTAATGGAGCTATACTACATGACATTGGTAAGGCTCATTCTTATTTTCAAACTAAAAGATTGCAAGGTGAAGGAAAGCATAGAACAATTTTCAGACATGAAATTGCTTCCCTTTTTTTCTTATCTGCGTTTCCAAAAGAGCAGTGGAATGCCTTAATTGAAATGGTTGCCGGGCATCACAAATCCGTATTAAAAGATAACAATGAAATGGGTTTACTGGATTTGGAAGAAGCTTATGATTATATAGATTTTCATTTAAGAGAATGGGATATTTGGAGCAATGATGCTGTGGCACTACTGAATAAACTTGGTATAGCATGTAGCCCAATTTCAAAAAGAGCGGCTTTAGATAATTTACAATATTGTATTACTTATTGTGAGATAGCAACCAGAGAAAGAGGCTATTCGGAGTGGAGAGGATTGTTAATGGGAGCAGATCATTTTGCTTCTTCCCTGATTGACAAAACTTCGTTTGAAACTCAGAAAATCTTTAGAACACCTAATCTGAATTTTTACAACCGGCAGCATCCTTTATATCCTCTATCTTATAAGAATGCTACTTCAGATAAAAAACATACGATTGTGATAGCCTGTACTGGTGCCGGGAAAACAGATTATTTGTTCAGAAGGTGTATCGGCCGGGTTTTTTATACCCTTCCATTCCAGGCATCTATCAATGCTATGTACAAAAGAGTAGGCAGTGATTTGGAGCATGATAACCCGGGAATAGACATCAGGATTTTGCACTCAACATCTGTAATTGTAAAACGAAAGAAAGATGAAGAAACTGCCCTGCAAAATTTGATGGGTTCGGCTGTTAAAATATTAACCCCACACCAATTGGCAACAATAGCTTTAGGCATGAAAGGTTATGAAGCTATGATCCTGGATTTAAAAGGTTGTGACGTGATTTTGGATGAAGTGCATACTTATTCTGGCATTTCTCAGGCATTAGTATTGAAAATTATCGAAGTTTTGAAAGCTATTGATTGTCGTATTCATATTGGTACAGCAACTATGCCTACCGTCTTATATCAGAAAATTAAAGAACTTTTGGGTGATGATGTATTGGAGGTAAAACTAGAAGACGAAGAATTGGATCAGTTTGACCGACATAGGGTGCATAAATTGCAATCTTTTGATGAGTCAAAAGAAATTATAGATAGTGCAATTCAGCATAATCAGAAAGTTTTAATTGTAATGAATACTATTCAAGAGGCACAGCAGGTATATGATTATATTAAAGATGCTCATCCTAAAATTTCTTCATTGTTATTGCATAGTAAATTCAAAAGGGGCGATAGAAATATAAAGGAAAAGCAACTGATAGGTTTAGATGAAAAGGGTAATCCCACATTTGAATTTAATACAAGCAATGATGCGTGTATAGTTGTATCTACGCAAATTGTAGAAGTTAGTTTAGATATTAGTTTTGATGTCATGATAACTGCTACAGCTCCGTTGGATGCGCTGATACAACGCTTTGGACGTATTAACCGAAAAAGAACTCAGGATACAATTGGTCAATTGAAAGATGTTTATGTGATTGCTCCTGCCGAAACGGATAAAGAAGCACGTCCTTATGATGTAAATATTTTGAAGAGATCTTTTGATGTATTGGAGGATGGATCGGTTTTAAAAGAAAGGTCATTGCAAGCTAAGATTGACGCAGTTTTTACTGAGATTGATTTTTTACAAATAGAAGAGCATAGTGTCTTTAAGTCTGATGGGAAATTTACTATCAATAAATTGACACACAGGAGCAAAGCTATTTTGTTCGAATTATTAGAAATTGATAGTGTAAGCTGTATTACAGAAGATGATGTTTTAGCTTATGAGCAAGGTGACTTTGAAACCCGCCTGAACCTTGAAATACCTGTTGGGTATTGGTCGGTAGCTAATATGGAACAATCTCAAAAAGGGAATAAGCCATTTATTATCCCGGCTGCTGCTTACGATTTTGAACTTGGATTGGAGCCGGCAAAAATAAAACAAGAAAATTTCAATGTATTAAACCGATTTCTATGATTACAACATTAATAGGAAGAACATTTTTAAAAGCTTATAACGAAAAGTACAATAAGGATTATTCTGCTAAGGTGTTTTTTGAAAAAGAATATTTCGAGCTGTTTTTTAATCATCCGAAATATATGCAATGGATTACCAATTCACCTTTTGTTCAGATGAAATCAGGGCAAAAGCCTGAAAAATTATCTATAGAAGAAAGACAGGAGAAATTACAAAATTTATTCGCAAAAATAGAAACAGAAGCTCCTGATGCCAGCTTTGCTATCGGTTATCCGGCATCTGAAAGTAAGGAGTATGCAAGTACTTCCGGATTAGTTTCAGATGTATTGGTCGCGACAGATCAAGATGATATATATCTGTCATGGATTGGTTCCGGATTGGGTATTGGTGTTGCCGGAGGATATAACCTGTTGATTAATGATGCCGCTATAACATTAGAAACTTATGAAGGATGGAAACATTACCGGAAATATCTGAATGATCCGGTTTTGGAAAAGCTAAGGGGCAATCAGGTCAATTCATGGAATGGACAATGGCTTACTTTTCGTTTAGGAAAAGACTACATAGAAGACTTTGATTTTTCGACTTTGGAAGTTGAAAAAATTTTTAGGGTTGAAACTGGTTTAGCCGAAGTTAATACGGTTAATTGGTCTAACCTGTTCTTTAGTCTTTCTAATTTATATCCTGAAAAGGTATTGAATACCTATATCTACAGTTTTGGCCAGACCAATAAAACAATAGGATTTATTCCTCTTTATTTGAAAGCCGGTAAAAATCTGAAGGACGTATATAGAGAACTGTTTCAAACAGAACAACCATTTAATAACAAAGATTTTCAATCCTTGTTCGGTATGCATATTAAAAGAGCTTGTGAATTAGGAAATATAGGATTGCACGCACTCCGACCTGAAAATATTAAAAAGTACATGGAAGAAGAAAAGAATCTTTCTTTCAAAAAAGAAGAGGACAATTTAATTTATCAATCATATAAAACCTGGTTAATAGCTATGTTATCAAAAAATAAAGAAGAAATAACAGATTATACCATTGAATTGGCAAAGCTGATTCAAAGGTATCGAGCCGGCGCAAAAGGTACTGACAGAAAAAATCTAATTGAAAAGGACTTGTTTGCAGCTAAAGGTAAGAGAGGCTTTATTGATGCTTTGGCAATAATGATTGCCGGACTGGAAAAAGCAGACTTAACAATGATCAAAAATTTAAAGGATGAGGTGCATCTAATGACGAATGAGGAGTTTGGCTATTTCAATACACTTTTGAAATTCGATTACGCATTTATTGAAAAACAATCTTAAAATACCTAAAACAATATAATTATGAGCAATACAATTTATATCAGGACTTTAAAAAGAGCAGAGCACACAGTATTTTGCGTATCTGATGGGCAAAAATATTATTACGATGCACAGTTTAACAGACGCATTCCCTTCTCTAGTGGTCAACAAGTGAAGCGGTCTATTTTAGACACAGTTTCTGAAGTGTTGAATGTCGTGCCAAGTCCGACTACATTTTTATTTGATGTTACAAAGCAAAAAGAACTAAAAGAGGGCGAAGTGTATGGCACCTGTGATCCGACTTATCCTGACCAACTTTTAGGAGGATGGATGAAGGCTGCTAAAGGAGGGGAGGATAGGACTTTAAAAAGAAGAAGTCCCTTATCTATTTCAGCAATGAGAGGCTTGCATCCGCTTTTAGCTGGTATTGATAATGACAATGCTTCATTTGATAGAAGTGATCGTCCAAATAACCAGGTAATTGTCAGAGATGAAAATGGTAATCAATTATCTGAAGATGCGATTGTGGAATTTTTAGGAGGAAAGGATAGAAGTCTAAGTAGAAAATGGATTCCTAATCAAAGCCGGGCATCAGGCTTATTCGTTTCTGATATTGCCATTGACTTAAGAAGATTGTTTACTGTAAGCTTAAATTCATTTGAACCTGAAATGTCGGAAGACACGATAGCCAAATTGAAATCAGAAGGATGGTCTGAAACCAAAAATGTTTTCGGAGATTGTCTGGTTGCCCCGAAAGAATTAAGAGAGAACTGGGTGAAGGCATTAGCCAAGGCTATTGTAAACTGGAAAATTACATCTAATCAATCCCGGACATTCAGTCTTATGGATACTTTGGCGATTTCCATTAGTGATAACGCTAATCTAATAGCAGGGAGTATCAGAGCTAAATTATCAGAGGAAGACTCCAGGAAGGCAGATCCGATTATTGACGAGTCTTTATCAAATGTGACCACTTTCATATCCTTACAGGCTGGAGGTTATATTCAAACTAAAGGAGAAAAAGCAGATGCCTTTGAACTTGCAGAGCAAGCATTAATAGATAAAATGATGGCATTTGATTATGAAAATCAGGTTTAATTTGAAATAAGGTGTAGCAATACACCTTTTCTTTTTAGAAAGCATGCAAATCACCGGAACGCATATCGCCTACCTGCATACCTGCCATAGAAAACTATGGCTTTTTGCTAATGGTATCCGGATGGAGCATAATTCCGAAATCGTGGCAGAAGGAAAACTGATCGCGGATACAACCTATCTCGACCGGGCAAGAAAATATACGGAGTTAGCGATTGAAGGTATCAAAATTGATTTTTATGATGCTAAAAACAGGGTAGTGCATGAAGTGAAGAAGTCAGACAAAGTAGAACAGGCACACCTGGCACAGGTAAAATATTATCTCGCGGTCTTATCAAGGAATTGTATAGAAGCACCAGAGGCTATAATAGAATATCCTAAACTTAAACAGAGAGAATTTCTGAAATGGTCAGAAAGTTTTGTAAAGGAAGCAGAGGAATGGGAAGCAAAAGCTGCAGCAATCATTCAGTCGGAACATTGTCCTGAATTAATACAAAAGGGTATCTGTAAAAAATGCGCTTATTATGAACTTTGTTATATTGAGGAAATATGAAAGAAATAGAAATTTATACGACAAAGGATCAAAAGACAGAAATATCCGTTCAGTTTGAAGAAGATACGGTTTGGCTTACTCAATCTCAAATGGCAGACTTGTTTATGCAAACTAAACAAAATGTCAGTTTGCATATTAATAATTGTTTTAAAGAACAGGAGCTAGATCGGTTATCAGTTGTCAAGGATTTCTTGACAACTGCGGCTGATGGAAAAAGATATAATACAAAGCACTACAATCTGGAGGTGATTATATCGGTAGGTTATCGGGTCAAATCGAAAAGAGGTACACAGTTCAGGCAATGGGCTACAGAGCGTTTAAAGGATTACCTGGTACAAGGTTATGCTATCAATGAAAAGCGGCTTGAAGAAAAGCAACAGCAAGTCATGCATTTGAAAACAGGTATCAGGATATTGAGCAGGGCCATTGGTCAGCAGGCAACGGGCCAGGACAATGAGATCTTGCAGACTTTTGCTAATGGCCTGCAACTGCTGGATGATTTTGATCATGAGCAATTGGATGCCAAAGGAAATACAGAGATGCCGGCACAATATCCCGACGTTAGGGAATATCTTGAAGTCATCAACAATATGAAATCCAATTTTGCCTCTGATGTATTTGCCCGGCCTAAGGATAGTAGTTTCGAGAGTTCCGTACAACAGATTCAGCAAAGCTTTGATAACCGGGAACTCTATGCTTCAATAGAAGAAAAAGCAGCAATGCTCCTGTATCTCATCGTAAAGAACCACTCCTTCGTAGATGGTAATAAACGTATTGCGGCAGCTTGCTTTATCTATTTCCTGGATAGAAATAAGTTATTGTTCTTTCCCAATCAACAACCGGTGATCAGTAATGAAGCTTTAGCAGCACTTACCCTGTTTGTAGCAACGAGCAGACCTGACGAGATGGAAACCGTAAAGCAATTTATCATGAGTATTTTGAATAGAAGTGAATGATGGTATAGCATGAAAAAAACTTATTACCTTTTTAATCCCGGCAGGATGAGCCGGAAAGACAATACACTTAAGTTTACACCAGTGGATGAAAATGGGGTAGAGGGTACGCCGAAATACATTCCTGTTGAAGGCGTAAGCGACCTGTATTGTTTTGGCGCACTGGACGCAAATAGTGCTTTGTATAATTTTTTAGGAAAGGAACAAATAGCCGTACATTTTTTCGACTACTATGAGCACTACACCGGTAGCTTTTTACCAAAAGAATATTTACTGGCGGGTAAAATGCAAATCGCACAAACCAAACACTATATCTCGAAGCCTAAAAGAATCCTTATTGCACAGAAATTTATAGAGGGAGCGGCTTTTAATATCTTAAAGAACCTCAGGTATTATCAATCCCGTGGTAAGGACCTGGTGGGCTGTATTGAAGCGATTGAAAGATATAGTGCATCTATTAACCAAAGTGCAGATATAGATACTTTGATGGGCATAGAAGGCAATATTCGACAGGTGTATTATGATGCTTTTGATGTTATCCTTAATGACTTTGCCATGAACGGGCGGAGTAAACAGCCACCTAAAAATGAAGTCAATGCATTGGTGTCGTTTGGTAATATGATGTGCTATAGCCTGTGTTTAGGTCAGCTGTATCATACTCAATTAAATCCGGCCATTAGTTTCCTGCATGAGCCTGGCTACAGGAGATATTCCCTGGCCCTTGACCTGGCAGAGATATTCAAACCCATCCTGGTGGACAGAGTTATCTTTAAAGTGCTTAATAAAAGAGAGATCCAGGGAAAGGACTTTGATATACAGCTTAATGGGGTGGTATTAAAGGAGGGGGCGAAGAAAATATTTGTGCGGGCATTTGAGGAGCGTTTAAATGAAACCATTAAGCACCGGGCTTTAAACCGGAGTGTGAGTTACAAGCATTTGGTGAAACTGGAATGTTATAAACTGACTAAGCATTTGTTGGATATGGAACTATATAAACCTTTTAAATCCTGGTGGTGATATGTACGTGATCCTGGTATATGATATAGGAGAGAAGCGGGTGAGCAAGATGCTGAAATTATGCAGGCAATACCTGAACTGGATACAGAATTCGGTTTTTGAAGGAGAGCTAACAGAGGTTAAATTAAAAGAGTTATTACATAAGGCAAGATTGATCATGGATATGGAGTATGACAGTATCATTTTGTTTAAAAGCCGGAATAAAAAATGGCTGGAGAAAGAGATCGTTGGACAGGAAAAGAATGAGTTGGATACCTTTATTTAAGTTGTCGATGAAGTGTTATGAGTAACAAAAGTTCTTTGACATATTGTAATTAAATAGGAGAATGTTGTAATAGTCAGTATTTATATGGGTTGTCGATGCCTGCCTGAAAATGGCTTATCAGGCATCGACAACTTTTTTAGAATCTTTTGCTTATTTTTGTTGCTGTAAAGTGCCGAAAATAGGCATTTTTTAGTCGTCGATATGACGGCTTTCAATCGTACAATACTTGAATTGAAATTTCTTTATAGTATTCCAGGTGCTTCATTCCCTTAACACTTTCAATCGTACAATACTTGAATTGAAATTTTAAGATTGATAAAAAAGGAAAAAAGAAATATCATCTTTCAATCGTACAATACTTGAATTGAAATGAATTTGCCCCGGAAACAGCCCCGTCGACATATTCCTCTTTCAATCGTACAATACTTGAATTGAAATCTCGGAAACTTCAAACACCTTGATAACGCAGAATTCCTTTCAATCGTACAATACTTGAATTGAAATTAATTAATGTGTTTTTTGTAATGTACGATACAAATTCTTTCAATCGTACAATACTTGAATTGAAATCTGGGTATGTTGTCCTGGGGGAATATCGTCGACCACTTTCAATCGTACAATACTTGAATTGAAATTTTCTTCAAAAGAGAGATGAGAAGTAATTATTTTTATCTTTCAATCGTACAATACTTGAATTGAAATAGCAGGAGCAACCAAAAACGAAAATCGTAAAATTCACTTTCAATCGTACAATACTTGAATTGAAATAGATATGAATGAGAATGTGATCACAACACATAACGCTTTCAATCGTACAATACTTGAATTGAAATACTTGATCAATGACTGTGAGATTGCTGAGGTGGACGCTTTCAATCGTACAATACTTGAATTGAAATTAGATACTGACGGCGTTATTACCGATATTTTCTTACCTTTCAATCGTACAATACTTGAATTGAAATTGGCTTTCGTGGTGGTGGGTTGCTTTGCCTACTATCTTTCAATCGTACAATACTTGAATTGAAATATGTACACGTCTTGTTCGAAAGTGCGTGTGATGGCCTTTCAATCGTACAATACTTGAATTGAAATTGCGTTTTACCGGCATTTCGTCGTAAAGTTCTACGTCTTTCAATCGTACAATACTTGAATTGAAATAGAAAGAGCGCCGCAAAGGTGATAAAGATAAGGTGCTTTCAATCGTACAATACTTGAATTGAAATAAACTGACCGACGAGCGCACGCCCGTAAGCTGGCATCTTTCAATCGTACAATACTTGAATTGAAATAGGAAGAGCGCGAGGCTGGGCACCCTAAGCAGTATGTCTTTCAATCGTACAATACTTGAATTGAAATAAATTTGATTTACCATGTCCGGCGTTAAGAATTCCCCTTTCAATCGTACAATACTTGAATTGAAATAATCCCGGGTATCATATTTGCGGTTCTGGTTGCACACTTTCAATCGTACAATACTTGAATTGAAATTACGCAGGTTTTCCAATGTGGCGACCGTCTCATCTCCTTTCAATCGTACAATACTTGAATTGAAATAAGTTTAACGGCTAGTTCGTGCGATTTAATAGCGTTCTTTCAATCGTACAATACTTGAATTGAAATAAACAGCACGCTGATACTATAGAAGCTGAAATGGCCTTTCAATCGTACAATACTTGAATTGAAATGGATTTATGAAAAGGAAATATCCGGAGGAGACATTTACTTTCAATCGTACAATACTTGAATTGAAATAAAATTATTCTGATATGACCAGTATAGAAATACAGTCTTTCAATCGTACAATACTTGAATTGAAATAATCCAAAAGGTTGTATTTCAGCGTTTGTATAAAGACCTTTCAATCGTACAATACTTGAATTGAAATATTGAGAGGTAAGTATAAAACCGCTAAGGAAAGCGCTTTCAATCGTACAATACTTGAATTGAAATTGAGGAGGCCGGAGGGGATGCTGATACAGTTGCCGACTTTCAATCGTACAATACTTGAATTGAAATACATCCGCATTGAACATGCAGCCATTTACATAGTTTCTTTCAATCGCACAATACTTGAATTGAAATAAAATTTGCTTTATAAAGTCAATTGTTTGGTCGTATCTTTCAATCGCACAATACTTGAATTGAAATAATTAATCACACCGCCTGCTTTCAACTTCGCATTAACTTTCAATCGTACAATACTTGAATTGAAATTCTGATGGGCTTTCCGTAACCGGATCTGGTGGGAAACTTTCAATCGTACAGTACTTGAATTTAATTGGCCTTGCGCCCATTGCGTGCCTTTAGTTTTTTTCAATCGGACAATAATGAACTGAAATTAATTTGGCCTTACGCCCATTGCGCGCCATTAGCTTCTTTCAATCTGAATCCTATAATCAAATAGAAAACTAAACTATGGCCGCCTTCCGTAGATCAGCAAACGCTTAAATGCATAAATGGCCGGGAACTTAGGAAATGCAAGGACTATCTTTTCTTTAAAGGCAGCCTGGAAAATCGCTCCCTGCTCTTCATCTAACTTTTCCAGGTAAGGAATAAGGGCCGAGCCGGAAATAAAGCGGAATAAAGTATCACCGTCTTCCGCAATAATAGGGTAGACCTTTTGAAACAACTGTATATTTTCCATACCTCCTTCGAAGAGTATAGCAGCATATTCATCCAGCGTTAATACAGAGGAAGGCCTGTTCCAGCCCTGTAATTGCTCCCGGTAAGGCGATGTGGCTGCCAGCTCTGCGAGGAGCTGGTTCAGGATATTGCCCGGTTGGTAAGGCATCTGTACCGCGATCTGTCCACCGGGATTTATTTTTTTAATGATCTCCGGGAATAGTTTTTGGTGCTCATCAGACCATTGCAATGCCGCATTGCTGAAGACCAGGTCCCAGCTCTGTGCTTCTTGCAACCATTCTTCTGTAGCCGTTTGTTTAAAGGATAAACGATCATTGGCGCTATGCGGCCCTGCAGCCAGCATAGCCTCAGAACTATCAATACCCAGGAAACTTGCATCCTCAAAATGCTTTGCCAGTATGGCCGTTTGCTCTCCTGTACCACAACCCAGGTCTACAGCCTTCATGCCGGCAGCAGGATGGATCAAGGACATCAGGTCATAAAAAGGTTGAAAACGGATGTCTTTAAATTGATTGTACACTTCGGGATTCCAGGGCATAATATAAAGTATTGGCTGCTCAAAGATACGTTTAAACTGTTTAACCGTTTTGATGCAGGTATTAGGAAAACCCATATAAGACAGGTGTTCATTAAGCTTGGGGCATATCTTATTTTATACTTAAATTTGCCTATGCTTTCAAAAAAATCACAATATGCATTTAAGGCGCTTGCTTATTTGGTCGAACGCAGGCATTCCGGTCCTGTATTGATTGCTGAGATTGCGGAAGCAAAAAAGATCCCCTTAAAATTCCTGGAGAGCATCCTGCTTGACTTGAGGAAAGCCCATATACTGGAAAGTAAAAGAGGTAAAGGCGGCGGCTACTTCCTGACCGATGATGGCATCAATGTGGCGCTGGTCACTATTATGAGACTGGTCAACGGGCCTATCGCTTTATTGCCTTGTGTCAGCCTCAACTTTTACCAGCCCTGTGATGATTGTACCGAGGACCATTGCGGCCTGCATGATACCTTGGTGGAGGTGAGGGATGCTACCTTAAATATCCTCAGCAATAAAACCGTAATGGACCTGGTGAAGTAGAGCTGTTCCGGTTTGCCGGATTTTTATATATTTTCTGTATACTTTTCTTTATTTACAGGTTTGATTATTGCTTCTTTTTTATGATCACCTCTTAGTGACCGCCTGATTTAAGTCCTGTTTGCTTTATGACCAATGGTAAATCTAAAATAATTGAAAAATTATCTAAAATTTTCTAATGGAGCAGAAGATCTTTACGTCTTATTAACAATCACCCTAATGATGTAATGCATTTTTCAAACAACCCTTAAATCATGAAAATCCCATGAAACGTTATTTATTCCCTTTTCTTTCCCTGCTTTGCCTGGAGGCAATAGCCCAGCCTGCAGCTTTAGATGCCCAGTTCGGTAATGCCGGTCTTGCCGTATATCAGTCTACGGCCAGTTCTGAGTATAATTGTGTCACCACAGATGCCCAGGGCAATATTTTCTGTGCGGGGTACATAAGCACAGGTCCCGGTACCGGCATGTACCGTTTAATGATTACTAAAACGCTCCCTAGTGGTCAGCCGGACCTGAGTTTTGGTAATAATGGCATGACCCAGGTCACTGTAGATGCCTCTGAATTTCCTTTAAACCTGGAGCTTGCTCCCGATGGTAAAATCCTGGCCAGCGGCTCTGCTTATGCAGGACATACGCCAAACGGCCCCGGAGATTATCGTGGCTTTGTCGTAAGATTGAACAGCAACGGAGTTTTAGATGCTTCTTTTGCGCAGGGAGGGATCTATCATTTCACTTCACCGGACAGCCACTTCACCAATATCCTGTTTCGTAGTAACGGATCTATTTTATTGTGTGGAAATACCAGCTTTCAATCCTTTGTTCTTCAATTACTGGATAATGGTACTCCCGACACCCAATTTGCCAACAATGGTTATTTCTTCTTCAATATTGCATCTTTTCAATTCCTGATGTGGAATGCCCTGCAGGAAGCAGATGGGAGTGTGGTCTCCGTGGGTTATGAGTCCTCAGATCCGGACAATCCTAAACTGGCTTATTGTAAAATTAATGCCCAGGGAAGCTATGATCTTACTTTTGGGAATAACGGTTATATGAGCCTGGACCTGCACATCGGTCAGCCAATGATTGCTGAGATGCTGACCCAGATCCGTAAAGGAAGTGGGGGCAAATATTATATGGGGGGCTACGGTTCTGCTAATGTAATGCTGCGGGTCAATGCGAATGGCCTTATTGATTCCACTTACGGGCTTAATGGTGTGCTCAGCCATTCCTATCCTTTTAAAGATTTCGTGGTACAGCAGGATGGTAAACTTATCCTTGCAGGTGGCAAGGAATTCAGCGATTACAATTACGGATGGGCCATTACCCGTTTAAATGCAGATGGAACCATAGACCCGGGCTTTGCCAGTGGCCAGTCATTGGGCCTGGATATTTCTCCAGACAATGATTATCCTCAAGCCCTTAGCATAGTGAATGATCAGTCCCTTTTTGTAGCCGGCTCTTCCAGGATCAATAATGTGGCCAATGGAACGCTTGCCAAGATCAAATTAAGCAATACCTCGGGCATTGGAGATAAGATCTATGCAAAGAATATTGCAGTATATCCTAACCCGGTACAACAGACACTCAATTTAAGCGCCGATGACAAGATGGAGCTAGTGGAACTTGTGGACATGAGCGGACGACTGGTACAACAATATCCTAATCTACATACTCAATCAATAAAGATCAACTGCAACTTTCCTGCAGGAACATATGTGCTCCGCGTAAGGTTTAAATCAGGAGAAAGCCATACACAAACTTTAATCAAACGATAAACCGGCATTTTATTAAACAATAAACGGGAAAGTAATCAAAATTACTTTCCCGTTTATTGTTGATTGTAAAATCTAAATTTCATTAACCCTTTTCTTATTGCCCCAGGTAAGTAGTAAAACCAGGAAAATTAAAAAACAGATCAGCGCGGTGATATTCATTTGTATGATAAAAGCATGGAGCGAAGCAGCCACTAATATTGATTTCGTCCTGTTTACAGCAAAGGTTAATAAGAAGGAAAATACGATACAGAAAACGAGGAATATCCCGAATCCGCCATACTGATCGAAATCTTTAAAGATGAAAAGATGCCAGAAGGCCCACAAGATGCCCGACAGGATACTTTTGATTACATAAGGCAATTGGCCTAAAGCCTCCACCAGGTAGCCTCTCCAGGCATATTCCTCCATAATGTTGTAGATTATAGCAAAGCTACAAAACAGGAATGCCCAGCTATGTTTGTCCACACCATTACTGTTGCTGATGCCCATTGTTGTGTAAGCGGCCAACAGGATGATTGGGAACAGCAGGGCTTTGAATTTATTATTTCCCAGCAAACTTATTGATGGCTTAAAATGGCTTGTTTTATAAAACAGCAGGGCAGTAAGCGCTACCAGGATGCCATGGTTGTAATTAAAGGTAAAGGGTATATCTGTAACTTGCTTCAATATAAGCTGGAGCACATTGGGTAGCTTCCTCACCAAATAGGTGCCCAGTAAAACGATTGCATAAAATAAACCTATATAGGCCCAGTTGACAGTTCTTGCAGCTTCTTTTAATTTCAAGATTAAAACAGGTTTTAAGGTGATGGATGCCGTATGGAAGCGCAGATATCAGGATCTGTGACCTGGTACGGGTATTTACTGCATCCTTTTAATAACAGCAAATCTATACAAAAAGTCCGCTCACTTTATGCAGCGAGCGGAATTTTTAGAAGTATTGTGTTTGGATAATATTTTGTGTGCTTACTTACTCCGGAAGTTTGTTGGTCAGGAACAAATAAGGTTCAAACAAATGGTGTTCCCACACATCAGGATTCTCGGGGGTATTGTTGAACGTTTTGTTGTACGCTTCATCGGGTATTAAAGCGATGATGTTACCGGTGCGCACGTAATAATTGCTTTTGTAATAATCCGGGCTTTTGAAATCGGGCAGGGTCTTTTTCACGATCTTACTCGTCATGCGGCCCAGGTATTTTTCAAAGTTCTTTTGTGCGCGCTTCGTCGGCCGGTCCAGCTTATTGTACATATGCTTTACGATGAGATTATTCGGGAATTTCATTTTTTTGATGGCCTTTTTGGCATTCCTGAAAGGGTTCACATTGGTGAAGTCATTCACCGTCTGTATAGAGAAAGGTACGTCCGGTACCCAGTCTGCTGCATTCACTACATTATAGGCCCAGCCGCCATAGTTCATGCGCTCGTAATCATAAGCAAATACCAGGTTGCCCGGTTTAGGCCCCGCACTGCAATAGGTTTTAAACAAAATATCCTTAGGGATTCCTCCTTTGGCCTGTTTATGTTTTAAATGAGCATTGAGTAAAAAGGTAATGCCACCGCCCTGGCTATGTCCCGTAAGGATAAATTGTTTGATACCTTTCTTGTAGCAGGAATCGATCTTATGTTCAATGTCCGGGGCCAGGTAAGCCATTGCGATCAGCCATCCCACGTGCACTGCAGCCGCCGGATGATCGGCCAGCTCATATTTGAAAGAAGTATTTTTATCCAGTTCCAGCGTGCCTTTTGCAGGCACCATAGCGGCATACAAGTTGGCCAGGAAGCTGGCCTGGGTCATGACACTTCCTCTTATAGAAATTATGGCAATGCTTTTATCTTTGGCAACCCAGAGATCCCACATATTTTCAAAGCCCACAACAGGAGAGCGGTAGATGAAATCATACTGGTCTGAAGCAGGTACTTTTTTAATACTGTCCCATTTGTCCAGGTCGTAATGCACACGGGCATTGGCTTTAATCGTTTCCAGGTATTCTGCTTTGCTGAAACCCGGTTGTAAGGTCCTGGCAATAGCTACGGAGTGAAAAAGGAATATAGAAAATAGAATTATGTACCTCATATATTTCAGGTTTTTACAAATTTACAGGAAACTTGTGTGCTTTTACCTGGTGTAGATTGATTATTTTTAAAATAATGTACTGGTTTTTAACTAGATATCGTTACAGTATTATTGTTTTTTAGCAGTAGATGCTGCACGATAAATTTATGTTTTAATTAATTTTATCCTTAAATCAATACAGTAGTTTTGTCTTTCCATACAAGGAGACCAGGCTCATTGTTGACAGGGATTTTATAAAAAAGATAAAAATAATAAGATACTATGGCGTATATAATGGTAGATATAGAAAGTGACGGTCCCATTCCCGGGGATTATTCCATGATCTCCTTCGGTGCTGTGCTGGTGAACGAAACGCTGGACCAGACCTTCTATGGCAGGATGAAGCCCATCTCGGATAAGTATATAGCAGAAGCCCTTGCGGTATCGGGACACTCCCGGGAAGAAACGCTGAGCTTTGATGAGCCGGAAAAGGTCATGAACGAATTTGCGGCATGGATCAAAGCACAATGTAAGGACCGGCCTATTTTCATCAGTGATAACAACGGGTTTGACTGGATGTTTATCTGCTGGTATTTTCATCACTTTACCGGGTCCAATCCTTTTGGTTTCAGTTCTCAAAACCTGGGCAGTCTTTATAAAGGTATAGAGAAAGATACCTTTAAAACCTTTAAGCATTTAAGAAAGACGAAACATACACATTACCCGGTGGATGATGCAAAAGGCAATGCAGAAGCTTTACTGACCATGAAGAAAGAGTTGGGCTTAAAAATAAAATTCTGATCATAGTTCCTCTAATAATATGATCCTGGTACTACATAATTTATACTAGCATAGATGAAATGGACCACTGAAATCAACCAACTGCTGGGGATAGCTTATCCGCTGATACAAGCGCCTATGTTTGGAGTCAGTACCCCGGAAATGGCAGCTGCAGCGGCACAGGCCGGGGCTTTAGGTTCGCTGGCTTTAGGCGATCTGCCTGCAGCTCAGTGCCGCGAGCTGATCCGTAAGACAAGGGCCTTAAGCGACCAGGCTTTTTCCGTCAATATTTTTGTACATCACATACCGGAATGTACCGATGAACTGAAAGCCCGCTATACACAAACAAAGATTTTTATTGAAGAGCTGGCCCGGCAACACAAGCTGGAGCTTGATCTGCCTCCTGTTGACACATTGGTTGTTACCGGATACAGGGAGCAGGTAGACCTGTTGCTCGAAGAGCAGTGCAAAATCGTCAGCTTTACTTTTGGTAATCTCGATGCCGCAAGTATCCTTAAGTTTAAAGAGCAGGGTACGCTCCTGATCGGTACCTGTACTTCTGTGGCAGAAGCCTTGATACTGGAAGCTTCGGGCATTGATCTTATCTGTGTGCAGGGCTGGGAAGCAGGGGGGCACAGGGGCAGTTTCGAAGCAGACAATATTCCGGAGATCGGAGGTTTGTCTTTACTGGCACAGGTGTACGACCAGGTTAAGGTACCCCTTATCTATGCCGGGGGTATTTATGATGCGAAGACGGCATGTGCAGCAAGCAGCCTGGGGGCACAAGCCCTGCAGGTGGGCAGCTTATTGCTCGGTGCGCAGGAAAGTAATTTGCAGGCATTTGAAAAAGCACATTTGAGCAAGGCCCGGGAGGCGGATATCATCCTTACCAAAAGCTTTTCAGGGCGCTATGCCAGGGGATTGCGCAACCTCTTTACCGAAGCCCTGGCACAATCGGGGCTTACTTTACCTTATCCCTATCAAAATAAACTCACGGCGGCATTAAGGCAAGCCGCGAAGGAAAATGAGCAGACCGATTTTGTCAGTATATGGGCAGGCCAGTCGCTGGCCGCTTACCGGGAAGGAACGACTACAGCTATACTGAATGCATTGATTAACGATATAGAAAATTATTCATGGAACCCATAAGTATTCAAAGCAGCCTGGAAAATGAACAGGTAATCTTATTGCCCTTGCAGGAAACTGATTTTGAGGCATTATATGCCGCTGCTTCTGAACCTGAAGTATGGGCGCAGCATCCCAATAAGGACCGCTGGAAAAGAGAAGTGTTTCAAGTGTTCTTTGAAGGAGCCATGCAAAGCAAAGGGGCCTTCAAAATAGTAGACAAGGCCACAGAAACAGTCATTGGCAGCTCACGCTTCTATGACTACAACCCTTCGGATGACAGTATATTTATCGGCTATACTTTCTATGCCCGATCCTGTTGGGGAAAAGGTATCAATCCTATGGTCAAGAAAATGATGCTGGACTATATTTTTCAGTTTGTGTCGAAGGTCAACTTTCATATCGGTGCTGAGAATCTGCGCTCCCAGATCGCGATAGAACGCTTGGGTGCTCAAAAAGTAGCGACGGAAGAGGTTGCCTACTTTGGAGAACCATCCCGATTAAATTTTGTCTACGAGATCAGGAAGGAAGACTGGTTGCTTAAAGCTTCCCTGTAATGAATGTATTGGAATAGCGATTATATTGTATCAAGTCACATAAATACGGCTTGATACAATACTTCATAAATTCTTTTAGTCTTTCCTTAAAATGCCTTTGGCTACATTCTCATTCAGTAAGTCCTCGGCATAGTTCCAGATCGTGTCCGAACCCTCTTTGATCACTTTTTTCTTGTTGTAGACTTTACTAAAGGGTACATCAAATTCTTTCCAGGTACCCCCTGCATTAGAAGTGTTTTGCAGCAAAGGTTCCAGCCGGTCCATAGACCGGGCAAACCGGGCTTCTGCAGTATGGCCCGCTTCGAATTCTTCCCAGATCCCGATCAAGTCCTCTGCCTGCTCCTGCGGTAACATACCGAAGATCCTTTGTGCAGCCACCCGCTCTTCATCCGTATTGTTGTGATCCTTTACGGTATCATAGATGAAGGTATCCCCGGCATCGATCTCCACCAGGTCATGGATCAAGAGCATTTTTACCACCTTTAGTACATCAACAGGCTCGTTGGCATGCTCTGCGAGTACGATCGCCATGATGGCTAAATGCCAGCTGTGCTCGGCATCATTTTCATTGCGGTCACTGTTGAACAGTTTGGTCTTTCTTTGTATATATTTGATCTTGTCTATCTCTTTAATGAATTCGATCTGTTGTAAGAGTTTGTTTAAAGACATAAAGCAATTTTGTTGTTTGAATAAGTAAGCAAATGTGTGCCGGCTTTGGTTTAGGGCAGTTAGCGCGCCAGCCCGGCCTGCAGCGCTTTTTTTACCAGTGCCGCGATATTATTACAGTCCAGCTTGCGCATGATGCTGGTGCGGTAATTGACCACCGTTCTAAGGCTCAGGAAGATCTCTTCGGCAATTTGCGGTGCCGATCTGCCATCTACCAGCAATTGCAGGATCGTGAGTTCCCGAGGGGTTAAAGAGGTTTTTGAAAAAGTGACATTGCGTTCCATCAGGCTCATCTGCCTTATCTTTTCTTCCATCTCTTTATCCAGGAAATGCTCCCCGCGATACACCGCTTCTATGGCCGATATCAACACCTCTTTTTCTGCCGCTTTCAGGAGGAAGCCATGTGCTCCTCTTTTGAACATATTGTTGGCATAGAGTGTACTGTCAAAATTGGTCAGTACCAGGACTTTTATTTCCGGGAATTTCTTCAGGATAGCCGGGCAAAGCTCGTCACCGGTAATATTGGGCATCTGTATATCCAGCAGCAATACGTCTGTGGGCTTAGCTTCTAGCCCATCCAGCACCAGGTCTCCCGATTTGAAGCTATTGATGAGCTGTATGTGTGCACATCCTTCCAGCATATTATGAACGCCATCAATAATCATGGGATGGTCATCAGCTATGGCTACACGGATTAAAGGCTGGTTCATGGGTTTATTTATTCTGATAGTTGTTGCAATTTACTAAAATCAATCTCAATATGTATCGTAGCGCCAAACTGCGGGCTGGCATCAGCCGATAAATAACCGTCCAGGTGTGCAATACGCGCGCGCAGGCTATGCAGGCCCTGCCCGTTTTTGAGGTCTGTGCTGCTGTCAAATCCTTTCCCGTTATCTTCTACCGTTAAAGCTAAGGTATTTTCGGTCTTCATGAGCTGAATGGCCGCAAAATCTGCTTCCGCATGCTTGATCACATTCTGAATGAGTTCCTGTACGATCCGGTAGATAAATAGCTCTGCATTCTTGTGCAATACAATGTTGTCGTCATATTGCAGTTCTAAACGGAAATTTTCATGACTGTTGTATTCACAATAGTGGAGCAGTACTTCTTTAAGTCCCTGTCGGTTCAGCATATCCGGCATTAAATTATGGGCCGCCTGCCTCAATTCTTTGGCCGTCTCCAGCTGCATCACACTCAGTTTTTGCATATCCGCTTCAATGTTGTTGCCGGACTTGTATTTACCTTTCATCATGCTCAGCAGCATGGTCAGGGAGGCCATCTGTCCGCCTATACCGTCGTGCAGGTTCCTGGATATCTGTATGCGGGTCTTTTCTTCCCCCTTCATCATGCTTTTCAACTGTAGTATTTCCTGTTCCTTCTCAATATTGTTTAACTGCTCTTCCTGCGTTCGTTGCTTGTTTTTGCTGATGAGGAAACGGCTGTAGAGGAAAGCCGTGAGCATGGCCAGGGCCAGTGTGCCCGTGGCTACTATGGCGATCCATAGGTTGCGGTTCTGGATCTCATGTTGCTTGCGGTTGATGAGTAATTTGTTTTCAGCGATCTCTTTGTTTTTTTGTGCCGTCTGGTATTTTTTATCGAGCAGGCTGTTGCGGTCCAGGATCTCTGCTTTCATCAGGCTGTCCCGGAGCATATTGTAGCTGTTGGCATGTTCATAAGCCAGGTCATATTGCTGCGTGGCATGGTAGAGTTTGCCCAGCATTTTATGGACATACAGGATGCTTTTAGAGATCTTAAGATCGGTTGCTGACCTCAGTGTTTTCTGCCAGTAATATTCTGCCTGTCGGTAGTTCTTTGCCGCAAAATAGATATCACCCATAATACTGGTATTACTGTTCTGGTACACCGGGTCTATGTCTCCTTTTAACTTCAATGCTTCCTGCAGGTAACGCAGTGCGGTTTGATGATCATTTAACTGGAAATAAGATTGTGCAATATCACTCAAAGCCAGGTGTTGCCACTGTATGTATTCATATTTACGGGCGAGCTGCAAGGCTTCTTTTAAAGGCGTAATACTGTTCTGTACCTGTCCCAGCTTCAACAGTGCATTACCCTTGTTGATGAGTATAAGGCTGAGATAATAATGATCGCCCGAAGCACGGATGGCCGGTTCTGCTTTCTGCAGGTATTGCAGCCCTTTTTCATACTCCCCGGTATGTTCAAAAATACCGCTGAGGTTGCTGTAGATAGCAGGTATAATGCTGGGGTTGATGCCCGGCCGCGTTTCCAGGTCGTCCAAGGCCGTAAAGTAGTAATAAGAAGCAGAATCATATTGTCCTTTTCTCTGGTAATAATTGCCCAGGCTGTTGAGTACGGCTGCATTGAGCTGCACCAGCTCTGTCTTTGCCGCCAAGGTATGCATCTCCTGCATTAATGCAAAGGCGGCTTCGTACTGTCCTTTGTTGTTATAGATCGTAATGATATTACTGTAGGTATTGAAAGCACCGAAGTCAAATCGTTGCTCAATAGAAAGCTGCAGCAGTTCTTTGAAGAAGGGAATACTTTCCAGCGGCTGCCTTTTTGAATAGTTCAAAATGGTATCCATCCATTGCCTGATCTCTGCGGTGTCGGCATTTTTACGATCATATTGGGCCGCTATGCTCTTCCCGGGATCGAAAGAAGCTTTACCGGCTTGCTTTTGCGCATAGGAGGGTAGGGTGATGCCCAAGAGCAACAGCAAGCAGTAGATCGCTTTTAATACTGCGGAAAACAAAGTATTATTATTGTTTATCAATTTATTATAATTTATGTTTATTAATATAGATTTTTTGCTCTGTATAAAAGATAATTAATTGATGTTGCTTTGGTCTGGTAAAAATGATCTTTTTTGCGCATGATCAGAACCGTTTATTTCGGATACCGAAATCCCGGCAGGTTCTTTTGATTACGCAAACATCAATAAAAATATTATAAACTCAAAAAATGAAAAAGATGAGAAAATATACACTGGGTTGTATTGCTCTGTTAAGTGCCTCTGTCTTGCTTTCTACGGAAAGTAAAGCGCAGCACCTGAGCCTGGATTGGGCTAAACACTTTGGCGGTGCCGCGAATACCGCTTTTGGTACTTCTTCCATGACCAATATCAGGGATATTAAAGCAGATAGTGCCGGGAATACTTATGTAGTCGGTAATTACAACCATTCAGCAGATTTCAACCCGGGTACGGGTACTGCGGTGCTCAATGCCAGGAACGATGGCTTCACAAATTATGTAAGCGATGCCTACGTGGCTAAATACGATCCGCAGGGTGGCTTTCTCTGGGTAAGAGGGATCGGTGGTAACGGGGATGACCAGGGCAATCGCATAGAACTGGACCAGGCAGGCAATGTGTACATTGTGGGCACTTTGGGAGACGAATCGGGTATCGCTTATTTTGATACGGCAGCCAATGCGCCTTCTGTTAACAAAAATGCAGGGGGATATAGTTATACGGAAGGTTATGTCGCCAAATATGATAATAACGGGACTTTCATCTGGGCAAAGACTTTTGGAGGAAAAGGATATGATGTAGGTAATTCCCTTACGGTAAGTAAAGACGGCTCTGCGGTCTATGCCGGTGCTATGGTTTCGCCTATGAATGCAACGGATACCAATGGTATATTGATGCAAAAGTTTGATGGTGCAAATGGCAATACGGTGTGGAAGAAGCATATTTCCGGCAAGAACGGTATATTAAGCCCGCTGGGTATGGTATTGGACACCGATGAAAATTTATATGTAACAGGTGGTTTAAGTTATGCCGACACGGTGGACTTTGATCCTGGTGCTAATGTGGTGAACTGGGTCTCTGCCGGGGGAAGCAGTAATCCTTTCCTGGCCAAGTATGACTCTGCCGGTAACTACGTATGGGTACAGGGTGGCCTGCAAATGAATGCCAACCGTTCCGGTCAAAGCCAGTATATGACTATTGATGATAATAATAATGTCTATATCACCGGCTATTTTAACGGAGATCTTACCATGGATTCTGCCGCAACGATTGTTGTGCTGAATGTGAATGCCAACGATGGCTTTACGGCTAAGTATAACAGTGACGGACATTGTATCTGGGCCAACACTTATGGTTCTGTATCTAATGAAGGTTCAGATGGTATTGCTTTAGACCGTGCGGGAAATGTTATTATTACAGGTACCTTCCGGCTTACCGTTGATTTTAATAATGGTGCAGGCGTAGATACCTTAGTGGCTGCAGGAAGCGTAGATGCCTGTTGGGTGAAATATGATCCGGCCGGTAATTACCTGCAGGCAGGACGTTTAGGTGGTACTAATGATGACTGGGGACGCAAATTATCGGTTGATGGCAAGGGTAATATTTATGTGGCCGGTGACTTCAGAAGCAGGCCCGCTACAATGGAACCGGGAACTGCAGCAGATACTTTAAGCAACTTCGGTGTTGAAGAAGCTTTTATCATCAAACTGTTCTGTGGCGATACTTCTTTAACGCAATTGACCGTGGTGGAATGCGGAGAAAGCTATTCTTTTGACGGGCAGCTGTTGACTGCATCCGGAACTTATACCAGGCATTATCCTGGCTTAATGGGCTGTGACAGCCAGGTTGTATTGAATTTAACCTTACATCCTGTACCTGAAGCCATCATTACCGTAGATGTGGATACTTTAGGTACTACACAAGCTTATGTTACTTATCAGTGGATGAAAAACGGAGTGGAGATCTCGGGAGCTACACAGGCAAAATATACGGTGGGTGAAAATGCCGACTACCAGGTGATCGTAACTACACAAAGTGGTTGTATCGATACTTCTGATATCTATACGGTTACCAATCATGGTGTTAATGTGAAGCAGGTCAACTCGCTGAAGCAATCGGTGCAGGTGTATCCTAATCCTACTAATGGTAAACTCAGTATTAAAGCGCCTGTGGCGGTTCGCTGGGAACTGTTGAGTGTAGATGGCAGGACCTTAAAACAAGGCAATGGTAAATCGCAGGTTATTAACCTGGAAAATCTTGCAGCAGGTATTTATCTCCTGAAGATCCTGGATAGCGAGGGTAGTTTTATCAAAGCGGAAAGGGTAGTATATAATAAAGATTAAACCATAGAATGATACATAGCAAAATACCCTGTAAGCAAGGGTATTTTGCTTTTTAAAAAGGCAGCGATATGAAAAATATAATATGGAGTATATGCCTGTTATTGATGAGTCTCCGGGCCATGGCCCAGGTGACGATCACCAATGGAGATGGCAGTGTACTGACTACGCGCTATTGCCACCAGGATACGGATTTCCTGCTAGCTGGAAATCCTTCGGGGGGTAACTTTAGTGGTTGTGGTATGGTGCAAAGAAACGGGCATTGGTACTTCAACCCGGTATTGGCCACGCAGGGGGTAACGGTATTTCCTTACCAATGCCAGCTGACTTATACTACGGCGAATAACCAGAGCGTGACCAAGCTCCTGCTGATCCAGAAACCGGTGGTGATCAGTCCGCCTTTGCAGGACTTCGGGATGTGTGTGGATAGTTTCGTCTTGCGTGCCGAAATGCTTTATGCCGGCGCATATGATTTTGTCTGGACACCGGCGGCGGTCTTAGAGCGGCCTGATACAAGTGTGACCAAAGGCAGGATACAGGAAACCACAGAATTTGTGCTTACCGCTACCGATCGTGTGAGCGGATGTCGCGGTGCTGATACCATCGTAGTCACTAAGTACCCGATCCCGAGCATTACACTCAGCCCTGGCTATGCATTGATCAAATCCCGGGAATCGGTACAGTTGCAGGCGAGCGGGGCGGAGCATTATGAATGGTTTCCTATAGAAGGGCTGGACCATCCTGCCATAGCCGATCCGGTTGCGCGTCCGCAGGCACCCACAAGATATACTGTGGTGGGCTATAACAGCTATGCCTGTAAAGACTCTGCTCATGTAGTGATAGATATTGATGAGTCACTGGCTCTTCCCAATGCTTTTACGCCGAACGGGGATGGCCTGAATGATTTTTTCGCGGTTAAAAATATGGGTTACCAGGGCGTACATGGTTTTAAAATATTTAACCGCTGGGGGCAACTGGTCTTCGAAACGCTTGATGCGGTAAAGGGCTGGGATGGTATGTTTAAAGGAGAGCCTGCAGCACAGGGTGTCTATTTTTATGAGATCAGGCTGGCGCTGAGGGAAGGTCAGGTCAAAACATTTAAAGGAGACTTGCTGCTGCTGCGCTAGTTTTAAAATAATGATCTTAAGGCTTGAGTTGATATTAAATAGGGCAGGGCATTATTTGACCAGGCCCATCATGATGGCTTTTTTGATCAGGCCGGTGATGTTCTTTGCATCCAGTTTTTGTAATAAGCCGAGGCGGTAATTTTCTACCGTTCGCACGCTGAGGTGGATCTTTTCTGCGATCTCGGGACTGGTGTATTCTTCAAACAATAGCTGGAGGATCTGGAGTTCCCGGTCCGAAAGGTCTTTGTGAAAACCCAGGTTTGTTTTATGATGCAGCAAGCTGTTGGTCAGTAAATTTTTTACTTCTTCCGAGAGGAAAATACGCCCCTGGCCCACTTCCCTTATGGCTTCCGCGATATGCTCCTGGTTGCCTGTTTTTAAAAGATAGCCTTTGGCCCCTGCATGGAGCAGGTTTCTTATGATAAGTGCCGAGTCGATACTGGTGAGCACAATGATCTTGATAGAAGGATAGGTAGCAGTGATCAGGGGAATGAGCTCAAAGCCTGATGTGTCCGGCATTTGCAGGTCTAAAAGGAGTACGTCCGGTTGTGCAGACCGGAAGTCGGCCAGCATCTGGTTGCTGTTGCTGTAATTGCCCGTAAGTTCTATATCGGCTTCATAGCCAAGAAGGGCATTTATCCCGCCTCTCACCAGGGGATGATCATCTATGATCGCAACTTTTATACTCATTTCAGGTGATTAATTAATAGGGTCCAGGCTTTGCGTGATGGTTGCTGATTCTTTGGGAATATGAATAATGAAGGCACAACCTTTGTTGATTGCCGTTTCTATTTCTACTTTCCCCATAAGGAGGGCAACACGGTCGGTCACATTTTTAATGCCGATTCCCTTTTGCCGCTCTGTATCGCTTAATGAAAAACCGATACCATCATCTTCCACAATGATACAATATTCTTCCTGGTATTCATTCATCAGGATAATGATTTCTTTGGCACAGGCATGTTTCAAGGCATTTTGGACCAGTTCCTGGATGATGCGGAACATATGAGTAGCCTGCGTTTCGGCTACATTACTAAAGTCGCCGTAATGCTGGAACTCGATCTGGCAGGCATTGATCCCGGTCCTTTCCAGGTAAGTCTTTACAGCGGTGACCAGGCCTTTGTTGATAATGCCCGGTGCCATATTGTGTGCCATACTACGCAGCTCGGTGCTGGCACTGTTCAATATCTCTTTCACTAATTGGTAATGCTCATTATGCTTGAGCTCAGGATAGTGGTTGTTTAAGACCAGTAAATAGCTTTTGGCACCGGAGAGCTGGCTGTTGATGCCATCATGTAGTTCTTTGGCTATACGATGGCGCTCCATCTCTTCTCCCTGTACGATGTGTTGCAGGCGCTCTATTTCAAGGGTCTTCTTTTCAAGTTTTAAAGCCGCTTTTACTTTGTAGCGCCACCAGATGAAGATACCGGCGAGGATGAGTAAAGAAAGGGCAATAATAACGATCCATAGGTTTTGTTGGAAGATCCTCTGATTCTGGGTAATGATCCTTGCATGCTGCTCGCTGATTTCTTTATCTTTTTCTAAAGTGCGGTATTTGGTCTCCAGTTCCTGTACCTGTAATACGACTTCTTTAGAATTAAGGCTGTCATGTGCCTGGTAGAAGGTTAATAGCTGGTCATAGGCATTTTTATACCTGTGCTCTGCATAGGCCAGCTTGGCTTCCTGGTAGGTGATGAAGTTCTGGTCGAGCGGCGCATCTGTACTGTAGGCCTTAGATCTTTGCAGGTAGTATCTTGTTTTTACATAATCCTTTTGCAGGAAGCTGATGTCTGATAGTTGCCGGTACAGGTGACTGATCTCTGTCCTGGGCAGCGTGCTGTAGCGGTCGATCATTGCTTCCGCTTCACGCGCTACTGCAAGTGCTTCCCGGTACTGCTCCTGTGCTGTTTTGAGGTCACAGATGTTCAGTAAGATCTTGAATAATTTGTCTTCAAAACCATACTGCCTGCTGATGCTCCGGGCCTGTTCCATACTCAGCAGTGCATGGGCATCATCTCCTTTGAACCTGAGGTTTATGCCTTTGTTCAGGAGTAAGGTCGTCAGGAAAAGATGGTCACCGTTTTTGCGCGCATCAGTAATGCCTTTCTCTATATAGTAGAGGGCTTTGTCATATTGCTTTTGTTGCGATAAAATCGTGGCCAGGTTGTTGTAGGCATAGCTTGCCGGGAATTGCGTATTAGGGTATTGCTGGGCATAGCTTACCGAAAGCTGGTAATAGCGGAAAGCGCTGTCCTGGTTGGCCGATAAATTATACGTATTCCCTATTTTATTACAGCTAAGTGCCAGGTAAGCCGGTTCACTTTTCCGGGATATGGATAGTGCATTGTTGTAATGCTTCAATGCCTGGTTGTAGAAGCCGGATTGCAGGTAAATATTACCCATACTGAGATCAGCATGGAGTGCAATGGTTGCGGACTGAATGTGTTTTGATTTTAATTGCTCCAGTTGAACGATCGCTTCCTTATCATTCCCTGATTGTTCCAGGTTTTTAATTGTTGCAAGAGCTTCGGTATATCCATTATTATCCTGCGTATAAGCCTTGTTAATACTTAATACGGCAATTACACACATCATTACTAATAGCAAGAATCTTCTCATAGCCTCTATAATAATTGCAAAGCTAATACCTGCCTGGCCGGGCATTGTCAAATTTATGTCTTATTTCCTCTTTTCAGATATATGTTTATTATTAAAATAAGTAGTTCTACTCTTTTTATTTCAGGTAGTATTGCTGGTGACATAGCCTGGCAGCAGCATTACTTTTGTACAGATTGTCCTGATAGTATAAGGGCAGGAGACTGATTGATTATTTAAATTCTTTATTCATGTTAAGACGTATTTGTATATTAAGTGTGCTGGGACTTGTCGTAAGTCTTTCGGCAAAAGCGCAGGAGCAGGTTTATGACTGGTCTGTAAAACATAAGGCGCAGCGCTCGGCCAGCCTGTTCAATATCCAGCATATTAAGACGGACAAGGCGGGTAATGTTTATACGATTGGTACATTTACCGATAGTATTCATGTTGGCGGAGGTGCTGCTACTCAACTTTTGGTGGGCGCTCAGGCGGCCGGTGGAACGGGGCAGTATGATTATTTCCTCACCAAGCAGGACATTGATTCAAACCTGCTCTGGATCAAAAGGATCAATAAAAGAACGTTCCGCTTCAATGATATTTACGCACAGCCTTATGCCGGGGGATTTGAGGTGGATGATAACGGTAATATTTTTGTAGGAGGTTCCTTTCCCGGTACTATTGATGTGGACCCGGGTACAGACAGCCTCTTGTTAGCCGGACCTGTAGGGGTATTGGGTAATGCGAAAAGTGCTTTTGTGGCGCGCTACAGTACAGACGGGGAGCTAACCTGGGCTAAGCAGATTGCTACAAATACGGTATTGTGGTTTGCTCCTTGTTACCGTGCAGCAGATGTAAACGTTAACCATTTCAAGATTGGTGATAATGGTAAGTTATATGTATCCGGTTATTTGCTGGAAGCTACAGCCGGCGATACTTTGACCTATGATCCGGGCGGGCAGAACTACCAAAAAGCGTTTACCAATACAGTGGCCAAGAACAGGGGCTACTGGGCGGTTATTGATACTGCAAATGGTGCGCTGCAAAATATGAAATTCATTAAGGGAGAACAGCCGGGTAGTATGCTTCGTTTTAAGGCGACACCGGTCAATGCTGCTAATGGAGATATGTATGTGTTTGGACAGATCAGTGATACTTTCGATATCGCCATGGAAGGCCAGGCCCCGCATAATGTCAATGCACTGGTGAATGGCAGCCTGAACTTTAATGCTTATATCGCCCGGTATGATAGTGCCGGTGGAGTTATATGGGCCAATGTAATGAAAGCGAAGACAAGTACACCATTTGATTTTAAAGTAGATGGCCAGGGTAAACTGGCGTTCTATATGGGTTTTGTCGATTCGGTTACGATGAGTGATCAGGCTAGCTATAGCCAGCAGTATGTACAGAAGTCGGGTATTGTAGCCGGCAAGCTGAATAGTGACGGTACTATGGCCTGGGAAGATAAAATTGATTTTGCGCTGGTGAATGATAATGAATATACCGGGATCAACCTGAGTACAGATGCTTTTGATCATGTATACCTCTCTGGTACTGTAAAAGGAAGGATGGTGCCCGGTGCGCCGGTGTCTACTGTATATTCACATGCCTTTACCCGTAAATATAAGGATGACGGTACTTTAGACTGGACCATGCGTTATGGTAATACCAGCCCGCTTATCGCATCAGAAGCGGTAAGTGGAAATTATGTACATGTTGATGCTTCTAATAATTTATACACTTCTGCTTTATTTACGACCAGCCAGTTTGTGATCAATCCTTTGGAGACTACTACACAGAACATGAGTTCGAGTGCGCTGCGCAGCAGCTTTATCGCTAAATATACCTGCGCTGATACCTCTACTACGGTGCTGGATATAACGGCCTGCGAGGAGTATGTGCATGAAGGGAATACTTACACGCAAAGTGGTACACACAAGTTCCACTACTGGAGTGCCGGTGGCTGTGACAGTGTGGTGGTGTTGAACCTGACGGTGAATAATATCCCGGAGCCTTTTATCACGATCAATAACCAGGAACTGGGTGTTACCAGTGCTTACGATACTTACCAGTGGTTGCTTAACGGGCAGGCTATAACAGGCGCGACCCAAAGCACGTACACCGTAAGCCAGAACGGATCTTACCAGGTGGTTGCAGGTCTGGCAAATGGTTGCAGCGATACCTCGGATGTTTATGAGGTAACGAGCTCCTCATCCCTTAAAGGCACTACCATAGCTCAATTGGTACAGGTGTATCCCAATCCGAGTAATGGTATGTTAACGCTTAAAGCTCCGGTGACCCTACAATGGGAACTCATCAGCGTAGATGGCAGAAGCCTGCTCAAAGGAAAAGGCAAAACGCAGACTATTGTTTTGAGTGATTATGCTGCAGGTGTGTATCTCCTGAAGCTTTCAGACCAGGAAGGGAATTTTGTGAAAACGGAAAGGGTGGTCTATACCAAATAGTAATTACATTTGCAAAGTACCCTGTAGCCGGGGTACTTTGTATATTATAAGGATGATTATGAGAAGAATCGCAGGGAGCCTGCTCCTGGTATTGATGTGTTGTTCCGGTTTCGCACAGGTAAGTATTACTAATGGAAATGGAACTGTTCTTACCCAACGTTATTGTTATAATGATACAGATTATGTTTTGTCGGGCACACCTTCCGGCGGAAACTTCAGTGGTTGTGGCATTGTGAATCGTAATGGCCAATGGTATTTTAATCCTGTTGTCGCCACCCAGGGCATCAGTGTTTTTCCTTATCAATGTCCATTGACTTATACGGCTGCTAACGGCCAGGCGGTGACCCGGAGCCTGCTGATTGATAAGCCCGTTGTGATCAGTCCTCCCTTGCAGGATATGGGTTTGTGCGTGGATACTTTTCTTTTACAGGCCAAAATGCTTTATGCCGGTGCTTATGATTATAGCTGGAGTCCTGCTGCGTTCCTGGAGCGTCCCGATACCAGTTTTACGAAGGGCGCTATCCGGGAAACCACCAGATTTGTGCTCACAGCAACAGACCGTGTAAGCGCTTGTAAAGGATCGGATACGGTTACCGTAATGCGTTATCCGGTTCCGGTGCTTAGTGTAAGTCCGGCTTCGGTACTGATCAGGTCCCGGGAGTCGGTGCAGCTGCAGGCGAGTGGAGCAGAGTACTATGAATGGTCGCCTTTCGAAGGCCTGGACCATCCGGGTATTGCAAACCCGGTCGCAGCTCCCACAGGCCCTGTGAAGTACACTGTAGTGGGCTATAACAGCTTTTCCTGTAGTGATACTGCTGAAGTGTTTATTGATATCAATGAAATCCTTGCTTTGCCCAATGCCTTTACGCCTAACGGCGATGGACGTAATGATTTCTTTGCAGTAAAGAATATGGGTTTTCAGGGTGTACATAGTTTCCGGATCTTTAACCGTTGGGGGCAATTGGTTTTTGAGTCACAGGATGCCGTGAAGGGCTGGGATGGCACGGTGAAAGGCCTTCCTGCGGCGCAGGGTATTTACTTTTATGAAATAAGATTGTCTTTAAGGGATGGATCTCCTAAAGTGTTTAAAGGAGACCTTACTTTGATAAGATAAGTATATAGACCTGGTATTTGCATTGTTTGAAATGGGCTTCTTTTAGAAGTCCATTTTAGTTTGAATTTCAATTAATTATAAAATAATTTGGTAGAACAAAAAAAGGCGCTTACCTTTGCAATCCAATACAGCGCGAGGTAGAGCAGCGGTAGCTCGTCGGGCTCATAACCCGAAGGTCGTTGGTTCGATTCCAGCCCTCGCTACTCCGCAAAAGAGACAACATATTTGTTGTCTCTTTTTTTGTGCATAAGAATCGATGAGTTCTCAATTGGTGATCAATAGGATCAATGTAAAAAGTTGTGGAGTTGGCATTATTAAGCATAAAGTTTAGCAAGTCTTAAAAGCAAGAATTTGATAGACCTTGCTGCTTTGAATTGGGTATCCGGAACAGCTAATAAAGGGATTTTAAATCCCGGGTTATCGATTGTTCGAGATGCGCTTTGCTAACCTATCGAACAGCAGGGCAGGAATAACACCAAGCAGCATATAATACAATTAGATAGAGCGCTGTGAAAACAGCGCTCTAATTATTTCTTCAGCATTTATAATATTGATTACAATGACAGCATATAGTTGTCTTATAAGAGCATATTGATGCCCCAGTTTTTTCTTTTCAATAAAATATTCTGTTGACGCAACTTATTTACGAATGATCAGCTTTTTTGAAACAGACTCCTGCTGCGACCTGAACCTGGCTACGTAAACTCCTTCCGGTAAATGACTCATATCTAAGGTTATTTTTTCCTGTTTTAACTTCTTGAAGGTATAACAGGAAACCCTGGCTCCCGAAATGTCTATAATGTCCACCTGTAAATCCCTGGGATTTGTGAAATTGACACTAGCTGTGAATTTTCCCGATGAGGAAGGATTAGGATATATAAGCAGTGCATCATGTAACTCATTTTTATTGATTACTTCTATGTTGGTTGGCGCAGCCTCGCAATTGGATTTTGCAGGATTTAGCGTTACAGCGCCCGTGTTTATCGGGTCTAACCAAGGCTTCAGTTTTCTGAAATCGCTGTTTCCATCTACTGCATAGTTCCAGGCATAACTGAATTTGCTGTAGGAAACATTGGTAAAAAAGAATGCCGGGTCACCATTTGAATTGATATTACAACCAGGTCTGGGCGCATCCGCTACAGATGCAATGCCTACAACATACCCGTCTGCATCAAATAGCCCGCTACCAGAAGAACCTCCTTCTACACCTCCTGAATCTATATTAAGATCCCAATGTGTACCCGCAAATGACGGGTCAAATGCATAGCCATTGGGATTGATGCTGCGACTGACCGATACTTTTTTTACATCACCGGCCGGGTGATGAAAGCCGATGTATTTTTTAGGGGAATTGAGTTGTAAGGGAAGGCTGTCTGCACGATTCCAACCAGACAAATAAGCATCCCAATCATCAGGAATGGACTCTTTAAGGGAAAGGAGCATAAAATCGCCCTTTATCACATTCGTATTAGAATAATCCGCCCTTGCTTTAAGTGTTACTCCTGATAGGGTATTGACCGTAGCATTTGTACTGCCGCTACAATCTTCATTTTCAAAATTGAACCGTACCAGCATCAGCTCATAAGGAAGTGCATCGGAGTTATTGAAGTTTTTCCCTTCGCAATGTGTTGCTGTTAGAATGTAGGGGGTGCAATTTCCTGCTGAGTTTCCGGTATTGTTAATGAGTGTTGCAGAGCAACCACCTACTTCTGCAAATTCGTTGTCGTAAGCGATGATCAACTGTACGGTTGCTTTTCGCTGGATCTCATAACCTGCACCCAAAGGACAGACTGCATTTATCTGGCAGGTGGAAGAAGAGCCTTCTAATTCTAAAGAATCCGGTTGTCCGGTGATCGATGTTCGTGTTTCCCCTAAACCGTTATTTTTATATTTATCCAGGTAGCTAACGGAGGCAAAATAAACCAGTGCCCGGTTAATATGCAGCTTAATATCTTCTATAGCTACGCCTGCCGGTATATTGAGTTCCAGGTTAGCTTCAGCACCCTGTACCGGCTCATGCGCAAAAACGCCTGATTGACCGTTTGCACTCGTATAGGCACCCAATTGGTGGCTGCCGCTGTTATTGGATATATAATAGCTTACACCTTTGGGAAGACGAAAATCATCGTAGTACAGACCTATAGCAGGTGCACCGTCTATTTGAATCTTTGTCCTCCAGATGGTTTGCCCGTCTGCTAAATAGGTAAATGTCCCGGACTCCGGAAAACGAATATCCGTGGCAGTAAACAACCCCACTATTTCGGGGCCGGCCACACCTCTTTCGAGCTTAGCCTTTCTGGATGCCTGCTTTTGCTCCCAGTCCGGCAATGGATAGTTGTGAACAGATAGCGATGCTTGCTCCATCTGCAACTTTTTCGTTAACGGGAAGCCACCTTTACTGGTTTGCGCAGATGCTGTGCCTATACATGCCGTAAGGAATACAATCATTGTTATTTTCTTCATTATTCAGTTGTTTAAAGATGAATACAAAGACCGTAAATTTTATCATGCGTTTTCGCAGAATTATACGAACAGGGCTATTGACCGAACAAACAGGTATAAATCACGACCAAACTGATTTTTATAAATTTTGTAGAGCATTTACGGCAGTTGGTATAAAAGTCACTTTCTCCTCTATTCATAAGATTGAAATTTATCCATTATTTATCAACCCCTAAAATCAATGAATAATGAAAAGAACTTTTTTTCTGTGCTTCGCGCTCCCAATGTTGCTTTCCTGTAAGCCTTTAATGCTTAAAATGTATCATATTAAAAAGCCTGCTGTGGAAAGCAAAGTCAGCATTTTGAAAACTGCCCTGCGATACGGTTTAGATACCACGGATATGTATACAGTCGCAGCGAAAGATTTTCTGGGTACATTCAGTGCCCGGCCATTACCCGATATACTTGTTTTTGATAGTGCGGGTAACTATATTGAATACCGGAATGCCGATACTTATTGCAATGGTGTATTGTTTGATTTTATTCCATCACTGCATCCTGAAGGCATTTATCCAAAGGCAGGAACAACGACATTGCAGGAAGAAATGAAAAAGTTACGGGATATCGATGGTCATGAACTTTCGACCGCTTTAGAAAAAGCAGATTTTTACCTGCTCATCTATTGGACGGTCTGGATGGGAAAACTCAATAAAGATCAGGTAAAGGTTTGGGAACAATTGGCCCGTCAAAATAAAAAAAGCAACATAAAAGTGCTGAAAGTGAATCTGGACATACAGCAGTCCTGGGCTCCTGAAACAAGGGCCAATTTGGTGCAATCAATGCGTAAACCCAGATAATGGTTTTGATATTATGATGGCAATAGTCAATTTCTCATTAAATTCGTTGTTGAATGTCCTTTAAAGAAATAGCAGAAAAAATCTGGAGTAAACTAACCAACCGCTGGACTTTAAATCTGGTAGTATGGTTGTTTATTATTGATGGGGTTTACAATCCACGCATAGATGATATTTACAGGCTGGAGAATGGCAGGCATTTGCTGGCGGCATTGCTGATGCACTTAAGCTGGTTTGTACTGATCTACAGCAATACGTCCTGGCTGATACCCCGCTTCCTGATCCGTAAAAAGTATGCACTTTACTTCTTATTGCTCTCCATACAATCCATTCTTTTTGCCTTTTGGATTGGCTGGTATAGCGAATGGTTGCTGGAGGTTTTCCCTGTACCGACTAAGCATTTTTATTTTTTAATTAGTGTTCCATTACGCAGTTCCTTCGATAGCTTATTAGGCTATTACATGGGGGTCTTACTCTCTGCCGTACTGCCCGTACACTTCTTGTTCTCTTTGGGAAGATTGGTACAGTATTTTTTTAAGGAGAGGAAGCGGAGCGAACTGCTGGAGAAAAAGCAATTGGAATCTGAGCTGCTACTGCTCAAATCTCAGGTCAATCCTCACTTCTTGTTTAACGTATTAAACAGCATTTATTCCATGTCGCTGAAGCAATCTGCAAAAGCTCCTGAAATGATTTTAAAGCTCTCACATCTGCTGCGCTATATGCTGTATGAATCACAACAGGAATATGTACCCCTGGATAAAGAGTTACTGATGCTTCGGGCATATATAGATCTTGAGACCATGCGGTTAAAAGACAAAAATGCCATTCAGATAATGATTGAAGCGGAAGCAGCGCAAGGTTATATTGCACCGGCTTTACTCATATTCTTTGTAGAAAATGCAGTTAAGCATGGGCTGGAGACCTTGCCAAGCGGTGGATTCATCACCATAAAAATGAGTAAACAGAGGAATACGGAACTTTTACATTTTCAATGTATCAATAATTTTGAAGATAGCTCTGGTGCTCCTAAAATAAACGAAAAGGGCAGTGGAATCGGGCTACGTAATGTGGCAAAAAGACTAGAGCTTATTTATCCCGGCAAGCACGAATTGAAGATAACAAACAACAATTGTATTTTTGAAGTGAACCTTTACCTAAAAACATTTACCCATGACTTGTCTGATCATAGATGATGAAATCCTGGCGCAGGAGGTTATAGAACACTATATCTTCCAGGTACCCGGTCTTGAGCTGTTAGCTAAATGTGACAGTGCTACGGAGGCTTTTGCTTTCCTGAGCAACAACGTTGTCGACCTCATTTTTTTGGATATAAAAATGCCGGGTATTGGCGGGCTTGAGTTTTTACGCCTGTTGAAAAGTCCTCCTAAAGTTATTCTTACAACAGCCTATTCTGAATATGCCCTGCAGGGTTATGAACTTAATGTAGTGGATTACCTGGTTAAGCCTATAGCATTTGAGCGGTTTTTGCAGGCTGTAAATAAAGCAATGCCTGTACCTGTGCCGCAGCAAGGGCCAGGTCAAATTGCGGAAGATCTTTTTGTAAAGAGCGATGGAAAACTAATACGCCTGTTGGCAAAAGATATTTTGTATGTGGAGAGCTTGAAGAGCTATTTATTGATTCATACCATTGCTCAAAAGATTATCATTTACAGCACCATGCTCAATATGGTTGATCAATTGGCTGCCCGCACTGAATTTATACGCATTCACAAATCATACCTCATCAACAAAAATCATATCAAGATTATTCAAAATAATATAATCATTATCCATAATGCTGAACTTCCTATTGGTGCAGTGTACAGGACAGATACCATGAAGCGGCTCGGATTAGCTTAATATTGTAAGAGAATTGATGATGTGACTATTCAGTAGTTATATTTGAATGCTCATGGGAGCGTTTTTGTATAAATGATTTGGGTAAGTGAATTGTATTTTAAAAAGATGTGGATAAGGACTTACTGATAGAATGAGAAAATAGGAATCAAATGAATAGTATAGCACGGCTTTTCAAAAGATATTTTTTGAACTGTTTTGTTTTGATGTTACCTGTACTGATTTGGAACATTATTTTTAGCTCCAAACTGCCGGAAAACTATCAGCCTGAAGTATTTTTAAGAGATATTCCAGACTTCATAACTTATGGTGAAAATGCGTCACGGTTAGTTCTTTTTGTAATTGCATACTTGATGCCTCTGCATATAAGCACTAAAAGAGAGCAAATAGGTTTATCTATATATCTTGCAGGATTGCTGTTGTATTTTGTATCCTGGAGTATATTAATTTATTTCCCCAAAAGCATTTGGAGTACTACTGTTGTAGGTTTCTCAGCACCTGCATACCTACCTGCAATATGGATAGCAGGAATCTCCCTTTTAGGGAATTCATTTTATTTTAACTTGCCTTTCAGGCGCTGGATTTTTATAACAGCAGCCATAATATTTTTAGCTTTTCATATCAGTCATACAATTATGGTATATGATGCATTAAATTAACTATTGTATCCTGTAATTGGTGCTGTACAGCCAGGCTCTTCGCGACATTTTAGATAGGCTGGAACGTTTAAAGAACTGAAAAGTATTTCTTTCACTCCTGTACGTGAATGACACCTGAAATAATTTCATTTCCCTACCTTTGAGCCCTTCTGATTAATATGCCAATAGCTATGTATTATGTATATTAATCCCTGTTTGAATTTATGTTTAAAACGTATTAAAATTTATTGATCATGAAAATATACAAAAGGCATTACCTGCTCATTAGTTTTATGGTTGGTTTTTTGGTGTGGTTATTTGCCAGCATATTATTTAGAGTTGCCGGACATTATTTTTTCATTGTAGATAATGTATTCGTAATGGTAGTTTTGTATCTTATGCTCATTCCGGCCATGGGCTTTATGTCAACTGCAGTGTTTAAGAGATTTAAGTTAGATAATCTTGAAAGCGTAAAATCTGCTGCCATTATGGTTTTGCCAGGTATGTTACTGGATACATTATGTATACAGTTTTTTGAAAAAATATTTCCCAATATGCCTGAAATCTATAGTAAAACTTTTGCTTCCTGGTTAATGTTTGCTTATGCTATTGTTTTAATTTCCGGGCTTTTGAGAAGAAATCAGGACAAGCTTTGATTGTAATCAGGAAAATGCCGCTCGTTGAATTTTTCTAATCATTACAGTAGTTCTACCTGCCGCAAATCAATTTTACTTAAAGAGATAACAAGATAAATGTGATCTCTTTTTTTTGTGCTAAAATTTTCATCATTGTTCATACAAAACTTCAACAATTTCCCGTTATGAATTTTATGGAATAGCATACATAAACAAGTGTAGCTGTGCTATTTTACCTATAAAGGAATAGCTTAGGCTTTAACAAAATTATAGGGAGACTTGAGTTGAAAATAGGGAATTCCCTTATTGGTGACTTAGTTGGAATTGCGTAATTTTATTTATCCTTTTAATCTTTAAATTTAGCCCTTAATGATGAAGATAGAAACTTTGATTGCAGCACAAAAATTATTCCCTATACTGTCTGCAAACACGATACGCCCTAAAAATCCTACCTGCATCTGTTCTGTTATTAAAAACGCTGAGTACTATTATTTAAATACTTTACTCATTGCTTTTTTACCTGAACCTATTGATGATTAATATAGGTTCTTATCAAATCCCAACCTTTATGTGCTCCATTGCTTCTTAATGATACCGCTCATTAAGCATGGATAATTATGTGTAGAAATTTTATGCCAGTTGTGCTTCGTAACAGCTGAATGAGTAGTCATGCCGTGTTTCGGCGGTATGAATATTTTGCTTTTGTAAAATAAGGCAAGTGCTTTGTTGTGCGCACTTGTGCAGGCAAAGTATGCCTGTTTTTGAATATTTATTAATCATTATTTCCAATAAATCTTTTTTCTTAAATCAATAAAATATTTTTCTCATGGATTTCAAACCACTGCCAAAAATCACAGGTCAGATTCAAAGCAATGATAAGGAGCTGTATCAATTTGCCCAGGGCACTTTAATTGAAATTTTTAACCTGACCAATGGGTCATCTGGTGAAGCATTGCCCGGGAAATGGCTGGGTTCTGCTTCAATAAGACATGATGGTTCTTTTGAATTATTTGTCGGATATGATGTAAAACCAGAACTTTTTTGCAGATTGTCCTCAGGTGAAAATACCGTCAATATTACCAATGCCAGGTTGGAAGGCAATAATTTTTTTGTACCATTAGACCAGGATCAATATTTGAAACTCTCGGCTATTGATGAAGATTGTGCTCCCGTTATCAAAGGCCACGTTTCACTGGGCCCGGATAGTATCACCGCCTTCCCCAGGTATGATAATATATTTGTTGCAGTTTTTGTACCGGGCGTTGCAGAGCCCGTTCTGATCGGTCAGGGTGTTATTAATATTTATGGCAATTACGAAATATATATTGATAAGACTTTACTTCAGTCAGGCCTATTACAGGTTTCTGAAGTAAATTGTTCAGAAGAAGAATTCCTACAAGGGCTTTTTGTATGCGTTATTGACGCTAATCTTAACATAATGGCCCGCTCTGTTGACCTGCAACTGGACGATTGCTGTACTATTGTTGATCTTCACATAGAAGATAAAGAGTACTTTGAAAAGTACTATACTGAATTGGATCGTTTGATGATGCTGATGCAACAATTTGGTATGAATCATACTACGCTTGAAGCTATTGATCCTTCAGACAGCCAGGCGATCAGAGCATTATTCCTGAAGACCAATATTAGTGCCGAGCTGTTGATCACATTGATCTATAGCTGTCGTATTCAGCAGCAATATAGTATAGAACTTGAGATCGCTTATGCCTTTTCCAAAGGAATAAATATTGTGATAAAAGAATGGGCAGAAATGGAAGATTTTGTCTTGAATCAAACAGTAATTAATGCACAACAAAATCGTTTGATCAATAGTACAGGCGGCTTTGCCCCTGCATTAGAAATCCTGCACACCCTGCGTACAACATGGATCACAGATGACCGGGCAGAAGACGGCACATCTTTGATGAACCTGTTCAGTGCTATTTTCCAGGAAGATACTTTCCGTACCCGGCTGTTTGTAGATATAAACCTGCAATATGCTAATCAACCTGTGGAAATAATGTGGCAGGCTGTCCGGGACCAGTTTGGTCCCGATGAGGCAGAAAGAATCCAGTATGGGCTGCAAACGATTGCTATTACAGGCATGCAGCAACAAATGTCCAATGAACTTATTAATAACCGGCCCCCTTTAAGGGACATGGCCAGAGATTACACACCGGACGATTGGCGAAGCTTGGTATCAGAAGTTTGTAATATGCACGAGCAGTGGTGTATTCCACCCAGTATCATGGAAGAGGCTGCCGGTGACGGGCAATTAATGATAGAATTATATGGCAATAAGCTGTATAACCTGGTTACAGATGCCTATGCTACCCCGATTCTGGGTGATAAATTTGCAAACGGAGTTTTCGAATTCAGCGAAAACCCGCAGGAAACGGCCAACTTCATCCAGGCGCATCCCGATCTGGACCTCAGGACTCAGAATATCTGGGATTTTAACTTTGATGGTGATACACCGGTATCGGTACGCAATGACCTGCAACCCGTACAGAACCTCCTGAAAGTAGCCGCAGGAAAACCGGAATTAGTAACGCAAATGCTTATTGACGGGATCCGATCCTCTTCTGACATTGCAGAGATGTCCTCAGAAACTTTTGTGGCTACCTATGCCGGATTTGCAACTACTTTAACTACAGAAGGACTGGAAGCCATTCATGCCAATGCGGGCGCTACCAGCTTAGTAGTTGCCGAAACCAAAGCCTGGGTAGACGGCGCTGTTAATACACCGGGTGCAGTTTTTCCTGAATATGCTTTGGAACTCTGGAATCCCAGTCCCGGGCCTTCTGTGAACCCGGACCTGGAAACACTTTTTGGCAGCCTTGATCTCTGTAGCTGCTCCGAGTGTACCTCTATGTATAGCCCGGCCGCTTATTATACCGATATCCTTAATTTTATTAAGAGCAAACTGGCTACTACACCACCAACCGTATATAATGAACTGATCAGGAGAAGGCCCGATCTGATCCATATCGATCTGACCTGTAAAAATACAAATACAGTTATCCCTTACATAGACCTGGTAAACGAACTCTTGGAGCTGGCAATACTGAAAGCTAATGGCATCGCTATGCCATCAGAATTTAAATCTTACCAGACCAGCGGTACCAGCCTGGAACTGGAAGCCTACCCGGAACATACGTATAAAAACAATGCCGGAGCATACGTATCGGCTAATACCTATGAGCAGGTGTATAATACTATCCTGAGTGCAGCAGTTTTTGATAACAAACTTCCTTTTAATCTGCCATTAGAGGAGTCCCGTACCTATTTGTCACATCTGGGTTACAAGCGCTATGAACTCATGATGAAATTCAAGCCGGTAAAGGATTACACCGGTATGAGCAGCGTTCCCAGTATCAACGAATACAATGCGATGGCAGAGGGTTTACATTTATCCAGGAACGAAGCCGATATTATTACAAAGAATGCCAATGCAGCTTTGCCGACTGACGATCAGCAGTACTATGGCTATAGTGGCCTGGCTGTTGCCGCCTGGACCGGCTTACTGCTGAATGGTAATACCACTCCGCAGAATCACGGAGAAAAGGGACTGAATAATATATTGAAACGTGCGGGAATTACCTATAAAGAACTCTTGGAATTATTAAATACAGATTTTCTTAATAAGGAAATATCTTCCGGTGTGCGCCCCTTAAAGATCAAATCTACTAATGCCAATAATCCCGCTTCTTGCCAGCTTAATGAGCTCATCCTTGAATTTACTCCCGGAGGCTTGACCGTACCTGAAATCTTTAACCGATGGTATCGCTTTTTAAGGCTGAAAAGAGCGTCGGGCTGGAGCATTTACCAGCTTGATATTGTACTGGAAGCATTAAATGTTACCTCCCTTAATGTAGCCGATTTTATCCGCGTTGCTACATTGCATCAGCTCTGCTCAGAATGGAAAACCAGTCCCGAAAAGCTGAGTGCCTTCTTAAAACGTATCAACACACATACGTATATTAATTACAGCAACGATAGTCAAAACGACCTGCCTTCAGTTTATGATACCCTGTTTCAAAACAAAGCGCTGGTTAATCCCCCGGAGACCTATTTCAATAATCCCGATGCGATCTCCGGCACCTACCAGGAGCGCTCCGGTACTATAGTTGCCGCTTTCAATATTAAAGAAGAAGAATTCTTTATGCTGCTGAATTTCCTGGGCATTAATAAAGCCTCGGCTATACCGGCAGTAACAGGTTTAAATATATTGAGCCGCGTGTATGGCCTGGTGCAACTGGCCAAAGGAACAGGTTTGTCTATAAAAGAGCTGCTGCGTTTACTCAACTTATCAGAAACCCAGGGGCCTGATCTTATTGCAGCTACTCCTGCTGATCTGCTGGATATACTCAGTACAAAAAAGACATTTATTGAGCGGAGTAAATCCCTCTTATTTACGCTTCCAGAGATGGATTACCTGGTAGCCAACCAGGATGAAGAAGGTGTCTTCATCCCGCAGAACTCGGATATACAGTTGTTTTATGAATCCCTGCGTGCAGAACTTAAAAAACTGGTTACGGCAAATGAAAGCAGTACATTGGTCTCAGAAGATCTTAAGAATGCCTTATACAATGTCTGTATGCAAAAATTCAGTACAGAATTTGCCTGGCAGAACGATATCGCTTTTCATGTGATCAAATATGTGATCAATATTACCACTACATTAGTACCTCCCGATACGCCTTTGATCGATGCGCTGATCCGCACAGAATTTATCAATGCCGTGTTGCCACCACCATCAACAGGCCCTGATCCATTCACCCCTCTACCAATTAAAGAGAATGGGGCTATTGATATATACAATTTCTCTGAATTATATAAGGCCTATCGGCGTATCCATAAAATGGCTTACCTGAGTAATCGTTATAAACTTTCGGTTGCAGAACTGGAATTCTTTATAGACAATGCCGCAATCCTGGATGTTATTGCTATAGATCAACTCCCGATTACCACACCTACTACCACATGGGCACAGGCTTCAGGATTGTTCCGCCTCAACGACTGGATAAAAGTAAAAGGTATATACAATCTGCGGGAGAGCGAATACCTGGACATCCTGAGCGCTTCTGTAGGGACTTCCTCAAAAGCTACCTGGCAGCAATTGGTTTTACAAAGAACAGAATGGACAACAGAAGACCTGGAGTTCCTGACCGGGAATAATAGCACTACGGGTAAATTGAATACAAGCTATTCTGATATTACAGCTAATAACGATTTCAGGAAAGGAGCCCTGCTATTACAATTGTTTGAACTGATGAGTTCCGTTACAAGGATTGGCCTCACAACCGCTTTGACTTATAATGCCCTGGAGACAGATGTGCAAATGGTTGATTCCGGCAATATCAGGAAAGCAGCCAAGTCTAAACACTCTGATGTGGAATGGAGCAAAGTGGCTAAACCCTTACAAGATACCCTGAGAGAGCGGCAGCGCCTGGCGATGGTGGCCTACCTTGTAGTGCGGCCCGATGCAGGTGACCCGGTAGCCAGCCAGATGCGCTGGACCAATGAAAACGGGTTATTTGCCTATTACCTGATAGATGTTGAAATGCAGCCCTGCATGAAGACCTCAAGGATTAAGCAAGGGATCAGTAGTGTGCAGTTATACATGGACCGTACAATATTGAACCTGGAAAACGTTAATGGTATCCCTACCAATCATATCAGTATCCGCCCGGACCTGATTGCACAATGGCGGAGCTGGCGCAAATGGTACCGCGTATGGGAAGCCAACCGTAAGATATTCCTGTATCCCGAAAACTGGATAGAGCCAGAGCTGAGAGATAATAAAACCCCATTCTTCCGTGAACTGGAAACCCAGTTGTTGCAGGATGAGGTAAAAGATGATAAAGTAGAAGATGCATTCCGTGCCTACCTGGAGCAGGTAGAAGAAGTGGGCCGCCTGGACCCTGTATCCGCTTATCACCAGATTGAAAAAGACAGCAGCGGTAAAGTGATTATAGATCGTACGCACGTGATTGCACGCACCTCGGTACTGCCACACCGTTATTTTTACCGTATCCTTGAAAATAAAGAATGGACTCCTTGGGAGAAAGTAAATGCAGATATTAAAAGCGATCACGTGATACCCGTGATCTGGAACCGTAAATTATATTTGTTCTGGCTGACATTTAGATTTAAACGGCTTAGTGATGAGGCTATTGCAGATAAGAAGAAAGACATGAAGTTTTCTACAGGCTTATCAGAATGGTTAGACATTATTGACAATAAGCCGGGGATGAGAGATTATAATACAGTAAGGATTGCACCGGCTGATATTTCTGATGCTTTTAGTAATATAGACATTACGCTTAACTGGAGCCAATATAAAGATCATAAATGGCTTGCTTCAGAAATGTCTAAAGATACCATGACTTTTGATCTTTCAAAAGTCGTACTGAACCAGATTGGATTAAACTCTTACAGCAATACTGTTAATGCACAGAAAATCATGTCCTGGCTCAATAACAGGGGAGATATTAAAATGGATGAGCTGTTCCGGAATAGGGTATATTTCTTCCATACTTTTGAAAATACAGGGAATGAAAGCGCCGGGATCAACTTTAGTATCATGTTCTCCCCGGGCCTTGATGAAACGGCTACAGGTATTCACTCCTTCTTTTGGCGTGGAGACAACAGTAAAGATCCTTATGTCCTGAGAGATGGAGAAAAAGGCTACCAGTTGTTATCACCTACGGGTACCCGTTTAAACAGAATGAAATTTGTGGAAGACCCCTTTGGAGATGGCAAACTCCGCAGGGATAATACGAGCTTTAGTCCCACGAGTACAGTGCCCAACCAGTATTTTAGTTTCTCTACCTTCAAAGTAGAAAACAATCCCGGTATAGTCAGGGGAAATAATAACTCGATTTTAGATGCTACGAATAACGGACCGTTTAGTGTAGCTGCCAGGGCAAGCATCAACGGAGATCCCCATTATCATTTCCATAACCCGATGTTGAGCGAGTTCCTGTTTGACGATGATAAAAATACTTATTTCGCCAGGTGGGAAGACCTGAACCTGGTAACGACCGACATTAGCAAGACGGCTTCTATTTCATTTGGTAAGGTAGCGGAGTATACCGCAGTAGCCTATACCGGAGCGGCACCAACTGCCGCCATGTCCTCCTTGTCGGGGAGCGTAAGCAGTCCTTCATATTCTCTTTCAGGCAATGCTTTAGCAGGTCTGCTCCTGACTGGTGGGTATCGTTTCCATACCTTCTATCATCCGCAGATATATGGATTTATTAAAGCGCTGAATAAGGACGGCATTCCCGGTCTGCTGCGTATAGAAAATCAACGCCAGATCAATACCATGAATTTCGAAGGGAATTATAAACCTACGCCCCTTGTATTGAAGGCCTATCCACAGAATAATGTACAGTTCAAAGCCGGGGATGCCTACAGCATCTACAACTGGGAGATATTCTTCCATACCCCTATGCTGATTGCCCAGAGATTGAGCGATAACCAGCAATTTGAGCAGGCCCAGAAATGGTACCATTACATTTTCGATCCTACCAGCAATACCAATGCAAATGGTGCCTATAGCGTAGGTATTGAAAGGTTCTGGAAGTTCTATCCTTTCTATGAGATAGCAACACCGCAGGTACAAACCCTTACAGATTTGCTTACGGCGATTAATAACGGGGTAGGTGCAGCAGTAGCACAGGTGACCCAATGGGAGCAAAACCCTTTTAATCCCCACCTTATAGCCAGGATGCGTGTTTTGGCCTATATGAAAAATGTATTGATGAAATACCTGGATAACCTCATCGCATGGGGAGATCAGTTGTTCCGCAGAGATACCATAGAATCCATCAATGAAGCCACCCAGCTTTATATCCTGGCCAACAACTTGCTGGGAGAGCGACCTAAAGAAATACCTCCAAGGGCAAAAACAGTCTCAATGACCTTTAATGAATTGAGCACCGGCGGCGGATTAGATGCCTTATCTAATGCAATGGTCAATATAGAAGCATTCTTCTCACCCAATACTGCGACACCTACCGGCACCACCAGTACCGGTGCGCCAATCTACGGGAAGATGTTCTACTTCTGCCTGCCCAAGAATGATAAACTGATGAGCTACTGGGATACATTGGCCGATCGTTTATTTAAAATACGCAACTGCATGAATATTGAAGGTACAGTGCGCCAGCTGCCTTTATTTGAACCGCCGATCGATCCGGCATTGCTGGTAAGGGCTACGGCTATGGGGATAGACATTAATAGCGTATTGAACTCCGTTTCTATAGCAACCTTGCCACACTATCGTTTTGCCTATATGTTACAAAAAGCCAATGAAGTCTGTAATGACGTGAAAGTTTTGGGAGGTGCTTTATTAAGCGCACTGGAGAAAAAGGACGGAGAAGAACTGGCATTATTACGTTCCGGTCATGAACTCAAAATGCTTGAGCGTATCCGCGCTATCCGCGAACAGCAGGTGCGTGAAGCAGAGGAAAACCTGGAGGCTTTAAGACTGACCAAAGAAAGTATAGAGATCAGGCACCAGTACTACACCTCGCGCGCCTTTATGAACCCTAGTGAACAAAAACACCTACAATCCATTCAGACAGGATTGGTGCTTCAGGCTATTCAGTCAGGAATGTTTGGAACGATTAGCGCACTAGCACTCATACCACAATTTCATGGGCAGGGGCCGATGGCAATAGGCGCAAGCTTTGGTGGGGATCAGTTATCTCGTGCTACAAACGCTATTAATGCTGGATTGACAGTTGCCTCTGTGATCAATAATGCAAAAGGTTCAATGGCAGCTACTCTTGGTGGCTATGAACGCCGGAGAGATGACTGGACCTTCCAGGCAGATACTGCTGCTAAAGACCTGGAGCAGGTAGACCGCCAGCTGCTGGCCGCAGAGATCAGGCTGGATATTGCCCGTAAAGAATTATCCAACCAGGAATTGCAAGTAGAACAGACCACCGAAACGGATAACTATATGCGGAGTAAGTTTACCAATAAAGAACTTTACTCCTGGATGAGCAGCCAGGTAGCGGCTACTTATTTCCAGAGCTACCAGTTAGCCTATGACCTAGCTAAACGTACAGAAGAGTGCTTCAATAATGAACTGCCTGCCGTACAGGCCCCGATAGGAGGCTTTATCAAGTTTGGCTACTGGGATAGCTTGCGCAAAGGATTATTGAGCGGAGATAAACTGCAGTTTGATTTACGTAAAATGGAGTCCGGCTATATAGACAGCAATCGCAGAGAACTGGAATTAAGCAAAAGCTTCTCCCTCGCAATGATTGATCCTGCAGCCTTACTCAGCCTGAAGAAAAACGGATCCTGCATATTCAATCTCGATAAGATCTGGTTTGACCTTGATTTCCCGGGACACTACCTGAGAAAAATAAAATCAGTTTCCATCAGTATCCCTTGTGTGGCCGGACCTTACACAACAATTGCCGCTACATTGCAGATGACTTCAAATACAATCATGAAGACCGCTTTAGCTTCTGATGCCGGGGAAACCATGAAGATAGCCAGCAATGCGATCGCTACCAGCACCGGGCAGAACGATGCCGGTATGTTTGAACTGAACTTCCGCGATGAACGATATATGCCTTTTGAAAACGCAGGCGTGATTTCCTCCTGGCGTTTGAACATGATGGAAGATGCCGGACTGCGCCAGCTGGATTATGAGGGTATCAGCGACGTGATCATTCATGTTAACTATACTGCTAGAAACAGCGATGCTAAAATAAGCCCGACCGTTGCAGCCTTAAATGCGCAGCTGAGTTCATTGTCTACCGGTATTATGTTGCCAAGATATTTCAGCCTAAGGCACGAGTTCAGTAATGAATGGTATACAGGCTTCAGTAAGCTCGTAGACCTTCCGGCGACTGCAGCGGCAGGAAGGGAAATGAACCTCCTGTTGAAGCGCAGCATGTTCCCGCAATATGCCAAAGACAAAGAGATCCGGATCAGTTCGGTTAACTTCAAACTGAGGCCAAAACAAGCTGGCGTGTACAAACTCCTGATGGAAAATACCGTTATTGAGCTGGATAATGATATTGCTGTAAATATCAATCTTGCTCCTGAGGATACCGAAGAGGCCTTCAGCTTTATCCTGTATAAAGATGTGAGCGGTACACCGGTAGCTATTATGGAAGAGGAGCTTACAGACCTGTACTTCATCTTAAATTATAAGCTTGGATAAAAAGATTATTGAACCTGTAATAGAACAACCTTATGGCAGATCAACAGCAAAACCAACCCGGAGGAAAAGGACAGCAAGCCGCTCCTTATGCCTTGTCTCAATATAGTATGCAGCCGCAACAAAACAGCGGCAGTGAAGACAGCCCTTATTATAAAAGTGCGGCACCCTCTGTCAGTATGCCCAAAGGCGGTGGTGCGATCAAAGGAATAGATGAAAAGTTTAGCGTCAATGCAGTAAACGGAACAGCGGGATTAAGCATCCCGCTACCGCTTACACCCGGGCGTGGCGGCTTTACCCCTGCTTTGTCCGTGAGCTATAACAGCGGTAGCGGCAATAGCGAGTTCGGGCTGGGCTGGGGGCTTTCGCTACCCGCTATCCAGAGAAAAACAGACCGCAAGCTACCTCTTTATGATGATGCGCAGGAAAGTGATATTTTCCTGCTCGCAGGTGCAGAAGACCTGATACCTGTATTGGATGTGGCATCCGGTCAGCGTGTAATACTCCATAAAAACGGTTATACCATTAAAAGATACCGGCCGCGTATCGAAGGCCTGTTTGCCCGTATAGAGTTCATCACCCGGGACAACGATCCCGAAGGCTGGTGGCGCGTGACGACAAAAGAAAACATCACCACTTATTACGGCCTCTCTGTAGCTTCCCGGATAACGGACCCGGAACAGGCACATCGTATTTTTAAATGGTTGCCCGATATAACCATCGACCATAAAGGCAATGTGCAGCTATATGAATATAAAGCAGAAGATACCGCAGCGGTGCCCGATGTGATCTATGAGAAGAACCGCAAAAACGGCCTGCAGGCTATTGCCAATACCTACCTGAAAAGGGTGTATTATGGCAACCGTACCCCGTATTTCATCAAACCCGGTGAAAGCGATGTGCTGTTCCCGGAACTGCCCGATACCGAATGGTTGTTTGAAGCCGTGCTGGATTATGGAGAACATGGCCAGCAAAGCTATACCGAACAAGGGCCCTGGGCCTTCCGCCAGGATGCTTTTTCCGACTTCCATGCAGGTTTCGAGATCCGTACCTACAGGAAGTGCCACAGTGTATTGATGTTCCATCATTTTGAGGAACTCAATGCAGGTAATCCCACCCTGGTCAGAAGTCTCGACCTGCAATACGAAGCAGATGCAGCAACAGCAGCAGTAGAGACCGATTACATCATACAGGCCCGGATGAGCGCTTACCGGCTGGAAGGATCAGGAAGCTATAGTTCCCGTTCCCTGCCGGCCATGAAGCTGAAATACAGCAAACTAAACTGGAACACAAGGATCACTAAAGTGACGGAAGAAAACTTTAGCGGAGCTACGCAGGGACTCAGCGGCCCTTATCAGTGGATGGACTTCGAAGGGGAGGGCATCAGTGGTATTTTCACAGAGCAGGGTAAGGGCTGGTTTTATAAAAACAACCTGGGCAAGGGACATTTTGCAGGACCTAAACTTATCGCAGAAAAGCCCTCCTTTGCCGGGATGGGCCAGCAACTGCAGTGGCAGGACCTCGACGGAGATGGGAGAAGACAGGTGGTAGACAGTGCCGTTGCCAAAGGATTTTGGGAATTGGATGGGCAGGATGCTTTTACACAATATGAAAACAAATGGCTGCCCTTCCGCGCTTTTAAAGACCGGGTCAATATAGACTGGAACAGTCCCTTCACCCAAATGCTGGACCTGAACGGCGATGGTCGTGCAGATGTACTACTGACCGAAGACCGCGCCTGGAGCTGGTGGGAAAACGAAGGGAAAAAAGGCTTTGACTTCGGGGGTAATGCAGCCGTTTTTAATGATGAAGAAAAAGGGCCGGTATTATTGCTGCGAGATGCCGTGCAAAGTATCTTCCTCGCCGATATGAACGGTGATGGCATGACCGACCTGGTAAGGATACGCAATGGAGAAGTCTGCTACTGGCCTAATATGGGTTATGGACGTTTTGGCGCTAAAGTAGGGATGCAGGGTGCTCCTTACTTTGATGCACCCGAACTGTTTAACCCGCAATACCTCGCACTGGCCGATATCAGCGGTACAGGTGCCGCGGATCTTATCTACACCGGGAAGAATAAATGTACCGCCTGGATCAACCGCTCCGGCAATGCTTTTGCCGAAGGTTTCGACATTAATCCTTTGCCGGGAACAGATGCTTACAGCAAACTGGCCGTTGTCGATTTCCTGGGCAATGGTACGGCCTGCCTGGTATGGAGTTCCCCTTTGCCACATCATGCCGGTGCACCACTGCAATACATCGACCTGATGGGCGGGCATAAACCCCATCTTTTACAGAAATACTATAATGGCTCCGGGAAAAGCGTCTGGCTGCAATACAAAAGCTCCGTACAATATTACCTGGAAGACAAGCTGAAAGGCATTCGCTGGGCTACCCGGCTACCTTTCCCCGTACACTGCGTGCAGAAAGTAACTACTTATGACCTCGTGAGCCGCAGCCGCTTTGCGCAGGAGTACCGCTACCGGCATGGTTATTATGATCATGAAGAAAGAGAATTTCGAGGATTCGGTTACGTGGAAACCATAGATACAGATACCGTATCTATAAGGGGCGACAATGAAGAACTGGATGGCTTGTACCAGCATCCTGTGCTGACGAAGACCTGGTACCATACGGGGGCATGGATAAGGGCACAATCGCTTACCGATACTTTTAAACAGGAATATGTTCATTTTGACGGCTGGGACGACTGGACACAAATAGTGTCGCTGCCCGATGGCTTAAATGCACAGGAATTAAGAGAAGCTTACCGGGCACTCAAAGGCAGTGCGCTGCGACAGGAAGTATATGCAGCAGATGGCAGCAGTATTGCCGCTATTCCTTATTCAGTAACCGCGACTGCTTACCTGGTGAAGCATATACAGGACCTGCCTTCGGATGAGGCCGGCTGGAAAGCCTGTAAGCATGCTTCTTTTATGAACCTTCAGGAGCAAAGCGTGGTCTATAGCTGTGAACGTGATCCATCAGATCCGCGCATCGTGCAGGAGCTGGTATTGGAAACAGACCAGTACGGTAATGTACAGAAATCGGCTACAGTGGCCTATCCCCGGAAGGTGATACCTTCCTCTTTACCAGATGTAGTAAAGACAGCGCAGGCAAAGATGCAGATCACCGCTGCCGAAAGTCTTTTTACAAATGATGCTATAGATGATAATGACCTGGCTTTTTATCGTCTGCGCATTCCTTTTCAGCAAAAGAGTTTTGAACTCAATGTTACAGCACCGGATGGCCCTTTATATACCGTGCCGGAATTGTATGCATTGTTCCGGGATGCCACAGAAACGGATTACAGCAATGTTCCGGTAGCTGCAGGCAAAAAGAGACTGTTAAGCCAGAGCCGGGCTTTGTTTTACAATAATGAAGTGAATAATAAATTGCTGCCTGGTACTATAGAAAGCCTTGCTATACCTTATGAAAGCTATACCCTTGCTTATACCCCCGGTATGCTCAGCCAGTATTTCGGTGCAAGGATTACCCCAATCATGATCGATGAGGCTGGTTATGTGGATATCGACAGCGATGGCAGGCAATGGCTGCCATCGGGAGTGGCCCTATATGCAAATCCGGGAACTAATTTTTACACGCCGGAACGCTTTAGAGATCCCTGGGATAAATATACCGATATCGAATACTGGAATGATTACTGGCTCTTGCCGGAACTGGTATCGGATGCCAAAGCCAATCTGACCCAGGTGCTGGAGTATGACTGGCGTACGCTGCAGCCGCTGCGTATGAAGGATTTGAATGATAATGTATCAGAAGCTTGTTATGATATACTCGGCTTTGCGGTGGCTATGGCAATAAGAGGTAAGGAATTGCCCGCCCCGCAGGAGGGGGATAGCCTTTCCGGTCTTGATCCCGACTCGCTGACCGATCAGCAATTACAGGAAGCATTCTGGAGTGATCCTGAGGCCAATGCAGCAGCTTTACTGCAAGGGGCTACCTGGCGTTGTGTGTATGACCTCGACAGTCTGCCACTAGGGGTAGCGATGATAGGCCGCGAGCAGCATCATTATCCGCTGAATACCGATCCGGTGAAAACCCTGTTGCAGTTTACCTATTCAGATGCTATGGGCCGGGAGCTCATGCAGAAGTTGCCCTGTGAACCTACGATCACGAATGGTTATAAATCATGGATTGGTACGGGTAGGACCATTTATAATAATAAGGGTAATGCCGTGATGCAGTATGAACCCTATTTCAGCGATAGCCATCTTTGCGATACCGCCGAGCAGGCCGCCATGCAGGGTGTATCTCCCAAATTGTATTATGATGCGCTGGGCCGGAATTATAAAACCAGCCTGCCGGATGGTACTTATACCCATAACCAGTGGACGGCCTGGGAGCAATGGCTTTGGGATAATAATGATACCGTACTGAACAGTGCCTGGTATTGGGAACGGGAAAACGGGGATATGGGCCCGGAAGAGCAGGATGCCGCTGAAAAAGCTGCTGTTCATGCCAATACTCCGACAAGGGTACACACGGATACTTTGGGCAGAGGGTTTTATACTATACAATACCTGAATCCGCTAACAGATGTCACCCTGAGCACTGTCGAAGGGTATGAGGTGCTGGATATACAAGGCAATCGTATGGCGGTGGTAGATGGCCGGAATGCTTTATTGAACAATCCTGTGATCTGCCTTGCTTATCGTTATAATATGCTGCAGGCCCCTTGCCGGCAGGTAAGTGTAGACACTGGTACGCAGTATACCTTTTTAGATGTAGCCGGGCAGCCTTTGTGTGCCTGGGATGCGGAAGATAAGCTGACCCGCATCCTGTATGATGAATTGAGGCGGCCGCTGCAAAGTATTACAGAGGGCAGCATATTGGCCCTCTATGTATACGGAGAAGGCGAGTCGGACGATAAAGGCAGGAACTTAAGAGGGCAGGTATTCCAGACCTTTGACGGAGCTGGAAAGCAATGGGTGAAAAAGTATGACTTCAAAGGGAATCCTTTACAAAGTAATGTGCAGTTGCTTGAAAACCCCATGCTGACCGATGTAGACTGGGCGGGCAGTCCGGTGCTGAATGCCGAAGTGTTTACCAGCAGTACGGAATACGATGCGCTGAACCGCCCTGTGGTAGCTACCGATCCCGGAGGCAATGTAAATGAGTATTTTTATGATAAAGGCGGTGTACTGAAGACCGTAAAGCTGAATAGTATTACCTATCTGCAGGACCTGCATTATGATGCTAAAGGACAAAGACAGGCCATCTGGTATGGCAATAATACCAAGACCAGCTATACTTATGATGTATTGACCTTCCGCTTAAAGAGATTGCTTACCGTAAAGCTAAATACAAATGAAATATTGCAGGACTTACATTACTGGTACGACCCGGTAGGTAATATCACCCAGGTACAGGATGAGGCGCAGCAAACCTTATTTTTTAATAACAGTGTCGTAAGCCCTACGCAACTGTTTACTTATGATGCTTTATACCGCCTTATCGAGGCCAGTGGCAGGGAGTTGCTGGGTACAGCCACCTTTGGTGCAACAGATAACTGGAACGATGCCGCCTGGAAGACGAGCCATAAAGGGGATGGTAGTGCCGTGCAGGAGTACACCCAAAAATATAAGTATGATAATGTGGGTAATCTGCTGGAATTAAGGCATATGGCTTATGCCGGGGAATATACCCGCACCTACAACATTGACACGGTCAGTAACCGTTTATTAAGTACAACAGTTGGTGCCGATACTTATGTTTATACTCATGATGTAAGGGGCAATATGACGGAAATGCCGCAGCTGGATATCATGAACTGGAGCCGGAGCAATGAACTGGACCGGATAGAGAAGGGGACTATGAAGGGCTATTACCAGTACAGCGGCGGACAGCGGCTTAGAAAATACGTGGATAAAGACAGTATATATGAAGAGCGTATCTATTTGGGTAGTTTTGAATTGTATCGTAAATTTGACAGTGCAGGCGCTTTGACCATAGAACGGCAGACCGTTCATATAAGTGATGATACAGGCAGAATAGCCATGTATGAGCAGCTCTTATATGAAAGTCAGCCTGATGAAGAAGATTTTGCAGATGAACTGACACGGTATATCTACAGTAATCATTTACAGTCGGCAAGCCTGGAACTGGACGATCAGGCAGAGATCATTAGCTATGAAGAGTATCATCCTTATGGTACTACTTCCTACCAGGCGATGAATGCTTTGATTAAAGCTACTGCTAAACGGTATCGCTATACGGGTAAAGAAAGGGATGAGGAAAGTGGACTGTATTACCATGGAGCGCGTTATTATATTCCCTGGTTGTGTAGATGGAGTGCCAGTGATCCTTTGGAGAGTGAGTATGCGGGGATGAGTCCTTATAATTATTCTTTTAATAACCCTATCGTATATAATGATCCGAGTGGTATGAGTGGTGAAAAACCAGGTTTATGGTTAGAGTCTTTTAGCGCTAGTGAGAATAAACGAAATTTAACATGGGTAAATGGTGCACAAACATATGAACAGGCTATAAGAAATTTTCCTCTGTCTGATGGGTTTGATTTTACTGGTAATATTTATGAACGTATTGCCTTTAATAATGGAGAGGGAACAGTATACGGACTTTCAAATGGCGAAACAATAGAGCCCTCAAATAACTATTATTTTGGACCAATAAGAAATATGGCCAAAGATGCTGCTGTTTACACTTTTGATGCATATACAGAGTTCAAAGTAAAAAGTATTATGGAGAGAAATAAGGCAAGTGGGATAAAGGTCGATAATTTTGGAAAAGTACGACAATCGCCACGTATGTATAAGGATACTTATACCAGAACTCTATTGGGGAAAGACTTATTTATAGACCAAGGGGGTGCTTCTTCAAGAGGAAAATGGACAACCAGACTATCTGAATGGCAGGATCCTTTTAGTAACTATATGACTCCAAATGCTACGAAATGGAGCAAAGCAAAAATATTTGGAGAATTTCTTGGGATATTTGCTGATGCATATTCTTTGGGAGAAGTTGCTAAGGGTGGCTCACCTCTCACCTTGCTGCCAGTGCCCGTTGAAATTATTGTAAATCCAATGGTTGAAAAAATTGAAAAAGCCCATTTTGAAGTTAAATTGAATAGTTCAATTAATGATGTTAAGAGATGGATTTCTGATAGAAACAATAATAACAAAAACCCTTATTATAGCTTTTATCAGCAATTGAAGTTTGTTTATACATCAGATGAGCAAGTAAATATTCTCAATAAAGGTCAACTAAATGTCTCAAATTCTTATTTTTCAAGCCCTAATGAATCTACCACAAAAGCAACTTTAATCCAAGTTCAGGGCGATAATTTTTCAATAATAAAAACTTATGATTATAAACAATAAATATTTTTTATCAATATGGTTGTTAATGAGTTCTTGTGGTTTACAGGCACAGAATATTTCATTATGTGAGGATCAATATCAGAAAGAAGATATGCAAGATTGTTTTGCTTGCAGTAAAAATTACTTAAAATCTAATCCGCTAGATTTAGATGCTATGATGCTTATAGTTAAGTGTGCTCAATCCAAAAGTGAATTAGAATTTGTTGATAAGCATATGAGACAACAGTATAATGAACATGAAGAGCTGTTTAAAGAAAAAGTCAATTTTTGGATAACTCATAGCGATCTGCTTATGAAATTAGATGATCCGATGAGCGCATCTGCAGGATATATGATAGCAAGAAATATAGATTCAAATTTTAAAGGTATTAATTATAAATTGGCGCTTGCTCATTTTACATTGTATAGTAAAGAAAATAATAATAATGAGGAGGAGAGGAGTGATAATGCCTTCGAATTAACTAGAATGTTAAATTATATTAACCAGGAATTGGTTAATAATCCGGGAGATACCGCATCATTAACATTACAAAAGAAAGTAGAGGCTTTAATGAAGCCACTAAAGTAGAGATTCAGTAGCTTGTTTTAAGCAGCCTTGCCAAGAGGTAGTACTTACTTTATATTACCTCTTGGTTTAACATTTTTACTCTTACCGTCCTAAAAAGAGGGTTTTCAAATTTTCGATTTTCAGGCGATTCATCTACCTTTTTAGACACTTCCTTTGTATACATCGAAGTTTTGAATTGTATCATAAATTTGCTAGTGCAAGCGCTTTGACCATAGAACGGCAGACCGTTCATGGCTGTCCCAACCGATGGTAGGGATAAGTGATGATCCACCAACTGCTTTGGGGACAAGTACTGGCAGGATTGCCATATATGAGTAACTTTTATATGAGAGCCAGCCTGATGAAGAAGATTTTGCAGATGAACTGACACGGTATACCTACAGTAATCATCTTCAATCGGCAAGCCTGGAGCTGGACGATCAGGCAGAGATCATCAGCTATGAAGAAATCGAGCTTGCGAGATTCGCGAATACCAAAACAATCATTTAAAAATTTCATTGGCAATATCATCCTTATGGCACTACTTCCTACCAGACGATGAATGCTTTGATTAAAAAATGAAAAAGTAAAATGGTAATTTCAGTTTCGTGTGATTGGCGCAATCTTTGGTTGTAATCAATCAAAGAGATGAATAATATCTGGTCTTGAAGAGGAAATTGACCCTATGATAAAACTAAATGTTGCTTATCGAAACATGTAAAATAAAGCCAGGAGACAAAAGTATCATGGCTTTATTTTATTGTGGCTTTGAAGTCTACTATAATTAAATTGCTGGAAAATGAAAAGTAAATGATGTTTCTGCTGTTTCCTTTATTTACTTTTTAATCTTTGATACTTCTTTTACCAAAGTATATTTTATGTTTGAAGCATCTGCCGGTGGATTATCTACTTTCTCGACATTGACGATCAATTCATATTCATTCCCCGGCTCGTAAGTAAATCCTTCAATATTATCGTAGAAGAATTCCCACTCAGGATTGTCTGCACTGTACTTTACCTTCATACAATCTTTTTTCATTGCCCCGGCATCACAGGGTTCTGTTTTTGCCGCAATGAACAGAGGCCGCTCTCCATACATGATGGAGCGCGAAGATTTAAATACGGACTGACCATCTTTTGTGAGCTCCAGTTCTTCGCCTTTTCCCCTGAGTTCGTAATGATCGTTCTTGTACCAAATACCGGAAGCCGGCTTTTGTCCTTGCAACACAAGCTTTTCTCCTTTGAAGTCTATACTTGCCTCGTTTTTATTATTGTCAAAGCTCATCTCTACAGCAGTGCCATCTGTTCCGATGGCCCTGCTTTTTACGATATTGGAAGCAGGTGCTACTGTCGATTGTGTAGCAAGTGGCGCTTCAGAAGCATTTTTTTCGTTTCCATTATTGCAGGCAGCTAATAAGGCAGCGCAGGCACAGGTTACAACTAATTTTTTCATTGTTTTTCTTTTTAAGTTATAAAGTTAAAGTTATTGACTTTTCATACATATGTGATAGGGATAATAAAAAGATTTTGGCATTTATCCCCTCAGAACATTTGCGCAGATTTTGTGGATTTGTTTACAAAACTTGTCTCAATTATTTACCCGGTGTTGGAGCAAATGGAGATAGTACTTACCTGTTGGAAGAAGTATTGGATTCTTTTATTCTAAGTATAATTTTTAATCACAAACAGCTGTTATTAGTTTAGGTGCTTTTTAATAAATTTATAACATTAGTTCCTCCAACATTTTATACTTCCCTGCAATCTTATTTTAAATGCTTAATTATGAATAAATATACCATCAAGAAATTTCAAGAAGAATATCCGGATGATGATGCCTGTTTAGACAAGATTTATAAATTGATTTATGGTAATATGACCGAATGTCCTAAGTGTGGTAGTATAAAAGAGTTTATCAGAATTAAGACCAGGCGTTGCTATCAGTGCAGGGCTTGCTACCATCAGATCTATCCAACGGCCGGGACGGTTTTTCATCGCACAACAACGCCATTGACCTATTGGTTCTTTGCCATCTTCTTGTTTACGGTGAGTAAGAATGGTCTTTCCGCCTGCGAACTGCAAAGACACCTGGGAGTTACTTATAAGACCGCCTTTCGCATGCTCAAACAGATTCGTATGCTTATAAGCAATGATGAAAGTATCATGAAAGGAGTAATAGAGTTGGATGAAGCATATATTGGTGGCAAAAACAAGAATCGTCATAAGGACAAAAAGGTGAAAAATGCTCAGGGCAGAGCCTACAAAGATAAATCCCCGGTATTTGGTATACTAGAACGCTCTGAGGGCGGATCAAGCAGAGTTATTGCTTATACTTTGCGGGATGTGAAAGCTCAAACGCTTCAATCTGTAGTATATGAAAAAGTAGCACCAGGTAGCGCTATTATGACTGATGAATGGAATGCTTATACCGGGTTAAACAAAGACTACGAGCACGGCATCTGCTTTCATGGAAGGGGAAACTATGTATCGGGTGTGAATAGTGAAATCTACACGAATGGTTTAGAGAATTTTTGGAGTACTGTTAAGCGTTCAATTAATGGATCCTACGTGCGTGTTTCACCAAAGTATCTCCAGCTTTATATCAACGAGTTTGTATTTCGCTACAATAACAGGAAGTCTGCTGAAATGTTTAACGACTTGATTAATTGTCTGGCTTTTTAGGCTTAGGTGTATGCAACAGTTTTTTAAGCGCTTCATCAAAAGCTTCTTTGCTGATCTCTTTTTGATCCTTGTTTTCTTCCTTCAATTGCTTCATCAGCTCTTCCATTGTTTTTTGAGGAGCTTTTTTCTTTTTCGCCATCATAATGTAAAATTACGAATTTTTATTTTTATAAATTATAGGCATCCCGCAGCTTTAATGCTTAAACTTTTCTTAAGTATAAGCTTGCGCTATGGTGAACTGTTTTAGGAGTAGAGAGGCGAAAAAAATTATCCGCCTATTTATTTTATCATGAAGTATATTTAAGGTGGGGATCTTGTAAAATGGTTAAATGGCTTGAAGGGATAATTGCCAAAGCGTATTATAATATTATGAAGCCGCGTAAATGCTTGATATTTCCCCTCATCGCTCTACCGATTCGTTTTTCATAAAACGTTCCTTCCGTAATTTTTTTTATAAAATGGAGTGCCATACCCAGTGAAATCAATACTTCACCCGGTAGGTATAAAAATTGCGTAATTTCAGTCTACCTTAGTGGCTCGATTTGATCATATGAAACAAATCTTATGCGCTTTTTTTCATTCGGAGTATCCAAAGCTATCGACAGGAAAAATACAACTCGGGTCGCCATCAGTCAGATCGAAAATATCATTAAACTATTAATAAATATAAAATAAATCACCTGAACATGAAGTACAACAACCCTTTCAAACTGTTCACTTTTACATGCATTTTCATGGTTGCACTCAGTTCCTGTAAAGTAGGCAGATTTGTAATGTACAACTTTGCTGATATCAGGGACCATGAAAAGTTCCCGGCAAGAAACATCCAAACGGGGTCCGCAAAATTCAGTTTCCCTGTTGCTGAAAAAAGTAAAGTGCCCAAAGTGCTTCAACTGAAAGACAAGAGCTATCCTTTTGAACAGTACCTGGAAGACAATAAAACCGTGGCCTTCCTGGTGATCAAGAATGATACCATACAATATGAGCATTATTGGGACAACTATGATACAAACTCTATTGTGCCCTCCTTCTCGATGGCAAAATCCATCACTTCTATTTTAATCGGTTGCGCTATTGACGACAAGCTCATTCAATCCGTTGATGAACCGATCACCCGTTACATTCCCGAACTCAAAGAAAGTGGTTTTGAAAAAGTAAGCATTGAACATTTGTTGCAAATGACTTCGGGTCTAAAATTCAATGAAGGTTATAGCAATCCCTTCGGCGGTGTCGCCACTTTCTATTATGGTACCAACCTGCGGAAAGCAATTAAAAAAATGAAGCTTAAATCTGAACCCGGAACACAATTTGAATACCTGAGTGGCAACACACAGTTACTGGGCCTGGTTTTAGAAAGAGCATTGAAGGACAAAACCGTTACGGCCTACCTGGAAGAGAAAATATGGAAACCCCTGGAAATGGAATACGATGCGAGCTGGAGCCTGGACCGGAAGAAAAACGGTTTGGAAAAAACCTTTTGCTGCATCAATGCAAGAGCAAGAGATTATGCAAAAATAGGAAGGCTTTACCTCAATAAAGGGAAATGGAAAGACCGGCAAATCGTTTCAGAAGAATGGGTAAGACAATCCACGAAGATCGATACCAAAAACGGGAGCGCCGGCTATTACCAATACCAATGGTGGCTACCCACACAAACGGGAGATTTTATGGCACAGGGCATTTTGGGCCAATACATCTATGTACACCCAGATAAAAACCTCATCATCGTGAGGCTGGGCAGGAATGAAGGAAAAGCCGATTGGTGGGAGATATTATCAGGTTTGGGCGAAGCGTACTAAAGTAGGAGCATATAGATTAATTGGCTTATTCTATTCCTTGTTTTCATCAATCAGCTGCAGCATGTTTTTATTGAATGAAGAGAGCTTAGTACCCAATGTCTCGAAAAAATGCAGGTCTGCATTTTCAATTTCAATGATCCCTTTTTGCAAAACCATTTCACCTTCTTTGGTCAATCGAATTGTTTTGGCCCGGGTATCCTTTTGATGTTCTTGTCTGGTGAGAAATCCTTTGTCTTCCAAGGTGCGCAATACTTTGGATACCATCATCCGGTCTGCATTACTTTGGTTGGCAATATCAATTTGTGTCACCGCATCACTTTTTTTAGACAACCAGCCCAAAGCTGCTAACAATACAAATTGCGTTTGTGTCAGGTTCAGCGGGTCCAGTACTTTTTTTTGCTTGCGCTGCCAAAGCATGGTCAGTTGTCCCAGCAGGTAGCCCGGGCTGTTATGCGGATTTTTGAAATGAAACAAGAGCTCTTTTTTCATAATTATATTCCTGTGTTTGTGCTGTAGTAGCTACATACGGACAGGATTGGATGCCTGGTCCATCCTGCCGGTATGTATCATTTCTTTACTCTTTATCCGGATAAAATCCAGGACAATGATATGCTTTATTTTGTCTCCAGGAAGGTAAGCTTATAGCCGTCCAGGTCTTTCACATGAAAGGCCCTTCCAAAAGGCGTTTCTATAATAGGGCCTGCCGTAGTCACGCCCTTTGCTATGAATTTTTCCTTCAATTCATCTACGTTTTCATCAACTGCAAACCACAGCGCCACACCTGTACCTAATTCTTTTCCCTCGAGCGGTTCAAGCGGGGTACGGATGGCGAAACTGGCTTCTCCCTCATTGTACTTAAAAACACAGGCCTGTGGATTGGTATTGCCTATCTCGAAGCCTAACTTCTTTTCATAAAAATCTTTTGATGCCTCGAGATCTTTTACTTGTAATGATGCAAAATCTAATCTTCTCATTGTAATTCTTTTTTAGTAGTTGCAAATATAGTATATGCGACAACAATAAATCACTTTTTCCTTTTATTTATTTTAGCAGCTCATAGGTTTCAAATTTGTTAGCCTGAATATGGAGCATCTGTATTATACAATAATCTGGCTTGTAAAGACCAGATTATTGCTTTCAGATGGCTTATTATGTTATACGTTTAATACTTAGTCACTTTAAAAGCCTTTTTAAAATTTCCGCTCTGCTGGCTGATCTGCACAAAATAGCTACCTGCAGTTAATGCTTCAACATTCATTTGCCTGATATCCCTTTTCTTAACCTCGAAGTTTTTTGTGAGGAGTGCTCTGCCATCTATTCCGTACACGGTAACTGTATATGCACCTTCCTGGTCACCAAATGCAATATTGAGTAGTTGTTGTTTTGTTTCGTTAAAAAGGGTAGGATAGACCCTGATCTCCATAGGTTCACCTTGAATAGTCCTGTGTTCTTGAGTGGCTATGCTCTTTGATCCGTCAAACTCTTTGAATTTGCAATATTGAATATCAATGTTTGTTGGAAATTCGAATAAGGGATGATCCTGGGCATACATATCATCAACAGGCATATAATCTATATCGCTGCGATAAAGTATGTCGGCCTCTCTTAGTTCCAGTGCTACCTCCTCATACCCGCATACTTCCCCGTTAATATCTGTTCCAATCAAGCGGGAATAATAAGGACCAGGGTATGCCGGATAATTCCTGGCCCCGGAAAAGCTGGTGAAAATATAAGTTTCACCTCCTTCTTCTTCTCGCTCATTCACTGCAAGTGCAGCATGGCTGGGATGTTGGACTATTTCACCACGCATATAAAGTTTATAAAAAAGAGGGTCGCCATTTTCATTGATCTTTAGCAATACCTGGTTGATCGCTTCGATATCAGGGAAATATTGATCCCAATCGTTCCACATCCCGGCAATCACAAATTCATGATCCGAAATTTTACTTTTCTCAATTCTGTAGGCATAATTGTGATCGGAGTGCGGTGCCCAGTAGAGCTTGTACCAGATCGGATTATAAGACCTGTCTATACTTTGCACAACGGTAACTACAGCCTCAGGGCCGTCTGTGAGATAAGTATTGCAAAGGGAGAAGGAGTGCATGATGCGATCATTGGCCGGATCATAAACGGCATGTCCCGAATAATTATATTCTGAATGATGCTTTACGCGCTGGTAAGGCTTAACGATAGTACCCGTTTTATCAATAAACAGTTGAAACATCCAGCCATTATTCCCGTTTTGCGTGTTTTCATACCTTTCACCGCTTACATAATACAGATCTCCATAGTCCGGATCCTGGCCTGCAAATGATATGGTTTGCGGCATTTCCCAGACAATGTCATTAGGCACATCGGGTCTGTATTTCTTATTCCATAATAAGTTGCCGTTGCCATCAATGCTGAGGATATTGAGGGTTTGCCCCTGGTTGTATGGTGGATCGGTGGCTTCAGCAGGTGCGCCCGGTAAAGAAAAAATATACTTTTGATCATCTACAGTCGAACCTTCCATCCTCCGGGCATCTATTTTTACCAGGTTCATTCTTGGCCAGAATTCATGAGGATAGTAGGAGTGTCCATACTTTTTAGACCATACCAGGTTGCCGGCATGATCGATCTTCATAGCTGCCGGGTAGATGCCAATAGTGGGCACATGACCGCCGGAATAAGTAATCTCCCAGAGCATATAGAATAAGATAAAACCATCATCATCGGTGTGTACCAGTCTGCACAGATTATTGAGTTCCCAATGGTGCGAGGGAGGATTAAGGGCTATATTGTAAAGTCGCTCCCACAGCAGGTTGCCAGAGGCATCATATTTTCTAAAACCGGTACTCGATACCGTACAGAAATTTCCGTCACGGGCAGTTGCAATATCATAAACATATTCGGTTATATCGGATCTGTGATTAAACTGGGTGAACTGGGCCGGTGCAACTATAGACAGCAGTATAAAAATGGCCGGTAGGGTGAACCTGAGGTAGCTGATCATTTGATTTAATTTTCGTTTGTGATAAAATATGTGGATGAAACAGGGGCCGGTATATGAAGAGGGATGGGAGTAAACCAGGTCAGTAATTAAAGGGTATGGTACAATTTATGCCAGGGTAGATTTGTGTTGAATGTAATGGAAAAGAGCTGTGTTTTAGATGAACTGAAAGCAGCAAAAACTATGTTTTGAATTACGAATATAAATAAAATAAACACGTAATTAATTACAAATGAAAAAATACGGGAATTTACCCGTACATTTTTTCTATATAATTTTTTTCGTTTCGGTACCAATCGGCCAGACCTGCTCACCAGGTCTGGCCGATTGAATGCTGTGGCAGTATCTTTAAAAAACTAATCCAACCTAAATCTTAGAAAAGACGAAGGTTGGAATTAATCGTATGAAACAAAACTATTTTCAGGACCTGGTTTATTTGTACTTTAGGTCCCCTTATTTAACGATCTGCAATTTGAGGAAATGCCATTTATTGTGCTCATCCAGCAGGCCTAGAGCATAGGCACCATTGGCCAGGTTGCTGATATCTAAGCGATGAGTATTGCCGGTACTGATATTTTCTTCCAGGATCACCCGGCCCATCACATCTACCAGTCTTAATTTATAATTACCATTCAGGCCATCGATATCTGCATAAGCTTTTGCAGGGTTTGGATGCAGAGCAATGCCTGTTGCCTCTTTGTTGAAAAACAGGGATTTGATCTTGCTGAGCGTAAAGTTCATATCGGCATCTACTTGTTTTAAACGGTAGAAGTTTTGTCCGCTTAAAGGTTTTCTATCCACATAACTGTAGTCGAAAGAAAGGTCCTGTTGGCCAACGGTAGATTTTGCATCCACCCAGCCCAGGTCAAGCCAGTCCCTGCTGTCAGCACTTCTTTGTACGATGAACCCTTTGTTGTTTTTTTCATCAGTGGTTCTCCAGTCTATAACGGCTTCTTTTCCTTCTTTCCTCACCTCGAAGCTAAGCAGGCTTACGGGCAGGGGGGTATAGTTCATCAGGATATAGGACAGGCAAAGCGCTGCTTTATCTCCAAATTCATCGACGACATATATGGTTGTGTTCACCGTGTCACGCCCGCCCAATGGTACGCTGGAGGAAGGAGGCACGTTGAGGACAAATGATAAACCATTGACAGATTGAACGCTTCCTTTATTGGTATTACCGCTCGAGCGGCTCAGGCTGATGCTGTCAATAGCTACCGTTCCGCTTGCGGCAGTCGCTATGGTTACGGTATGCGCTATGGTAGCAGCCGGTGAAACGGAATAGTTGACAGAATCATAGACATAGCCATTGGTCAATAGTTGTGCCGGCAAAGATTTTGTGTTGAAAAACTGTATCGGGTCTACACTGAAGCTGGTGATGTATCCCACCTGTGCTCCTGAAGATCCGCCATCATTGAGCTGGCCCACATACATCCCGTCACAGTTGGTACAGCTCAGGTCATTGACGGCCAAAGGCGCAAAATTATTGTTCCAGTAATAGACTGTTTTAGCAGGCAATGTTCCCGATGCGCTTAAGGTCCAGCTATGGGTATTGCTTAATGTGGCAGACCCGTTTCTTTTCAGTTTTGAGGCATCAGCAGTATTTACGATTACCCATCCGTCTGCACCATGATCACTATCATAGATGATCTTCCCGGCTTTACCTACGGGCTGGTCTACAGGTGGGGCGGCATACAGCTCAAATTCCCCGATATTATTAGAGCCCAGTTCATATACATAGGCCGGTTTTGAAGTGGAGATACGAACCGGCTTGCCGTACAGCGAATCGGTAGGCATAATGTTGTATACCTGGTGTGATTCCCCGCCGTTTAAGACGGTTACCAAAACCCCGTTTCTATATACAGCAGTACCATTGTTCACTGCAACCACCTGGAAGCCGCCATAGCCCTCTGTATTGATGGTTACATATTCTTTTCCCAGGGTCCTGAAAGGAGCTACTTGCAAAACAGTGCCTTCGAGGCTTGTAGAACCACTATATATCCTCCTGTGCTGCTGACCCGAAGCCACGGTTACCGGTTTGTCAGTCAATACAAGCATACCGGAAACGCTTTTCACCATAAAGGTATCAGCATACTGTTGCCCTTTATTTAAAGTAAAAGTGCTTATAGATGAAGGAACAGATGGATTGCCTATCTGTACCCTGGTATTATTCTCGGTAGCCAATACGGTATAGTAGTGTGCCCCGTTAGGACTGGCATAATCTGTGGAGTTCAATACACTGGCCAGCCGGAAAGCATTGCCTAAGGCTGCCTGCCCGCGCAATACCACCTGCATTTTATTTACATTATTATTTAAACGCCAGCGAACAGTGACGGGTTGATTTGATTCAATAATATAACCCGGCCCGGTGAAAGGCGTTTTAAACGTGCTGGTGAAGATATTGGCGAGTGGTGTAGAATAGGAATATTTTGCCGTATTGGTAACGGTGCCTGTTGTGAGTACAGTACCATTTGTTGATTTTATAGTTATATTAGCCTGGCTCAGTTCTGTGGTCACCTGTATCTGTGCCGGAGGTGTACTGTTATCTGCATTTAAGCTGGCAGGCTGTGCCGCAATCGCAGGCAGGAAGTAATAGTAAGTGTTATCTGCAGGGTTTTCCGGTTTACATACCGGTACCGGTGCAGATTCACTGTAGTCAATTGCACCATTTGCATCCTGGATAATGTGTAAAATAGCAGGAAGGACAGGCTACGGCAGCACTGTTAAGCGAGGTGACCGAAATATTGTCAAGATCGGCATAGTTGCCTGAATTACCGGAGGTATAGCTAAAGCGCAGGTTCCCGGTATAAGCGGTAGAGCGTGGGATCAGTAATGTTATGGTTCTGAAGGTGTCATTAGGCATAGACTGAAGCCCATAACTTAAAATGGCGTTATTGGCACTTGTCGCAACTATGCCGGTCGAACTTTTACTGATGCTTAAATAGTTCGTGTAAGAACTGCCGCTTTCCAGCTGTACAGTGAAAGATGGAGTAGCTGCATTCCGATATAATCTCAGGTCAAATTTCACTTTGATATATCCTTCTGTAGGATTTACCCCGCTTAATGCGGTCGTTAAGGTCATTGCCGTTCCGGTACTGTTATTTCTTTGTAGCCTTCCGAAGTTGCGGTAATCATTAGTGCCGTTACTGATCCTGGACAGGCCGGTATTATTGGTCCAGTCTGAAAGGCTGCTTTCAAATCCCGGGTTTGAGACTTTTTCCTCAATATTTTGGGCATATAAAGCCATAGAGGTGAGCAGGAGTGCTCCTGTAAGTAGTAAGTTTGTTTTCATGTGTTTTTTGTTTCAAGTGTCGTTAAGAATATAAAGAATTGTATTATCTAAGGTTTTGGCTTATATTTGATTAAGCGATTGGAGGATTTGTTTATATTTGCAGGCAGAACTAATTGTATTACTTGTGATTACACTTTATTTTGATGTAGTTTCATCATGCCGTAAAGTAGTGGGCCAGGCTATATTGATCTCCGGGTTGTGCTTAGTAGCATATAAGTAGTTTATAGATAATATGCTAGACTGGTATGCAACTTGTTCAGATCGAAATTAGAGAGAAATAATACCTGCTTTTTTAAGGAATGTACCAGCTAATGGCGCATCTGTGTACAAAAAGCGGTATATTGTATGAAAGTATCTTTTGAGTGTATTAAATTCCGGTTGCCGATGGCATATTGTACTGTGAAGGGAGAACAACCTACCTCTTCTGTGAACTGTGATACAATTTGTTCCTCATCTGGCGATGGAGTAATTGTAAATAAATAAACCTATATTTAAATAAGCTAGAAACCGATATTAGTGCCCTTTACCTAAAACAATTACCTGGAAAAAAAGCCAACTAAAAAAACAAGTCTGAAATGATTACTTACATTATCGTAGATGATGATGAGCTGCAAATTGATTTCCTCCAAATGCACTTATCTCAAATAGCCGGCTTACAATGCATGGCTACCTACACGAATGCTTTTGAAGCAAGAAACAAAATTATCGAGCAACGTCCCGAGTTGCTTATTCTTGACGTAGAGATGCCCGGATTGTCGGGTATACAATTAGTGAAAAGCTTAAATAATCCACCCTGTACCATTTTTGTCAGTTCCCATCCCGAGTATGCGGCAGATGCTTTTAATGTAGAAGCCATTGATTTTATCATCAAACCCGTAGCGCCCGAAAGGCTTATGCGGACTATTGATAAAGCCGTCATGACCATAGAGCATGTTACGGGGTCTGTAAGCCAGGCGGATGATTTCAGCATAGAGCGGAATGCCTTTTTCGTGAAAGACAAGAATGTTCATATCAAAATTGAATATTCTGATGTGCTGTACATTGAATCGTCGGGTAATTTTTCCGTAATTTATTTTACTACTCAGAGCAAACAACTGGTGCTGGCCAACCTGGCAAAGATGGAAGCGCAGCTACCCTCAAACAGGTTTGTAAGAATCAGCCGCTCTGCGATTATTAACATAGAACATATATCGTCTATCGGTATGGACACCTTGTTTATAAAGGAAGAAGAGCTGGCTATCGGCAAACCGTTTTTGGAAAAAGTGATGAAAGAAGTAGTGGGCAATAACTGCATCAGGAGAAGCTAAACAGGCTTTATTTCCTGCGGTCTCCAATAGACGATCAACAAGACCTTACTTAATTGTTTCTGCTGAAATAAGTATTCAGGCAGGGGCATACTTATGCCGGCCTATTGAGCATGCTTGTTTTGAGAGACCCGGTATTCCTTGTGCTCGAGCTATTTAAAAATATGTGCTGATCAGTTTAGTTTTACCTGTTTGAAGCAAGCTTTATGCATAAATCAATAATGACTTTAAATTTAAAAGGAGCTGTATAAAAGTACTATTTCGTTATTTCGACTGTAGCATAGCAGAATGGAGCAATCTAAACGTCAAGTATTTATACTTGTGAGATTGCTCGACTTCATTATATTTCGCTCGAAATGATGCGCTTTTTAGACAACTCCATAATTACACCGTTGTGCTGGATTGATCATTGAGTTTTAACGATCTTCCGGACAAACTCCTGTGTATCGTCTTTGTACTTTACCAGGTAATTTCCGGGAGTCTTATCGCCCATATATATATATATTCAGGTCCCTGTTGGAGGCAACTGCAATCTGCTGTAGTAATAAGTGATCTGTGTCCTTGACGCTTTATTGCAAAGCACCTTTAGCTGTTTCTTATGGCATACACACACCAAAGCCATCCTTTCCGGATGGCTTTGGTGTGTAGCTGTTATGCTGCGCAAAATATCGGGTGCTATTGAGCTGGAGGGCTTCAATACCTGAGTTTAAGCGGAGGGAACTATTACTTGGTTTTTATAAATTTCTTTGAAAAAGAGGAGCCGGAATGCTCGTTTGAAATGGTCAGCGTATACACTCCTTCGCTGAGAGCAGACAGGGATAAATCAAGACTTGTACCTGTTGCCTCTTGCTCCGCTACCTTCCTGCCATTCAGGTCAAATACCCGGATGGTCTCATTGCCGGAAAGATCACTGATGTACAATACCTCTTTCGCAGGATTGGGATAGATAAGTACCCTTGATGCTTCGTCGAAATGTACCATGCTCACATTACTGTAGTCCACCTGCTGGTCATAATCTGTTTGCTTAAGGCGGTAGAAGTTCTTGCCTTGTAAAAACGGGGCAGGATCGGTGAAGCTATAGCTGAGCTTTACATTGCTGTTGCCGGATGCAGAAAGGCTGTTTACAAAATCAATACTTTCCCAGTTTTTACCATCGGTACTTTTTTCAATGTCAAAGCCACGGTTATTTTGTTCGGAGGCTGTTTGCCATTCCAGTAAACTGGTCTTCCCTGCTTTTTGTGCTTTAAAGGAAAGCAACTGAACCGCTAAAGGAGTATTGGAAACAATGACCCTTACTGTTCCTGAGGTAGTACTGCAGGTACCTGCGCCGCTGACAACAACATAGTAATAGGTGGTGCCGGTAGTTGCAGATGCAGGGGGCGTATAGCTGGAAGCGTTAGCGCCCGGTATAAATGTGCCACCGGTGTTCGCATTGGTTGTATTGCGGTACCATTGGTAAGTAGGCGTGCTGTTGGTATTCCATTTGCTGGCTGTAGCCGTGATGGTTCCCTGTGCGGCATTGGTCGCTACGGTCTGTGTTGCCGGAGTTACGGAACTGATGACCGGGGCATCATTATAACCATAAGTGACAAAATTGTCATTATCACCGATCACCACGCCTCTCGAAACACCGCTATTGGTAGCACCTGCATCTCCAAAGGCAGCATAACGGGACGTATAGTTCTGGCCCGGTTGCATATCAACAGGTAATATGGAAGAGACCCCGGGGGTACTTTGCACCAGTGGATTGGCCAGGGGCTTGCACCACCAGCCCGAAGAGTTGGATGTTCCGTCAAAGCTAAGGTTGCCGGTGGTCCAGTTGATATACTGTTGTGCTAGCAGGCTGGCCCCGGAAGGAGGGCCAGGGAAGTTGCCTATATTGACGGTAAATTTACCTAATGGATTAAGGTTGCCATCCGCTATTTTAGTGGTAAAGACATTATCCGTACCATTAGGCGTTACCAGTCCTTCAGAACTTGTATTATTTGCAGGCAGACCGTTGTATAAGCTTCCCGTACCATCTGTTCTAGGTACCAGCATAACGCCTGTACGGCCAAGGCTTGCACTGCTGCCCTGGATCACAGCCTGCCACCTGTTGTCTGTACCATATTGGTTGAGGAAATCAGAATAGGTTACCGGTACGGTAAAGGAGTTGCCGATGCCGGGTATAGCTACGCCGCTGGAAAGCGTGTACAGGAGGTTTACCGTGCCACCGTCCACACCTATCGTATTGGCTGCAACTGATCCGGCCACATCAATCTTATAAGTAGTGGTGGCACAAGGCAAAGCAAAGATGTGGGTGGTGACGGAAGAGGAATTGTTTCCGGGATTATTGTCCTGGGGATAGCTTATGCTCGCTACGTTTGTGTAGGATCCGGAGCTGCCTGCTGCGGCAGAAACGGTGAATCTTACACAACTTCCTTCCGGAAGGCTGGGGATGACAATACCGGAGGCAAGAGCTGCAGGTGTGCTTGCTCCGGGACAGGTGGCCGAAGCCCCCGTTCCCGAACCTGCCTGGCAGGATACTGAATTAATACTTAGATTGGAAACTGCAGGTTTGGTCAGCGTGACATTAGTTGCATTATTAGGACCGTTATTCGTGACGATGATGGTAAAGTCTGCAACACCTCCGGGTCTTGCGCTTACAGGTCCTACAATATTAACAGATACATCTGTTGCTTGTGCATAAGCACTTGATCCTCCCAGTATCGTAGATACCAGGAGACCAATCGTTAACGATTTGTTCATACTTGTGTTTTTTAATTATTGGTCAATCATAATATGATCTGTTGCCAGGAATCATGAAAATGATGGATTAATTAATACGCAAAGTACAGTAATGAAATGCTATAATATATTTTTTCATATTCGTTAACTATAGACTAACATAATGAGATATTTTATAGATCCTTTGTTATTAAATAATTATCTCTTTGTGGTGAATATTTATTGGTTCATTTCGCAAATTTGTTTCCTGTTCTTTCACCAATTGCTAACAAAATACCTGGCTTTATTATATTGCAGTACTGACCGGTATTTTTAAAAAAATAGGGGAAGCAAATGCCTTTTAAAACATTCATCGCAGCTACAGGATGGACAAAACTTAAAAAAGCAGCAATAAAGGGAAATGCCTTCTATCGCTGCTTTTTACCGGGAATATTTATAGGTTGATCGCCCGCTTATGTGTGGTGATCAGATCACCCACATGATCAATACTTTCTTTACCTCTTCTTTGTCTTCTTCTTTTGCGGCATCATATAGCCGCACTTTTACCTCAGGACTTAAATCCCGGATACTTAAGTGCTCTGTAAAATCAAAGCCCTGAATATTCTTACCATATTCATGCAAAACAGAGCCATCCTGGTACAAGGTATAGTGGTCATCAAAAAGATTTGACCTTATTTTTTGCGCATGGGCTAATATCCTCTTTTCCATAAACTGAACATTGATGAACATATTTTATTTGGATGTTTTAGCTATCCGGGGCCGGATAAATGATGATTTTAAATCCTTATAAGTCTTTTATCTTAGGTATTTAATGAGCCTTCTCTGCCGATATCAAGCTTCTGCCCGCTTACCGCACTGGCCGCAAGTTTAAAAAAGGTAACCAGTTTGTTGGTTTTATTGTCCCAGTAATGGGCATCTTTTACGTTTACTTTCATTACCCTTATATTAGGATCTTCTTTTCCTTTTTCAAACCAGGCTTCTACAAATTTATTCCAATATTTATCTATACGTTCCTGGTCGCGGGAAACGGTAGCCACACCGTTAATGCTTAAAAAGTTATAATCTCCTACATGGGAAAACAGGATACTTACCTGGTCATTTGCCTGCAGGTGTTTAAAAGTATCGCTTTGTGCAGAGAAGAGGTACCAGATATTACCTGCTTCATCCACTTCCTGCCGGCTCATGGGTACTGCGTGTACATAAGCATCTGCAGCCGGGTAAGAACATACCATACCTACATCTATCTTATCGACTAAATCCCGGAGTTTTTCAATTGCTTCTTTGTTATAAAGGTTTTCTGTACTCATAATGGTCTGTTTTTATAGTTTCTTGATTAGCTAAATTAGCTGTTGCTAAAATCAGGCCAAAAGCTAAGTTTGTTATTGTTTAATGATATATGTAGTTGTAAATTTTCTATATGTGGAACTCATTACTCAAAATGGGGTGTACTGTTTACTTGAATGGACAACAATTTCAACACAATATTTTCATACTACCTGCTAATACTGAGGTGCTTATTTACATAAATTGTTGTAATGCCTGAAAAGATCATGATTAAAAAGCAGAGCTGCTTCAGCAATGAAGCAGCTCTTGTTGTATCATCCTGCAGTAAATTACTTTGCTGTGGAAGCGTTTAATCTGTTATTGTTTCACCATTACCTGTGCCCCTGTCTTTTTACCGTTTACAGTAGTGGTCAATATATAGTTACCTACCGGTAATTTGTCCAGTCCGTTCATTTCGATGGAATGGCTGCCTTTGTTCAGTTTTGAACTTTTCTGTGCCACGACCTGACCGCTTACATTAACAAGGCTCAACTGAACGTCTGCAACTTCATTAAGCGCTATATTATGAGTAAACCTGGCCTGGAAGGGGTTAGGTGCAGTACTTGTTTTGAGGACGGCTACCTGATCGTTGTGAGACGGGCTCTTACAATCCACTTCATGTGCCGGTGTTGATGTACCGCCTTTGAACACAGGATTGTTCCATTTGTGGAAAGCATGGTGCAGCTGATAGCTGCCGCTGCCTGCCGGAATTTCTGTAAAGTAAGTAGCATACATATAATCAGGAGCCAATACGCCTACGCCATCGCTCATTTTACTGTAAGCGATCCCTGAGCGGGCCGCAGCAGCAGGAGAGGTGGAATTAGGTAATCTCATATAATCGGGAGCGCTCAGCAATCCTGACCCGCTTTCTTTCATTTCAATGCCCATATATAAGGAAGCTCCGGAGCCGGAGAAACCTACGGAACTGTACCAGCCTACAGATATCTGGCCGGTGCTACCACCGCTTATAGCGCCATTGCCATAGTGCAGGGTAGGGTTTTGTGCCGAAAAGCGTTTTGAGCTTGCCTGGTTTCCTAATGATCCGTCATTAACTACAGTAGTTATCGGTGTCCCAAGGCTATGATAATCCAGGTGGCGCACATATACCTTTACACCGTCCGTGTAGGTATAGGCCCAGTTCTCTACATCATAGTGGTCCGGGCAGTCCAGTACTACATTAGAAATAGGGAAAGGAGCCCCGGTAACATCTTCTACCGCAGGATTAAGCACTACAGAAGTACCGAATGGAATACTTAACAGCTGTGGCCAGTCTATCATGGATTCGGTAATGGTGCTGTTAGCAGGATTTTTATAGACAAAGCGTACATTAAGTAAATTGTTGGTATGACTGAAGGCAACATCAGGCCCTTCTTCTCCTTTTGTACCATTTAAAGTAGTGATACCACTCCAGTTGCCCAGGTCACATACCGTGGTCTGGATACCTTTTCCCGGATAGTCCCAGGCGATGGCCACGGCATAGTCTTTATGGCTGTCCATACGTATGCGGCCATAGTTGGCAGAATAAGATAATTGGTTTTTACTGGCCAGGGCCAGAGGTCCGCTTACAGAGCCTGTCATCTTATATATATCAAGGATATGTCCCGGAGCGCCCGTCGGGCTATTTGTTCCTGTATAATCATAGTACGCTACCAATACCAGGTGACCGCCACCGCTGCCATTATATACGATACCCACTTCCAGGTCAGCTACCGATTTATATATAAAAGAGCCCTGAGACATTATTGAGGTCGGTATAGAAGGAGCGGTAAAAGTGTAGATAAATTCACTTCTGTCGGTGGCACTGTTAGAGCTCCAGGTAGACAAATAAAGATCTGTAGTACCAAAACTGGTCGGAATATCTTTACGGGAATAGTTTGCAGTGACTTTAGGACGCTTTACTGCCGGGCTTCCATAGGTATATTCACTGGCCGCAGGGGCTGTAAATGTCTGGGCCATCACCGGAGCTATGCCGATGGATAAAAAAGGTAGAAGTACTGCTGCTGTTTTTAAATTAAACATAATAATGATTTTTGCTTTTTGAGGTAAGAAAATGATTACTAAAGCAGAAGCTTTGCTAAACTCTGTGAATAGCTTTTAAGGTTTTTTTTCAGGTCGAGGGTGTACTGATTGTTTAATAAGGGATCATCTACCTGCCTCCTTCCAGGTCGTTTAGCGTGAATAATATTTTTTTCAATTGAGCTTAAATATAATGCACAACTTATTCATTTCAAAGCTTTTAGTTAAATATTTATCTAATAAAGAGAGCGCTGCTCCTGTAATGAAGCAGCGCTCTTTTTATATTGTATCGCGTAGCATTTGTAGTGCCGGTGTACGGGCAGGCTTATTGCTGCTTCACCATTACCTGTGTGCCACTGATCTTACCATTTACACTTGTGCTCAGGATATAATTGCCTGCAGGCAGTTTATCCAATCCACTCATTTCAATAGTATGATTGCCTTTATTCAGTGTAGCACTTTTCTGAGCTACTACCTGGCCGGTCACATTTACGAGGGTCAACATAACATTTGCCGTTTCTTTAAGGGCGATATTGTTTGTAAACCTGTTTTGGAAAGGATTCGGTGCACTATTTGTTTTAAGTATCGCAACCTGCTCTTGTTTAGACGGGCTTTTGCAATCCACTTCATGTTTCGGCGTTGGGGTACCACCTCTGAAAATAGGATTGTTCCACTTGTGGAAAGCATGATGCAGATCATAATTACCGCTTCCCGGGGAAGTTTCGGTGAAATAAGTAGCATACATATAGTCCGGGGCCAGTGAGCCCGGTGCATCGCTGATTTTACTGTAGGCGATGCCTGAATTAGAGAAGGAGAAAGGCACATAAGAATTAGGCAATCTCATATAGTCCGGAGCATTCAGGATGCTGGTACCGCTTTCTTTCATTTCTATACCTATATAGTGGGAAGGGCCAAAGCCGGAAAAAGTATAAGTACAATACCAGCCAACGGAGATCTGGCCGGCACTGCCTCCTATAGCTCCGTCACCATAATGCAGGGTAGGAGTATGCGCAGTATATTTGGTCGTTAAGGGTGCATTGCCCAGGGAACCGTCATTTACTATAGTGGTCACCGGTACTCCCCAGCTATGGTAGTCCAGGTGGCGCACAAATACTCTGTCGCCGTCCGTATAGGTGTAAGCCCAGTTTTCTACATCATAGTGATCCGGGCAGTCCAGTACCAGATTAGAAATAGGAAAAGGAGCGCCCGTAATATCTTCCACAGCAGGTGGAATAGTTGCCGTAGAGCCGAAAGGAATGCTTAAGAGCAAAGGCCAGTCCAGCATAGATTCTGTGATGGTGCCCGCTGCCGGATTTTGATAGACAAAGCGCACATTGAGCAAATTGTTGGTATGGCTGAAGGCAACATCAGGCCCTTCTTCTCCTGCTGTACCATTTAAAGTGGTTACACCACTCCAGTTCCCCATATCACATACCGTAGTCTGGATACCTACACCGTGATAGTCCCAGGCGATGGCTACGGCATAGTCTTTATGGCTGTCCATACGTATGCGGCCATAGTTGGGAGAATAAGAAAGTTGGTTTTTAACCGCCAGGGCCAGGGGAGATGATACCGATCCGGTCATTTTATACATATCAAGGATATGACCTGGACTGCCCGTAGGGCTATGCATACCCAGGTAATCATAATAGGTAACTACTACCCAGTGGCCACCGCCGCCATCTTGTACAATGCCCACTTCAATATCTGCAACACCACCATAGATAAAAGAACCCTGGGCGGCTATGGCTGTAGGCACAGAAGGAGCCGTGAAGGTGTAGATAAATTCACCTCTGCCCGAAGGATCATTGGAGCTCCATGCGGACAAATAAAGATCAGTAGTGCCAAAACCGGCAGAAATGCCTGTACGGGAATAGTTGGCCGTAACTTTTGGGTTGATAACGGCCGAACTGCCATACACGAATTCATCTGCCACAGGGTTGGTAAATGTCTGTGCCATCATTGGCGCTGCGCCGATAGAGAAAAAAGGGATAAGGACTGCTGCTCTTCTTAAATGTTTAAACATGCTAATAATTTTTGTTTTTGAGGTAAGAAAATGATCACAAAAGCAGAAGCTTTGCTAAACGTAATGAATAGCCTTTCGGTTTTTTTTCAGGGATTATGGCAGACTCAATGTGTACTCCGGGTAAATGGGCACCTGCCTCCTTTCAGGTTGTTTAATCAGTACACGAATTTGAAAATGAACTTGAATATAATACGCAACTTATTCATTTCAAAGCTTTTAGTTAAATATTTCTGTAAAGGGACGTGTAAAAAAAAGATGACAAAAAGTGTTGCTCCCTTTTATGCAGGATCATCTGCTTTGATAGAGACATGATGAAAGCCGCTGATATTTTGTTTTAAATCCATGATATAGAAATTCGTTTTTCAAAAGTAGGATTGCCCTTGCAAAGCAAAAAGGACTTACAAAACTGTAAGTAGCCGGGGGCTTATAAGGCTACATGGGCTTTTGTGCACTCTTCCATTGTTAAATTCCCCTGGTAATGATCTGCTTATGTGTGTAATCAGCTATATTTAGGCCTATGTTTGAAATATTCGATATCAATGATGTCTATAAAGCCTTAATGGCACTGGCTGCCGGAGCTATATTAGGTATGGAGCGCGAGCTGAAAGATAAAGCTGCCGGGCTTAAAACGATCAGTGTGATCTGTATCGGCTCTTGCCTGTTTACCATTCTTTCGATGAAGATCGGCAGCCAGTATGCAGATGCAGGCCGCATTGCTTCCTATGTAGTCAGCGGCATCGGTTTTTTAGGGGCCGGTGTTATCTTCAAAGATGGATTTACCGTCTCCGGGCTCACCACAGCCAGCGTTATATGGATCGCTTCTGCTATAGGTATGGCCATTGGCTTTGGCCACGTCTACGCCGCTTTGATCTTCCTGATGGCTTGCCTGTTGATCATTTATACAGGCAGACTGATTAATGCCAAATTTCTTTCAGATAAGGCAAATAAAGTGCTTAAAATTGTGCTGGCAGAAAATAATGCCCATCTGAAGCAGGATATAATAAGGGCACTCAAACTTTATTTACACAGGGTAGACCAGGTGAAACTGGAATCATATCCCGAAAAGATAGTGGTTACCTTCAACATCATTGTTATTACAAAAAGAATGAACGAGCTGGAACAATTTCTGATCAATGAAAAACGAATTGAAAGCTTTGAAATATAGTATCTGCAGCTCTTATGCTGACCCTTAATTAAAAAGATGATGTCTGAAAAGGCAGATGAATGCCCGGGCATTGAATAGTTAACACCCTTCCTGTATGAGGATAGGGTAAAAATGGCAAAAAAATTACCGGGGCTGTCCAAAAAAGTCAGTCCCGGTAATTTTTTATAGCTCCTGTTCGTAAAGCGTATGGGTAAAGCTCTACAGTTTAGTGAACTTTTCCCTGCTTATCTTACCCTCTTTATTACTCACCTCTATGATATAGCTACCCGGAAGAAGCCTGGAAACAGATAGCTCTATTGTTTTCTGGTCTTCATATTTCTGCTCCAGTACACTCAGGCCAAAAGATGATTTGATGGAGACCTGGTACATACCGAAAGCTGCTTTCACCTGGATCCGGTCATTAGATGGATTAGGGGAAATGAACAGCCGGGGTGTCGATTCCGATAGCGGATTATCTGCTTTTGCAGGGTTCTGCTGCACCGCTGCTGGAGGTGCAGCAGCAGGCTTTTCTTTTACTCCTGCTACATCACTGTTTTTGTCCAGGCATATTTTGATACATTTACGGCATTTGTCTCCATTTTCGGCAACCGTGGTCAGGCATACTTCATAAGAGCCCGGTCCGGGGAAGTTATAGGATAGACTGGACGTATTGCCTGCATAGGCACCGTTGACGATCCATTCGTAGGCTATTGAGTTAGGATTGTTGGCGGTAAAATTGACCAGGAAAGGATTGTTGGTGCTGATGCAGTAGCTGAAGCTCGGATCGCAGGGCACTTTATACTCCACGATAAGCTTTGGCCTCAGGTCACTGTCCGGGTATTCGCTGGTGGCATATACCTGTGAGCGATAATGTACCTCTGTATTCAGTTTCAGGTAGAAGCCGTTATTTACGCCACCGCCATTGATGATCTCTTGTACCAGGTTGGTCACATCGATGCTTACCGACCCGTTCCATTGTGTGTTGGTTACAGGTATCGCTGCTGTTAATCCCGGTTCAAAAGTCGGGCTGTTATTCCACCAGATATTATTCTCATACCAGGTAGCGGCAGTCCTGTCTGCCAGGTAAACGGTTCCCGGGTTGGTATTGGGCAGAGGAGTGCCCGGGTAATAGTTATTGCCCCAGTAAGGCGCGCTGGACGAGGGGTGGGAGAGTATCATGGTCGCGCTGCCGATAACTGCCCCGGGAGGGATCAGGCTGATCTCATCAAAACGGATCAGGGAGCGTAAAGTGCCGCCAGAGCAGCCTGCTGCGACCCAGGTCCAGTCGGTAATGGACATATAAGGCTCATTGCCGTAGATCATGAAATGATCCGGCAGGGGAGAACCTGCGGTCTGGCAGCCGCCATCCATCATCCTTATTTCCGCATCCTGCCCGTTGGCCGGGCCGGGTTGTGACGTAAGCGTATAGGTTTGTGCCCGGGCCGCATTGATGCCCGTCAATAATGCTATTGATAATAACCAGTTTTTCTTCATAATCATCACCTGCTTTTGTAATCTTAAAAAGCCAGGAAAAACTTTAAATGGGAGTTTGTTTTCAGATTAAAGAGCGCTTAAAAGGGAGTAATAATATCCTTTATCCTAAGAAAGGAATGTATGGGGCTTACCGGGGGACGTATCACAGGCAAGCCCTATAAGCCTTAATGGTATGAAACTGATACCTGCAATGCTATGGAGTGAAGACCAGTTTGGCAGTTTCCTGGCAGCTTTGAATGGTAGGATACCAGGTTGCTTTTGTCTTCTGGCAGGGTACGCAATTGCCGCTGATATTTAAAAAACCATAAGATAGGGGCAGGCCACATACATCTTGTCCTACAGTACCGCCATTAGGGGTACAGCCGGGTGTACCGTCCAGTATTTTAGCCCCTACGATGCCTTTGGGTGTGCCTCCGAATAAGGGTACACTAGTCGGGTAGGTGAAGGTGGTAACAGGAGGAATAGCAATCGTCTTACTCACATAAGTAGAGCCGCAGACACAGAACTCATCTCCGAAGACGATAAAATACTGTGTACAATTTGTCTGGTTGTCTACCACCAGGCTGTAAGCTGATTTAGCTTGTGCAAAAACAAACATTGAGCTCAACAGGAGCATTAAGGATAATAATAACTTTTTCATTTTGGGATGTTTTGAATGTGATTTATAATTGCTGTATAAGGCTCCCGGGAACAAAGCAACCGGGTTTAAAGGTGAATGATAAAATGTAGTATTGTATTTTTTGAAACCGGCGCTTATGTGCCTGGTTTACATCTATTGTGTAACTGTAGGGAAACTGTTTTTTGATCACACAAAATAATCAGGTGCAGATGCGGTATGCAAATAATTGGCAGGGAAATTGTGTGAGCGAACTTAAAAAATGTCAGAGCGATCGTAATTGCGGTAAAATCATGCTTAAGCGATATAAATATTGTCTAAACGATACTGTAAAACTGTCTGAGCGATACAAACAGGAGTACTGGAATTCCCTATATATGGACACGATTTTCTGTAAAAACAGTATAAGTTGTTTGTTTTCAATATTTTATAATATTAAAAGTATGCGTTGATGAATATTGTATATGGATATTTATTTGTGTGTTTTGCTCATGTATTTAAATCTTTACAGGAGGTCTTTTGGCCTAGGTTTAATGGCTTTATTGCATGCAATTGATCCGAAAAGGGTATTTTGAATTTAACGATTTAGTACCGTTATAAGGGCCCGGCGGTAGCGTTAAAATGACTAACTTTGAGTGCAACAATTTGTTGTGATGTATAGAGCAGGGATAGATGCCCTGTAATAAATTAGTTTAAAATGGTGAAAATATTAGTAGTAGGAATTGGTGGTGTGGGCGGTTATTTTGGCGGACTACTGGCTCAGGCCAACCAGGGAAATGAGGCATTAAATATTTATTTTATGGCAAGGGGTGCACACCTGGCGGCAATAAAGGAGCATGGATTGCATGTGTCCAAAGGAGAGGCCGCATTTGTAGCACGTCCTGCTTTATGTTCAGACAAAGCTGAGGATTTTGGCAAAGTAGATTACATTATACTTTGTACAAAAAGTTATGATATTGAAGCCACCATTAGCCAGCTGAGTAGTTGCGTAAAAGAAAATACGGTTTTCCTGCCGCTCTTAAACGGGGTGGACAGCAGTGAAAAGATAAAATCCATGTTCCCCGATCATCTTGTGGCAGATGGATGTGCTTATATTATAGGCAGACTGGTAGCGCCGGGACATATTCAAAACCAGGGCCAGTACCAGCGCATTGTTTTTGGGATAGAAAATGAAACAGATGCACGACTGGATTATTTGCATACTGCTTTTGAAAAGGCAGGTATAGAAGCTACTTTAACCAGGTCTGTTACGAGCCAGATCTGGGAGAAATTTATTTTTATTTCATCTACCGCGGCTGTAAGCTCTTTTCATAATAAGACTTTCGGGCAATTGAAGGCATGTGAGGAATGCTGTGCTGATCTTAAAGAACTCGTCAATGAGATCTGTGAACTTGCTGCAAAAATGCAGATTGAACTGCCTGAAGATATACGGGAGCGGACCTGGAATCGCTTTATCAGCCTGAGCCCGGAAGCAACGACCTCTATGCACTCGGACTTTATAGCGGGGAAAACGCAGACTGAAGTAAATTCCCTGCTGGGGTATGTTATCGAAAAGGGGAATTATTATGGAACAAAGGTAAGTAAGTACAGGGAGATCTTTGAGCAGCTTACAGCCCCTCATCGTTTGGCCCCTGGCACATTACAACAAAAGACTAGCTGTTAGCAGCACAATTAAGCTCATCCTTACTTCATTATCCTGTTGTTGATGGGACAATGGTTTGCATATTGCATTTGCTCTATGCGCGGAATTTGTTGGCCTGCATGGAGCATTTTAAGGAATTAAATCAGCATCTTTGCAGCCTGATTATTTAATTTAGCCATGAACATAACTGTCGAAGCACAAAATTTCCCGATAGAGGATATACTCTTCACCTTTGCTTTAACCGCTGAGGCTGCGGAAGTATTTGACGGCTGTAACACTTTAATTACCGGCATAGGCAAGGTGAATGCCGCTTACGAACTCACAAAAGCCATACAGCTAAAAAGACCGGCTTTGATTATCAACCTGGGTTCTGCAGGCAGCAATGCTTTCAGGAAAGGAACGGTGGTATGCTGCAGGCAATTCGTACAAAGAGATATGGATGTAAGAGGATTGGGTTTTGCCCAATATGAAACACCATTGTCCGGCCTGCCTGTTGTGCTGGAATACGGATTGAACATGGACGATTTACCGGCCGGTATATGCGGCAGCGGTGACAGCTTTGAAATGGGCCACCAGGCCACTATCTATGATGTGGTAGATATGGAGGCTTATGCATTGGCGATGATCGCGATGAAAGAAGGTATTCCTTTCTTTTGCCTGAAGTACATCTCTGATGGTGCTGATGACCAGGCGGCAGAAGACTGGAATGTACAGGTACATCTGGCCGCCCTGGCTTTTCAGCGCGTGCTTCAATTGAACAATGTGACTACAGCTGCCCGGGTATAACAATTAAACATAACAATAAGTGGCATTTACCTGATGGTCATTACCTTTGGTGTATCTCTGCAGGAAAGGTAATGACCAGGTTAAGGCCATCCTCGTTGAGCAGTTCGAGCTTGCCTTTTAAGATCGTCACACGTTTTTTAAGTGATCTTAATCCAAATCCTAAATGATTGGCATGTGGGGTAAAGCCAATGCCATTATCACTGACCTGGAAAACCAGCTGCTCGTTTTTTTGCTTCAATAGCACACTTACCTGGTTTGCTTTGCTGTGTTTTAGCACATTGGCAATCGCTTCCTGGAGAATTTTCATCAACTCGATACGTTGCTGTATGGTCAATAGCTGTGACGCTTCTTTTTCAATATTAATATGTCCCTTGAAGGATATGGACAATGCCGCATCCATGATCCTCTTTACACTTTCTTCAAAATGATCGCTCTGCTCTTCTGTAGCCTGCCTGTAGATCTGGTGGCTTTTGTTCCTTACCGTATTATAGATCGTGCTTATTCTTTTCTTTAATTCTTTCAGGTAGGCAAATACTTCTGAGGGATCACTTTTTTGATCGGCCAGTTCTGTTATATGCAGGGCACTCACCAGCGATGCGGAGAGGTCATCATGGAGGTCGCGTCCCAGCTTCCTTTGTTCTTCCTTAGCGCCATATCTTTTGGCTTCTTCAATCGTAATGTCTGCTATCCTGTTGAGTACCGCGATTTGCTCTCTTGACTTTTTCTTTACCTTTCTCATGTACAGGTAGAAGATGAGGATCATAGCAGTGGCCATTACAGAGATGGAGATGATCCAGATATTTTGTGCTTCCCGTTTTTTATTAGCTCTCTGGAGCTCTGCTTTATTGTATTCCGATTCGGTGAAAGCATACATTAAACGTGTTATTTCCTGCGAAGCTGTAGCAAATTCTTCTGATTTATACTTCAGCGCGCTGTCCAGGAAGATGTAGGCATGGCGCATATCGCCCTGGTTAAAGCTGAGCTTTGCTTTGTAGGTATAAAGATTGGAACGCTCATCGTCAAAGATCTGCACCGCATCTACCAACCGGGATAAATAATAGGCCGCGTGTTGATTGTCTTTAACTTTTATGTAATAGTTGAAAGAGAAGGAATTTAATATGTTTTCATAAGGAATCCTGTATGTGCCTATATTTTCGCGGTGTTCCTGCAGGATGGTCCAGGCACTGTCCAGTAATACTTTTTCATACTTCCGGTCATCCATGTAGGTATAATATTCTATGTTGCAAAAAAGGGAGAGCAGCCGGGGTATAGAGTGATGGATTTTCACTCCTTTCAGGGAGTCAAACCTTCCCTGTATCAGGGCTTCCATTTTAATGGCATTATCTTTCACCTCTTCCGCCCAGGGATGCCCGGATTGCAATAAAGGTTTGATCACGTAAACCAGGAACTGCATGGCTTGTAGGTATCTGGTCCTTGTACTGTCCTCGGGTTGCCGGTCCAGCAGGTCCAGCAGATGTTCCCTTTGCTCTGTATACAGTTCTATGACTTTAGCGTTATTCTCTGATTTTGCCCATATCAATAATTTCATGTAGGGAATGAGAAAAGTTTTCTTACCGGCTATGGTAGCTTCCTTATCGTTCTTTTCTGCGTAGAACAAGGCTTCGCCAAATCTGCCGCTGGCCAGCGCATGGTTCATCAAGAACCGGAAATAATTTGCCCGGAAAGGCTTGTAGGCATCATCATTCCAGATGATGTCCCTGTACCTGCTCATGAAACCGATGAAGGCTTCATTGGAGAGCCGCATCCCGGAGACGGTCACCTGCTCACTCATAGAGTCTATAGCGGTCACATATTGCTGTTCGGAAATGGCTTCCCGGATGTATTCCGTTTCGAGATGACGGTACTTGTCTGCCCATTTCTGTTGATCGGGACTTTGGGCAAACGAATGATGAAGCTGTATACAGGTAAGGATCAGGATCAGTAGCACACACTTTCTCATCATTATATCAATACTTGTTTTCTGGCGAAACTCAAAAGCTCGGCAATATTATTGCTGCCTGTTTTTTTGAACATTTTCCTTCTGTGTGCTGCAATGGTATGCCTGCTCAGGAACATCAGGCGCGCGGTTTCATCTACCGTAAGCCCTTTGGAAAAATGTTCCAGTATTTCTATCTCCCGGAGGGTAAGGTGATTTTGCTTATCGCCCAGGTCATTTATGATGGCCATAATTTCTGGTGCATAATAGTGTTCGCCTCTGCGCAATGCCTTCATGCAGTCGACTACTTCCAGCATGGAAGAGGCTTTGGGAATGATGGCATTTACATTATAGTCCAGTAAGCGGGCTACGATGTCAGGAGTGGGATCGCCGCTGATGATAATGGTCTTGGCATCTTTAATGATCCGCTGGATCTTGCTCAGGGTGGAAAGGACCGTTTGATCTTTGAGGTAATAATCTAAAAAAAAGTAAGGTGTGGTTACAGGGTTGCGCTGATCGCTGATGTGGTCCAGTAGTGCTTCAGGATTGGAGTAAAAGCAAACGCTGTTAAAGATCTTGGCACCCTCGAGGAGCATAGAAAAGGACTCTGCAAAAAGGGCATGGTCATCTAATACAAATGCCGACCTTTTATAGCGCTCCCATTGTGTTTGTAGTGTTTTCATACTTGAAAGGGGGAATAGTGTTGCAAAAGTAATTTGTTGGTAAAAACGGCGTTGAATGAATTTTTGAAAATAGTCTATTTGAACTAATGCTCAGGTGGTGGGGCGAGCTTGTTTTTCGCTTGTGCCCATCCCATAAACAGACTAAATTAAGTCCTTAGGGTAGTTTGTTTAGACTATTTGCAGGTGCCTGCTCCCTGAACAAGGCCATTTCCGGGGATAATTTTGTGTTATCGGAAAGGTACATGAAACTTGTTTTAAGGCATACAAATGTAGGGCATATCTCATTGCTTATGAATCATTAATCTATGCAGCAACTGCAAGGGGCCGAAATTAACGCGATTTTATATCATCATCATATTTATCAAAAAAATAGAACAACAAAATAAAACTATGAAAGCACGATTACAAAAACTATCAGGCGCTACGGCCTTTTCTCTGGCATTGACCAGCCTGGGGATCTCTGCACAGGCACAGGCCCCTGCATTGTATTCCACGGTGAATGGTAAAGTATGGATAGAAAGTGATTACTTACCTTCCAATGGGGTGCAGGATGGCACGGAGAACAATCTTTCGGGTATCCTGGTGAGGCTGATCACCACTTCTGTTCCTAACCGGATTGTTGCGGTAGGCATGACTGATGCCAGCGGTAATTATACTTTGAATAATTATGAAGGAGCCGGCTCTTACACTGTACAGTTCTACTATCCTAACGAAGCATTTGTAGGTGTGGCGCAAACCTCGGCTACTTTAGCCGGTTCACAGTCGCATGTTACCCGGTCAGGAGCCAATACCCGAGCTACGGTCAATATTACTGCACCTGCCCAGGTGAGTACGATCAACATGGCCTTGCTCCGGAATGAGAATTACATGGTGCGCTGTGGTATGTACTCCGGTGCCACCACCTGGAGCCAGGATGTATCTGTTGAGAAGTTCAACTTTACTTCCTTTGGTTTTGATGCTGATGTCAGCCTTTGGAGCGCTACCAACTCTTATCACAGTGATATCGTAGTGACGGAGAATTCTAATGCACCGACCACCCTGAATGCAAGGATCGGTATCCAGAGCACCGTTATGTATCCCGAGATGAGTCCTGAAACGGAGATGTATTCCCAGGCCGCAAGCACTATTATCACTGCAGCTTTTAACGGTAATGAAACCAGGCATTTTTATAACCTGAATAACTCGGCCATCTACCACCAGTCCAACTATTCTATGAACTATTCACCTGCAAACACAGGTTCCGGTATATTGAATATTCCTGTAGTAGTGGAAGGGCAAACTACTTTTACCGGGGCTACTAATTTCCAGGTAGATCTGCCTACGGTGGCTTCTGTGGGTACCTGCCTCATATACCAGTCGGCTACACCACTTCCGGTTACCCTTATGTCCCTGTCTGCTGTGGTAGAGAACGGACAGCCTAAACTTTTCTGGCAGACTGCTGCGGAGAAGAATTCCAAAGGTTTTGAGATTGAGCATAGTAAAGATGGTAAAAGCTGGAGCAATATAGGTTTTGTAGCTTCAAAAGGAGAAAAGGGCAATGCCGTAAAAGAGTTGTCTTATGAATTTTACCATAAGGGTGCTAAGAACGGCAGACATTACTACCGTTTAAGACAAGTTGATTTTGACGGTATCGCTACCTTGTCCAGGACCGTTTCTGCATTGTTGCAGTCCGGAGCAAATGGTGTACAGGTTTACCCGACTGTTGTTGAACCCGGAAATACGACAATTAATCTTAGCGGTTTAAGCGGGAACAGTGAGATCTCTGTATTCGATCTGTCCGGAGTAAGAGTGGCTTATTTCTCTTCGGTGAATGATACAGAAGTGATCAATATGTCTGCAGTACCGGCAGGTGTATACCAGATCCTCATCAGGGACTTTGGTACCAAAACAATGAGTTCAGAAAAAGTAATTAAAAAATAGTACAACTGATTGCATGCACCGTTTCACAGCGGTCACCCTACATATGTAAAGATTTTGTTTCATACTTGTTATACCTCCACCTTAGCTTACTCTTAAGCCGAAGGCGGGGGTTTTTTGCTTTGTACATACCGAAAATAGGAGCTCCGGGCAGGAAATAAGGAAAGTGTGATTTCCTTTTTAGTATTTCCTCTCCAGGAAATAAACAACTGCAGTGCCTGTTACAGGCAATACAAGTATGCACACATAAAACCTGTGCCACAAGCTGCTTCAGGATGAAGTATGTTCTGAAAAGAAACCGGAATGATTTATTTAACCCGAAAAATGTTTTTATGATCAGCAACTTATTGACCGCAATGACACAGTATTTTATGGTAACAGGATCCCTTATTACCCTGGGCTACAAGATAGCTGCTGCGCAGGCCCCGGCCTTGTATGGCACTATAAACGGGAAAGCCTGGGAGGAGGAGCAACCTGTTAACGGGATCTTTGATCTTACCGAAACCGTTTACCCCGGTTTCCTCGTGCGTATGAGCACCACAACAGTACCGGCCAGGGTGGTCGCTTCTGCCATCACCGACTCCAATGGTAACTATGTACTGCATCATTATGAGGGCCCGGGCACCTACAGGATACAGTTGTACTATCCGCACCAGGCATTTCTCGGTTTGGCACAGACCGCAGCGATTTTGCCGGGATCGCAATCCCATTTTGTAAGACTGGGCAGCAATACCAGTACTACAGCTACCGTTTCCGCTCCGGGGCAAACGATTACCCTGAATGCTGCTTTGGTACGCAATCCCCAGTACCGCTTGAGTTGTGCAAGATATTCAGGTAGCCTTAGTCCGGCAGTGCAGCAACAGATGCTGATGCCGAAATTCGATTACACAGCGGCAGGGGTCTTTTTACTGGACCTGAATTTATGGAGTGCCGTAAGTTCCTTTCATGATCATATTGTGATTGAAGAATCATTGAATATGGCTGCCAATATGCAGACCCGGGTAGGGGTGCAGACCAGCGCTAGCTGGCCTGCAATGAGTAATGCCGGGGAGATGTATGCCCAGGCTGCTACCGCTGCTTTTTCCGGGGCCGTAAATGCTAATGAAACGAGTCATTTTTTCAATGTGAATAATTCTGCGGTTTTGCCTTTGAGCAACCTGAATTATGCCCCTTTGAATAGCGGTGCCGGTTGGATCAATGTACCGCTAGCCCTGGCCAATTCTGTAACCCTGACGGGTGCTATGAATTTTGTAGTGACCTCTTTACCCACGCTTGCCTCCTGCGGTACCTGCCTCGTCTACTACACCTCAGCCCCTTTAAATTTGAGCACAGTCAGTGATAAAGCCAGTGTCGAAGAGCCGGGTACTGCAACATCTGTTACCAACCCGGTAAGCAGGTAAATAAAGCTATTGTTCCTTATAGTTTTATTTCATGTATAGAAACAGTATGGAAGCTTATTTTAATTACTGGCTGTACAATACGGGAATTCCCGTATTGTACAGCCAGTAATATATGGGTATCTTCGCGGCACATATAAGTATATGCTGATGTACAAAAGGATGCAACATTTTATCGTAAATATGCATTTATAAAAGTATCGGCAAATTTTTTATGATAAATAATGATATTATTGAGTAGTATGCTCGCCTGAAAATGATGGAGCAAGTGATGTTGAATTGTTAGAAATAATATTATAGTTGAGGATTATAAGATGTATAATCCTTGATATTTTATTATACCTATATACTTGATTCTACCAAGTAACCCTAGATCAAACATTTAGAAACTTAATCGATTATAATACATATTGATCATGATATTTATTTATAAAAATGCTTAATAGAGATTATATTTTTTAAGAGTTAAGTCATTGACAGTTTGCTTCTGTGTATATATTCCGAAGTATCGGTAAGTAAGTATGGATTGATAATGTTCAGGTATTGCATTACAATACTCAAGTACTGGAAGAGAACCATTATTAACCGTTTGGGGTGACAATTTTGACTAGACTATGGTAATTCATTTCAGCTATAAAAAGTATTATTGTAGTAAGAAACCGTACAATTTTGAAAAAAATAGTTGATTTTAATTATAGCTTTAAAACCCCGAGATCAGTAGTATGAGCGATGAGCAGATATTGTATATAAGTAGTATGATTTGTTTCATAGCAATCCTCACTTCCTTTAAATATGGTAAGCTGTTTGCCCTAATCAACCTGCTGCTGTTTTGCACCTACAGTATAGTGTTATATTACAATTTATTCTTTAATAGTGGAGGTGGCTCCTCATTGCTATGGCTCTTCTATTTAGCCTTGCTTACATTATTACAGATCATCATTGTAAGTACCTATATAGGGATAAAGCTGTTTCATGCACGCAAGCACCCTGGAAAATAATATTAAAGAGATATGCTCCTATTATAACCAGTTGACTGATGCTAATAGTGCAATAAATGGGTAAAGTGATGGACACAATTTTGTACTGGTTCATGCAGATCAAAGGCCTGGATGACCGCTATTCAATGGTACTGCCGGTTCACTTTATTTTTACTGAGAAATAGAATCCCCCTTAAAACAGAAAATGGAACCATTGGGTTCCATTTTTCTATTTCTTTTTACCTTTTTTCTTTGGTTTGTCCACCAATTCTTTCAATGCCTTACCAGCAGAGAATTTAGGTAATTTTTTTGCTGCAATTTTAAGTGCAGCACCCGTTTGAGGGTTCCGGCCAGTACGTGCTGCACGCTCAGATACTGAAAAAGTACCGAAACCTACAAGTGTTACTGGTTCTCCATTAGATAAAGATTGGGAGATAGCACCAGTGAAGCTGTTGATAGCATGTTCTGCTAAAGCTTTGGTCAATCCCGTTTCTTCTGCAACGTGTGTAATAAGATCTGCTTTGTTCATTGTGTTTATAAAATTGGTATTTGCTGGATTAAAGATAGTAAAATTAATAATTGCAATTAAAATAGGAGCAGGGTTTTTTCTTTTTTACCGAAAAATTACTGGTTTTCCCTATTATCACTGGCTTCCTGCTTCCCTTCCTCGATCAATTCATTCACCTCGGCCATCTCTTCCCCCTCCAGGTGCTTCACCTCTTCCTCCTGCTGCTCATTCCTTTTATCAATATGAAAAGTGCAGCCTATAGGGAAATGGTCCGATCCTATAGAAGGGTAAATAAACAATTTATCAATGAAGATATCCGGGCTATGGAACAGCAGGTCCAGGGGTACCCTGAAAAACCAGTAATGCGCATGAAAGGTCGCCAGGATGCCCCTGCCGATACGTGCATCAATGAGGCGGCTCGTTTTCTTGAAAAGAAGGGAAGACCTGGCCCAGGCCACATTATTGAAGTCACCCGTCACCAGTACCGGCAATTCATAATCCCTTACTCTCTTGGCCACACTCAGCAGGTCACCGTCCCGCTCCTTAGAGTTTTCCTCCTCCGTAGGGCTGGGCGGTGGTGGGTGCACGCCAAAAAATACAAAACGATGCCCGTCTTTGGTCTCCAGTTCTGCTTCAATACTCGGCAAGTCATCAGCTACAAAATAATGCACCTGCAATTTATTTACCTTAAGCCGCGTGTAGAAATGCATACCATAAGTATTCTCCAGGCCCACCTTGGCATGATGCGGATAATCTTTTTCCAGGGTTTCCATGGCCATTTCCCAGTCGCGGTTGCTTTCCATGGTCAGAAAAACATCTGGTTGTTCCTCCCGGATCAATGCAATAAACCGATCATAAGCAGTATTAAACTGTAGTACATTACAGGAAATGATCTTGATCTTGTCCGATGCCTGCCCGGACAGTGCAACTTTTTGCGTTCTCCAGAATTTGGTATAGCGCATCAGTATATAGACATGGAAAATGATAAAACCCAGTTGCAGTACCTGAATCACCCAGAGCCAGGTAATATCCTTTATGACAAAAAAAGAAAGCGTAAATACCGGCACCTGTAGCGCCAGCAGTTGTAGTTTTATAAATTCCGCTACCCGGAAGACCCAGTGCTGGTGCCGGATAAAAGGCAAAGCACTAAGTACAATAAGCAGCAGAGCACATACAATGATAAATATTTCCATTAAGGCCGCTAAATTATAAGCTTTGCCTCAAAAAAACAGCAATTCTATTATTAAACTTATGATAAGACCCTCCATACTTTTTAAATTATAGTGTGCTATTCCCTTTTCACCCTTTACCATTAACCATTCACCATTAACCATTCACCATTCACCATTAACCATTCACCATTCACCATTAACCATTCACCATTCACCATTTCCTTTTCACTATTCACTAATCCTTTTTCACTATTCCCTATTCACTATTCACTATTCACTTCTCATCATTAACCATTAACCCCTACCTTTACTCAATCAAATAACCATTAACATGCAAGACCATAAGTTAGCTGTATTAATAGATGCCGACAACGTTCCCTATGCCAATGTCAAAGAAATGCTGGAAGAAGTGTCCAAAAGCGGCACCCCTACCGTGAAGCGTATCTATGGCGACTGGACCAAGCCGCATCTTTCCGGCTGGAAGAACGTATTACTTGAAAATGCCATCACACCCGTTCAGCAGTATAGTTATACCACCGGGAAAAACTCCTCAGACAGTGCGCTCATCATTGATGCGATGGATATCCTGTATTCCGAGAAAGTGACCGGCTTCTGCATCGTGTCCAGTGATAGCGATTTTACGCGCCTGGCTACAAGGCTGAGAGAGGCCGGAATGCTCGTCATCGGAATAGGGGAGAAGAAAACACCACCGCCCTTTATCGCTGCCTGTAATAAATTTATCTACATAGAAATACTCAAGCAGGCAGAGAAAGTTGAGCCTCTTAAAACCGAGGATAAAACTGCAGTACCTAATAAATCAGTACCCGTGCAAAGGGCTATTGATAAAGTAGACAAGCAAACCGTGAAGATGATCGTCAATAGTGTAGATGACCTGGCTGATGAAACAGGTTGGGCCTTCCTGGCCTCATTGGGTAATTTTATCTCTAAAAAGAAACCCGACTTCGATCCGCGCAACTATGGCTTCAACAAACTTTATGACCTGGTGAAATACATAGACCGCTTTGAAATAGATGAACGCGAAGCCGGCGGACATAAGCATGTCAAACATATTTACCTAAGGTTGAAGTAAACCTTCCGCTCAGCGGAGCGATGGCCTCGCTGAGCAAGCATAATCAGAACTTTATCCTACTGCCTGACCGCATTTCAGCTCCCGATTTTGTCGCTTCAGTCAGATTGTAAGGTTTCCTGCTCCATTTTGGAAATAGTTTTGCGCCTCATACGCAAAATTACATTCCTGATGAACCCCAATACTTCAAAAGCCGCTTATATAAATACCGGTATAGCACTCTTCCTCGCATTGCTCCTTACCGCATGTGGCGACCATAAAGAAGCCGCTCCGGAGCAGCAGGCCACACCTGTGACCGCAGCATTGATCAGCCTGAACCCCGAAGAAGCTATTGTTGAAAATAGCTACCCTGCCCAGATAGAGGGTAAAGTAAACGTCGAGATCCGTCCGCAGGTAAGCGGGTATATCAATAAGATCCATATAGACGAAGGAGCCTATGTAAAAGCAGGCCAGGCCCTGTTTACCATCAATGCCAGTGTCTACCGCGAGCAGAAAAACACCTCACTGGCAGCCCTAGAAATGGCTAAATCCCAATTGGCAACTGCTCAACTGGATCTGGAAAAATATGCCATACTCAGCGAGAAAAAGGTAGTGGCAGACTTCTCCTACCAGAAAGCAAAGACCGCCTATGATGCAGCCCGCGCTGCCGTGCGCCAACAGCAGGCCCTCGTAGATGCGGCCGATCTCAATATAGGCTTCACCGTAGTAAAAGCACCCGTAAGCGGTTTTATAGGCCGTATTCCTAAACGCTTAGGTGCATTGGTGAGTCCTACCGATGCACAGGCCCTTACCACACTTTCACAGGTAGACGAGGTCTACGCCTACTTCTCCGTTCCCGAGTCTGAAATACTCCATATTAATGATACCCGTGAGGGAAATACACTCCTGCAAAAGCTGCAAACCTTTAAAGACATCGGCTTGCAAATGGCCAATGGTAAGCCCTACGGGCATCCGGGAAAAATAGATATGATGGACGGGCAGTTCGACCCAGGTACCGGGGCAGTTACCCTGAGGGCCACCTTTGCCAATCCCCAGCTGCTCCTGCGCTCCGGTAACACCGCCCGAGTAGTATTAAGTACCACACAGACTGGCGTATTCAAGATCCCCGTTCTCGCCACTTACGAAATGCAGGATAAGATATTTGTAGGCCTGGTAGATGCGCAAAACAAGATGAACCGGGTCGCACTTAAAGATTACATCAAATCCGGGGACTATTACATCGTTTCCTCAGGCTTTAAGGCCGGAGACCGCATCATTGCCGGAGAACTGGCCGCTATCCCGGAAAAATCACTGATTACCGCAAAGAAAAATAATTAAACCCTATCCCCCATATGTTACAGAAGATCATTAAGAGGCCGGTATTGGCAACCGTCATCTCCATCATACTCCTGCTGCTGGGCCTGGTAGGCCTGCAGCGCATTCCCATGACCCAGTTTCCCGAGATCGCTCCACCCACCGTTTATGTATATGGTACCTATCCCGGTGGTAATGCCCAGAGCGTAGTGCGCTCGGTGATCACACCTTTGGAAGAGGCCATCAACGGTGTGGAAAATATGCAGTACATGACCTCGAATGCCTCCAATGACGGGGCCTTCTCCATTACCGTTATTTTCAAGCAAGGCGTAGACCCCGACCAGGCAGCCGTAAATGTGCAGAACCGCGTGGCCCAGGCCAATGCCCAGTTACCGGCCGAAGTGATACGCCTGGGTGTAAATACCACCAAGCAACAGACCAGCAACCTGATGGTGGTGAATATTAACAGCGCATTACCGGAAAAGTACGATGAAGCCTTCCTGCAGAACTATGCCAAGATCAACCTCGTTCCCGAATTAAAACGCATTCCCGGGGTAGGAAACATCAACCTCTATGGTTCCAAAGACTATTCCGTGCGTATCTGGATAGACCCGGTAAAGCTGGCCGCTTACGGATTGACTCCCTCAGATATAGAAGCTGCTGTAAGCAATAATAGCTTTGAAGCCTCTCCCGGCAGGTTCGGTGAGGAGTCTGATGCACCCATGCAATATGTACTGCGTTATAAAGGAAAATTGAATACCCCTGAAGCATTTGACGGCATTGTGCTCAAGGCAGCCAATGGCAGTATCCTGCGCCTGAAAGACGTAGCCCGAGTAGAGTTTGGGGTCTCCACCTATTCCAGCGATACCTATACCGATGGTAAGCCCTCCATAGTACTTGCCGTCATCCAGGCCAGCGGTTCCAATGCCAATGATATTGCCATTGAAGTGAAAAAGACCCTGGATAATTTCCAGGAAGACCTGCCCGATGGTATCCATTACGATATCATCCAGAATATGAAAGAGCGCCTGGATGCCTCCATCAGCCAGATGCAGTCCACCCTGGTAGAAGCCTTCCTACTGGTATTTATTGTCGTGCTCATTTTCCTGCAGGATTTCCGCTCTACCATTATCCCGGCTATTGCAGTACCCGTATCCATTATCGGTACCATCTTCTTTATGTACCTGATCGGCTTTTCCATCAACGTATTGACCCTCTTTGCCCTGGTACTGGCCATAGGTATCGTGGTGGATGATGCCATTGTGGTAGTAGAAGCCGTACATGCCAAAATGGAGCACAGCGGAGAAGATGCACGTAAGGCCACCACCTCGGCCATGAGCGAGATCAGCGGTGCTATTATCTCCATTACCCTGGTCATGTCTGCCGTGTTCCTGCCCGTTGGTTTTATGGAAGGCCCGGCCGGTGTATTTTATAAACAGTTTTCCTACACCCTGGCGATCGCTATCCTCATCTCTGCCGTCAATGCATTGACCCTTAGCCCGGCCTTATGTGCCTTACTCCTGAAGCATCCCCACCAGGATACCGCTAAGCCAAAGAAATTTACACAGCGCTTTGCAGCCGCCTTCAATACCGGTTTCGAACGCCTGACCCATAAATATGTAAGCACCGTAAGCTTCCTGGGCCGTAAAAAATGGATCGCCATTACAGGGCTGGCCCTGGTGGGTTTTTCCGCCTTCTTCCTCATGAACCGCTCCCAGAAAGGATTTGTACCGGCAGAAGATGACAACAACCTCACCTTTATGATCACCCTGCAAGGCGGTACCAACCTGCAATATATGTCTCAGGAACTGGAAAAAGTGACCGCCATCATTGGTACTATGCCCGAAGTGAGAAGCCTGAGTACCGTTTCCGGCTTCAACCTGTTCAGTTTTTCCTCCTCTCCCAGCGCGGGAATGGGCTTTGTGACCCTCAAACATCCCAAAGAAAGAGGTGAGGTCAAAGATATAGATGAAGTGCTGATGAAGATCCAATCTGCCGTTCAGGGCAAAATAAAAGGCGAGTTTATCATCTTCCGCAACCCGGCAGTAGAAGGCTTCGGAACAGCCGGAGGTGTGGAGTTTGTACTCCAGGACAGGGCTTCCGGTAATATGGAACAGTTTGAAGCAGCAAGTGCTAAAGTCCTGGGGCAACTCAACCAGAGACCCGAGATAGCAGCAGCCTTTACCACCTTCCGCAGCGATTATCCGCAATATGAAGTCATCGTGGATGAAGATAAAACCGCACAACTGGGCTTAACGCCCAAAGAGGTCATGGATGCCCTGCAACTTTTCATGGGTGGCTCGCAAACAACAGACTTTGTACGCTTTGGTAAACTATACCGCGTGAACATCAAATCAGAAGCAGCCTTCCGGAAAGATGAATCCGCATTAAATAATATGATGATCCGCAACAATGCCGGGCAGATGGTACCTATAGCTACCCTCGTCACACTGAAGAAAGTGCTGGGACCAGAGGTGATCAACCGCTTCAACCTCTACAACAGCATCAGTGTAAACGTGACCGCAGCCCCGGGATACAGCAGTGGTAAAGTAATGGAAGTAATTGATGCCGTCCTGGACCGGGAGCTGCCCAAAGGCTACAGCTTTGAATATGGCGGACTAAGCCGCCAGGAGCGTAACTCAGGCAGCCAGATGCTGTTTATTTTCGGCCTGAGCATCCTGTTTGTTTACTTCTTGCTGGCCGCCCAGTATGAAAGTTACCTGCTGCCACTGGCCGTAATGCTGTCCCTGCCTACAGGTATCCTGGGTGTATTTATTGCTACAGGCATTTCGGGTATCGATAATAATATCTATGTACAGATCGCTTTGATCATGCTGGTAGGCCTGCTGGCCAAGAATGCCATCCTTATCGTTGAGTTTGCCGTACAGCAGCGCAAATCCGGGCTTTCCATTTTTGCCTCAGGGATAGCCGGGGCTAAGATGCGCCTGCGGCCTATATTGATGACCTCCTTTGCCTTTATCGCCGGGCTTACCCCTTTGATGTTTGCCAAAGGCGGTACCGCGATCGGTAACCAGTCCATCAGTATCAGTGCCGCCGGAGGTATGCTGAGCGGTGTACTGCTGGGTATATTCATTATCCCGGTATTATATATGATCTTCCAATACCTGCAGGAGCGGGTTTCAGGAAATAAAAACAGCTTGAATCATGAAACCATATCTTAAATATATTCCTAAAGCAGCCTTAATAGTTGCTTTACTGCAATCCTGCACCGTTACCAAAGATTATAAAAGGCCGGAGCTGCAGCTACCGGCCACTTATGACACCGACAGCGCTGTTGCGGGAACAGATACGAATTCCTTACCGGCTTATACCAATTATTTTAAAAGCAGGGAACTGCAAGCCCTTATAGATACCGTTATTGCCCATAACCCCGATCTGCTGATCGCAGCAGAGCAGATCTTAGCGGTACAGGCAAGCCTTAAAAGTGTAAAACTTAATTACCTGCCTGACCTTAATCTGCAGATCAATGCAGGGGTGCAGCGTTTGTCGCGTAACAGTATGATGGGTTCCTTTGCCGGAGGCCTGGTATTCGAGGACTATAACCTCGCCCCGGCCCTCTCCTGGGAAATTGACTTCTGGGGCAAGCTGAAGCGCCAG
>MKTB01000010.1:0-28774 GCA_001897525.1 Bacteroidetes bacterium 43-16 | reverse complement strand
TCTACCTGGGACAGGTGGAAATGAAAAGAGCCTTAAGAATACAGCTGATCGCACAAACTGCAGCAGCCTATTATAACCTCCTGAGCCTTGACGAGCAATTGCAGATCACCGTTAAGGTAGAAGCCGCTATGACCAATACCCTGGAGCTGTTACAGACACAGTATAGTGTAGGAGAGGTGAATGTACTTGCCCTGCGTCAATCGGAAGCGCAGCTTGCAGAAGTAAGGGCATTGATGCCTGAAATCAAGGCTGCCATCCGCGCGCAGGAAAATGCTTTGCAGTTACTGGCAGGCAAATACCCCGCCAGGGTACAGCGTTCCGGATTATTATATAAAACCGCCTTCGAAGAAGAGCTTTCTGCCGGAGTGCCTGCAGATCTGCTGGGCCGGAGACCCGATGTAATGCAAAGTGAATTACAGTTACGAGCTGCCAATGCCAGGGTAGGGATTACCAAAGCCGATTTTTATCCCAGCCTCAAAATTACTGCCCAGGGTGGATTGAACAGTATCAAGGCCACAGACTGGTTTTCTATTCCTGCTTCCCTATTTGGCAACCTTGCCGGGGGACTTACGCAACCGGTATTCAACAGGCGCAGCATTCGTTCAGCCTATGAGCAGGCGCAGCACAACCGGGAAGCTGCTGTACATGGTTTCCGTAAATCTGTATTGACGGCTGTAGAAGAAGTGAGTACCCTGATGAATGGCCTGGAGCAACTCCGTCGCCAAAGCTTTGAGGTAGCGCAACGCAAAGCAGCCATGTACAAAGCCATTGAAGATGCACAGACTTTATACCAATACGGAGAAGCCAGTTACCTCGAAGTGTTGACGGTGCAGCAAAGCTATTTTCAGACACAATTGGCTGCTGCTGCAGTCCGGGCAAAGGAAATAAATACTAATATTGCTTTATATAAATCTTTAGGTGGCTATTAGCATATGAACATCCGGAACAATAAAGACAGCCCCAGGCTCAATGCATTAATATTTGCCGGTGTCAGCATTCCCCTTTCACTGGCACTGGCACATTTTATTCTATATTTCCTGGACCCCTCCAGCGTATGGTGGAATTTTTACCAGGAAAACTATTGGACAGAACTCACCGTATCTTTGCTCACCGGGATTTTAATGTATGCCATCCTCTTTGGACTCATCAATTTCCTGTCGCGCTGGGTCAGTCGTAAAGCCTTGTTTAAAAATAACCTCCTGGTACATTTTGTCTTGACCACCCTTGTAGTGGTGATCGCTATGTTCCTCTTGCTTTGTATTGAAGACTGGTTCTATGACTGGTACTGTACCGATAATATTGTGCCCGGACCCGAGCTGGAAAGGGCCTTCAGGAGCTATGTAATAGTGAACCTGGTGGTAGCCGCATTTGTCAACAGCTTTTACAATGCCTATGTATTTTTTGAAAGATGGAAAAGAGATATCACAGCACTGAACAAGCTTACGATCTTATCCCATGAATTAAAGGAAAGCGCTTTGCGTGCAGAGCTGGAAGTCCTGAAACTGCAGCTGGACCCGCATTTCCTGTTCAACAACTTCAGCACACTGACCCAATTGATCCAGATCAACCAGGCCGATGCCCAACTGTTTTTATCTAACCTGTCGCGCGTGTACCGCTACGTGCTGGCCGCCAGTAAGAAAAACATCGTCACCCTGGAAGAAGAAATGAAGTTTGTACAAAGCTATTTTCACCTGATCAAGATCAGGCAGGGAGAAGCCATAGCCCTGCATACTTCATTAACAGCGGCCGATCTTAAAAAAGGCATTCCCCCGGTGACTTTGCAATTGCTGATCGAAAATGCCATCAAACATAATATTTCCACTATACAGCAACCGCTGGAGATCTGTATAGAAAGCAGCGGAGACGGCTTTATTACCGTACGCAATAACCTGCAGCTTATGAAAATAGATTATAAAGGTACCGGGCTGGGATTAAGCAATATCAGGAAACAGTACCAGTTGCTCTCCGGTACAGAACCCCGGATCAGCACTACAGAGAGCGCTTTTGTGGTAGCGCTGCCTTTATTGAACTTTTAAATCGCTTCCTATGCAGTATATTATTATAGAAGATGAGCAATACAATGCCGACTTATTACATGACCTGGTAAGGTCCGTTGATGAGCAGAGTCATTTACTGGCCATATTGCCTACTGTTGAGGAGAGCATCGCCTGGTTGCAGCAACATCCGCATCCTGACCTGGTGTTTATGGACATCCGCCTGGCAGATGGTCTTTCGTTCCGGATATTTGAAGCCGTAGACATTCAAAGCCCGGTTGTGTTCACCACAGCCTATGATGAATATGCCTTGCAGGCTTTCCGGGTTTTTGGTACGGCATATCTTTTAAAACCCGTGTTAAGAGAAGAACTGGAAGCCGCCATAGAGCAGGTAAAGCGCATACGCCCGCAATTGGGTAAAGATGATGTGGGTGCACTGCTTGAGATGTTGAAAACGCAACAGAAAACTTATAAGACCCGGTTCTTACTGCACTTCCGGGAGACCTTACAGGTAGTGCCGGTCAATACCATTGACTATATTTACCTGGAACATAAAATTGTGCACTTTTGCCTGGTGGATGGCAGCATCCATGCAGTGCCTTATACGCTGGAAGAGTTGGAAGAGCAATTAGATCCGGCCCTTTTCTTCAGGGTCAACCGGCAGTACATCATACATATCGACAGTATGGAGCGCATCCATAAATATTTTAATGAGAAGGCCAAGATCATATTGAAAAGAAACCGCGAGGCCGAAGTCGTGGTGAGCAGGGTTAAGATGCCCCAGTTTAAGCTATGGCTGGACCGTTAAGTGATAACAAAGGAACGGTCTAAAAAGGTAAGCAAATTTGTCCTGTTGAACTCTGTTGAAATATAGACAAATTCGATGCTTAATTTTTGCCGCATCTCGACAAGCTCCATGTGACAAGAATTTTGACTTTTTATACAACCTCTTTTTTTATCGCTCCTTTATCAGTTTATTCTCAAGGCTGACATAAGTTTTCAATACGAAAACAGGCCGTAGCATTTGCTACGGCCTGTTTCTTTATATCAGTTAAAAACTGAAGCTTACCAGATCTTGGCTCTTTCAGCATCCGGACGATACATTTTATCGCCTTCTTTTACATTAAACGCTTTGTAGAATGGTTCAAAATTGCTTAAAGGACCATTTGCACGCCATTCACCAGGAGAGTGCGGATCGATCTTGATCAACTGCAGGCTGCGCTCTTTAGTCGCTTTACCTCTCCAGATCTGTGCCCAGCTCATAAAGAACCTTTGGTCAGGTGTGAAGCCGTCAATTTTCTCTTCACTTTGTCCTTGCTTGGTTTTCTTGAAAGCCTGGTAGGCAATCGCCAGACCACCAAGGTCAGCAATGTTCTCGCCCAGGGTCAATTCACCGTTTACATGAACTGAATCTAAAACTGTATAAGCATTGAATTGTTTTACCACTACGCCCGTTTTCTCTTTAAATTTCTTCTCATCTTCAGGAGTCCACCAGTTTTTCAGGTTACCATCAGCAGCATATTGTGCCCCCTGGTCATCAAATCCGTGTGTCATCTCGTGACCGATCACTGCACCGATACCACCATAGTTGATGGCATCATCTGCATTGAAGTCAAAGAACGGGAATTGCAGGATCGCAGCCGGGAACACGATCTCATTGAATGCAGGATTATAATAAGCATTCACGGTATTCGGTGTCATGAACCATTCAGCACGGTCTACGGGTTTACCGAATTTTGCGATCTCCCTGTTGTAGGCAAATTCGTTTGCTTTCAAAATGTTTTGTGCATAGTTATCGGCAACGATCTCCAGACCTGAATAGTCTTTCCATTTATCCGGGTAGCCGATCTTCTCCATGAAGCTGTTCAATTTGATCAGCGCTTTTTCTTTGGTCACATCGCTCATCCAGTCCAGTCCTTTGATGCGCTCTCCGAAGGCCACCTGCAGGTTCTTCACCAGCGTTTTCATTTTCTCTTTAGCCTCAGGCTTGAAGTTTTTTTCTACATACAACTCACCCAGCTGATCGCCCACACTGTGGTTGATAATGCCCATAACGCGTTCCCATCTTGGTTTCATTTCCTTCTGGCCGCTCAGTGTCTGACCATAAAAATTGAAGCTTAATTTTTCTGCAGCATCACCGATGTAAGCCGACATATCGCTCAGCAGGTGGAAGCTTAAGTATTGCTTCCAGTCTTCGATGGAAGTAGCTTTAAGTTCAGTGGAAAGGGTAGTGTAGTACTTGGGATTGCTCACCAGTAAACTGTCCTGTCCTTTAAAGTTCAGCTTGTCAAACAGTTTTACCCAGTCGATGTTCGGTGTTTTTTTATTGATATCAGCCAGGGAGAATTTGTTGTACAACTTTTGCGGATCGCGCATTTCTGCAGGATACATAGAAGCTCCGGCCAGTTTGTTTTCAATATTGAAGACAGCCGCCGCATTTTTAGCTGCAGTAGCTTCATCCTGTCCGGACAGTTTCAGGAAGTCCTGGATCAGCTTTTTATAAGCTTCCCTGTTGGCAACAGATTTCTCATCTTTATCGGTATAATAATCTTTCGATGGCAGACCCAGACCTGCTTGTCCAAACTGGGCAATGATCTTGGTCACCTCGCGGTCATCTGGTCCTACATAAGCACCAAACACAGTAGGAACGCCCTTTTTGGTCAGGGAGATAATCACGTCCAGTAATTGCTCCTGGTTAGTGATCGCATTGATCTGGTCCAGTTCCGGTTTGATCGCGTTAATACCGATTTTATTGACATTGGCAGAGTCCATACCACTTTTGAAGAAGTTGGCTACATTATATTCTTTACTGCCTTTTTGTGCATTGTTTTTTGCAGCAACGCCTTCCAGCAAATCTTTCACCGCTTTATTGGTACGGTCTGCTAATTCATCAAAGCTGCCCCAGCGTGTTTTGTCACCAGGTATTACCGCTTTTTTCAGCCAGCCACCGTTAGCATAGGCAAAAAAATCATCACCCGGACGCACAGTGGTGTCCATATTGGCAGGGTCAATAAATTTAAAGTCGGTTTTAGAAGTCATACTATTGGCAGTCCCTGCATTTTTCTGATCTCCACAAGAGCTTGCAGCAATGGTAATTGCCAATCCACCCATCAATAATAAGTGATTAAATCTCATAGTTAATTTTTTTAATAACTTTATGTTTGTGGTAAAATTAGGGAATTCAGTCTATATCTTCTTACATATTCAGGGGTAAAAATCGGGGGATTTTCTTTTCTTTGTCTATTCCCTGAATCATCGGATAAGCTATGCGCATAAAAATCATTAATGGTCCCAACCTCAATATGCTTGGGAAAAGACAACCGGAAATATACGGCACACTTAGTTTTGAAGCTTATTTTGCTACATTGGAAGCCTCCTTTCCTGCGCATGAACTTCATTATTTTCAAAGCAATCATGAGGGCGCTCTTATCGATGCTATCCAGGAACTGATGGAAGGTGGCTATGATGGGCTGGTGATTAACCCGGCTGCTTATACACATACGAGTATCGCTATTGCCGATGCTTTGGCTATGTTACCGGTCCCTATAGTGGAAGTACACATTTCCAATATCTATGAAAGGGAGGCCTTCCGGCAGCACAGTTATGTAGCACCTCTGGCGCTGGCTACTATTGCTGGTAAAGGACTGGAGGGCTATAAAATGGCCCTTGAACTGATCCTTAACAGCACGACAAACGGGTGTTTACCCGCCTGATCAAGTTTAAATAATACCCGGTTTACATGAAGCAAAAGAAATCTGTGCTGAAGCGCATAGGCAAATGGCTGCTCCTTTTTATTTTATTTTTTACAGGTGGTATTGCGCTTTACCTCGCTATTGAGGCTATCTTGTCGCGTATCACAGTAGATGGAGTGGCAACAAAGGAAAAGGATATTAGCATATATATTGTCAATAATGGGGCACATACGGATATTGTGATGCCTGTAAAATCAGGCGTGATCGACTGGAGCGCTTGGGTGCCTTATGAGCAGACGGCAGGCAAGGATACCACTAAATCTTTTGTCGCTATGGGTTGGGGAGACAAGGGATTTTACCTGGAAACGGAAACCTGGGCCGATCTCAAGCCAAGCGTGGCCATTAATGCAGCCTTCGGGCTGAGTACAACAGCGATACACGTCACTTATTATGCTGCGATGAAAGAGGGGGAGCGTTGTCGCAAGATAGATATTTCCAGGGCACAGTATGAAAACCTGGTGCGCTTCATTCAAAACTCTTTTCAAACAGATGCTGCCGGGAAATATATTTATGTGGATACCGATAAACAGTACGGGCCGAATGATGCTTTTTATGATGCCAAAGGCAGTTACAGTATGCTGTACACCTGTAATACCTGGGCAAACAATGCCCTGAAAGCAGCCGGCTTGAAGGCTTGTAAATGGACGGCTTTCTATTATGGTATCTTTAAGAAATATCCTTTACAGTAAATATGTTTGGCCTGCGGAGCCTGCCGGAGTCTTAAGCGCGACTCCTTATCCCAAGCTAGTGGAATGTTTCGCGGAATGATCAATCTCCATTCGTTCGGGAAGACTTATTACGTTTACCCTTCGACATGCTCAGGGTGACATAAGGAACAATGTCCTGCTGAACTCCGTTGAAGCAGCAAGGATTTAACCTTCAACATGTTCAGGGTGATATAAGGAACATGTCCTGCTGAGCCCTGTCGAAGCATGGGAACGAATTAAGCAATAACCTTAATGGCGGCATCGCCAGGATTAATCTCTTATGGAATAATTAACCATTAACCATTAATAATTATTAATTCAACACATTTGCGGCCACAATCTTCCCGTCATCAATATTTTTCGCCAGCAATGTAGTGAATACTTCTTCAAATGCTCCTCCTGCCTCTGAAATGGCTTCCTGTAGCCTTTTCCTTACCTGTGTTTCGTTAACCAGCGCTTCACGCCAGCTTTTCCCGGTGGTGTGTGAATTCAGGACAAAAGGAATGAGGCGGTCTATGGCATTGGCAAAAACGGAATCAGGTGTTGCACGTTCTTCAAATTCAAGCCATAGTTCCAGGAATAATTTCCCGGTATCATTGTTCAGGCTGCCAAAGAGGGCTTCTGCTGCCTGGCGTTCGCGCTCAAACTTACCTTCCATGCCTTTGTCGTCAAATATAAAGGTGTCACCTACGCCTATTTCCACCAGGTCGTGTATGGAAAGCATACGGATCACCCGCAGCAGGTCTATCTGCTCTTTCTGCTGCGCATAAGGATACAGGATCTGGGCAAAGATGATGATCTGCCAGCTATGCTCGGCCGTATTCTCCCTGCGTTGGTCATCAGCATTGAAATTGCGTCTTTCTACATTTTTAAGGGCATCTACAGCAATAATAAAATCAAGTTCGTTCTGGATTTGCATCATATCAAATTACGTTTGACCCGCAAATGTACGGCTAATGCACAGATGCCCGACTTAAAGAAATGTTGTTATTGCATTTGGGCAGCTGATAAAAAATAAGCAATTTTGTGCCTGCAATGGGGTGCTTGCCGATCAATATCGGCTTGCTGAGATGATACCCAGGACTTTTGTTCGATACCTGATGCGGATAATGCCGCCGTAGGGATTGCTGATGTTCTCGCTCATCTCCTGATCAATAATTTATCATATGATACAGGAAATCTTATCACAAACCAGTTGGCTGGAGTGGCTGGGTGTATACTTTTCAATGCTGCAGGTTGTGCTGGCGAGCCGGAACAATTCCCTGAATTACCTGTTTGGGATCGCAGGCATATCATTGACCCTGCTGGTGATGGCAGGTTCCGGCCTGTATGCCGAGTTTGTGCTGAACCTGTATTACCTGGTGATGAGTATCTATGGCTGGATCTACTGGCTGAGGGGAAAAGAGTCGGCACAGATGCCGATCACCAGGAGCAGTGCCAAAGACTGGATCATGTCTGTGAGTATAGTCCTGGTCAGTTTTGTGCTCTTTCTGCTGGCCCTTACCCAGTTCACCGATTCTGATGTGCCGGTAGCCGATGCACTGGTGAGTGCATTTGCCTGGGCCGGTATGTGGCTGATGGCACGACGCAAATTAGAGAACTGGATCCTGCTGAATGTTTCCAATCTTATTGCGGTGCCTTTAATGATCCATAAAGATCTTTACCTGTATGCTATCTTAAGTATGTTCCTGTTTATTGTTGCGGTGATCGGTTATTTCAACTGGCGCAGGATCATGAGGCAACAAAAAAATGATATTTAGTTTGGACGGTTTTGCTATTAGAAATTCAAATAATAGTAATATTTTTGCGCTCTAAATAAAAATAAGAATGGCTTCAGGCTTTTTTGCGATATTGGACGATATCGCAGCATTGATGGATGATGTAGCAGTGGCAAGTAAGGTAGCTACACAAAAAACCGCAGGTATTTTAGGGGATGACCTGGCCGTGAACGCGGAGAAAGCAACAGGTTTCCTGTCTTCAAGAGAACTGCCTGTGCTGTGGAAGATCACGAAAGGATCTTTACTCAATAAACTCATCATCATTCCTGTTGTCTTTCTACTCCAGTTTTTTTTACCGGTTGCTATTAAGGTGATCCTGATCATTGGTGGTTTTTACCTGGCTTATGAAGGGGTAGAGAAGATCGTGGAATTCCTTTTTCACAGGGAGAAAAAAGGACATGAGGTAGTAGAAGAAGCGGTCCAGGATGATGCCGCCATGGAAAAAACTAAAGTGAAGTCTGCTATCTCAACCGATTTTATTCTTTCCGTGGAGATCGTGATCATTGCTTTATCTACTGTAATGGCCCAACCATTGGCTACACAAATACTGGTAGTTTCTATAGTTGCTTTACTGGCTACAGTGGGTGTTTACGGGATTGTTGCCCTTATCGTGCGTATGGACGATGCGGGTTTTAAACTGATTAAACGTTCTAAAGATAAGGGTTTCATTGCAAAGGTCGGCCACGTATTGGTTAAGGCTTTACCCATTGTGATCAAGGTGCTGGCGGTTGTCGGTACGATTGCTTTACTCCTGGTATCCGGGGGTATCTTTGCCCACCAGGTCGATGCTTTACATCATACCTGGACAGCTTTACCTGATATGCTGAAAGAGTTTTTATTCGGTCTGATTGCCGGTTCTATTGCAGTGCTTGCCATTGCAGGAACTAAGAAGATCGTAGCATTGGTGAAAAAATAGTGTTGCGTAAGGATTCATTGTTTAAGTGATATTATTCTGTATCGTATTACTGTCATTCACCATTAATAATTCAAAAGATATCGCTCCACTCGCTATCGCCCGGTCGAGATGAGGGCTAAATTGTATACACCCGAAATATACCCAAAATCTTGTTGTTGCTGCATGGGAACACCAAAACCTATAAGGTTTCAAAAACCTTATAGGTTTATCTTCTTTCAAAATAGATTTAAAACCTTATGAGTTTATCTTGCTCAACAAGGCAAACTCTTTTCATACAACAGCCTCGAATACTTACAGGACAAGCATTCAAGGCTGTTGATCGTTTACCGGATCTCTATTCTTTTTACAGCAGTATTACCTTGCTCATCGGGGAAATACATCATAGATGCGCTGGCCGGGCTAAGTTGAAAAGAGCCTTTGAAACGCGCCTGTACTTCTATTTCAAAATAGTGAATGCCTTTAGGCAAGGTATTACAATAAATACTGGTTTTGTCTTTGAAGTCGGCCCTGCTGGCTTCGTAAGGATTGCTTCTTGACCTAGGTAGGGGTACACATCCTGCAGGGATAGGCACATCTATAAGTACATATTCTGCATCTTTGGTAACGGTTACCTGTACCAGGAGTTTCACCTGCTCTCCGTGTTTTAAGGTCTGCTGCAGTGTATCGCCCTTAGTTTTAAAGATGCTTTTTACCATAAATGTGCCTTGCTTTTCTTTTGCATCGGGATTGAAAAATTCATAGCTCACCGAGACATAGGCCGGGGCCAGGCCTTCTTTTTGAATGTTCAGTTGCACCTCTTTATTGTTTAATGTGATCCTTTTAGGAAAGGTCTGTACCTCTTCCCGGTGGCTGCCGGAAATGCGCACTGTTGTTCTTAAGGGATTTTTGCCCTCAGCTTTACTGTCTCTGATCAGGCCCGGTAACAGGGTACTCAATACCAGCCCGCTTTCTGCCGTGTTGCGGTAATAGCCTTTATTCCTTTTGAACAGCAGGTAATCGATGATCTGTTTTTTTACCGGGGCATACATCGTATCGTTTTCGATCATTTGATATGCGAGCAGGGTAGTGGCCAGTTGGTTGCGGTACCAGTCGTAGGATTCTTTACCCCAACTGAGCCCCTGCTCGTTTACATTTGCTTTTTTCAATAAAGTATCCAGTTCGTTTTTATAGTCAAATCCTTGTTCTTTCTTGATTTTAAGGAGTGCAAACTTGTTATAGTAGTCCAGGTTTGCCGTATCAAGACCGGCAACATAGAAGGCATAGGCTGCTTTTTGTTGTGCCTGTGATAAGGTTGCCAGGCTGCTGATGAGGCTGAGCGTATCCATATTTTTCAAGTTGTTCAGCAGGAAATTGTAACCTTCATTAATGATTGGGTTAAGGTTGCCGTCTGTGTTGATCTTCATTAAAGCATTGAGTACATAATTGCTCACCCGGATATCGCCGCTGTTATTGGCAAACCAGCCAAAGGAGCCGTCCCGGTTTTGTGCTGCGGCGATCTTGTTGATGATCATTCTTTTGGTACGGGTATTATTAAAGTCTTTACGGCCCATAAGTTTTTTGAGTACTTCTTCATAGTGTATGGACAAAAGTTTGCTGGTGATCTGCTCGGTACAGCCATGGGGGTATTCTTTCAGGTTTTCTATTTCCTGCATCATCACATCGATCAGGCTGCCGTCGATACTGATGGTCGTCTTGCCGGTAAAATGCCCGGTTGCCTGCGGATCGGGTTGCGTACGGAAACTGGTATCACCTTCCATTGCCGTGAAGATACCTTTGCGCTCTATGACACCTACAGGAATGACCGGGATTGTCCTTTCTTCCCCGTCCCGGAAACCGTTTGCTGTCTCCAGGCTAAAGGTCGCCTGTACAGATCCCGTATCTACGGTGTTGTTGGCCGGAGCTGCGAAGCTTGCCTTTTCGGTCTTGCCGGTTTTGACTTCGATGAAATCGGAAGATTGCTCCAGTTGCGGGCCGCTGAAATGAGTCTTTAAACTGAAAGGAGTACCGGTGTAATTGACCACATTGCCTACTGCTTCCACTGTATCGCCATATCTCAGGAAGCGTGGCATGGCTAAGGCTGCACTCAAAGGCTTAAATGATTTTGTGGTGTACAGCGCACTCGCGGCAAATCCTTTTGGGTTCATGGCCAGCACATAGGTTTTCCAGGAAGTAGCTGTACCGGGATAATGGGCTTCAAAACTCAGCTTACCTGCTTTGTCGGTCCATAGATTTGGTTCCCAGATGGCCCAGTCGCGGAAGTCGGAGCGGATACCGGAGGCCGCCTGCATGTCGTCCATAAAGCCTGCAATGAAATCCTGTGCCTGTTGCGACTGCAAGAAATTGTTGCTTCTTGGTTTCCCCTTCCCTGATTTTGTTTCGATCAATATTACCCCATTGGCCGCTCTTGCGCCATAAGCAGCTTTAGCGGAGGCATCTTTTAAGACCTCTAAGGAGGCTATATCCTCCGGATTGATACTGTTTAACTGGCCTGAGTAAGGCGCTCCATTCAATATGATCAAAGGTGCATTTTCAGCACTTAGCGCTCCTTGCCCTCGTAACATAATGTCGGGGTTGCTTCCAGGCTGGCCGCCACCTGAGGTCACTAATAAACCCGGAGCAGCACCATTCAGGGCCTCGGCAACAGAGGTTACCGGGCGCTGACTGACCTGCCTGCTGCTGACCGTTTGAAGCGCACCCGTGTAGCTACGCCTGTCTATCTTTTGACCGTAAACCGATATACCCTCTAAATATTGGGGGTTATCTTCCATCTGCAAGGTGATGTAATAGGTGGAGCGCGCATCCATTTTTATATCTTGCTCAATGCAGCCATAATAAGCAACCGTTATTTGTTGATTGTTTAGAGGAACATCCAGGGAGAATAAGCCGTTTTCATCCGCAGCTACGCCTATATCTGTTCCGGATAGCAGTATGATTGCTCCCGTGAGCACTTCTCCCAGGTTGTCGATCACCATGCCTTTGATCCTTCTTACTGAACCGGTGTTAAGCGGACTAGCTACAGTGTTTACAGGCTTATAATAGGGTTTTAATGCTTCAGGCAATAAGGTATAGTCCAGCGTTTCAACTGGCAGGTCCAGGTTATAGATATTGCGTCCATTCGCTTTTATATGCAGCCTGGGTATACGGGACATACCTGTATCTGCCCATATGATGAATAAGCTATATCGCCCGGTATCTGCTTTGAAGGAAGTGCTCCGCTCAAAGAATCCGTTGAAAATTTGTGTTTGCTGTGTATTGTTTTCCGGTACGAGTATAAATGTTTTTACTGGTCTTTTGGCCGGGTTCAGCAAGGTGAGGTTGCCATTGGTATAGATGTACACGGCTCTTCCCGAATCTTTAAGTACATGGTTCAGGCTATAATCCGGTTGCGGGAAGAGGTCATCATCTCTAAGTATTTTCAAGGTGTCTGTATTTACCGGGGCTTTATACACCCGGTTAAAGCCCGGGTTGATGATGATATATGGTATTTTGTAATTAAACTGCTGTACCGGGCTTTGTGTTTGCTGGAGCATACGCATCATTCCGGGCCTCAGGCTATAGCTGAAATTAAGTTCCGGTACCAGGCTCATTTTTACATTACCCTGCTGGAAGAAAAGCAGGGAATCCCGGGCAATTACCGGCCCTATCGTGTATTGCCGGTTTACGGATTGCCTGTTGATACTTTTAAGTTGATTGAAGGAGCTAAAGTTCCGGTCAGAAATAAACAGGTATTCTTTTTGTTGCACGAGGAAGGGTATGCCGTATTCACTTTTATAAGTAAATAGGGCATTAGCCAATGTTTGTCTTTCAAAATAGTTTAAGCTATCCTGTTCCTTAACTTTATTTACGTGTAAAGATTTAGTGTAAGTATTGTCTGTACTTATGCTGTCTCCGTTGATAAAAATATTGGTCTTGGTCCCTTTTTTGAGTACTACATTTTGAATCGAGTAGCTGCCACGGGCAGAACGAAACCTGATCTGTTTTACGGTTTCTTCTGCTAAGAGTGCATCCGGATCAGTACTTATGCTTGCCGTGCGTATGTAGGCCAGACGATTGTCTAAATAGATAAGATCGGGATGCACATAGTTGCTGTCTTCTTTGACATACACGGCTACCTGGGCATATTGCTTATCTTCTATATTAAAGGAGTAGACGATAAGGTCTGAAGTGTCTTGATAGATCCTGGAATAGAAGAAGCTGGTGTCTATTCCTAAGAGTGCAGCCCATTTAGGATGGATCTTTTCTGACCCGTAAAGATAGTTCCTGCTTTGATCTGTCATACCGCTGTACCGGTTCAGGCTAGCTAATCCCGGTTTTACATATCCCGATGATTCCAGCCTTGCGGTAAAGTCTTCTTTGAATTTTGAATTGAAGGCGAGTACGGTAACATTGGTATTAGGGATGCCTTTGTCATCGGGGTCTTTGAGTGCAATATGTATGGAATCTTTTTGCCCCGGAAATACAATGTCCTTTTTATCGATATCAATCAGCATTTTTGTTTTCAGCTTAAATGCTTTTGCCTGCTTGCTCAGCGCCTGGTTGCGCCAGTTGTAGCTGGCGATCAGGGTAAATGTATTGTCTTTTTTGCTGGTTTGTTTTATCAGGGTATCCCCATTGGTGTATCCGTAATAAAGAAATTTATTGCCTTCGTAAAGGGCATAACGGATACCTGTTTTTTGAGGATTAAGGAGCTCAAAGTAGGCGGTGTCTTTAAAATAGGCTTCGCGTATCTGTATCTGGTCATTGCCAATATTATGGTGTAAACGGGATATCACAGCACCCGTATCGTCTGTTTCAAAAAAAGTATAACTGATGTCTGTGTAATCTACAGGCAGGGTGCAAGGGTAGGAGATGCTGTCCCTGAAGACACCGTTCCTGTGGTAAAAGCCTTTACCGCTCAGGGCTTGCTTATTGCGGATCAGTTCGGCCCTGATCTTATCATTACGTTCAAATGCTTTCAGGTAGGATTTATGGCTATTGTAATGAAGCAGGAATGTGGTATCTCTTATTTCATTGTTGGCATTCTTTAACCTTACTGTGGCCATCAATTGCATGGAGTCTAAAAGTGGTAATGAATCGGTAGCAAAACCGATATAGGTATCGCCGTCCATGGCCACCTCAACGTGTTTATGGAATAAGGTATCGGGAATAAAGACATCGGGATTGTCCTCCCGGAACTTTGCGCTTCCGGGCCTGATATAAAGATCCAGGGTAGCATCTATTAAGGGCAGCCCGTTGGCATTGTAGGCATAGGCATAGAGGTGGATGCTGTCTCCCTGCTGGTAGGCATCCAGGTTTTCTGTATTTACCCTGAGGTAAGTGTCATCCAGCAGGTAATCTTCCACTTTGAAGGTCTGGCGGTAAACGGCCTGGCTCTCCCGGCCTTTTACCATCAGTGAATAGGACTGGCCGGGCAAAATAGAATCGCCTAACACAAATTCACTGAAATACAGGCCTGGACCTTGTGACAGGGAAGGGTGTATAAAGGATGTTTTCTGGCGACCTTCTATATAAATATCTAAGGGCTCGGTAACCGGTTCATTGGTGGCTGCATCTAAAAAATAGGCTTTGTATTTAATGGTGTCCTGTGGCAGGTAGTTGGGCTTATTGGTTACTAAATAACCTTTATAGGAGGTATTGTTTTGCGCGTAACGCGGAGTGTAATCGGAGTAGGGTTTGTTTTGAGTTGGGCCCCGGAAAAAGCCGCCATTATCCCATCGCTTTGCATAGGTATTGAGGAAGGTAATGTCCGCTCCTTTTGATACGGTCAGCAATCCTTTTCTTTTTAAACGAACCGGGTAAGCCTGCATGAGTTCGTCGTAGGCAATAGGTTTGCCTTTATAGCTTATACTTGCATCTTTGACCAGGCGACCTTCTGCATCTTTTACTTCTATAAACTCTTTGTTGTGTAGCTTGATCAGGGAGGCATGGAGTCCTGCTTTTCTCTTGATCTTGTAATGGACCTGGTTTTGTGTGGCATAAACGATTACATAGTACCCGGGCGCTACTTCGGGGGTGGCCAGTAAAGAGTCAAATTGCGAGAGGTCTGTTTGGAAGAAAGGGCGCTGCATCCAGTCTGCATAAGGCGAAAGCCTGGTGTTGCCGTTCATGAGATCATATACCGAATCTTTAGGTATTTTATAGACCTGCCCCGTTCTGCTCCCCCAGGTCATATCTTTGGCCTGCTCAAAGTGGTAATACCTGGCTTGTGCCAGCGTAGGGATGCGCGATATAAAAAGTAATGTGCTGATCATGCAGATAATTGTCCCTAGGTGTTTCATTTCATCTTTGCTTTGTGTCTGCGTAATAGATGCAGGCAGCCTGGCTTAGGTTGGAGGCCCGGTAAATATTTTATCCGAATGAGGATAAAAAAAACGGGACCTGATCTTTATGATACCAGGTCCCGTTCTGTATGTTTATTTCGATTACTTAATGCGTACTTTTTTTATCTCATTATTGCCCTGCTCTTCTGCATAGTACATCAGCGAAGCGGATGCCGGGTTGAGGGTGTAGATACCTTTGTATCGGGCCTGCAGCTCAATATCAAAGTAATGAGTGCCTTTGGGCAGGTAGCCGCAATAGATACTTGTTTTCTCTTTGAAATTGGCACGGCTGGACTCATAAGCGTTGGTCTTGTTTTTATTTTTTACTACACAACCTGCAGGTAGCGGCGCTTCGATCATTACATACTCTGCATCTTCTTTGCTCTCTACGGCTACGCGCAGGATCACTGTTGCACCTTGTTCCAGTTGTGACTGGTCTTCCTGGTTCAGGAAGCTGGAATGTACCGTAAATGTGCCTTTCTGCGCTTCGGGTGCCTGGTTGAAGTACTCGTAAGCCACGGAGATATACACCGGCGAAATGCCCGTTTTAGTGATGTTTAAATATGCATTTTTATCATTTAATTTCAGGTAGGCCGGGAAGGTTTTGATTGAGTCATTCCTGGAACCTGTGAGTACTACGCTGGTGGCAGTACGGTCTTTATATTGCGCTTCATTGCCTTTGATGAGGTCTGGTAATAGAGTCGTGAGGATCAAACCGCTTTCTGCAGTATTGTCGTAATACCCGTTTTTACGTTTGGAAAGCAGGTACATCATGATATTGTCTTTCTTACCGGAATAGACACTGTCCGATTTGATAATATCATAGGCCAGCAGGGTAGTGGCCAGCTCATTCCGGTACCAGTCATAGCTTTTATCGCCCCATTTAATGCCCGATTTGCCGGTTTGTGCTTCCTGCATGATACTGTCGAGGGCGGCACGATAAGGCAGGTTGCGTTCTTTTTTAATTTTGATGATGGCAAAGCGGTTGTAGGTGCTCAGTTGCTCTCCCTTTATCCTGTCCAACTCTTTTTCATAATTGCTTTGGTAAGCAGCAGCAGAAAGTGTAGCCAATGAGCTGATCAGGTCCTGGGTACTCATCCGGGATAAGTTGTAATTCAGGAAGGACAGTCCTTTGTACAGGATGGGGCCAAAGCTTTTGTCTTCCAGCTTTTGAAGCGTGCTCAATACATAATTGGTCACCCGGAAGTCGGCATTGTTGCCTCCAAACCAGCCGAATGATCCGTCGCTGTTCTGCGCAGCGATCAGCTTGGCCAGTATTTCTTTTTTCTCTTTTGTATTATTAAACGCTTTGCTGCCTAAGAGTTGTTTTACCTTCTCTTCATAATATACAGACAGCAGTTTACTCGTCAGTTGCTCGGTACAGCCATGGGGATATACTTTTAATTGCTCTATCTCGCTCAACATAACTTCCAGCAGGTTGCCTTCTATGCTGATGTAAGTATTGCCGGTAAAAGGAAGATCAATGTCTGTAGCCCTGGTATGGATCGTCGTGTCTCGCATACTGGCGGCAAAGAAGCCTTTACGCTCTACAAGGCCGACAGGATAAACCGGTATGGTTTTGAGCTCCCCGTCTTCATATTGCCCATCGGTGATAAGCTTATAACTTGCCGTCAAACTGCTGTCTTCAGAGGTATTTACGGCAGGTGCAGCAATGAATTGTTGCTCTATCTTCCCGTTCTGGATCTCTGCTTCCGGAGCGGTTTTGTCTATATTAAGGCTTGTAAAGTTTGTTTGCAGGCGAAAAGCTTTCCCGGTATGATTGATCACTTTTCCGATGATCTCAGCAGAGTCACCATACCTTAAGAAGGAGGGCATGCTCAGGCTGGCACTTAAAGGTTTGAAGGCTTTGGTAAGGCTGAACAGGCTGGCAGAGATGCCTTTTTTATCCATGGTCAGCACATAGGTTTTCCATGCCGTCGTATTGTCCGGGTATTGGACCGCAAAGGTTGCTTTGCCGGATTCATCTGTCCATAGGTTAGGTTGCCAGATCGCCCAGTCCCTGAAATTGCGCCTCATGCCGGAAGCGCCCTGCATATTGCCCAGGAAGTCTGCAATGAAATCTTTACCGCCTTCTGTGTTCAGTAAAGCGGCTGTACCGAAAACGGAATTGCTATTGGCCGCTTCTGCCTCTGCAGACATTTTTTGGGAAGATCCTGAGCTAGTGCCGCGCATACTGAGCATAGGCATTGGCGGTGCTCCATTGCTATAACTCGCGCTCACTCCCGGGCTTACATCTTCCAGTGCATAAGCTAAGCTATTGTTGCGCATAGGGCTCATCTCTATAGAAGAAACACTGTTCGATGAAGCAGTGTAGGCTCTACGGTCTATTTTCTGTCCATAGATCATGACTTCTAAATTATCTGCATCTGTATCCTGCACATTTCCGTAATTGCTTACACTACCCGTTTTCTGGTCGATAAAAGTTTCCAGCATCGCAGATGCTGCTTCAAGAACGGTCTCGGGGAAGACACTTTCCTTTGGCTCCATAATGATCTTGAAGTCCAGGCCATAGGGCCCAAGGTCCCGGGGTTCTATCCTCAACAACTGGTCTTTTAATCCCTTGCCGGTAAATTTCAGGAAGACCACATCGGCCGGCAGGTTTGCCAGGCTGAAGCGCCCTTTTTTATCACTTTTTGTTGTTGCGATCAACTGTTCGCCCTGCAATAATTCTATGTTTATATGTTTCAGTTTCTGCTCTTTCTCGTTTGTGATCCAGCCATTAACCATACCCTTGTTTATTCCGTCTCCCGCTTGCCTGCTATGCCGTGCTATGCCTTTGGTATTGTTATAATGGATCATCACATAAGGAATAAGCGCTTTAGGCACCTGTTTTTGAAAAGACTTCTCTGAAATCCAGATAGCGCTGGTGCCATAAGCTTTTACCTGTACGTTGTAGGTGCTGGAAAAAGTGGTATCATCCCAGTAGATATGCATATCATAAGTACCTATGGGCAGGTTGGTCGTAAATGGAATGGAGCGGCTGTATCCCATAAGAACGGGTTTCAGTGCTTTATCATGTGGCAGGAAAAGTACTCCTGCTAAAGGGTTGCGCTCAGTGGTGTTGACGTTTAGCCTGGACTGTGGCGTATTTGAGGGGTTGCTCTCCTGGTTTTTAAAGATCACAGATCTGCTTCTTTCTCTTTCTTGTTTTTGGGGCAGCGGCTTGACGATCAAAGAATCCCAGTCGGCCAGCGTTAATTCCTCATTGAATTTTAAAGGCCTGGTATTATCAATAATCGTCCCTTTTAAATAATTGTCAGGTCTCATCTTCTCCAGGCGGAACATTCCCGGCCTGATGGCATAGATATAACCGGCCTCCGGGGTAAAATCGATCTTAAGATTGCCCTGCTGAAAGTATTGAATGGGATTGGCGATATTGATAGGGGCTATGGTCTGGTAGTTGCGCCCGTTATACATATAGCCATAATCGTTATAATCATTATAGTAGCGGTCGCTGTAATACCTGGAATTGTAGACGGAGGCATTAAAGCTGAAATCAAAGCCATATTGACGAATGATGTAATCGTTTCCTTTTTCATTGTAGAGTTGAAAGGTCCGGCTCATGATCGCCTCTTTTTCCCATTGCAGGAGGGTGTCGGGCATTTGCTCTACCGAAGATATTTTTTTGTCGCGATGCGCTAAGGTGTCGGAGTTGATGAACAGGAGGGTCTTTTTACCTTGTGCCAGGTCTATGTTATTTAAGCGGAACAGTTGCTTACCGCTGCGCACGATAATGTTGTGCCTTCCACTGAATGCCAGTACCGCATTGGGATTGGTGCTTAGGGTTGCTTTGTTTACATAGAGCGGTACATTATAGTCGTAACTGATGTATTCGGGGAGGATGTAGGTATTGCCCTTTTTAATGTACACCGCCAGTTGCGCGATATCGGCCCTCTTGGTGTTATAGACATAGCTGCTGTAAGGTGCTTTATTTAAAAATATATGTTTGTAAAAATAAGCAGTGTCCAGGCCCAGGTTCTTTGCCCAGGATGTAGTAAGGGTGGAGGTCTGGTTAAAGATCGCAAAAGGTGCAAGCTGCATGATCTCTTTCTTTTGATCCAGACCCGGTGCTATAAGCCCGGCACTGCTCAGGCGCGGCACAAAGTCTTCTTTGAAGTTGGCATTAAATGCCAGTACGGTTAAGTTGAGGCCCGGCAGGGCTTTCCAGGCACTGTCGCTTAATGTTACCGCCAGGGTATCGGTCTGCCCCGGGTAAATAATGTCTTTTTTGTTGAGTTTGATATTTATACGGGACTTCAGCTTAAAAGCTACGGCATTGAATATTTCATAGTTATTGTTTCTTTCAAAGCTATATTGAAAGGTGACCGTCTCATCATGAGCGGTCCTGATCTTAATGAGGGTATCCTGGCTGACAATGCCTTTCATTACCGGCTCATTGCCTTTATATACCGTGTAGCGCAGCAGTTTCTCCCCGGGATTAAGCAGTTTGAAAATAGCCGTATCGGCAATATAGGTTTCCTGTACTACAGGTTCTCTGTTGCTGATATAAATTTCATTGAAGCTGAGCACCCGGCCGGAATCATTGATCTCGGTGAACCGATAATTCTGGTTATCTGCTTTTATACTTCCTTCAAAAGGATACGTGATCAGCATACTGTCTGTACCATTATAAAAGTAGCCTTTGCCTGCAATAGATTGCTTGTTCCTAATCAGGCGGGCGGTGATCTTATTGTCCTGCCTTTTCAACTCTATATAATTCCCTTTGGGTATATAATACAGGTTAAAGCTGGTGTCTTTTTGCTCAAATTGAGTATTGCGCAGCTTGATCTGTACGGTAAAGACCATATTCCTGATGTCCGGGAAGATGTCGGTAGCAAAAGCGATACGGGTATCTCCTTCCGGGTTGGCCGCTATTTTGGAATGATATAAAGTATCTGCTACGAAGACTTGCGCCACCTCTTTTTCGGGTGTAAATGAGCTCTGGAGTACCCAGTATTCGATGCTGCCATCGGTAATCGGCAGGCCGTTGGCATTATGGGCAAAGGCATAGAGGATCACACTATCGCCTTGCTGGTAGCGCGGCAGGTCTTCGCTTTTTACTTTCAGGTATGTATCGTCCAGGAGGTAATCTTCCACTTTGAACTGCTGCGTAATGGCGGTACCTTTTTTAGGATGTACCAATGCCAGGGAATATTGACGGTCCGGTAATACGGTATCTCCCAAAACAAATTCACCATAATAAATGCCCGGGGCTTGCGGCATTATTTTATGGATGCGCATCGTCTGGTAGCTGCTCAGCTGCACTTCAAAGGTGTCGGTTGCCGGCTTACCGGCTTTGTTCAGCAAGTGGGCTTTGTACCGGAGTGTATCGCCAGGCTTGTAAACGGGTTGGTTAGTGACCAGGTAGCCTTTATATTGAGGATTTTGGTAATAGTTATTGTTTTCGTAGTAGTAATCATTTCGTTCATAGTAACGATTTGCCTGGTTTTTATACCTGCTCGTGATGTAGTATTGGAGGTCATTGCCCCTGCGAACGGCTACGGTATCGCCCTGTTGCGGATCTATCACATAGGCCATTAATACTGTGTTGAAGGGTATCGCTTTCCCTTTTATGCTTACTACCGCATCATTGACTTCTTTTCCCGATTTATCTCTCACGATGAGCATCCGTTCCTGTTCCATATTGATGGTACGGACGGTAAAGGCAGAAATATTCCTGGAGTAGAAATTAATAATACCGTCCTGTACAGTGGCAACCATATAATGCCCTAAAGGTATTTGCTTACCGGACCATAAAGAATCGACTTTGTTTGCAGGTAGCCTGTACGTGGGCGCTTGCAGCCACTTACTGTTCGGGTCAGGTGTTTTTCCACGATAACAATAGGCCAGTACGGAGTCTTCCGGTACTTTAAAGATATAGGCATATTCAGACTTGAATATTAATTTATCTGCATTCTGGTGAACGGGGATTCCAGACTGGGCAAAAGCGCGTAAACAAAAAAACAGCAGCACTGCTAATAGTCCGTATCTCGTTAAGGCAATTTTCATGATAGGATGAAATTTATAAAAGTATTCACAACTAGATGCAAAATAGATCAAATTCCATAGATGTTATTTTTATTTGAATGGTTGGGAAAAGGCTTAAATGAATATTTTATTGATATGAGAGGGCTTGGTAATTGTACGGAATAAGCAATTGCTCTTTTCCGGGGGACGTAATTAACGGGATAGGTTAAACCATAAAATACTGCTGCATGTCCCTCAATAAATGCCCTGAAAAAAAGAAATAAAATATTATGACTATACATTTATATTTTCTAAGTTTGTGGCCGAAATTTTTATGATAACTGCCTGAAAACAAGTAGTATAATCCTAACTAATCTTGTGACAGCAGTGCTCTTTTTTTTTATCCTTTTTTTATCTTTTTAATCGTAAAGCAAGTATGAAATGCAATTTACTTTTAATCGGCATGGCCCTGTCTACTATGGCCCATGCCCAGTTTTCGGGTGCCTATGCCCCGGCCAACTGGACCACTACACATTACAACACTGCCAGCTCTACTGCAACTGCATTCGGATCGGTAAATACTTCCGGAGCGCCGGCTAGTATTGAGATTGTTGGCCCTGATGGTGGTACCAATGCTTATGCAAATATTCGTTATTCGATTGTGATTAACCAGGCGGGTACGGTGAGTTTTAGTTATGCGATAAATAACACAGACAGAGATGGCCCTACTTTAGATTACTTTTTTTGGGGTAAAAACAGTACAATGATCGATTCAGTGACAGTGTCCGGTTCGGGAACAGTGAGTGTACCGGTTAGTGCAGGCCAGACTTTTGTTATGGGTGTATCTGCAGGTGATGATCAGCTTGGACCTGTTTTCGCTACTATTTCCAATTTTATCGTATCAACAGCCGTACCGGTAAAAGGTACGGATCTGGAGATTAAGAATTCCGGTACAGGAAACGTATTGAGCTGGACTACCTTTACAGAGGAGTACAATAAAGGCTTTGAGCTACAAAGATCTGCCGATGCCATTCATTTTTCTGCTATTGGTTTTGTGCCATCAAAGGCTGTAGACGGTCATGCTGCAACAGCGCTCAACTATACGTTTACTGATAAAGATGCGGCACAGCCGGTGCTATATTATCGCTACAGGCAGGTAGATCATGATGGGCAGGAAAATTATTCCAATGTGGTAATCATGAAAAAAGTAATTTCTTCTACACAGCCGGTATGGTCAGTTTATCCTAATCCTGTAACCAAAGCGCAATCTTTATCTCTGAACAACAGGAGTGAAGGGAAATTGAGTCTTTTTGACGCAAAAGGAGCTTTAGTATATACGCAAGCTGTAATGAAACAAGCTAAGATACAATTGCCGGGACATTTAGCTGCAGGTAGCTATTTTAGCGTATTACAAACGGCTGCAGGCAGGCAATCTGCTACTTTGGTGATTAAATAAAAAATAGTTTAAGATACATTGAAGTGTATAACCTTTTGTCTGAAGCCGTTCGGGATTAACGGTTTCGGACAAAAGGTTTTTTATTGTCAATCTTTATTAATACAGCTGGTTCGTTTAAAACGTTTCCTGGGTCAGTTCATGATTGACCATAGCACCGGTAAGATTGCCGGTAGCTACGGCATTGGATACAGAGCGCATCATAGTACTGTTGTCTCCGCAGGCATAAATGCCCGGTATTTCGGTCTTTTGAAATGCATCTATTTTTATATGGCCCATCTCGGTCATAGAACAGCCCATTTGTGCGGGCAGCCCGCTATGTTGCTCGAAAGGCAGGGCAGCATAGATCGCTTCAAAGTCTTCTTCCTGTCCGTCCTCAAAAACCAGTTTAAGGATCGTTCCATTGTCCTGCACGATTCCTTTTACGGCTTTGTCGATTATTTCAATACCGTTTTTGCGCAGTTTTTCCAATTGTTCCGGGTTGAAATCCGGCTTGCCTGAAGTAATGATACTGATGTCACCGGTCAGGTTGTTGACCAGGCTGGCGACATGTACCGCCCGGTCTCCATTAGCCCAGATAGCCGTTTTCCTGCCCCGGAATTCATAACCGTGGCAGTAGGGGCAATGAATGATCGTTTTGCCCCAGCAGGCTTCAAAGCCCTCAATCTCCGGGAAAATATCGCGGACACCGGTAGCAAAAATGAGTTTTTTGGCCTGGTAAACTTTAGCCCCCTGCACTCCGATCTCAAAGCCATGTTCCAGTACCTTGCCAGATACGGCCAGGCCTTCCAGGAAAGACACGGTAGGGTATTGCAGGACCTGTTCTTTGGCGGCCTGCGCTATTGCGGCAGGCACGGCCCCGTCCTGTGTGATGAAATTATGGGAATGGGGCGTATAGCGGTTGCAAGGTTGGGCACTGTCAATGATCAGTACTTTGCGTAAAGAGCGACCCAGGGCCATAGCTGCCGAAAGCCCGGCATAGCTGCCACCGATGATGATCACGTCGAAGGAATGTTGCTCTGTTGTCATGTGTATATTACCTGATGCTTTTAAGGTAGCCGGTATGGCCATGGCTGCCATGGCTAAGCTACTGATTTTGATAAATGTCTTCCTGTTAATTTTTTTATTTGAATTACTTTTCATGCCGTGCTTCCTGCTGCGGGCGCATTTGTTTAGATTGATGATGAGTGCGCATATTGAGCACATGGCCCGCCACCAGCACCGCTACGCCGACATACATAAGCGGGCTGTGCAGGTGTAAAAAAATATCCATTGCGATGGATATAGTGATGAGCAGCAGGCCTGCCCAAAGCATATATTTTACACTGGTCCTTTTGCTGCGTTTACTGGTTTTGTAGACACTCCAGGCACCTATTAAGAGAAACAGGAGATCTATATAGGGGTTATGGCTGATGCCTATAGGGATAAACACCAGTAGGGGCAATACGACACAATGCACCAGGCAGAGCAGGGCTGCAGACATACCCAGCAGGTCGTAATTTTTTGTTTTATAGTTAAGGGGCATTTAAGGAATGTCTTATGAGAGGATAAAATAATTTATTTGCTGAAGTGGTATGTATCGGGAGAGCTGCCCCTTGCCTGTGTATGCTGATGACCACAAGCACTGTTCAGGGTACAACAATAGAGGAGCAGAATAATAAAGAGAAATCGCTGTCGCATAATTATGATCCGGGATTTAAAGAAAATGGGCAGTAGTAGGTTAGCTGATCTTGATGCAATTGTGTTGCAAATATAAAGCCTTTTTATTTATTGCAACAATGTTGCGATAAATTTAATTATTATTAACTTTTAGAGTTGCATAAATGGATTCCTGGGGAAGAGGATTGCAGGGATTCAATGAAAAGCCCCGGCTGTACAGGCCGGGGCTCAAACATTAACCGTTCTTATAATAAGTACCGGAGCTTCGCTGTTCGCTAATGAATCAATGACAACAATACGAAAGGCTCCTTATAAAATATTGCCTCTTGTTCATGCGATAGGGTTTGCGTTGCTATTAATAAAGACGGCCTTGCTCAGTAAAAAGATAGGGCCATGAAAATATATAATTATAAATAAAGCGTTGCCCGGGTGCATCTTGGCTATATATCAGGCCCAAATCCTGCCTGAAACTTTGAAGAAACTTGATATTTACTCCACCAGTTTATCAACGTAGTCGCAATTCATCAGGCGCAGGATGCCCATATAGTCCAGGTCAAACTCCAGCAGGCTACCCACTTCATATTGCTTATCATTTTCGCCCAGGTCAATCACCATCATATCCGAACTGGAACCTACGATCTTTAAAGCCGCATCTTTAGGTTTAATATGGCTGGCCTCCACATCCAGCAGGCCAATGTCAATGATCGCGCGGTAGGAATGACCATTGTCTCCTGATCCGTTAAAGTCCAGTACCTCTCCCGATACATTATGACCCAGATCTCCGTCCGGTATCATCGGCTTTTCGCGCAGTTCTATGATCTCTGCATACAGCTTAAACACATCCTGGTGCATCTCTGGATTAGGCGCACTATTATAGACATCAGTACCCAGGAACAGGGTTTCGCCCACCCGGAAGTGGTTGACATCTTTAGGCAGCAAGCCTCTTGAGATTAAAGGAATGGTCACTGAAGTACCCCCGGTAATATAGGGAATCACCTTATTGAATTTGGCCTCTATTAATTGCTCGTAAAGGCATAGCTGCAATAATTTATCCTGGCTGGGCAGTACGCCATACATACAGGTGAGATTGGTCCCCAGCCCCGCCACTTCTATATTGGGTAATTCAAATACTTTGGCATAAAAGTCCATAAACTCGCTGCGCATCACGCCCTCCCTTAATTCCCCGAGTTCGATCATGATAATGATCTTATGCACCTTGTCCTGCTTCACCGCTTCATCGGATAGCATTTTGATGGTTTCAAACTCTGTATTAAAGCTGGCATCAGCATATTTCACCACGCTGGAAATATAGCGTTTTGCCGGGGGCTTGATGAAGACCGTTTCTATGGTAGGGTCTAGTGATTTGATGATTTTTAAATTAGTAATGCGGCTGTCGCAGATTTGCTGAACGCCCAGGTCAATAAGCTCTTTGAGGTAAGTCCTGGACCCGCAGAATACTTTAGAGACCACACCCCATTCGATCTGCTGATCGCCGAACATCTTGTCCAGGTATTGGTAGTTGTCCTGTAATTTTTGTCTGTTGAGTACAGTATGTGCCATGGTAATTTATTTATTCAATCTCATTTCGAGATACTTGTTGGTAAAGCCTGCTTTTTCATACAGTTTTTTTGCCGGGTTATCCGGCTCTACATGAAGGGCTATATTGCCTTCTGTGTGTGCAATCGCTAATTGCATCAGCTCCTTGCCGATACCCTGGCCCCTGTAGGCATTATGGGTGGCGATATACACTAATATGTTTTCAGGGATATAATCCTGCATACCGGTAAAATTAATGATCACCGCACCGGCCATCGTATCTCCATCTGTTGCGGTGAAAAGGATACCACCAGGCTTTCCGGCCCTGGCCAGAGCATAGTCCAGGCATTTTTGAATGTCCGCTTTGGCATCGCCATACTGCTCTAAATGTCGGAACAGGAATTCCAGTACCCTTGCTTCCTCTGTTGCAGAAAAAGTGCCGGGATCTTTGTAAATGTTGTATTGAATCATAATAAAAATGAATAAGCAGTCATCAGCTGCTATAGATTTAGGTATAATGATTAAGTAAAAAAACAGACTATAAAATGTATCGTCTGATGCCAAAAGAAATCAATCTTGAAGCAGGATAAGGGTTAGGCCTTATAGATAAAAGGCGGCTGAAATACCCTTAAGAATAATGGTTGCAAAGGTAACCTAATGCTTTCTGGGAGACAAAACATTAACCCTAAATTAGCATTATCGAAGGAGGATAGTAAGTGGTTAGCTTTATTGATTAGCTGAAAATGGTATATAAAATGCACTTCCCGTGGAATAGGAAAAGGCTTATCAATAAAGTGGCCGGATCAGCTTTTGCTGTATCCGGCCACTTTATGAGGAACTTTTAATTTAGCTCTTTTTGCTTTCTGCATAAGGCTCTTTAAATAAGTGGTTAGGCTTCAGGTAGACCACATGCTTCTGGAAATCCAGGATAATATTGAAGCGTTTTAATATTTCACCACCCAGGAAATTGGTCGCATAGCCGGCAGGCCGCGTAGCGCTGTTGACCTGCGCCGGTACCTGGTCGAGTACATATTTTCCGAAGATGATCTTATCTGCAGCTACCGTTAACAGGGGGATGGCTTCTTTGCGTGAATTGTACACTAAAGACTCTTTGATCACCGGCATATCAGCTATAGGTAATCCTTTTTCCTGCATCATGTTATGGTCCAGCATTACCGTCCTCTGGTAGCCCAGGTCAAAGAGAAACCTGCCCGTATACCTTTTGTGGTCTGCTTCAACCCCTACCTGGATACAGAAATGCTCTTTCATATATTCTATATCAAACTTTTCATACTCCTTACTGATCTTAGGGCGCTTGGTGTGCACCAGCATCCTGTTCTTTTCATAATCTATTTCTACCACCTTACCATCAAAAGCATCCCAGCCAAACATACCCTCGCAACAGTCGCCTGTTGTGGTCAGGGGAATTACCTGCTGATGTTCCCAGGATAAGTTTTCAATCCTGAAATGATTATCGCTGATGTCTTGCATCGTTATCTGCTTCCCGCTAGGATTGAGGTATTTTTTGATGGCTGTTTTTAAGAGGTAAAAACCATAGGCACCGCTGTCAAATAAAAGCTTCAGGCTGTCCTTTTCATTAAGTACCGATTGCACTTCAAGGTTATTGTCTTTCGTCAATACAAAAGGAATAGTATCATGTTGGGCTGGCTGCACATTGCTGTAATTCTTCAGTTCAGGGCTTTGGAAGCGGGTATAGCAGGAGTCTTTACCGTTCAGCAATACCACGAAGTCAAAAGGCTTCCCGGGCTTCAGGTTGATCTCCAGGGAATCGGTATCCGTAACAAATTTTATATTCCTCGAACGTATATTTTTTCCGCTCTGGTAAACGTCCGGGCGGGCAGCAGGCTCCAGGTTCCAGTCCGTGACCAGGTCTTTCTGTTCTATGATCTTAGCCTGTTTGCTGGTCGCATGAACTACCGGTAATTTTTGCTGGGCAAAGCAAAAAGAAAAAGGGGCGAGTAATAAAAAGGTCAGTCTGGTTTTCATCCTTGAAATATAAATCATTAAATAAGCGCCATTGATACATACAGCAGCACAGCAAAAGTAAAACGCAAAAGCGGAAGAAAATGGTATTGCAGGATATTAATTCACTAAATGGTGACAATTTAACTTTTGGTGCTGATAGGTTTATCCTCCTACCACCCTGAGCCTGGTCGAAGGGTGAACGCGGCCCGTCACCCGAGCGCAATACAATGGAGTCGAGAAATCTTATTTAATGGTTAATGACTATTAATAATTAACCATTAATAATTAGGAAGAGATGTCTCCACGCACTGGCGCTTGGTCGACAGAACGGCACATGTTTCGACAGGCTCAACATGACAGCTTCCTGATGTCACCCTGAACTCAGTCGAAGGGTGAACGCGGCTCATCATCCCGAGCGGAATGCAATGGAGTTGAGCAATCTTATTTAATGATTAATGGTTAATGGTGAATGATGAATTACTATTATAAGTTAACCATCAATAATTAACCATTAATAATTAGGAAGAGATGTCTCCACGCACTGGCGCTTGGTCGATAGGACGGCACATGTTTCGACAGGCTCAACATGACAGCTTCCTGATGTCACCCTGAGCTCCGTCGAAGGGTGAACGCGGCTCATCATCCCGAGCGCAATGCAATGGAGTTGAGCAATCTTATTTAATGG
>MKTB01000009.1 GCA_001897525.1 Bacteroidetes bacterium 43-16 | reverse complement strand
CTACTGCTGTTCCTTATTTCAAATATCTTTCAGTAACACTCTCGTTACCCTTTGTTAGCATCCCGGAATCGAACCGGACATTTTCCCTTTTGCTATCTCTTTGTTAACCACCCTTCTTTCGAAGTGGAGTGCAAAGGTAGAAACTTTATTTTTAATAACCAAAATTATTTTTTAATTATTTTTTGAAAGTTTTAATCTTTGCAACAATGTATCTTAAGAACTTAACCCCTTTCCAGAAGCGGAGTGCAAAGGTAGATTAACCTTTTCAACTCACCAAATGTTTTTTAAACTTTATTTTAGAAAAATCATTTGGCCAAATCACCTCAAACTCAATACCACTCTGTCTTTCAGCCAATCTTTTAAGAACTACCCGTCCCTCGAACGGAGTGCAAAGATAAGCGCTTTAATCCCACCTTTCCAAATCTTTTTCACCCATCAATTAATATATTTATCCATAATACCTCGAAACCTAATAATAACAAGCATTACAAACAAAAAATTCCATTTTAAAAAGGAGCAAAAAGGATGGTTCAACAATCGTAGCAGGGCAATTCTCCGATAGAATCCTTTGATTATCCCCATCTATCTCACTATTATAATCAAACGACCTATATTATATAGTAAAGACATGAAGTAAGGAATAAATGGAATTCCCCTACTCTATTATTCAGGCATCGGCTATACTGTATTGTATATAACAGCAGGCATATCATGATTAAGATAAGTCACGATTGGATACCATTATTGCCTATACTGCCATTAGAGTCATAAAGATGGCTACTCAACCCGATTATCAGGTTAAAAATGAGGTGAAAAATATTCTTCGTAACTTCCGCAACTGTAATTTTTTAATCCCTTAATTTTTTATAATCAGCAAACAAGACTCAAAAGATGACTAAGCATTTTATTTTGTCGGGTTTCATTAGCCTGACAACATTATCGACAGCCATTAACCATCAGAGCTTCGCACAGGTAAGCCCGGAGCAGATCGCTCAAATCAAAAACGTTACCGGCAGCACTATTTCTGAAGACGGTAAGTATGTAGCCTATACCCTCTCAGTGCCTTTAGATCCTAAAAAGGAAAACGGGTTCAGCCAGTCACAGCTTTATTTACTGAATACCCTTACCAACACAACGATTCCTTTCTTCACAGGCTCCAGCGTGAGCCAGGTAAGCATAAGACCAAAGAAAGGAACGATCACCTTCCTGAGTAAAGGAGTGAATGACAAAACAAACTCCTTATATGAGATCAGCATTAATGGTGGCGAAGCAAAGAAGATCTTTACACATACCTCAAACATAAGTACCTACAACTGGAATGCCGATGGCAGCAGCATAGCCTTCATCAGCGCAGAAAAGGGCAAGCAACCTAAAACCTCCTTAACTTATAGTCCCCGTTTCTTTGAAGAGGATTATAATGACCAGAACGCCTATATAGTAAATATTGATGCCGGTGTATCCAGTATGCAACAACTGAATATTAACGGTGCTGCTTACCTGATCAAATGGAGTCCTGATGGCAGTAAAATAGCGGTATCGGTAGCACCTACCTCTTCGGTGGATGATAGCTATATGGCCCAGAAAATAAAAGTGGTCAGCACCAATACCAGGAACATTATTGCAGAAGTGGATAATGAAGGTAAACTGGGACAGATCACCTGGAGCCCGGACAGCAAATACATTGCCCTGGTAGGTGCTTATGACCTGAACGATCCTACAGACGGCTCCCTCTTAATCGTACCGGCAACAGGAGGTAAACCTACGGTTATAGATGGCGGTTATAAAGGTAAAATGGAACAAATTAACTGGGTGGCGAATAACAGTATTCACTTTTTATCGAGTGAAGGCACCAGTAACACCATCGGTACCATTCAGCCCAACGGCAATAACAGGCAATATCTTTATAAAACTGATGTAGCTAATATTACTTCTTTCTCCATCAATAAGAACGGGCAGATCGCGTATACGGCCAATACCCCGGAGCATCCTTCAGAACTGTTTACCCTGGACAATAGTAAAAGAGGCGGTATGGCGCAAAGAAGGACGAAAAGTAATGAATGGCTGGAAGGCTTAAAACTCGGCAAGCAGGAAGTGATTACCTATAAAGCCAGGGATGGCAAGTACACGATACAAGGTATGCTGATCTATCCTCTTGACTATGTTGCAGGCACAAGGGTTCCACTGATCACCGTGGTACATGGCGGTCCTGAATCTCATTACTCTAACGGCTGGCTGACGGCCTACTCTATGCCCGGGCAAATGGGAGCGGCAAAAGGTTATGCTGTTTTCTACCCGAATTACAGGGGTAGTACAGGACGTGGCACTGAATTTACTTACAGCAGCCAGGCAGATCTTGCCGGAAAAGAGTTTGACGATATCGTTGATGGTGTGGATTACCTGATTGAAAAGGGTATTGCGGATAAAAACCGTGTAGGGGTTACCGGCGGCTCTTATGGCGGCTATGCTTCTGCCTGGATGAGTACTTACTACTCTGATCGTTTTGCCGCCTCGGTAATGTTTGTGGGCATCAGTAATAATATTTCCAAATTCGGCACCAGTGATATTCCTACAGAAATGCGCCTGGTACATGAAAGGGGAAACATCTGGGATAACTGGGAACAACAACTTAAGATCTCTCCTATCTATTATGCAGACAGGGCGCAAACGCCTATTTTGATCATGCATGGCGCTGAAGACCCAAGGGTGCATCCTGCGCAAAGTATGGAACTATACCGCCACTTAAAGGTACGTAAACCCGAACTGCCGGTGCGCCTGATCTACTACCCGGGTGAGGGGCATGGTAATGCGCGTTCCGGTTCAAGGTATGACTATAACCTGCGGATGATGCAATGGTTTGATGTTTACCTGAAATCAGGTAATGCAAAGGCAAAAATGCCGGGCCTTGATCTTCCTGAATAAACCAAATCTTTCTAATAGTATAATAACAATGCCGGCTCTTGCAGCCGGCATTGTTATTTAATCCAGTTTATTCTTCTGTCGATTGGTAATACTGCTCCAGCAGGTAATTATAATCGATGTCTCCTGCGAACTTATTATTTAGTAGAAAATCTTTGAAGCTATTGAACTCTTCTTCGGTGATGAGGATGATCTTTATTTTATCATATTCCAGGTTATCCCAGTCTACTGTTTTGCCTGAAAGGGTTTCAAAGGTCTCTTGCGACAATCTTACAGAAGGGTAGAGTTCTGATTGCCTGATACTTTCAAAAACATCAAATACTTCTGCATAAGTCGGGAATGCTCCTTTATCGGTCAGGGAAGCACTTATAATTTCCTGGAGAAATTCTTTATTCATGATCTGCTGATCGATCTGGTCCCATGAGCCACATACTGCAAGGCGGTGTAAATCTATCTCTATCAGCGAATCCAGGTCTTCCACCTGCTGCATGGCAGCTTCAACAGCCAATGTTTTATTCAAAAAACTATCACATTCCGGTTTGCTTTGGGCGAAGGAAGACAGGCTCACAAAAAATAATATAAAGCTGAAAATGCGTTTCATCAGAATGTTTTAATGTCCTTTTACAATACCAAAATAGGTTTGCAGCAACAGTACGATACCCAGGCCAAAAATACAGGCTGCGCTTATTTTATTGATGTATATGATCTTCCTGAGGTTAAGCTTGTGACGGATCTTATCGGCAAGGAATACTTTAAGAAAATCTATTCCTAATACCAGTCCCAGGCAAACCCCGAACAGTACAAACTTGTGTGATATTTCAACAGCGGGCCCGGCCAGTAAAGCCACTGCACCTACCCAGGTAATGACCACACCAGGATTTAAGCTATTCATCAAAAAGCCACTCAGCCAGATCTGGAAATAAGCACCACGGCTGATCTTAGCATCTTTTTGTTCCCGGTTCGGCTTTTTAGGCTTAGTTTTTTTGACCAATCCATACAAGCCCATTATGATAAACAGCCCGGAACCAATATAGCCTACCGGCTTCTGATGGGTTTCCAGGAAGGTCATCCACTGTGTAGCCAGGTTGGCCAAAGCAACATACATGACATCACTGATACTCACACCGAGTACAAAAGCCAGGCCGGCTTTGTAACTATGATGAATACTATAACGTATAATAGCGAATAGCGTTGGTCCGACCGAAATGGCCATGAACAAACCTAACATCGCTCCTTTTATTGCTGCTTCTGAATAAGTCAAGTCAAAAGGTTTTTAGTTAAAATTATATGCCTTTAACCTAAATCCGATCAGGCTTTCTTAAAATCACTTGTAAAATGGAATTCTATATCAGGATTATTCTGACGCTCTGTATTTAAGAACCATTCGCTCTGTGCCAGGTATACCAGGTTTCCGTCTTTATCTTCCATTATATTCGCTTGTTTGAAGCGTACAAATTCTTCGATCTTTTTCTTGTCACCGGTGATCCAGCAGGCTTTATAAAATGCCAGCGGGACAAAATCTACCGATGCTCCGTACTCCTGTAGCAAACGATATTGTATCACCTCGAACTGCAGTTCTCCCACGCAACCGATGATCTTACGGTTACCGCCATGCTGGGTAAACAACTGGGCGACCCCTTCATCGGTCAACTGGGCAACACCTTTTTCCAGCTGTTTGGTCTTCATAGGATCTTTGTTCACCACCTCGCGGAACATCTCCGGTGAGAAGCTCGGCATGCCGGTAAACATAAAGTTTTCTCCTTCGGTAAGGGTATCCCCGATTTTAAAGTTACCGGTATCAAACAGACCTACCACATCTCCCGGGTAAGCATCATCAACGATTTCCTTACTACGTGCCATGAAGGTATATGGATTACTGAACTTAAGATCTTTACCTAAACGCACATGTTTGTAGTTCTTATTTCTTTCCAGTCTGCCAGAGCACACCCTCAGGAAAGCAATCCTGTCTCTGTGACGGGGGTCAAGGTTGGCATGTATCTTAAAGATGAACCCGCTGAATTTTGCATCACCGGGACATACTTCTCTTTCTGTGGTTTCCCTGCATTTAGGATTGGGCGCAATCCGCACAAAAGTATCCAGCATTTCCCTGATCCCGAAATTATTTACTGCAGAACCGAAGAAAACGGGTGCTACCTGCCCGCTCAGGTAAGCAGCTACATCCAGGTCGCCATACACACCGTCGAGCAGATCTACATCTTCGCGCAACTGTGCGGCATCCTTAGCCCCTACTCGCTGGTCCAGAACCGGGTCTGCCAGGTCTTCAATTGCAATACTATTGTCTTCTATCCCTTTTTGGTTAGGGGAATATAAGTTTAAGCTTTTTTCATAAAGGTTATATACACCTTTAAACTCCCGGCCCATATTGATCGGCCAGGTCAATGGATGTAAAGGTAAATTCAGGTCTTTTTCTATTTCGTCCATCAGGTCAAAAGGAAACTTACCATCCCGGTCCATTTTATTGACAAACACGATCACCGGTGTATCCCTCATCCGGCATACCTCCATCAGGCGGTGGGTTTGTTCCTCTACCCCATTTACTGCGTCGATCACCAGGATTACAGAATCCACAGCGGTCAAAGTCCGGTAAGTATCTTCCGCAAAATCTTTGTGACCGGGTGTATCCAATAGGTTCACCAAGGTATTTTTATATTCAAAAGTCATTACAGAAGTAGCTACAGAGATACCTCTCTGGCGCTCAATTTCCATAAAATCTGAAGTGGCTCCTTTTTTAATCTTATTGCTTTTTACCGCTCCTGCCACCTGTATAGCACCCCCGAAAAGCAAGAACTTCTCGGTCAATGTAGTTTTACCTGCATCGGGGTGGGCAATAATGGCAAATGTCTTCCTGCGGTTTATTTCGTCCTGGTATTTCATTAAAATATAATTCGGCAGCAAAGATAAGTTATAAGCCCTTAATGATCTTTAAATGTTTAGGTATCTTGTTGTAAGTAATATCAAAGACTAAAAATATACATGAACATTAGCATATTTCAAAGATTGATATCAGCCGGATCAGATAATACTGCCTGCTGAAGCAAGTTTTGGAAATTCCAGCTTTTCGGCCCAATTCAAAGATCCGGGCAAGGTCACATTAGAACACTCTATATGGATCACTCTGCGCTTTTTATGATTTGTGCTCCGAGCTGAACTGTGTAAGAGTAAAGGCTTCATGATCATGATTCCTCCTTTCTTTACGGGGCAAATTGTTTCCTGTTCCAGTGTCCGGTCCAGCATTTCAGGACGGTAAATTTTCTTACGGTGTGATTGTTCAATCACCCTCAAAGCACCGTTATCTGCATCGGTATCATCCAGGTGAATTCTTAAGGTAAATATGTTTTCTAATATATCAATCGGAGGCTGAACGGCAGATTGTCCCTGCTTTATAGTCCAGGGGCCAAAGGATTCTAATACTATTTTCTTATCTACAGAGATAGTAAGGTCCTGGTGATAGGCAACATACCAGTTTGACTTTTCAGGTTTATCAAAATAAATACTTTTAACCACGAAATAGTCCTGTCCGAAAACTTCCCGGATGAGTTGCTGTAATTTATGATTAAAGATCAGATGACACACTTCCGGAATTTCTTTCAAAAACTGCCTGATCGCAAAAAGGTCTGCAGATTTCCTAAAGGTTTCTTTTGAATGATCTGCCTGGTTGATGACATCAATAATAGCTGCAACTTCTTCAGGGGTATAGATAGCTTCAAGGGTTGTAAAACCTTTCTCTTCCAGTGCTGCTTTATAATTGGTCCAGTCTTTCATATCAATCAGGAGTATTGTAGATCAGGACACAAATTAGGCCATTATTTAATTAAACTAACCGGGTTTGATCAACAATTTTATTTTTTGAGCTTTTTAAGTAGTAAAGACCGGGTAAGTAATATTCATTATAAACGGGCTTTAAATACCAAAGTATTTATTTGTTTAATATATCAACCTAAATGAGTGATTTCTCTTATTGTACAGCTTACAAAATAGATGGAAATTTGCCCGCCGTATACCAGAATTAATGTAATACATTAATTGGCTTGCTAAACACCTTTCTCTCTATCATTAAAGAACTTGTTTCGGCTCCGGCCTTTTTTTAAGGATAACCGGAATAAAGAAGTCATCAAATTTTTAAACAAGTAGGCAACTAACAGGCCATTCCCCGGAATGGCCTGTTAGTTCACTCTCTTCACCCTGGTTAAAAGTTCACTTTTACCCAGAGCGGGCATTTACCTGGCTTAAAAAAAGAAACCTCCCTTGCACCACATAACCAGGAATAGCTAATGGGAGGGGAGGAATAGTATAAACAAAAATTTAATGCACGCTTACAGAGATGTAGGTTTTAGGTCACCTGTAAAGATGTAGATATTAATAATGCACCTATGCTGTATTTTGTTGCTTAGCTATACTTTAATCAGAAAACATAAATACAGTATTAATATATTATATTTTGAAAATCAAAAAAGCGAAAAGCTTTCTATTTTAGCTATTTTTTTGAAAAAATTAAATTTTACAGCAAGAAACAATAGTCAATAGGACAAAAAAGAATAATTATACTATTTATTTCTGAAAGCTAAATTATTCCGTCAATCAGTATAATTTATACTCCCGGGAGCATTCATCTTTCCACGTACTCAGCCTCCCTTCTATTTTATGCTTTGGCCGGCATAAAAGGCCCTTAAACATAAATGATCTATTTCAGGTCAAAACAGAAGAGTAAGCTATGTGCTATAAATTCTATGGGCATCAATACAGGGAATCAGTTTACACCTTATTACAAAAAAACCTCCCTGAGATTGATCCAGGAATGGATTATCAAGGGAGGACAAGGATGAAAAATATTTTCCCTGATAGACAGGGACACATTTCTTTAAATTATCTTTTAGACGAAAGGTTCACTTTTAAAATATTGTAGGTTTTAGCGCTTATAAAAGAATAATGCGATATACATGATCAGCGTTGCCCAAACACTATAAATAAGAAAAAACAATCAGGTAGTGATCATACGCAACTAACAATATACATATATAATATTTTAAAATTAAATATTTAAGGCAAAAAAATGCCTCGAGAGATTATTCCTAAAATATAGGGAATTCCAGTATAGGAGGTTTAAATTTTTAAGCTGAACTTTGCCAAATAATCATTGCACACAAGCAAACAGATCAATATATTTAAATTATGCCTGGCGTATCAGTGAAAGTCTGATTCTTATCTCTCACAACAAGGTAATAGGTGGCGACCAGGCATTTTCTAGCTTTAGCACCTACACTGTAAATTGAGAAAACAACAAAAAGAACTAATCATACGATTATAAAGAGTATGCCTGGCACCTCATTGAGTGTCTGATCGAACTTAAGTGAGGTAACCAGGCCACCTATAAACTAAAATTTATAATAAAAAATAAATCAGGAGTCAACATACTCCAAACCTTTTATTCAAAAGATTTATCCTGTTTTAAAATAGAAAACACCATCAATATTGATGGTGTTTTCTATTTATGTCCTATTGGATCACTTCCGCATAAGCTGTATTTCTATCATACCTTATGTTCTCAATCCCTTTACATTCCGGGAAGATCTTTTTAGCTTCAATAATCAGTTGACACCTTATTTTTTTAGGGCTCTTCACACCGACTGCACTGTATATAGAAACAGAAACAGTGCCTAAAGCCTTTACAGCCACTGAATCACGGTATAAGTCCGGGCTACTCCCGTTTATTTGTTTACAGGCCCCCATAAGTATAATCAACATTATCCCTCCAATCTTTCTCATACCTTTAATATAAATGTTGCTCTTATAAAAATAGTTAATTATGCTTGGTTTGATCATTTATGATGTGTTAAAATCATCTATGCAAAAGTCTATATACAAATTGTATAATCCTATACTGGAATTCCTGTAATTTTTAATCTCTGTGCTTAAAATATCGCCACAATGATAGACTGCCAGATGATTTACGTAAATAGAAAACGATTACTTTATAATAATTTGTTTATAAATATTAAACCCCGTTCAAGAAAATCGTTCTAATTATTGCCCGGCGAGTCGTTGCAAGTACGATTAATAATGTATAAACATTAAGGGAGCGACCGGGCATTTTTATCCGGTTTTTATGCGGCATTTTATATTTTTTTTTGCTTTTCATCTATTATCTTTACAGTAAAGAAATTAGCAGTATATCCCTTACTATCAGACATTCCCGGCGTATCGGTGAAAGTCCGTATAGATGTTAAAAAAAGCGCAATGCTAATTTTATCGCTAAGGGAGCGACCGGGTAATTTATTACGTGGAAGCACCATACTAATAATAAGAAAGCCATCCTTCGGGATGGCTTTTGTTGTTTAAGCTGATGCAGCTTTCCTATTCCGGGATTGACGAACTCATTTTATCAGGATGGCTTCATCCTAATAAAGGGATTTTCAAATCCCATGTTATCAATTGTTCGACATGCACTTCGCTAACCTATCGAACAGCGCGTTTTATCAGGATGGCTTCATCATAATAAAGGGAACTGCATTAGCAATAAGGGATCAATAAACAGGCGACAGGAAATAAAAAAGCAGCTACAATTGATTGTAACTGCTTGATATTTAAGTGGTCCCACTCGGGCTTGAACCAAGGACCCCCTGATTATGAGTCAGGTGCTCTAACCAACTGAGCTATAGGACCAAACGGGACGTTTATCCCGTAAAAGGAGTGCAAATATACACAATATTATTTTCTGGCAAAATTTTAAAAACCTTTTTTGATAGCCGGGCAAAAAAACTATATTTGCTTTATAAATAAATTTAAAAATTTAAAAGGAAACATCAAAATGGCCGATCAACAAAACCAGGATCAAGGAATCAATATCGAACTGACCGACGACCAAGCAAACGGTTTATATTCTAACCTTGCTATTATCACGCACTCTTATTCTGAATTCGTTTTAGACTTTATCAGCATTATGCCTGGCATGCCTAAGGCTAAAGTAGGATCTCGTGTAGTAATGACTCCGCACAATGCTAAGCGCCTGATGCGCGCTTTGATCGATAACGTTAAACGTTACGAGTCTCAAAACGGATTAATTAAAGATGAGCCGGGCCAGGAAGGTGGCGGTATGCCAATGAACTTTGGCGGTGCTACCGGCGAAGCTTAATCTGATACAAAACTTTAAAAAAGAGGCTGTCTACCGACAGTCTCTTTTTTCATTTTAAAATGGTAAAAATTCATCGTAATTTTGCAGCCTGTAATTAAACAATAGCAACTCCATTATTTTCTAATGAACGAAAAAATTCTAATTCTCGACTTCGGATCTCAGTACACGCAACTGATCGCGCGCAGCATCAGGGAGCTTAATGTTTACTGTGAAATAGTACCTTGCCTGAAACCTTTGGAATTAACGGAAGACGTTAAGGGTATCATTTTATCCGGAAGTCCTTTTTCTGTTAATGATGAAAATGCGCCTAAACCTGATGTGGCACAATGGGCCGACAAAGTACCGGTATTAGGTGTTTGTTATGGTGCACAATTAATGGCACAGCAATCAGGCGGATTTGTAGGCAAATCCAGCAGCAGGGAATATGGAAGAGCACATTTGGTAATTGCAGCACAAGATCCGTTTTTAAAGGGCATTAATGAAGGCTCCCAGGTATGGATGAGCCATAGTGATAGTATTAAAGAGTTGCCGGAAGGTTTTACTCTACTGGCAAAAACAAACAGTATCCCTGTAGCGGCCTACCGTGTGGATAAATTCCAACAGGCCGTATATGGCATTCAGTTTCACCCGGAGGTGACACATAGTACACAGGGCCGCGATATGATCAAAAACTTCGTGGTAGACATATGTGCCTGCAGCCAGAACTGGACACCTGCAGCCTATGTAGACGAAACCATTGCTTCTTTAAAAGAAACCTTAGGCAATGCCAAAGTGGTAATGGCACTGAGCGGCGGAGTAGACTCTACCGTTGCCGCGACTTTAATCCACAGAGCCATTGGCGATAACCTGTACTGTATTTTTGTAGATAACGGTTTGTTGCGCAAAAATGAATATGAGCAGGTATTAGAAAGCTACAAGATATTAGGCTTAAACGTGAAAGGGATTGATGCTAAAGACCGTTTTTATGAAAAACTGGCCGGCGTGAGCGATCCTGAAGGGAAACGTAAGATCATCGGTGGCCTGTTCATTGATATCTTCCAGGAAGAGGCTAACCTGCTGCAGGATGTATCTTTCTTAGGACAAGGTACCATATACCCCGATGTGATCGAATCTGTTTCTGTTAACGGCCCTTCAGTGACCATCAAATCGCATCATAATGTGGGTGGTCTCCCGGAGAAAATGAATTTAAAATTAGTAGAACCATTACGCTTCCTGTTTAAAGATGAGGTAAGACGTGTGGGTAAAGAACTGGGTCTACAGGCATCTTTCCTGGAACGCCATCCTTTCCCTGGTCCGGGCTTAGGTATCAGGATCTTAGGCGCTGTGAGCGCTGAGAAAGTACAGATGCTGCAGGATGCCGATGATATCTATGTAAAACACCTGAAAGCAACCGGTGAATACAATAATGTATGGCAGGCGGGCACTATATTGCTCCCGGTACAAAGTGTAGGGGTAATGGGCGATGAAAGAACCTATGAATTCACTGTAGCCCTGCGTGCCGTAACCTCGGTAGACGGTATGACCGCAGACTGGGCACATTTACCTTATGAATTCCTGGCACAGGTATCGAACGATATCATCAATAATGTACGTGGTATCAATCGCGTGGTTTATGATATCAGCTCCAAGCCACCTGCTACCATCGAGTGGGAATAAGCATCCCTCAACACATCATTTCATCATAGCAGGTTTCCAGGAACCTGCTATGTTTTTGACCAAACCCTACGAAAAAAGGATTCCTTTAATTATTCCGTCTATATATACAGACCCGTTTAATCAACATCACAAGTATTGTACAATGAAACTACTTTTTGCAGCCAACCGTTTTCCTTACCCTCCTTACCGGGGCGATAAGCTGAAAATATATAACCTAGCGAAAAGATTATGTAAAACGCATGAGCTGCACCTGCTCACTTTCCTGGAAGACCAGGAGGACCTGCAGTACCTGCCGGAACTGGATGGTATCTTCAAGCATATTCACCTGGTGATCCATCCCAAACTTAAGTCCTATATAGGGGTTTTAAAGGGGCTCTGGGGCAGCACACCTTTGCAGGTAAGCTATTTCTCTTCTGCCAAAATGAGGAGAAAGGTAGATACGCTACTCAGGGAAGAGCAGTTTGATGCGATCCATGTGCAGCATTTAAGAATGGCCCAGTACTTTGCCAAACATAAAGAAGTGCCGCGCATCCTCGATCTGCCTGATGCTTACTCTTTATACTGGAAACGCCGTATAGAGGCCACAGAAGGCATCCGCAGGAGATTCAATATGCTGGAATTCAAACGGGTGAAAGCTTATGAAGCGATTCTGAATGAGTATGATAAAACTTTAGTGTGCTCCAGGGAAGATAAGTCCTGGCTGGAAACACAACAACATATCCACAACGTAAGTATTCTACCCAATGGAGTAGATACAACCACCTACCACTCGGTAGAGCATAATTACAACAATAAGAAAACAATCCTGTTCACGGGCAATATGGACTATGCACCTAATGTAGATGCGGTACAGTATTTCGCCAAAGAGATCTTCCCCCTTATCCTGGAACAGCATCCTCATGTGCAATTTGTGATCGCCGGGCAGCGGCCGGTGGAGGCCGTGCAGGCTTTGCAAAGCAGCAAGATACTGGTGACGGGCTTTGTACAGGACCTTAAAGAATGGTACCAGGAAGCCTCGATAGTTGTAGCCCCCCTGAGGTTTGGCGCAGGTACCCAGAACAAAGTGCTGGAAGCTATGGCTATGGCCGTACCGGTGGTGAGTATGAACGTAGGGTTCCAGGGCCTGAACATCGAATCGGGGGAAGGTGTGGTGCTGGCCATGGACACGCAACCTTTTGCCCATGCCTGTATCCGTTTACTATCTGATCAAAACCTGAGGAAAGAAGTGGGTGAAGCCGGGAAAGCGGTTATCCTTTCCCAGTTTGACTGGGATGTAGTGGCCAAGAAGCTGGAATACTACCTGCAGGCAGTAGCTGCCCGCAACAAGGCAAACAACTAAGCAGCCGCAGTACTCTACCTGATATACTTTATTTTTATACCTTATCAAATCCCTGGCACATTTCTAACAGCGCAATGTGGCAGGGATTTTTCATTTCCGATAGTGCTAAATGCGCCGCATTTATCTTTTACCAATTGCTTAATAAATTAAACGAACAAAAAGGGGCATATTTGTAGGAATTGTATCAACAAGTGATCGGATGAAAAAAGGTATTTTAAGTTTAGTGTTTTCAGCAGGACTGCTCAGTGGTTTTGCTCAATCTAAAAAATGGGACTGGCAGGATATAGCGCTTTCCTGGTCGGACTTTACGCCCCGGCAGGCGATGCCCGATGCACGTACCGCCAGCATCTATATCCATAATGCCTTTAGCTGGGAAAGCAGCGGCCGTGCAGATCAGCTGACGATACAGCTCAAATCAGCCTTAACGACAGACCGGAGTAAAAGTATGGTAAAAGCGGCTTTTTTAAAAAATGCCTCCCGGGAAGAAAAAGAAGCCTTACTCAAACATGAAAAAGCCCACCTGGCGATTGCCTACCTGAAGCAATACTGGCTGCAGGATACCCTCTTAAGGGCATCATTAGACCTGCAAAACTACAAGAGCCAGATACGCCAGATCAATACTTACCTGAACCAGAAAGCAGACTCCCTGAATGCGGCTTATGATAAAGCGACGAAACACTCTTTGATTGTAGCAGCACAAAAAGAATGGGAAGATAAAATCCTGGATATGCTTAATGCATACAGGCAACACAATGCGCCCCTGCCCCGCCTCGTGGAACTTACTTTATCCGTACCGGGAAAGCAGGCCAATTAAGATCAGGCTTTTGATCTCAGGAATGCCAGCGTTCTCATGGGGTTGGCAAAATGGCGGAATCTTTGTTTTGCCGGGATTTTATGGGCCAATATGCTATTAAAGCCCCGGATGTACTGTTCCATGAATTGCCGCTGAGGGCCGCTCAAAGGCGCTTCCGCATATTTTAATTTCAAATAGTTTTGTACAAATTCAGTGTATTTTAAAGGCATTGCCTTATCTATTTTCCCGGCATAGTTAAATGCAGAAAGTGCATTACGCTCGTAGCCTAACTGGTGCAGGACAAATTGTGTGTACCTGAAATCCCAGTAGGTTTTTTCCGGGAAGGTCTTACTTGTTTTTTTGCGAATACGGAGGTACATCCGGTACAGAGGTGCCAGCAGCCAGAAGAGTATTATGAGTAACAATACAATGCTTCCTGTCGTCCATAAGACTATTTTCCATACCGGTGTCTGCTCTTTCTTTTTACTTTCAGCGATGGCTTTATAATCCTCAATATGCGGCACTTTCACATGCACTTCATCAATAGGCGCAGGTGAAGGCAACCTGTCCAGGAGCGCTTTCCCGTCTTCATTCGGATTAAGGGGAATATTTTTAAAGGCTTCCGCGAAAGAGATGGCCGTCACGCTGTCCTTGACCTGCAAACCGGAGATCGGGATCGTCAGGCTGTCCTTCATAATAGATGCTACAGAGAGGTCCAGGGCTACTGTTTTGCTGTCCAGGTTTTCATAAGGCTTGTCTTTAAAGACCATCTTCAAAGCTTTGATGGTAGCCGCTTTTCTTAAGGTATCCACATCGGTAACGATCCCATCAATAGCTAGTAAGGCATTACCGGGATTATTAGGTGGCGTACCATCGGGCTTAGGGGCCTGCTGCGCATCTTCATTACCTACAGTGGTGTCGAAGTCCAGCCAGCCATAACCGGGGAAGTACACCTGCACCCAGGCATGGGCCTGGTCGGCATAGTACCAGTACCAGCCTTTATTGTTGCCGGGATTCCTGTCCTGGGTCAAAAAGCCGGCCACGATCCGGGAGGGAATACCCAGGGAACGGAGCATAAACAAGGTGGCACCGGCATAGTAAGCACAATAGCCTTTCCTGTTTTCAAACAAAAAATAGTTCAGTTTGCTGGCGCTGGGGATATCAGGAATACCGGGGTTATCGGAGTATTTAAATAAGGGTTTGCCGCTTTCATCTTTTGATAAAAAGTAATCTCTTATGGCCAGTATTTTATCTACATTGGTCGTCTTGCCCGCGGTAACCTCTTTGGCCAGGTCGGCCACTTTTTGGAATCTCCCGATCTGTGGCAAGCTGGTGTAATACTCCATCAACTTCGGCGACACCTTACTATAATCATTCGCCAGGCGCAGCTTTTCAAAACGCATTTCCTGGAATTGTGACAGCATAACATTTCCCCCGGGATTGTACACAAAATAGGCCGAGTTCAACTCGGACACCAGACTCTTAGCCCGGTAGGCAGATTTGAATTCCTGTTTATTGTTCTTATCTATGGCTATCGGTTGTACAAAGTAAGAAGTTGTGGGTGCCACAAATTCATTGGGAGAAAGCAGGGTTTTATACACCTCTATATCTACCGTCTTCATATAATCCTGCTTCTTCGCATCTTTCAATACGGCAGAATCGGTATGGGTAAAGTACAAACCTATCTTCGAGGGATTTGGCTTAAACAGGTCACTCTCCGGCAATAAGGTATCCTGCTCAAAGGTTTCTGTTTCCGGGTCGTACCTGGAGTAATAAAAACCGGTTAAGTAGAGAGGATTGGCGGTGCCGTCTTCAAAGAAATTATCAATCCTGGCCACAAACAACAATTCATTGCTCCTGCCCAGGTTGCTCCTGAGTTTGGCATAGTCGGCCAGGCTGAAGGTACCATCCTTATTCTCTTTCAGCATGGTTTCCTTATTCTGCTTACCACCACCGCCGAATTCTTCTACTTTGGCCTTTATCTCCTCTTCCATGATCCATACCACGCCAAATATCAGGACCAGAGCAAGACCTATAAACAGTCCCAGCCGCTTGACCAGGTGCCACCAATAGTGCTGGGCCTTGTCTTTATGCTGTGCCAATACCTGTACGGCATAAAATATATACACGGTGTAGAGGATCAGGGGAACGAAAGCCTGTAAAAGGTTGTCTACACTTAAATTATTCTGCTTGGCGATCAGGTAGATGCCGGCAATGAAGAAGGTACCGGAGGCTACTACAGGAAAGCGCTCCTGCCTTAAGAAACCCCAGGATAAAAACCAGCCCAGGGAAAAGAGGAAGGCAAATAAACCGAACTGGCGGCCATAAAAGAAGGCATCGAACTCCCCGTAGACAAAATTGTCTACCCCGCTATACATCAGGTAAAGGCACAAGACCAGCAGACCAAAGGTGGGCAGGAAACGGAAGCGGAATGCATAGAAAATAACGGAAGCCAGCATACCTGCTCCTATATAAACGCTCTGCAACAGGTACTGGTTATGCATAATGACTGCATAGTACTGGTTGGAGATCCAGAGGATAAAAAAACAAACCAGCCAAGTCGGCAATATCAGGAATATTGCTTTGGCCAGGTGTTCCTTCCGTTTATGTTTTTGTACAGGGTTCAATCTTTGCTGTTTAAATTAAAAAAATCATTTATTTATGTCGGCCTCAAATGTGGCAAGCATCTTTATTAAAGCCTGCACATCGTCTATCGTTATGGCATTGTACAGGGAAGCCCGGAAGCCCCCGGTACTCCTGTGCCCGGCAATACCGGTAATGTTCATAGATTCGGCAAATGCCAGTAAATCCTGCTCCAGCCCGGGCCGGGCAATGGTGAAGCATACATTCATTTTGCTGCGGCTGTCTTTATCTGCTATGCCCTGGTAAAGATTACTATGGTCTATAAATTCATACAGCATCCGGGCCTTTTCCTCATTTTCCAGCTCTATCTGTGCCAGGCCTTTTGAAGCAATATACCTCAGGTTGAGCAAGGACACATAGATCGGGAAAACAGGTGCGGTATTGACCAGGGAATTCTTATCGGCCATGACACTGTAATTTAAAATATCTGCCAGTGGTCTTACCGTATGTTTAATGAAATCTTTCTTGGCCACCACCAGGGTTGCGCCTGCAGGCCCCAGGTTTTTCTGGGCCACCGCGTAGATCATACTGAACTTGGAATAGTCCAGCCTGCGGCTGAACAGTTCTGAACTAAAATCGGCAATGATGGGCACTTCTGTATTGGGAAAGTCAAAGCACTGGGTACCGTATATGGTATTGTTGCTGGTTAGGTGCAGGTATTTTGCTGTTGCGGGGATATCCAGTATCCTGGGCACCGACCTGTAACGGATCACGGCCGAGCTACCGGCAATATGCAAATTACCGTACCGGGCTACATTGCTCATCGCATCGGCTGCCCAGTGGCCGGAGTCTATATAAGCCGCTGTTTCCTGCGCTGCAAGGAAGTTCATAGGGATCATTTCAAACTGCAGGCGTCCCCCACCCTGGAACCAGATCACCTCATAGCTGTTGTCCAGGCCCAATATATCCAAAGTCAGGTGCCTGGCTTCATCCAGGATTGCCTCAAACTCGGGAGACCTGTGCGCCAGGCTCAGTATGGAGATGCCGGTATGTTCATATTCAAGCACCGCTTCAGCTGCAGCCTCCAATACTTCCCGGGGTAATGCTGCAGGACCTGAATTGAAATTTATCTTCATCGGAATATCATTAGAAGTTCAAATATAGGCAATAAACGCATGATGCCTGCATACAGGGACGTGGCTTTTAAAACATTATAACAAAATGAATGAGGGTAAAAGCACGATCCCCGGAAGTTTCCTGCGCTCCTGATGAATAGCTGAGCATAAAATGCCTATATCGTTTATCTTTGCGCCCTATGCATTACGTTTCTGTTGAAAATCTGTCAAAGACTTACGCGGACAAGCCCTTGTTCGACAATATAAGCTTTCATGTAAATGAAGGGGATAAAATAGCTCTAGTGGCGCTGAACGGCTCCGGGAAATCTACCTTATTAAAGATCCTTACGGGCCAGGAGATACCGGATGAAGGGAAAGTATGGATCCACAAAGATGTGAAAGTAGTATTGCTGGACCAGGACCCTTACCTGAATGATGACCGTACGATCCTTGAAAACATTTTCAGCTACGACCACCCTGTGGTGAATGCCTTAAAACGCTACGAGAGCTTAACGGATGCGGAAAGCAATCCGGACCCTGTATTGCTGGCAGAGGCCATACAGGACATGGACAACCTGAATGCCTGGCACTATGACAGCACGGTAAAGCAGATCCTGGGCAAACTGAATATCCATCACCTGGACCAGAAGGTCAATACGCTTTCGGGCGGACAAAAGAAAAGAATTGCTTTAGCCAAGGTCCTTATCGACATGGACTTTGAGCATCGCCATACCTTATTGATCCTGGATGAACCGACCAACCACCTGGATGTGGGCATGATCGAATGGCTGGAACATTATTTAACGCAGGATAAGCTCACGCTGATCCTGGTGACCCACGACCGCTATTTCTTAGATGCGATTTGTACGGAGATACTGGAACTGGACGAGACACAGTTGTACAGGACCAGGGGTAATTACGAGAAATTCCTGGAATCTAAATCGATCCGGCAGGAGCAGGATGCGGCAAGCATTGATAAGGCTAAAAACCGCTACCGCAAGGAGCTGGAATGGATGCGTAAGCAACCTAAAGCACGGACCACAAAGTCTAAGGCACGTGAAGATGCTTTTTATGACTGGGAAGCGCGTGCCAAAAAGAAGATACAGGATGCACAACTGGAATTGCAGGTAAAAATGACCCGCCTGGGCGGTAAGATCATTGAACTGAAGAAACTTTATAAATCTTTTGGTGAAAAGGTCATTTTAAATGGCTTTGATTATTCCTTTAAAAAAGGCGAACGTGTGGGTGTTGTGGGTGTGAACGGGGCCGGGAAATCGACTTTTATCAATATGCTGCTGGATAAAGAACCGGCAGACTCGGGCAAGATCAATGTAGGAGATACGGTAGTATTTGGTGACTTTTCACAGGAAGGCCTCACCTTTAAGGAAGATAAAAGGGTGATCGAATTTGTTAAAGATATTGCCGAATTCTTTCCCCTGGCCGATGGCACAAAAGTGAGTGCGGCCCAGTTCCTGGAGCGCTTCCTGTTTACACCGCAAAAGCAATTCACTTATATCTCTAAATTGAGTGGTGGGGAGAAAAAGCGTTTACAGCTCCTGTCTGTACTGTTCCGCAACCCGAACTTCCTCATCCTCGATGAACCGACCAATGACCTGGACCTGCCTACCCTGGATATCCTGGAAGATTTTTTGCTGGAGTTCCCGGGCTGTATCATTATCGTATCGCATGACCGGTATTTTATGGACAAGATCGTGGATCACTTATTTGTCTTTGAAGGCAATGGTGTGGTGCGCGACTTCCCCGGCAACTATTCCCAATACCGGGAAGTAGCTAAAGCGGAGCAGAAAGCGGCCACGCAAGAAGTGGCAGCACCTGCAGCAGCCGAAGAGAAGGAAGAAACGGTTACAGCAGCAGTACCACAAGCCTCTGGCGCAAAATTATCTTACAAAGAAAAGCGTGAACTGGAACAATTGAATACCGAGCTGCCCAAACTGGAAGCGGAGAAAGCAACACTGGAAGCTGCCATGAGCGAGGCGGGTGGCGATTTTCAAAAGATACAGGCTATGGGCGATCGCATAGCGGCCATCATCAATGAGCTGGAGGAAAAAGAAATGCGCTGGCTGGAATTAAGTGAACGTCAATAGAAAAATCATATCCTTATTTTATTAAATTTCAATTCCATATATTTGGAAGGTGATTGCTATCGCCTTAAACAAAGAACATACTTATGGAGCAATATTCTAGATTATTTGACTGTCTTTCTATTGAAAGCATCATTCAAAAACCTGCCTTATTATCTTCTAAAGTAAAGGGCAGCTATAAAGATCTGAGTACACAGGACGTGATCCGGGATACGAATGCTTTAACCAATGGCCTCATCCAACTGGGTATAATGGTGAAGGAAGGGATAGAAAACCAGGACAAGATAGGCCTCATCAGCAATAGCAGGCCGGAATGGCTGATCACCGACTTTGCGGTACAGCAGGCCGGGGCTATCCTGGTGCCGCTTTATCCCAATACGAACATTGAGGACATCATCTTTGTGTTTAACGAGGCAGAGGTCAAGTATTGCTTTGTGAACGACCGTAAAACTTATTTAAACCTGCTGAGCGTGCAGGCGCAAATCCCTTCCTTAAAACAGGTTTATTGCTTTACAGAAGCTGAAGGTGTGGTGAGCTGGCAGTCTGTGCAATCGACACCGGATGCCACTCAACTGGACGAAATAGAAAGAAGGAAAGCTTTGGTCAAAGAAGAGGATGTGGCGACCATCATTTATACTTCTGGCACAACGGGCAAGCCCAAAGGGGTCATGCTGAGCCATAAAAACATTATGAGTAATGTGAAGAACCTGATGGAGGTGATAGACGGGATCGGGATTAAAGATAAAAAATGCCTGAGCTTCCTGCCCCTGAACCATATTTTCGAAAAAACGATCACTTACATTTATTTATATAACGGCTTTACTATTTACTATGCAGAGGGCATGGAAACGATTGCCGAGAATTTAAGGGAAGTAAAACCGGCTCTTTTTGTAACGGTTCCCAGGCTCCTGGAAAGGGTGTATGAGAAGATCATGACTACGGGTAGTGAGCTTAAGGGCATAAAACGTAAAATGTTCTTCTGGGCGGTAGACGTGGCCAATCAGTTTAAACTGGACAGCATCAACCCGGTATATAATGTAAAATTGGCAATCGCCAATAAGCTGGTCTTTAGTAAATGGCGTGCTGCACTGGGCGGCAATGTGCATGCTATCGTGGTGGGCGGCGCTGCCTGTCCGCCAAAGCTGGCCAAACTGTTTACTGCGGCACAGATCCCCATTATGGAAGGTTATGGCCTCACGGAGAGTTCACCCGTGATCACCGTCAACCGTTTCGATAAAAAGGACCGCAGGATAGGCACTATAGGCCCTGCCATTAAAAATGTAGCTGTAAAAATAGCAGAGGATGGCGAACTCCTGTGTAAAGGAGAGAATGTGATGGTGGGTTATTACAAAAACCCGGAGGAGACGGCCCAGGTGATCGTAGATGGCTGGCTGCATACGGGTGACATAGGCACGGTAGTAGAAGGCCGTTTCTACAAGATCACGGACCGTAAAAAGGAATTATTTAAAAACAGTGGTGGTAAATATATAGCGCCCCAGCCTATCGAGAACCTGCTGCGCGGCAGCCGCTTTATAGAACAGGTGATGGTGGTAGGTGCTAATGAAAAATATGTGGGTGCATTGATCGTGCCTAATTTTGAAAACCTGAAGAAATGGATGCTGCTCAACGGCCTGCCTTTTACCAGTATTGCTGATACGATCAAGCATCCCGGGGTATTGAAGCAGTATAAAAGTATTATAGATGGTTTCAACAAAGAGTTGAGCGCTATAGAGGGGATCAAGAAGTTCAAATTACTGCCTAAAGAGTTTACGGTGGAATCCGGAGAACTGACCCCTAAATTAAGTATGAAAAGAAAGGTGATCCTGGAGCATTTCTCCAAAGAGATCAAAGAAATATTTACAAAATAAATCAGTAAACTTTTGTTTATTTCTCCTGATGATTTGTAATTTTAGCGTGTCCATTCTTTGAACAGCAGATTTAAAGCCATACCCGGCGAGTCGTTGAAAGTTCGATTATACATGTTACAATGTTTAGGTAGCGACCGGGTATTTTTACTGAATGAAACCTCCTGCTGTGTATCATGAGCACATTCTATTCTTATCATGAAGTATTTCAATCAACTTATACAGGAACATTTCGGAGTGCTGCCCGAGGAGGAACTAGCGCAGATACGCGGATACTTCCGGGAAGAAACGCTTAAAAGAAATGAATACTTCACCCGCGCAGACAAGATCTGTGACCGGCTCAGTATTGTACAATCGGGCATTTTACGGGTCTATGCCCTCTCAGATGGCAAGGAGATCACGCAATGGATCTCTACCGAAAATTTCCTGGTCACGGAAGTAGCCGGTTTCTTTTTCGATCAGCCCAACCGCTGGAATATACAGGCTTTTACAGACACTACACTATGGACCATTTCCAAAGCCAGCTATCATAAGCTCTGCCGGGAATTGCCGAAATGGCATGAAATTGAAAAAAGGTTTTTTGTAAAATGTTTTGCCATGATCGAGGACCGCATCTTTGCTCATTTATCCATGACGGCAGAAGAGAGGTATCAGCAGTATTTTGAGCAGCACAGCGCCCTGTTTAACCAGGTGCCCCTGCAATATATCGCTTCTGTACTGGGCATGACCCCTGAGACCTTTAGCCGGATCAGGAAACGGCAGGCCGAAAATTCTTGATTTTTGTCAAGCGCTGCTGCATTTAAATGGTCCACCTTTGCAGTGTACTTATAAAAATCCCGTAATGATGACCAAAGGAATACATCAGCTCCTGAAGCTGGAAGAGGCCGGACAGTTCCTGCTCTCTATAGGACTCTTTAATCAACTGGACTATGCCTGGTGGCTGTTCCCGGCGCTGATCCTGCTACCCGACTTATCTATGATCGGTTACCTCTTTGGCACAAAAGCAGGTGCCCGGCTGTATAATCTCTTTCATCACAAGCTGATGGCTGTTGTGCTATTGATCGCAGGCTTTTGGTGGCATTACCCATGGCTGGCCCTGTCAGGAGTCATTTTATTGGGTCACTCATCTATGGACCGGATGCTGGGTTACGGATTAAAATATGATGATGGTTTTCATCATACGCACCTGGGCAAGATTGGTAAAAAAGACAATCCAGGTGCAAAAGCATAGTTATGCTACCCTATTTTATATGCGTAGGTCAATATGGTAAAGATTAAACCTTAAATGTGCTTAAAACAAGCGCATTTAAACTAACGAAGAATATTTCATTGTGATGTTTTCTAAAAACGGACCAGGCAACTGTTCTTTATTATCCCATTTCCCCTAATTTTAGTACTATAAATGGTTAATAGACCTACTATAATAGACTAAATGATGCCAACCCAACCACCCACCATCCGCAAAGCAGGGCCCGATGACCTGGAAGCTGTCTACCAGATGATCTCTGCGCTCAGCAATAAGACCTTCGACCGGGAGGACTTTAGCCAGGTGTATACCCGCAATATCAGTAGCCCGGATTGTTTTTATTGTATTGCAGAACTGGAGCACAAAGCCATTGGCTTCATCAGCCTGCATATACAGCAATTATTGCACCATTGCGGCCCGGTGGGTGAGATACAGGAATTTTATATTGACCCCGACTACAGGGGCAAAGGACTGGGCAAACTGCTCATGAACGAAATAAAATCTTATGCAACGGCTCAAGGTGTAAAAAGCCTGGAAGTAGCCTCTAATAAGAGAAGGGAAGAAAACGTAGCCGTCTACGAGCGCCTCGGCTTTCAACTCAGCCACAATAAATTTACCCGTTAAACAAAACCTGAAATGGCATCAATAGCAGGCGCTTCAACAGAAGGGCTTGTAAAAATGCTTTCGGGTGAACTTCTGTTCACCCGAAAGCATAAAAAAACCTCCCATACATATTTCCAGGAATGGAGCATGCAGGGAGGATGTAGTATGAACGAGATTCAAAATCGAATTGATAGTTAGAATAGTCCCCTACTTGTTTAATGTTAAGGTCATCTTTTACATATTGTAGTGTCTTAGCGTTAGATAAACCTGAATATAAATGCTTTGAAAATACTTTTCGTTGCCTGGGAAATTATTTTTTGATTAAATAATCTAAAATAATTCATTTTCAATCTTTTATTTACAATAGTTCACCTGCTCAAATTAAGAAAATCCTTACTGCAGGTAGGATAAAAAGGGTGAAAACACTCTTTTTCTGCGGCTGCGCTTCCTCTAACTTTATGGGTAGAATTAAGACCAGTGCTGTAGCATTGTATAGCTAATGCTCCCTCTTAAGAAATCAATCTCCTAAACCTTCATTTTAAACAAAACCTATATGAAAGAAAAATACTACAAAATATTGTTTGTTGTGGCTATACTTGCCGCACTCTTCGGGCTTTTTCAATACAATTATAATGCCTATAAAACCTCGGCAACAAAAGAAATTATTGAAAAGTTCAGGGAAAAGGACAGCCTGATGGCAAAGCAGGTCAGCACCCTTCCTGACAGCTTGTTTCAGACCAGGAAGCTAAAGTCTTCTTTCCAGATCATCCAAAAGATCAAGGAACCTTACCTGGGCACTGCCTTCATTTATGGCTCCAACGGTTATGCCTATACCATGCTCTTTGTTTTTTCCTCCATCACCACCAGCCTCATGACCTTCTGGATCGTCAGGAAGGGTTGGGAAAATATTGGCTCTTATTATATCCGGGCCGGCTTTATCCTACTCCTGTTCACCTCTACTTTTTCGGGCGTGATGCAAGGGGTATCGGATACCAAAGAGAATACCCGGAAAAATATAGAACGCTATTATTTCTATAACGCATTACAGTATGATGTGCTCAATCAGCTCAACGACAACCAGGGCTTTTTTGCCCGCAAGGAATATGGCAAAGTGGATTCTTTCCTCAACACACTTAACATCGCCATAAAAAGTAATGCCGATATCTATTTCAACTTTGAAATTGATAAAGTGCCCAAGGAACTGAAACCTTTTTAAGTATATACAACCAGTAGTTTTCACCCTTTAATCTACCTGTTATGACAATCGATTCCAGTAAACAAGAACCGTACCTCTATAAGATCCTACGCTCGATAAAGTACAATGGTGTCTTTATCCTTATATCGGTCCTCTTCCCCCTGCTGTTCATCAAAATGGATGCCGGCAGAGAACTCTTCATACAACTTACGGATAAGGAGCAATGGTACAACAACAGCCTGATCGCTGCTGCCTTTCATCTGCTCACCCTGACTATGTGGTGTTTCCCGGCATTTGCCGTTTCCCTGTTCATGTTCCTGACCAATTCTAAGAAAGGCAATCGCCAGCTCTATATCGATGAGCTCAGTAAATCTTACCTCAATGACAAAGACGACAAGAGCATAAGCCGGTTTTGGGCTATGATCCCCTTTATCTTGTTTAACCTGACCCTGCTCTGGATACAGTTTGGTAAATGGTGGGGCCTGGGGTTCATCGCTGCTTTGACCGCCTATGCGATACTGAATGGCATTTACAGGTATAATGATAAACTCAAAGGTGTTTTTGGCAGGCAATTTACAAGGTTTATCGTAAAGTATGAATGGACGGTCTACCTGTTTATGCTACTGCTCTATATCTTCATCCCTTTTGTGCTGAAAGCCTTTCCCATAGCGGTAGCGCAATGGGGCCTGGCCCTGTTTTATATATCCAGTATGTTGGTCATCTTCTGGCACCAGTTTGTTCTCGACACCACTCCACTGAAACGCTCTGCGGGAACGGATGAGCAGCAAGTAAAAACACAGGAGTTTAAAACAGAAAAGCGCAGGCACTGCCTGACCATGATCCTCCTGCTGCTCATCATCATCACACTGTACATCATAATGACTTATAGCCTGCTCCCCCTGATCTCCCCGGTATTTGTATCCATCTGCATTTCCAGTATTCTGATCATGGGCTTTGAACTGCTTGTCTCCACACAATTAATACTTGCCCGTATTGCCAATAAAAATGAGAATAAGCTCCGGTATAAAGTGTATGAGGTAGTGGTCCTCGTAGCTTGTATCGGTATGATCTATTCCTATTTTACCCATTCGATCAACAAAGGAATCATAAGAACAGAACAGGTGCTGGAATCGGGTAAAATACCGGGCGATTATAAGCAATATGAATTAGACAGCTTTTTTACAACATGGTACAATCAACGGCTGGAAGATACTAATATTTACAAACCCACAGATAGCAATCACGTGGTCTATTTAATTTCCGGGCAGGGAGGTGGTTCCAGGGCCGGGGCCTGGTTTTTAATGGCCATGAAATACCTGGAACAGATCGACTCCAATATCTATCAAAAAACATTCAGCATATCAGCCGTGTCGGGCTCTATTACCGGGGCCAATATGTATATTGCCAGTAAACAGTTCAATTTACTGAACAATACAGGCTTCTTATTGAAAGATGACCCCAACGACCCAAAGCTAATTGATTCTGTGGAACAGGTCCTCAACCGGGACTCCATACTTACTTTTGTTAAAGACCTCTATTCTAAGAATTACCTGAGCAGCGGCATTTTGGGGCTTACTCTTTCTGATTATTTTATAGACGGCATCCGCTGCAACCTGGGCAACAGTAAGCGGGACCGGAATTTTTATTTCCAGAATGAGGAGATCAAGAGCTTTGTTCAATCTGCAGCCTTTAAAAACAAATACCGTTATAAGGATAGTATAGCCCTGGCAGAACAATACTTTTTAAATGATTACCTGTACAATTATCAGGATACACAAAGGACCGACATTCCTATATTTCTCATCAACACTACGATCATTGAAACGGGAAGAAAAGCGATCTTCAGCCCGATCCGATTAAAAAATTTTTCCATCTTTGAAGATGTCTATGACAATTTCAGGGATTGCGGCACTAACCGGTACAGGGCACTTCCATTAATCACCTGTGTCAACCAGGGCCAGGCTTTCCCGATGCTGAACACCTATAACCTTATCCATGGTACCGGCAGGCTCGGTGATGGCGGGCTGTATGAAAATTCGGGTACGGAAACCACACTGGAGCTGTATGAGAAACTGTTCAAAATAGCTCAAGGAATAGGAAAAATAAAACTGGTCTGCATTACGATACTCAATAGCCCTATCAAGAATGAAGAGCTGTCCAGTAGCAGCAATTCCTATTTAGGCACTTTACAATTTGCTATGGCCAATCCATTTAAAGGCAGGGAGCGTACGGCTATAGAGCGCCTGAACAATTTCCTGAATCCTAAAGAATATGGCAATCATCCTGTACTGCAACCCAAAAATAATTATTCATTAACCAGGGCCTTAAGTAAACAGACCATCAACGAGATGTACCTGGACCTGATCAATAATAAGGATTTCGTATCGGCCTTTACTAATACGCTCAAGCGTGTTTCTAATGCAGATGCCAGCAAAGGAGGCAATGGCCTGGTTACTTCTCAAAATGAGGTCCATAATGTAGCTGGTGCCGGGGTGGATTCGCCGACCAATAAAACCAGCCTGGATGATAAAAATGGCAAAATAGCTGCTTATGTTTTTGTACAGACTACCTCAGCATTAAAAGATAATATAGCAGCTATTAAGCGTTCGCTGGAAAGTAATGTATCTAAAGTCTACAAAGAGGAAATCATCAACCAGGATTACAATAATTTTGTGCGCTATTTCAATAAAGAAGATGCGGCCAATGCCTACAGGATTTGTGCCAAATTAAATGATGTTAAATCTGTCATCAAAACCCGTTTTATCGTGCAGGACCTTAGTAGTTCTTATGCTAATATCCCTAAAGGACAGGTAGAAATATGGATTGGTAAAGAATAATAACATCGGGGCTTTCCAAAAAAGGGCATCATTTCGAGCGAAATATAATGAAGTCGAAAAATCTCTTATACAAAAAATATTGATTTTGAGATGGCTTCATGTCAATAAAATGCAGTCGAAATAGCGCAAACGACCTTTTTAGACAAGCACATCTTTCCAGGTCCCATATGAAGATATCAGCATAATTTCATGGTTTCCGGAACAAGTCTAAAAAAAGGTATATGTCCAAATGCTTTGCGGGAAAGATGGCTGTATCTTTTGCTTATACGGGCTCATTTCATAAGTATTTATCAATCAACCAAGCATCAATTATGAACAAAAAAAGCTATATTCATTTTCAACATATTTAAAAAATTATGTATAACTTAGGGTGTATTTCGCGAATACAATGGAACACCAGCTTTACCATGCCTATTGCAAAAAAAAGTTGATCAATTAAAATTAGCATATGAAAAAAATTAAAATTATCGCACTTTGCTTCCTCACCTACCTGGGCATAAGTGCCCTTGCATTACACCATGCAGATTCAGCGTTATATGCCACTAATTATACGAATCGCTATTATAGATTCTATATGCTTTCCTTAGGTGGTAGTTATGTACCAACAAGTAATGTATATGCCATTACTGCCCCTAATGGAATGTCTTGCCTGGATGGTTACTTTGACAGACTGCTCTTGAAACCGGTGGGACAATGGTTTTATGAGTACACAAGAAGTGAACCATATGCTTATGCCTGTCTTGATTAAGGCTAAATATAGTAAAGGTTAAATAACATCAGATAGTTTGTGAATGAGTATCCCGGAATATGAAAACTCAGGGATCCCTATACTTTTAAGAATTCTTCTTTATTATGCACTCATAATTCCGGCATACCTCAGTCAGGCTAATCACAACAAGAGTTCATCTTTCCATTTTTATTCGCTTTATTTAATTATAATAAATTTTACATTTATGAAAACCAGTATAACTATACTACGCTGCCTATTCCTTATCGGTGGTTTATTGATCCTGAGTTTTGGATCCTGCGACAAAAGACCCCCGGAAACGAATTTGGTTTCCGAAACAGGTAAAGACCCGATCAGGGCAGATCGATTTCTTTTCCAATCCAATCAAAAGATAAAAACACGAATCAAGATAAAGGACCAACAGGGGAACCTGCTTAGTCTCGACGAATACAGGCGTAAAATGAAACAGGGCAACCCAACACTCAATGTTTGTGGTTCAGGAAACGAACTGGATTATGTGGAATTATATTACAGGGGTTTTAATATAGATAATTTGGGGCCATGTGCCGGAGGTTTTTCGGGTAGTGTAAATGTATCCTGGGACCTGACCTTGCCGAGTGATATTTCACCAATAAGGACAGATGTTAATAGTAAGACAATGGTAAAACTAACTCCTTACGGATGGCAAAGTAGCCCTTCCGGTACCGGAGCGCGAGACCTGTCCTATAGCAACGTTACGCTCATAAGTTCTTTTAACTCCGGAGGTGTAAATTATCAGCAGTGGAGGATCAATACTTCATATACCCCTACTAATCAGGCAGACTACTGCTTCAATACCCAAATAGAAAGCAGGTTCCAGATTGCGACCAATTGTCCCGATTTTACGATCGTGAGCAGTGATGATATTGTGGGCGCTCCTATCCAGGAATATTATGATGTAGCCAGTAAAAAAATCCTTCCCCTTTCACTGGTGTACAATGCCACGCCCAATGGCAGCACGCAAACAAAGATTGAGGTCAACTGGAGCATAGCATTATGCACCCCTCCGGCTTGTAAAGGGACAGGATATTATACCTATAGCGATTATATAGAATTTCAATACAAAAAACCAAACGCATCCTGGTCGCTTCCGGTAGTAAGAACTAATCTCCTTTCGTTTATTGTTTCCACCGGTACACAAAGAGGACTCATCACTTACAGATATAGAGGTACAATAAATACTAATAATGATTTTTCTGAATGGAAATTCGGCACTGTGAATATACCATAGTAAGCCATCAGAGTGTTTACATTAAACTATTCTTGTGAGCAAAACGAGCCGGGTATTTATTGATTAGTATGCTTATCGGGCTTGCTTACCTTTCCTCATTCCTCATAAAGAGCCATCCTGAACGATGGCTCTTTTACTTTAAAAATACGCGTCACGTTACCTAAGAAATTGCCCGTTATTGATCTATTCCACTCATTTACATTATTATTTTTTTGTGCAATGAAAAAATACAGGAATACCCCTATTGCCTGCGTTTGCATCAGCATCTATCTTTATATTATTATTTAATCTATCTTAAAATTTAAGGCTATGAAGAAAATTATTTTGTTAGGTTTTTCGATTTTGGGCATCAGCCATTTTGCAGGTGCATGGATAAGAACTACGCCCCAAGTTTGGAATAGTACGGGTTGGAATGGAACCAATTCAAACGTAACCGTGTCTTGCTACAATCAACAACAAAATCCATGTATGATGGGTGCCGGTATGAACCCTGAAAAAGGCCAGCGCGTTACTATATACAATCCTTTTGGAGCACCTGTTGCCCGTGGTGTACTTTTACGCGCTTCCCTCAACCCCGATTCACCTGGTGAAAATCAGTTTCCAAATGGACTAATAAGCATCTTTGATGTAAAAATTGAAGAGTTAATTGGTGGATTACCGGAATAAAAAAAGAAATTACCAAACCATAAAAGAGATGGCATTACCATACTCTTTTATGGTTTTTTGTTTGATTGAAAATTTAAAATTAAAATGGTTAAGGGATTAAGCAATTTTTTGATGCTCATAGTAGTGCTACTATTTAATTCAAACTGCAATGAACAAAATGTAAAAGAAAATAAAAGTGTACAAAAAGAAAATGCCACGGTAATAGTGCCCTTTTTGCCCGGAGATTGCCACCAATGTAATGAAGGGTTCTATAAGAATTTGAAGATATTGGATGCTCGAAAAGTTGAATACTCCTTTCTATTGCCCGATGAATTCTCTGAGGACTTGAATTATATCAAAAAAGAGTACAAGCTAGAGGGATATAAAAATCATCAATTTATATTTTCATCCGCTTTGTTTAATAAATACCGTGCTTTTCAGCAAACATTTGTACTTCAATTTGGCTCTGATGCTAACTATAGAACTTATAATAATGCTACCGAATTAATTAGAGATTTAGAGTTGATTGGAACAGAAGAAAAGATGACTTTCGGAAGTTACAATGTCAAAAAAACAACTGCAACTATCTTAGTAAAAAATAATGAGCAGATGTATTTTCAAAGTAGTGTTCAAACTAATGCTTTTGACTATTTAGACCTGAAAAACAAAAAGCAGGCAATAAAAATTGTCTTTACCGATGAACAATTACTCAATAATTACATTCTGAACTTTAAAGATTCATCTATTGCCAAAAGCAAATTGAATGAAATAAAAAGCATTACGGATATTCCGAACAAAGATAAATTTGAACAATTTGAGCTTGTTAAAGATACTCTGTTTGTATCTTCTTACCATACCTATATTTCAAATATTGCAGATTCTTTATTGGGTGGATTTATCTCAATTAATATATACAAAGGAGGAATATATGCAGCAACTCGCCCTATAAATAGTGAGCGCATCCCTATAGAGTATTCTATAATTCCGAAATTCCATGTTTACAAAAACAGATTGTATATTGAGGTCGTTAAAAATCAATTAGCATCAAATAAACCAAATTATTTTTTGGCAGAATTTGAATTAAAGAATGGTGCTTATCAATATAAAGAATTACTCAATTTTGTTGTACCATCTATAAATAACGAAGTAGGTTATCAGTATTTAGAACTAAGATTTTCAGATAGATTTTTTATGACTTCAATTTCCAACCTATTGTATGATTTCGAAACCGGGCAGTCTATACCTTTAAATATACCTTTAAATGAAACCTTTGGATTTGCTGACCTGATGAATAATTTGAAAGGCGTAAACATTATCATAAAAGATATTGAGGCGAAATATCCCAATTTGCTGATTTCTTATTTTTCAAAGGATGAGAATGGGAGTGTTACTAACCGAGTATTAAACTATGATCTGAGTATTAAAAATATTGTTGGAAAATTTGAGATTCCGGAAGAAAATGCCCGTTTTTTCAAACCTGTTCCTTCAAGGTTTGGCTGTTTTTTTTGGATGCCCGAAAAAAACAACAATGATTACATGATTTATAAAAAACTCTTTTAAGGCATTTAACAGCCTTTCTTCAGTATCTGCGTTAATGACAAGGGAATTTGCCATATCCCTCATTTTTTAAAGGACCATGCATATGTAAGGCAGGGCAATGTACCAAATGATCTCGTTTATTACCTCCCGGCTGCCGAAGATTGTTTACCTTCGCATAATTAATAGCTTATCATGACTTTTCAAGATTTAAACCTGAATGCTCCACTACTCAAGGCATTGGACGAGATGGGTTTTGTGCATCCTACCACTATTCAGCAAAAGGCCTTTTCTGTAATTATGTCGGGAAAGGATGTATGCGGCATAGCCCAAACCGGAACCGGTAAAACTTATGCCTACTTATTACCTTGCCTGCGACAATTGGAATTTTCTAAAGACCGGTTTCCGCAAATGCTGGTAGTAGTGCCTACCCGCGAGCTGGTGGCGCAAGTAGTAGAAGCTGCTGTAAAATTAACCGCACATCGCTCATTGGTGGTGCTGGGGGTGTACGGAGGGGTAAACATGAAACCACAAGTTGATGCGGTAGATAATGGCGTGGATATTCTTGTGGCCACACCAGGCCGGCTCTATGACCTGATCTTGAGTGGTGCATTAAAAACAAAATCGATAAAGAAATTTGTTATTGATGAGGTGGACGAGATGCTGAATCTTGGCTTTCGTACACAGCTCAAAAATATTATGGATTTGCTGCCCCAGAAAAGGCAGAATCTTATGTTCTCCGCCACCATTACGGATGAGGTGGAACAAATGATCGAGCAATATTTCAATATGCCTGTGCGTATTGAAGCGGCTCCCACAGGCACACCTTTGGAGAACATAAATCAAATGGCTTATGAAGTCCCTAACTTCTACACTAAAGTTAATCTCCTGGAATTGTTGCTTCATGAAGAGGAAGATTTCTCCAAGGTGTTGGTCTTTACGGCTACTAAAAAATTAGCCGATGAACTGTATGAACAAATGCAAAGCCGCTTTCCCGATCAAGTAGGCGTGATCCATAGCAATAAAGAACAGACACATAGATTTAATACGGTAAAGCAATTTAAAGAAGGCACCTATCGCTTTATTATTGCCACAGATATTGTTGCGCGCGGACTAGACATTGCTGAAGTGACGCACGTTATCAATTTTGACTTACCGGAAGTGCCCGAAAACTACATTCACCGCATTGGGAGAACGGGCAGGGCAGATAAAAAAGGTATCGCTATAAGTTTTGTTACCGAGCGGGAAAAGGAATACCAGCAAGGCATTGAATCGTTGATGAAATATGAAATCCCAATGCGATTGCTCCCTGATCATTTGGAACTATCTACGGAACTCACAGAGGATGAAATGCCGAAAGTTATCGTAAAAGAGGTAAAAATAAAAATACCTAAGCGGGAAAATGTAGGGGCCTCTTTCCATGAGAAATCGGCAAAAAATAGCCGGCAACCAACAAAGCGTGTAAGCCATAAAGATAAGATGATGGCTAAATACGGTAAGCCAAAATCGAAAGGAAAGAAACGATAGCCAATAAGCTCCCAATCTCTAAAGAATTGGGAGCTTATTTTTTTTACTTAATACCTGTTTTATCAATCAGCTACCTGGATGCCATGCGCTGAAAAAAATTCGCTCAGCATATTGTATTTATCATCACAATCTACAGGAAATCCGATCTTATTAATGTCATACTCCCTGGCATTACATCCAAAATACACCCCGATATAATCGAAAGGTTTGCCTTTATCATCCAGGAAGATAATGGCATTCTTGAGTTCAGGACACTCCGGTACCTGGGTTTTAAAAATATCTTCTGTGTCATACCCTATATTGAACAGTAAATCGCTCAGTTTGTCAATGTCTGCTGGAGCAAGCACTTTTTTATTTTCAGTATTCCCCAAAGCGAGTATGCTCTTCTTATTCCGATTATAGTCAGGATAAAGGATAGTGGCATCGGTAAAGGAAACAAGCATCACACTTTTAGCTTTATTAAAAGGATATAGTGCCAATCTTTGTTTCAGCGAAAGTTTGGCAAAATGGGTACAAGGCATACGGAAAACGTACGCAGCACCCTGAATATCTTCCACCTCCGCTATCACCTCTTTGACAGGTACTACTTCAGCATTTCCGTCCTTTAACGCATATGCTGACATCAGGTCATAATGCAGCGTTACCTTTTTGTCTAATGCTTTAAGCGTATCGGTACTATATTTTTGTTTTACCCAATTGCGAAACGCAGTTTCTTTGCCGGCCAACTCTTTAAAATAAGCATTAGCTCCTCTGGCCGTATCCATAAGAATGGAGGTAATCTTCCCGGCTTTCGATTCAATCAAAAAATTCAAGCCAGAAGGATTTACATCAAGGAGTTTAAACTGATCGCTATATTCCTTAACCGAAATAATTTCAGGGTTTCCGCTTACAATTACTGCAATAGTACTATATCCAACGTTAAAAGTAGCATTATAGTTCATGTATCCCCCCAGAAGTTCTTTTTTGGTAATGCTCTTATCTTTAAACCGGAACTTTATGACAAAATTATCCGCAAGCAGCGCATTAAGGTTTTTAACGTCATGGGCATTGTAATATTCAAGAAATTTTTCTCCCGGAGAAAGCTTGGATTGCGCGTTTAAGCAAGTGCTGCAGATCATTAGCAGGAAACTAATAGCCAGCTTAGTAAAGTGTTGTTTCATGATTTAAAAATGCTCTTTTTTGTTTTACGCTCATTTTTTATAAGCCGTATTCTTTGCTACAAGGTAAATCTTTCCATTTTTAACCTTGTACCCGTAAATCGGTGTAATTCTTTTTCTTCAGCATTAGCATGGCTTGTTTTTGTTGGTTATATGCTGATACATAAAATAAAACTACGATAGACCGGTTTACCGGATGCTAATGTAAGCCTAAGAAACGGAAAATTTACCGTAAATGAATAAACGCTATGCATCAAAGAATAAACGTCCGGAAACAGAGCAAAATCGCTATTTAAAGACGGGACAAGAAAATAATATAAAAGACAATGGGGAATATGCACGCTTTGACCAAAGGTGTATAATTGGATTGAAAAGGGAGCAGCTTATTACCTATTTCGAAGTGGCCTTATTACTATAATATCCTTTTGGCTCTGTAAGCTGGATGAGCATTCTCTATACATCTTTCCGGGCATTTCCCGATAACCCAAGCCGGAAATTTGAATAATGAAGAAAAATGGCATTTAAATTTTATCGATTTTGTTTTATTTTAAAATATTATTAAATTTGAAAAACACTTATATATATTCCTCTTTTTGCATATTGCAACAGAGCATTTTAACCGCTAAAATCTATTCGAGTATGAAAAAAGCGTTCTTATGGAGTTTTGGATTATTTGTTGTTCTTATTTTAAGTTTGTTGGCATGCCAAAAGGGACAAGGCAAGAATACTGAAAATAGTACTACACTAAGCACTATGAATGATGCAACAATCATTGATAAAAAATTAGTAGCAAATTTCGATACCGGAACAAATCAAATTACTGATTTGAACGTTGATGTAAGTGGTATCAAAAACTATCTTCTTGAAAAGAAAATTTATACTGCGGTAGATTTAGTTGAAGTTAATATAAATAATGATAGTGCTACAAATGAAAAAGTTGCTTATTTTACTTTAATGGGAATAAGTTCAGATGGTCAACCGTTAGCCTACCAGTGCGATTTGATTGTTGAAGGAGGGGCTGTGTATCTGCAAAATCCAGAACCGTTTGAAACATTTGGAACAACACATTCTTGTAGTGGCAAAGACTGTTCTGCTTGTGCATTCAGGAAAGACAAAAATGGTCAAATCTATGGATGCATGTGTACATCTGGCTACACTATTTGCGGCCATACTATCTCAACAACTACGAAGGCTTTCGATGTATCATGGGGCTGGGAAGTTGCCTACGCAAATTATCTATTTTAAAAAGAACCAATTTAGCAAGTTTTGCTATTGATCCATTGTTCGACCTATGTTCGACCCAAGAAAAAAGCCTTTCAGCGTATCTGCTGAAAGGCTTGTCATTCTGGTGGTGTGGGCCGGGATCGAACCGGCGACACATGGATTTTCAGTCCATTGCTCTACCGACTGAGCTACCGCACCATTCCTGAAAGGAGTGCAAATATAAGCAGAAAAACCATTCCACCAAATTTAAAGGAAAATAATCTTTTAAATAATGAAAATACAATTCCTCAAAAGTATTTCGGCCAAGCGTAGTAAAGCCTTTATTTCCTTTAAGCTGATTATAAAACAAGGCAGGTAAATCGTACATTCGCTATCTTGAATACACTTATTTACTTCATTTAAATTGTTGCATAGGTTTTACACAAAGCAGTGGAACAAAAAACAATTATTAAAGCATGAAAAAATACTTTGCCTTCATCGCCCTCGCATTATGTGCACCACACATCCATGCGCAAACGAAACAGGAGCTCTTAAATACAATCGATAAAGACCTCAACAGCATTAAAGAGCTGTTGAAATTATCGGCTATGCGTATCGAGATCACCCCGGGAGCAGACAAAACATTTGACCCTAAAGATGGTTTTAATTTTGAACAACAGTCCATGGCTCAGCCGGCAGCTGATAAAGAAAAACTAAACAATTTCTTCAGCAGCTTAAGGGTGCATAACCAGTTGATCTATCCTTATAATATTTTCTCTATCGGCAAAAAGGAATATGATTTATTGAAACTGATCGGTAAAGATAATTTCTACTTTTCTCACAACCCGGATAAAGCCCCGGTCTACACGCCAACGCGCATCGCCTTTTTAGATGGCACAGAACTCACTTCTAAGCTTCCTCTTATTAATAAAGAAAGTATTGCAGCCAAGCATACAAAAACAGAAAAAGAAGATGGTGAATCTTATGAGTATGTAGATGAAGAAAAAATGACTACCTTAGAAAAAATGATCTGGAACAGCAGCAGCTTCGATGAAACGATGGCCCTGCAGGCATCCAAACCACTAAAAAGTGTAAGCTATAGTATTGAATTGCCCGTATCTGCGAAAAAAATACATGAACTCGACCCAAAGCACAAAACCATAAATACCGCTTATGGTACGATCACATTGGATACCATCGCCGGCACAAAGGTATATTGCACTATTCCTGATATGGAACGGGAGGATGACCTGCAGATAGAGGCTTATTATAAGAACGGGAAAGTGCTGCGCCTGAAAGGTAGTAGCAGCAATACTTTCGTCACCGACAGCAAGAAGCAGATGTACCAGCAATGGATCTCCACTTTAGAAGAAGCAAAAAAGCAGGTCAACAAAAATGAAATAACATCTGAAGCAGCGCTTAAAGCTTACTTCACGGCACATCCGGTGTCTGTGGAAGAGACACACAAACAATCTTACAAAAGCAGTGTGTACACTTTTTCGGGTCCTGTAAGCAAAGTGGTATTTATCGTTACAGATAGTCTTTCAAAAATGGAGCGATTTGATATCACTTATGATATTTATGGAGCAGATGTAGCGCAGGAAGAATTTGTTGCCACTGATTTTGAAACCGAAAAGAACGGCCTGTTAAACAAGACCGGGAAATGGATCGTCCAACCACAATTCAACGCACACTTCCGTCCGCTCAACCGTTATTTTTATTGGGACCAATATGATGATACAGAAAATACCTATCACTACAATCCTTCCACCAAGGCTATTCAAAAAGTAGCTTATAAAATTGACGATAGTGAGATTTATAATGATAAATATGTAAAGATCTGCTCCCGTACCAACGGCCCTAAAGGCCTTGTGGAGGCCAGTTCCGGGAAAATAATATTACCTGTATCATATGATTACATCCGCTTTAAGAGTGAAAAATTCTGGCAAATAGAACAGGAAGACAAAAAAGGTGTATTGGATAAAAATTTCAAAACCATACTTCCGATAGCTTACGATGAACTGGATATTGAAGGCGATTATATTTTAGCGAAAAATGAAGGCTCAAAAGAGGACATCTACACTGCGGACGGCAGGAACATTACACAGGGTAAATATGATGACCTGAAAGGTGCTTTCAATGATGGCCTGTTGCTGGTGGGCAAGCGGGACAAGACTAAAGAAGGATATACCAATACAAAATATTACTACATTGATACTTTATGCCGGGTAAAAATTGATGTAACGGCCAAAGGCTACAAAGATCCGGAAGCCTTTAGCTCTGGCATGGCTGTGGTCAAAAACAGCAACGGAGATTACGGCTATATCAATACCAAAGGCGACCTGGCGATTCCCTATCAGTATAAATATGCACGGTATTTCTATCCCAGCTCCCAACTAGCACTCATCACCTTAAAAGATAATACCTGTGCATTGATCGACAAGAAAGGCAATATTGTCAAAAAACTACCGGGCTCGTACATTAAAGGTAAATTCAAACCGGCAGATCGCAAATCCAGAATACTCATGGAAAATCAAAGGTCCTTTAATGAGTACGGAGAAGAACTCGACTATGACTCCAATGATTATTGGTAAAGCATTCCGGAACATTGAAACTCATACAAAGACCATAGTACGCATAAAAGAGGACAGCTACCCGATCAGGTAGCTGTCCTCTTTTAAAGATGATCAATTATAATAGTCTATACTTATTCTTTAATAATTTTCTTAACGACAAAGTAGTCTTTACCCTGGTAGCTTAATTGAACTTTGACCGTGTAAATACCGGGTGCGTAAGCAGACAAATTAACCAGGTGCCTGCGACCTGCAGTAACTTGTTCTTGTTGTACTACCTGGCCGATCACATTAACCAGTTGTATTTCTTTTAACTGGCCCTGGTCCAATACAATTGTCAACTGATCTGCAACCGGGTTAGGATAAACCTTCAGTCCTAAATCGACGGCCAGTTCAGGAATACGGGTACTTGTCGTCACCACTACTTCATTAGAAGTGTAAGTCGTATCTGTAAAACATCCGTTCACTTTTAAAACAGCATATACTGTATCCGGAACGGTGGCAGCATTTCTTGTATAGGTATTTACAGGGCTGGTAGTGGTGCTTACCGCTTGTCCGTTCACATACCAGTCTATGTTGTAGGCTGTAGTCCCGGACACATTAGCGGTATATACGATCGGCGTGCCCACAACGGCATCACCCGGAGGGTTAGCCGTTACATTGATAGCAGCTGCCACAGGATCATTTACACTTGCAGTGAGTACATTACTCGCTACGGGAGTACTTGTACTCAGGCAAAGCGCATTGCTCGTCAGTTCGCAAGAAATGAGATCACCATTATTGGGTGTATAATCAAAAGTGGTACCACCGGTTCCCATATTGGCACCATTTACTTTCCATTGATAAACGGGATTGGTACCGGTATGGTTAGCCGTCGCGGTGAAAGTCACCTCAGTACCGGCACATAAATTCGTATGTGTACCAGCAACTATGATATCCGGAGTAACCGTTGGTGTTACCTGCATGGTAATGGCATTACTGGTCGCGCTTACCGGGTTAAAACAGTCTGCATTAGTAATCATACATTTTATGGTATCACCATCGGCCGGTGTGTAACTGTAAGCAGATAAACCTGTACCCACATTAGCACCGTTTACCTGCCATTGGTAAGCCGGGCTCAAACCTCCATTAGTTGCAGTGGCCGTATAAGTAACTGTAGTGCCGGAACAAATATTGTTCGCACTTTCTGTGATGCTGATCGTTGGTGTGGCGCATGGTACAAAATTATTACCATGAGCATAGAAAGTGGAAAGACTATTAAAGCTATTGGTTGTGATACTCACTTTCCAATATCCATCCTGGAAACTTACAGAATCCGGTGCAATCACCGTAGCTGTACCCAGGTCTGCCACATTAGTAAGTTTAGAGAAATAAAAATTACCTAAAGTCTGTGCCGTCTGATTGGCTGCGATCTGCTGCGAAGCAGGTGCAGAAAGGTTATAAGCGGTAATATCCTGCGGGCTGAAATAAAAGCTTAAAGCGGCATTGCCGGTGGGGGCAGTAGCTGCATTAACCCTGTAATACCTGCCTAGATACCAAGGGCCAGTAGTTCCTGCCTGTTGCGGAGCACCGGCGGTAAGGTTAACGGTAGTATTACCTAAGGCATTATTAAGCGCCTTTATCATAGCTAAACGACCACAACTGCCATCATTGGCAATAACAGGAAAATAGCTTCCGTTGCCAAAAAACCTTGAACCGCCAACCGTAGTATTCGCAGGAATCGTACCCGGAGTTATGGTTAACACAGCATTGTTTGTGGTATCTGCACAGGCACCATTGCTCAGCGCTACGCTGTAGTTACCTGCATGCTGAGGCATTGCGGCAGTGATGGTGTATTGATCAAAGCCTGAATTATTGGCCACCGCTGTACCGTTATGAAGCCACTGATAGGTCTGCGCATTGGCACTTTGCATAGATAAGTTAACCGGTGCTCCTTCACAGATCGTAACATTGGCGGGTTGAGACGAGATAGAGACTGCCTGATCTACAGTGACCGGGCCAGCCGTATTTTGACTGACAGAACTACCTTCTACTACACGGATCCTATAGGTGGTACCGGCCACAGTGCCTGCCGGAATAATAGCAGCAATGGGAGATGTAGTACTGCTACCGATGACTACAGGTGCAGCGAAGCTGCCGGAAGCATTAGAAAGCTCCGCAGTATAAGTAGCCGTACCTGTTGCATTGGTATTGAAGGATACTGATACCGGGCTGGCACCGGCATTACAAAAACCAGAACTATTCACCGCTACATTAGTGATTTGAGTGGCCGGGATGGCTATTGTACCCGTGATCAGGATATCATCGAAACGGGAATTCCCGTTAGTAGCTACTGTAGAACCCGTCGTTACACTTTGTAATGAAGTAGTGGATAACCTGATGTAAACTGCTGTGTTATTATTTAATGCAGCAGGCAGGTTGAACACTTTATTAAACCCGGCCATATAAGCTGTGGCACTCCAGGCACCAGGCACAGAGCCGGTCAATGAATAAGACTGTTCAAAAGCTCCTCCGGGCAGATCGGTAAAGTTGATCCCATCTGTACTGTAAGATACTTTAAAATCACGCGGGCCATTACCACTGGCACTACCCTGTTCAAAGCTGAGTTTAATATTAGATTTACCGATGGTATTTACCTGGAATTGTATGTAATCTCCGATGGTGGTCCACCGGTTTATATTTAAAGATTTTGGCGTACCATTACCTGCATTGGCAAAGGTAATGGCATAGGCACCACCCTGGTGCACGCTGGTCAGCTCACCGCTACCCTGCTCGGGCTGCAATGGCCCGTATGTGGTTAATGGCGGACTGATCAATACCTGTCCTGAGCGACTTTCAAAAGTCCACAATGCAATCGTATCGGTCTGCCCCTGGGCAAAAACGGGTATCCAACTTATTAAGAGGAACAGTATAAATTTATAATATTTGAACATTATTTGATTATTTTGAAATTACTATTGTAAATTTTTTTCTTCAAGAGGAAAACAAAACCACCTGTAACTCTTGTTGGTATAAAAAGGTTACACAACCTTAAAAAAGATTGTGTAACCCGTAAAACAATATGGTTTTAGTGTTCCTTATGGTGTTATTGTTGCTTATTGTTTAGTGAATTTTACTGCTTTGATTAAAGTATTGTTAGCTGCACTGCGCACCTGAACCATATACATACCAGCAGCAAGACGGCTGATATCAACAGCGGTAGCCTGGGCAACATCGCTTACTTTTTTACCATCAATGCTGAAGATGCTTACGTTTACCGCTTCATTAGCTGCAATGTTCAATATATTAGTAGCAGGATTAGGATAAACACTTACTGCATCAACAGACAGCATATCGGCAGGTAATTGCTTAGACATATAAGCCAGGGAACCTGTTGCTGTGATATCGATTGCATTAACCTGTAAAGTACCACCGTTAGCAATAGGCGCATAACCATAGATCGCAAACTCAACAGGTACATTGAACAATCCTTCCAGGAAAGCCAGGTCAGAGTGGGCCAATACAGCAGAGCTGTAACCACAATCATCAGCCAATACATCTAATTCTCCACCATCATACCAGAAGCTGTTACCTACATTGTAAGCCAGACGGGCTTTAGAGATACCAGAGTTAGAACGACGTAATGTGGCATAGAAACCAGTGATGTCGATTGTTGTGCTACCTACATTCAGTGTGAAAGATACATGAGGACCTAAGTCAGAGTAGCTCATCAGGCCATCTTTCTTCAATCCGCTGAATCCGCCGTTAGCACATTTAGAAGCAGTATCAAAACCTACGTTAGCTAAAGCAGAAGCTGTATAACCGCTTGCCGTCATCACCTGAGTGCTTCTACCGTTTTTACCGATATAAGCAGCGATCGTGTTAGGATAGATTACGCTTACAGTATCTCTGCTGCGTGCTGTACAACCATTCGTTGTTTTGCTGTAAGTAAATACCGCATCACCGATCATGTTAGGAGTGATTGTACCCGTAGCGCTGTTAATAGAAGCTACGCTTGTGTCGTTACTGCTCCATGTACCACCAGATACCGGTGCAGTCAGCGTAACAGGAGTACCGACATACAAGTAAGCAGGCGTAGTGAAAGCACCTAAGCTTCCTGTGCTGTTTACATTTACTGTATCAGCAGGAGAGAATGAAGACAGACCAGAGGCAGAACAAGTAGTTTGAACGCGGTAGTAGTTTACTGCAGGAGCAACACCGGCAACCAGGTTACCTGTATTGTAAGTAGCAGCAGTAGCACCGGTGATGTTAGTGAAAGATACATTATCTGTAGATTGTTGCCATTGATAAGTAAGACCTACACCGGCATCACCTGCAAAATTTAACCAGCGCGAACCGCTGTCACAGATATTAACTACAGACGGAGTTACCACACCTGCACCAGGAGTACCTGCACAAGGAGTAGCATTAGTGATCGTACCATATACTTCAAGGCTGTTCAATTGGAAAGTACCATATTTAGTAGAAGAAGCATAAGGGAACACGGCAACTTCTAAAGTACCGGTAATACCATTTTCAGTAGGGTTAGCACCATTTAAAGTGAAATCCCACGCATTAGAGTTGGCACCACAGCTACCGCCTCTGCTTTGTGTCACATCGCGGTTTTCATGGATCCATGCACCACCATTGATACGGTAAGCGATACGTGCAAAGCGTGCAGAAGAATCAGATTCACGTGTTTTAGCAGAAATACGGGTCATGTTTAATGCTTTACCTGCATCCGGAGTCAGGATGTAAGAAACATAAGGACCAGTAGCGCTGTTGAAAGCAGTTACCGTAGGCAGGATGTTCAATCCGCTTAAACCACCTGAAGCACAACGTGCAGATGGTGTATCTAATGTAGCGAAGTTATAAGCCGTTAATGCACCTGAAGTTTCACCGGCAAGAGTGATCACGTTAGTATTGCTGCCATTATAACCGGCATACAAAGCCAAAGTGTTAGGCCATACTACATTTACATTACTTGTAGCCGTATTTTCACAACCAGAAACCGCTTCAACAGTGTACCTGATCACCGCAGTACCACCGCTAACGGCAGTTACCACACCTGATGCATTTACAGTAGCTACAGAAGTATTGCTGCTGCTCCAGGTACCACCTGCTGTGGTATTAGACAAAGTAGAAGTCTGACCAATTACTAATGGTGTGCTGCTGCCTCCGCCGATCGGGTTAACCGAAGGGATAGCATTTACAGTTACCTGTTGTGCACTTGAGTTGGCAGATAAGCCGGAACCTGCACAGGTAGTCACTACACGATAGTAAGTAGTAGCAGATACTAAACCTTTGTAGGTAAGATTAGTAGCACCGGAAATATTGTTCCAGTTGCTGTTGTCTGTAGAAGACTGCCATTGGTAACCGATACCAGTACCACTAGCTCCGCCTGAAAGCGTGAACAATACAGAATCAGCACCACAGATAGCGGTGTTATTGCTGCTTACCGTACCGGCAACAGGTGCGCCAGAACAGCCTCCTGTATTAGTACCGTCAAATACTCCGTTAGAAGGTACACGGTTAGTACCACCAGAACCGGAAGCATTAGCCATTCTCAGTTTGATCTGCAGATTAGGTCTGTTGTTACAGGCCGCAGGAAGTGTAAACGTCTTTAAGGCACAACTTGTGTTTACCGTGTAGCTGTCCACTAATACATCACTTGCACCGATGTTGTAATAAACATAACCTTTAGTAGGTCCGGTACCAGATGAAGTGGTGTTAAAATTCATAGTAATGGCAGAGAATCCCGTTGTGTTCAGCGCATACGTCCAGTATCCATTGTTAGAAGTCCAGCCACTTGCATAAAAACCATTTACACATGAGGTGGTAGCGGTGGTGGCCTGTGTACAGGTTACTGTACTGTTAATAAGCGTCGCGGAGGCCGTTAAAGAAGAAGCCAGCATAACAAATGCTGCTCCTGCAATAACTTTCAGTTTCGACAAGCGCGAACCTGTCTTTCGTGTTTCGGCAGTGCTTTTTGGAGCTACTGAGGGAGATTTTGCAATCAATCCCGTGTTGAAATTCGCCATGTTAAAATGTTTTAGGTATAGCAAATATCAATCGTATATGTTATCGGCTCATTAATCTAAGATGACCAAAAGATTAAATAATACATCATATCTAAGTCTATGTTAACTAAATATTTCTACTTAAAAACAGGCCTTAAAAACACAATCCGTATGATTCAAAAGAGCTTTACCAACAAGGCTTTCAAACGTTTTGGAGCGTATTTTCAACGACGTAAATCAGCCGTAAACAGAGCAGAAAATGTTCATAACAACAATACAGATCATAAAAAATTTAAAGTGTACCTGCCTGATAAAAACAGGGCCTTCAGGATCGGTATCACGAACTGATCTTTCCTCAAAAAATATTGTGCACTTTTTTAAATTGATGTTGACAATCTATTAAGAAGGGATAATAAAGATGCATGTACACTTATTTAATAAATGATAATACAAAGGAAATATTAAGGTAATATCAGGAAATTATTTTCGCAGGTGATTCTTATAAAAATATTTTTATGAAGTATATACTGCTTATTTTCAGCCTGTTTACTTTTCTCCTGGGAACGCTTGTTGATGCGCAAACCCCTTTAACCACTACTACATGGAGCGGTTACGTAGATGCATCGCCACATGGAAATTTCACCAATATCCCCACGGCAACAGGAGTTACTTTTACTCAATGGAGAAGGTACAACAACAGTACTTACCAAAGTGCTACAGATGGCTACAATTCCCAGAATCTTAGCGGCAACCCGCTGAGCTACATCGCTTCCTATATCAAAACAGATGCCAATACTTCCTTACATATCACCCAGCTTTCCTTTGTAGCCCGTAAGAGCAGTACCGGCCCACCCTACTTCAGGGCCTATCTGCATTTTCCGGCTACCGGTGTCATCAGCCTTATCGGTACCGGTTACCTGAACAATACCAATAGCCAGACGGTAACCTTTCCCACCAATTTTTGCATCCCGGCCAATGACAGCGTAGAACTCCGGTTGGTCATGGCCAATGCCACACATGCTGCAGGAACATTCCGGATCATTAACGGCACCACTATTTCAGGCACGACCAATCCGGCCTGTAATGTTCAGAGTGTTTTGATTCAGCCTCCGGCTGCCATTTGTATCGGCGAAGATGCCGTAATCAACCTGACCTCCGCCCCGGGAACATCCATAGTCTATAATGTGAATGGCGAGAATATCCTCGGCCTGTTAACCCTTGACACAGTAGTGACCAATAGTACCGGTAATACCAGCATTACGATCAATAACATCCTGGCAGATACTACGGTAAAGATCATCAGCGCCTTCACAGATCCTTGTTGTGCCATCAATATCATGCAGGAACTGATCCTTTCCCCGCAAGCAATAGATACACCATTCTTCAATCCACTCGGCCCCTATTGCAGTGGTGCGCCCATTCCAGCATTACCTACTACCTCTAACAACGGTATTACCGGCACCTGGAGTCCTGCGCTCAGTAACACCGCAACGACTACCTATACCTTCACATCGGCCCCCGGCCAATGTGCTATAGATACACAGACCATGACGATACAAATCGATCCGGCACCGGCCGGAACAGAAACGGTGAGCATCTGTTATGGACAATCCTACACGTTTAACGGCATCACTTACACAACAAGTAATCATTCTGCCAGGGATACCTTCCCGGCAGCAGCAGGCTGTGACAGCATCGTCACCCTGAATTTAACGGTATCAGCTGCCCCACAGGCTGACCTCATCAACCTCGACGGATGCGACCAGGTCAGCTACGATAACCAGGTGTACACACAAAGCACCATATTGTATGACACACTTTATTCCGTGCAGCATTGTGACAGTATCTACCGCGAGATCAGGATAAATATCCATAATACAGCCCGGGAGCTAATGATAGATACTGCAGGATGTGATGAAGTATGGCTGAATGGAATAAGGTACACAGAAGCAACTGTTGTAAGGGATACCGTACAGAATACTTTCGGCTGCGACAGCCTGTACCGCCAGTTTAATGTGAGCGTGAACCGTTTCAATATGCAATACACCTTAAACCCGGAAGATCCTTATGAGCTGGAGCGTTTTTCTATAAAGATCAGCAACGAATTTGACGGTCGTTTTGAAATACTGGGTTGGGAGCCGGCACAACTCTTCACGATACCTACGCTAGACCAGCAATACCTTTCCCTCAAAGAAAACCAGGACATCAGTGTCTTCGGGCGCTCCCGTGAAGGTTGTAATGACAGTCTGATCATCCCGGTACGGTTAAGGGCTTATACTAAAGAGGCCGCTATTCCGAATGCATTTACGCCGAACGGGGATGGCCTGAATGATGTATTCCTGCCCAAGCTCAAGCTGGAGCGCGCCTATAGTGTGGCAATATTCCAGGTCTACAACCGCTATGGTCAAATGATCCACAATACGGCTAATATGAACAGTGGCTGGGATGGCACATCAAACGGGAAGCCCCTGGAAAAAGGCCTTTATTTTTACAATATCTCGATCACCTTCTTAGATGGCAGTGTGAAAAACTTGAAAGGCGAGATTACGCTGATCCGCTAAGCAGGTAGCACAGCACCGCAAAAAGGCTTTCAGGTTTGATACCTGAAAGCCTTTTACATTGTACCGCATCATCAAAGAATGTTGTAAATTACAGCTATTACATTTTTGCGTTAAAAAAACTAATAGTCCAAAAAGATATTAAACCCGACTAAAACAACAAAACCTATAACAACATGCTATCCATGAAAGGCATCCTACATAAGCTGATAATACTGGTACTTACAACTGCTTTTACCATGAGCGCCTGTACGGGCAACGCACAAAAAAACAACGCTGCGCAAATCAGCATACAAAAGAAATTAGAAAAATTGTCTGACTGGCGATACGATGAGGAGCCTGAGTTCAATGTAGATAGTTTTGCGAAAGTATTGAACCGTGAAATGCTTGCCTATTTATCCAAAAGACCTTTCCAGGTAGCCGACAGCAAGATGAAGCTGGAACGCATCACTACATCAGACAGTCTGTTGACGATCTATAATTACAGCTATTCATCAGGAGGTACAGCAGGGAACCTGTACACAGCGATCGTACAATGGAAAAAACCGGACGGTAAATATGGAGCAGCCTTACTAGATGTTTATGATCATTTTTATGAATCCCACATACTATCCCGCTCCAAAGAGCACAACCTTTATTTATTCATAGGCACATCAAAGGGCAGCAGCCAGGTGGCCTGTGCAGATGCACTGGTACTGGAGCTTTCCGGAGATCGTTTAAATTTGAATTACCCGGCATTTTATAATCAATATCCGGCCCTGAGCTACAATGATGATATCTATACTCCTGAAATCCCAGCAGCTATTGCCGAAATAGTATATAATGCAGAAAAACGCCGGCTTATTATCAAGGATCTGGGTAGTGCCGATGAAGTAGGACCAAAGCATAAAAACAATTCTGAGCTTCAAAATGTAATCAAAGGAAGGAATAGCTTGTCTTATACCTTCGATGGAAAAAGATTTACAGAAAATCCCTGAATTTTAACGGCAATCATTCCTGCTCTATATTTATTCAAAAAATAAAATGCAAGCGTACATTTATGAACAAGGATAAGCTTATTTTCGGCTTCTAAAAAAATATAAATGAGCAAATTATTTCTTGCATTCAGCATGATCCTTTTAAGCGGCAATCAATTGGCTACAGCACAATCAAAACCTGCAGAGACCAAAGCATCTATGCTCAAGTCGATTCGCAGCACACTCGTTAAGGAACTGATCTCTGATGGCACTTCAAAGGAAAAGTCTGAGCAATTCGGGGATTGTTTTATAAAAGACCTGGGCACGAAATTAAGCCTGGAAGAACTGAAACTATTTCATAAACTTAATGCCTTAAAACCCGGGCAGGCTCCCCCGAAAGAGCTGATCAAGCAAGCCGAAAAAATGGGCTTGCAAGAGAAAATGCAAGACGTAGGCAAGGATTGCGCTTCTATCTTTCAATAGTCCTGTAAAAAAACAGCCTGACAGCGGGCATCAATTTATATCAATAAAAAGGACAAAGCCGGTACAATTTATTGTACCGGCTTTGTTGTTTAAATAGCCTTTTGTGTTGCATAATATGGACAACAGAGATTTTTGTTTAAAGGTCAAAAAAGAATAATGAATTCATTTTCAATAATATTTTTTTTGCGGAATGAAAAAATACGGGAATTCCCGAATATTTTATTTAATCCTGTTCCATTACTTTCGATTTACATTAAAAATTTACAACCTATGAAGAAGTTAATTATCCTTTCCTCTGTTATGTTGTTTTTACTTTCCTGTAAAAAAAGCGAAACGAGTAACCTGAAGGAAAATGTATCTGAACCTCAGACCTTAGCATGGAATGCTGATCTTTATGTAACGAAAGTAAAATATACCCGGAACATGGTGATGCTGAATAATGGAAAATATGACTGTTCAAAAGCCGGAGATAACTGCAATGTAACAAAGCGGCCGGAAGATAAAAAGCTGATAGAACTGGCTATTTTAGACACTTACATCGCTTCCAGTAATTCTGCCGGGTATTTTGCTCATAATAATTGGCATGAAATATTCCCGGAGATAACAGTTGCCGGGATAAATGCCCTTATTGATCATCAAATTTTCGTCTACAAAAAAGAAGGAAATGATGGTTCCCGGACTTACATTCTTTCCTCCGCTTCCAGTTCAAATAATGTAGTCCAGGATAACATTATTGCTACCTGGCAATTTGCTGAATAATTTTTAAAATCCTAAAATCTACAACATATGAAAAAGATAATATTACTCTCCTTTGGAATGCTGTTTTTATTTTCTTGTCAAAAAAGCGCCCCCATCAACGTATCCGATAACCACACTAAGGAGCAAACTATAGCATGGAATACTGACCTGTATGTAACAAAAGCCAAATATACCAGAGACTTCATTATTAATGATAAAGGAAAATATGATTGCTCTACCAGTGGAAAGAATTGTAATGTCACTAAGTCATCTGTCTCTCAATTAGACCAATTGGCTATTTTAGATAGCTATATTACTTCGGGTAATTCTGTTGGCTATTTTGCGCATCACAATTGGCCTGTAATATTCCCGGAAATAACAAATGCGGGCATAAACGCGCTTATGAATCACCAGATTTTTATCTATAAAAAATCCGGGAATAATGATGCGCTTACTTATTTACTCTCCACCTCAACCAGTTCTGATCAAGTGGTTGCAGATAATATAATTGCTGTATGGCAGTTTCAATAACACAAACTTACCACCAGTTAAAATATTTAATTGGTGGTTTTATTCTTTACGCTGCGCTATCTTGTAATCCAGGGGCGGACTTAACACATCATATCACAGTGGATAGCCTGACCGTCAGGTTTGATATGGAGCAGGTTTATGATGACTATTCATGGGTGAATGGTGCTGACTTTATGAGTATAAACGACACACCTCATCTATGCGTATATGATGCAGCAACTAATAACATTATCCTTGCCAATATATACAAGGATACACCGATGCTGAAGTTCCCTATTGCCGGAGAGATGGATGCTTTCTGGACTAAAGGAAACATTATTGAATATATTGATAAAAACGACCTGTCTAAGGTGCATACCATTTCTATAGACAAATATAATGCGCATAAATGGACCTTGGGCGCATACACAATACCCAGGCTATTCAATGACTCCTTTTTTATTGCTTCAATCTACCTTTCCAAAGTAACTGCCTTGAAAAATAATGAGCTATTGATACCCTACAGAGTGAGAAATGAGACCCCCAATCTCTTGGATACATTTGCCTACATATATTTAAAAGAAGAAAACGGGGTTTTGAAAGACCATAAGCTGTTCAAAAACCCATCAATGCTTATGGAGGAATATGAATATTTAAGATTTCCTATATGCGCATACGACAGCATAAATGAAACCCTGTTTTATACCTTTCATAAAGGCGATCGTCTTTATGCTTATTCTTTTAAAGATCATGCTACAAAATCAAAAAAACTGGACCCTTTAGTAACAAAGAAATTTGATGCCAAGCCTAATGATCTGACTTTTTTGCGGAAATACCTGAAAGATAATGACAAAATAGAAAGAATCGTAGTCACGCCAAAAGGCAGCATCTACTTGTTTATTACGAACAATAGCCATTCAAAATCTAAGTCTACCATTATTGTTTACAATGATCACCTGGTCAAAATAGCTGAATTAAAACTCAAAGAGCAACTGGACCCCTCAATCGCATTTATAAGAAATGAAAAAGTGTATATTTATAAGTCGTCTTCTCATCATCAATTTTATGCTTTTGACCTTAGCCCTGTTCATGACGGGCTGCCAAAAGAGTAAAGCATTTCTATTTGTAGAAAAATATAAACTTCAAAACTATGATACGATATATGTCGTGTCCTGTATCTCCTGCGGAGGATGTATAGTGGATTTTGCCGCGCTTAATTGTGACCACTCTGACAGCAATACAATATTTGTCTTTGACGGGCAGTGTAAAGACGGAAAGCATATTAAAGAGCTGAAAAAATATAAGCACATGAGCATTAATCAAATTGAACTGGAAAGCTACTTTGGTGAATTCGGAAACATGATTATTATTTACAACAATAAAGAAGGCATCAGTTATAAAAAATATCCTGAATAACAACAGTATGCAATACAGAAGATCTAATATATATCTTTAAATCAGGGACTATACTCAACACAGCAGTCGCCATGCCAACAAAAAAGCACTTGTAGCACAGATAACCATAATCTTTTTCATAAAATTGAACCTAAAGGATAAATAGCAACTAATCTTTATAGGTTATCTAATCAATTTAGATTTAAGCTTTGTAGTTTCTCTAGTTATAACACATTTTAAGCTCCAATATTGAGAACTTTTTCTCTAAGCTAACATTGTTAATCATATTAGCATTACTAACTTTAATAATATCTCCACAGTTTATTGGTTAATACACAGCAAAACACCCCTCTATTCGGGGTCTTTATTTCTTTTGATTATGATTAATGTTAGCAGCTTAGAAACAACCAATTTACGATATCTTAATCTTGCACTGTATCTCGGAGGATTACGGCCTCGATGAGAATTTGTAAGACAAGCTGGATTACATGGATTTGACCGGTGTTAAAAAATGTAATTAAATAAGGTATTATAAAAAGCAATACATCTAACATTTCAATTAGATGTATTGCAGTAACTAGGGTTCATATACACTTAGGGGACAGCCTTTTTTTGATATGACCCTTAGCCACTTGATCTTTGATATATCCATACAGAAATCAATAAAGTAGTGGATGCTTATCTTATGAACAAGTATTCTGTACAACAAATTGTGAAGTAATTCCGCTAAATTCATTGCCTATCCGGATTTCTATTACACAAGAGCTTCCATATCCCACACCACCATAAGTTCCTCCACTTATAAAAGGTTGCCATCCCGTACTGCTAGGAGGAGCCCACATTGAATATGTTGTAACATTGATCTGTACAAAACCCATCATAGGATAATTGGACTGAAAAACACGGTATGACCATGAATTAATTGATGTCTGAACTGCTTTTTTACAAAAGTGTTGTGACTGGCTAAATGCTGTGAATGAGCAGAGCATAACTACTAATAAAGTTAATTTTTTCATAAAATGCACAATTTATGGTTAATAATGAAACCAAATATAAAAAATATTCCAATCTGAACACTAAATAAAATAAATATTTATTTAATATGGGAAACAGAATTTTACCTTACTTTCAAATTATGTATTCATAGCATTAATAATGAAGCTATATTTTTCAACTAAACTTCGTGCTGTTCGATAGGTTAGCGAAGCGCATATCGAACAATTGATAACACGGGATTTTAAATCCCGTTATTAGTTGTTCCGGATAGGCAATTCAGGGACATAAGGTCTATCGAATTTTTTCTGTTCAGATTAGCAAATCTCTATGCTTAAAGTTTTAATCCTCCACAAATTTTAATTTGATCCATCATCTGTTATTCGATCCATTTTCGACCAATAAAAAGGCTTTCATGTGTAAACCTTGAAAGCCTTTTCTTGCAGTGTCTAAAAATTCGCCACAATAGAAGGAACTTTTTTGAGAAAGCTTATTTGGCGACATTATGTCGAATTAAATATTTATGATAGCATTAATTACTGAAGACTAAATAGACAAAAGCAATTAAAAGACAATAAAGTATACATTTACAATAATTAATATCTATAATTATATTCGATAAAATTTTATGCACATGAATATTATTACACAATGCGGACTGCTCATCAGTGGTGGCTTACTCTACTTATCATTCAGCGCCTGCCAGAAGTCAGGTACGACAGAAAACCTGGTTACCGAAACGGGCAAAGAGCCCCTGAAAACAAAACATTTTCTCTTCCAGGCACCTGGAAAAGTAAAAACAAAGATTATGATCAAAGACCGGCAAGGCAAGCTCATGAGCCTTGAAGCCTACCGCGAACAGGCAAAAAAAGGCAACCAGTCCCTGGCCATTTGCGGTTCAGGCAACGAACTGGACCATGTAGAACTCTATTATCGTGGCTTTAGCCTGGATAATTCCGGTCCCTGTGCCGGTGGCCTGTCCGGCAGCGTAGGCCTGTCCTGGGACCTGACCCTCCCGGATGACCTGGAACCGCAGAGAACTGATCCTTCAAGCAAGACTATGGTAAAGCTTACGCCTAGTGGCTGGATCACCAGTCCTTCCGGGACCGGTGAGCGACAATTGGGATACAGCAACATAACCCTCCTGGGTTCCTTCAGTTCCGGTACCGTTAATTACAAACAGTGGCGGATTACCGGTGACTACACACCGACCAATCACCAGGACTATTGCCTCAATACCTTTATAGAAAGCCGTTTCCAGATCGCTACAAGCTGCCCGGACTTTACGATTATAAGCAGTGACGACATCTACGGCGCACCCATCCAGGAATACTATGATGTTGCGGTTAAAAAGATAGTGCCCGTTTCCTTCGTATACAACGCAAGTGTGGGCAGCACACGCCGGATGGAAGTAAACTGGGGCGTAGCATTGTGCACTCCGCCCGCCTGCAAAGGCAGCGGGTATTACAACTACTCGGACTACCTGGAATTTCAATACCAGAGAACCAACGGATCCTGGTCTATACCTGTAGTAAGGACTAATTTCCTCTCCTTTACAGTATCCACCGGAACACAAACAGGTTTAATTACCTATCGTTACCGGGGCACGATGAACCAAAACGATGACTTAAGTGACTGGATCTATGGCACGGTGAATGTACTGTAAACCTGCTGTCTTCCATTCTTCAGAAATCTTCGGTTCCCTGATACCACAAAACTGATTTTCCGGCTTCCGTTCTGCAAACGGAAGCCTTTTCAATAAAACAGGCAGAAAAAGTACTTTGTTACGGGCTTAAATATATTTATCTTACCTTATTTATTTTTTTGAGTACCTCTTGCCTGACCCGATCTGATCAAACTATGCCGTTTTACTTCACATATTTTTTCATACCCCTTATTTTTTTATTCTGCCTGCCCGATGGTAACCTCTACGCTAAAGAACGCGGCTACGTACAAATCACAGCAGAAAAAGGCCTCGCGGGAAATACCGTCTATTTTATCACACAGGATGCCTTCGGCTATTTGTGGATCGCTACAGAAACCGGCCTCAGCCGCTTCGATGGCAACACCTTTAAAAACTTTACCGTATCGGAAGGCTTACCCGGCAATGACGTTAACATGCTGATGATCGATAAACGGGGACGTATCTGGATATCCCCTTTTAAAAACGAAATCTGCTATTATGCAAATGGAAAGATCTTTAATAAACACAACAGCCCCCTGATACGTCAACTGAACATCAAATCAGAGAATAAGGCTTTGGCAGAAGATACCTCCGGCAGTATTTTACTAACCGATAATCAACAAGCCTTTCTTATTGACACAAACGACAAAGTCAGCATTTTTCCGATTAACTATGCAGGCAAGGGTTTTCTTTTTCCCCGGCAGTTCGTTGGCTTCCAGCCTATGTCTCTGCTGCATCCCGGCCTTTCCAGGTATGCAATAGAACAAAACGCCCATCCCTTGCTCAGGGACTGGTATAATGCCCGCCCCGCTCCCGGCGGCACATTTTATTATGCTCATTTTATGCAAGACCTGTACTTATTCAGGAAGGATCATATTGATACGATCCGGTTACCGGCTCACCATACTTCTGTGTACCTGCACAACGACTCTTTATGTGTCATCAATTCACTTACCGGAAGCTATTTATACAATATCAACTCAAAACAGTTGAGCGATACACTGCTCAAGAACCTGGTGGTCAATACCAGCTTTACCGATAGAGATTGCAGCCTCTGGCTCGGCACCAACGGCCGTGGGTTATATTATTTCCCCGCAGAAAATAGCTATAACATCAAGCGCCGCCCGGATAATTTAGCCGTGCATACCTATCATTTTTATACTTACAACGGGGTACTTTTAGCCGGGCTCAACGATTGGCAAATCCGACAATTAGATACCGTAAAAAAGACATTGGGCCACAAACAGCAGATTCATAAACTGAACCTGGATATCCTTCGGGTAAGCCCCGGGAATATACAGACGAATGCACATCACAATATAATTGAAGCATTCATAGGGGCAGGAATGATGGATTCTATAAGCGGTATAAAATCATTTATGTCCCTGGGAGATACATTGATCACTGCTAATTTTAAAGGACTCATCCACAGGCTCTCTTTAAAAACAGGTAAATTAATTGATTCGCTTAACACAAGAGTGCGCCTGACCGGGGTGTATTACAAAAACGGCATTTATTATGCCGGAACAACGGATGGGCTCTTTAGGGTAAATCCCCGACAACCGGCCATAAACTTTGATCAGGACAAACGGCTCGTCCCGGGCCCCATAAACGGGATCGCTTTCAGCCGGCAACACAACCTGTTATGGGTTAGTACAAGAGAAAGCGGTGTCTATTGCCTGCGCGACGATAGGATATTGCGGCACTTTGATGAAAGCACCGGGCTTTCCAGCAATATCAGCAATTGCCTGTTCCTCTACGAGGACGATGTCTACATAGGCACCGTAAAAGGGCTCAACCGGATCAGCTTAAAAGAGCTGTTCAGGATCAATGTATATGATCGCCCGGATGGTCTTTTGTCCAATGACATCACTTGTATCTATGCGGACAGCAACTATATCATAGCCGGCAGTCCCGAAGGCATTTCATTCCTGAATACCACAGATCAAAACAAGGCTTACTTGTGCAACATACACCTTGATGAAGTATTCATTTCCGGGCACAAACGGGACACTAATTCGGTTCTGCTGCTCAACCGGGATGAGAATAACCTGGTATTTAAATATTCCGGCATCTCTTTCCGCTCAATGGACAGAATGAAATACACCTACCGCTTATCAGGCCTGGAAGAACAGTGGCAAACAACAGATCAAAACAAGCTGAATTATCCAGCTCTACCGCCGGGCAAATATAAACTGGAGCTTTTCGCAACAGACCGCTTTGGGAACAACAGCGACGTGAGCACTTTTGCTTTTGAGATCAGGAAAGCGTGGTGGATGCACTGGTGGGTACAAACCGGTGGATTCATCCTATTTTCGGGTAGCCTGGCCTTGCTCATCTGGTGGCGCATGTCGCATCTGCGCAGAAAAGAGCGCGAGCGAATGGAGCTCAAACAAAAGATCAGTTCCCTGGAACAACTGGCCTTACGCTCACAGATGAATCCCCACTTCATCTTCAACAGCCTTAATTCTTTTTATCAATATATCGTTAGCCAGGACCTCTCCGGGGCCAGTAAATTCATGAGTAATTTTTCCAGGCTGATCCGTTTGCTGTTTGAAACCACCCCAAAGAATGAAATCGAATTAAGCACCGAAATTGAGTTTTTAAGTACTTACCTGGAGATAGAAAAAGTAAAACTGGATCATATATTCACTTATGAATTCATCATCGGGCAAGACCTTTCAACCGATGATTTCCTGATCCCTTCTTTTATCCTCCAGCCCTTTATTGAGAATGCCATCAGGCATGGTATCCAAAACCGGGGCGACAAAAAGGGAAAGATCAGGGTCTCCATAGAAAGATCAGACGGCACACTCCTAATACGTATTGAAGACAATGGTGTGGGAAGGGCCCGTTCTGGGCAATTAAAACAAAGTACGATACGGATACAACAATCCAGGGGCATTGCCCTGACCAAAGAAAGAATAGACTTATACAACCAGTCCCATCGAACAGATATCAGTTTCCGGATAGAAGACCGTTATAATAATGAAATTGCCTGCGGTACTGCTGTTATTTTTACTTTACCCTTAAAAGACATACAATGATCACTGCCCTGCTTGTGGATGATGAAAAAAAGAACTCTGTTGTGCTGATGGAAATGCTTAAGCGTTATTGTCCCTCCGTTACCGTGCTCGGAACAGCAACAAATATTACAGAAGCAAGAGCACAGATGGAACAGCTCAGGCCGCAACTGGTCTTCCTGGATATTCAAATGCCGGGCGGAAGCGGGTTTGACCTGCTCGACAGCCTGAGCAAACATTCGGTTGAGGTCATCTTCGTTACCGCCTACGACAGTTACTTATTACAGGCCATCCGGTACAGTGCCCTGGACTATATCCTCAAGCCGGTCAACCTGGAAGAGCTGATCGCTGCGGTACACCGTGCAACCCAGCGCATATCACAACACCAGGCACAGGACCAGCTCTCCTTGCTGCAACATAATATACAACACCCCGAGCAGGTACAGAAGATTGCCATCCCGGTCAAAGAGGGCTACCTCATCATCCTTGTTCGCGACATCATCCGCTTACAGGCCCACCGGGGCTATACAGAGATCTTTCATGCAAACGGGAAAAGTCACCTTATCTCCCGGAATATTAAAGAATATGAAGAAATGCTTCCCGAAGCCCTGTTCTGCAGGATACATGCAGCGCACCTGGTCAATGTAGACTATATTAAAGTGTACCACAGGGGGCGCGGCGGTTATGTAGAGCTCAACAACGGTGACACGATTGAAGTGGCTGCCCGGAGGAAAGAGCATTTACTTTCCAGGTTCGGTTTTTAGTTAGGATCAGCAGCTGCTCACTTCCTGAACGTTTTACCCCCATTGCTATTAACCGCTGGACATTCATACAGCTATATGCCCTGCAGGGGCCGCACACTTTTCTGCGGCCCCTGCACATTTGTACACAAAATAAACACCATTGTCAGTTGGCGCTTTGAAACACCGGGAATCAGGTGTTTTTTTGTTTTAAATCCTTACCGGCACAATTCATTACCCTATGAAAGAAACCTTCCGCTTCCGTTAAGTTCCGGATCATACCACTGATCCCGGAAAAAAGCGCCTGAGTGCACTCCACCTTAACAACAGGTATCAGCAACCTTCCGCACAAGTATTTATTCATCTGTTAATCTATAAAAACATATTAATTATGAAAAAGTCCTTACTCACTATAGCCGCCATGTCTGTGGTTACAGTGTATGCACAAGAGCACGAGCATGACAACAGTTGCGAGGCGCAGCACCCTAAACTCCTAAGTGTTTACGAGAAAGGTATTGCCACGAATCAATCAGAACTAAAGCTAAAAAGCTTTACGGACGAAGCTTATAAGCAACTGCAGCCGGCGACACCGGACAATGGCAGTAAATTAACCGAAGGCTTCGATTATTTCCCCGCAGCCATGTTCCTCGAGCAATCCTCCGAAAGCAATACAGCAGGACATAAAATTGAACAATATGTGCACAAGGGAGTCAAGGCATCTTTAGGCGGCACAACATTCGAGCAGCTGGATTGTACCGAAATACATGATGAATATGAGATCACGTATCCGGGTACCGGCATTACTTATCTCTACAGTAATGTTTACTTTCATTTCAGGAACAAGGAGGGGGCCGACCTGGCCACTTTAAGTTATATAAAGCGTTCCCGGGGCACTTTATTTACAGAATCCTCCAACCTTAAAATGTATAATGCCGCAACCGGTATTCCTTCTTTACAGGTATTCCCTAATCCCGCTCATGACTTTATTCAGGCGCGCCTGTCTATAGCTAGGGAAGGCATTTACAGTTTACAGGTATATGACCTTTCCGGCCGTGTAGTACTGGAACCTGTAAAAAATAAATTCTTTGGTAGCGGTACCTATACCTTATCTGCCCCTACGGGCAATTTATCCGGCCACTATTACCTTACGCTGACCGGGAAAGCACATACCACAACTCAATCTATAACCATAACCAAATAGTTTATGAAAAAGATACTCCACACGCTCCTGTTACTGGCAGGACTAACACCTTTCAGTGCTGAAGCACAATTCTATAACGGCAACCTGGAATCGGGTACATTAGCTGCCTGGCGGGCTTATACCGGCAGCAATAGCGGCGGTAGCTTAAACCTGTCTACTTTTGTTGAAGGAGCCGTTAGCGGCCGCCACACCATTGTTACACCGGCTAATGATCCTGAAATAGGCGCAACCATCAACAGGGTATTCCCACCCGGGATACCGTCAGATACTTTTTCTGTACGCCTGGGTAATGGCTCCGGGGGCGGCCAGGCAGAGATCCTATCGTTCCAGGTTTACAATTATTATCCGCCTTCAATGATGGGGTTTAGCATGGCATTTATCGGCAATCAAAACCACAACGTAGCTACCAGCTACAAAAATCCCTTTATCAGTATATGGGTCAGCAGGAGTAACACACTGGCAACCAGCATGGATCCTGGGCAGCTGCTAGCAGATACTACGATTCGTTTAGATAGCTTAAGCAGCTTCTTCACGACCCGTGGCAGTGGCAATAGAGTCTACAGGGAATGGACGCGATTCGAGCTGGACGACCTTTTCCCTTCCCTGGCCGGACCATGGAGCGAGCAGTTCTTCACTATTTATTTTGCAACCGCAGATTGTACCGATGGTGGCCATTTCGGCTATGCGTATATTGATAATGTTTCTAACTATTCAAGGACCGTTGCCAGCTTCACTGCCCCGGCAACCTTCTCCCGGTCAATTGCCGGTAGTTTTATCGGCAGCATCCGGATCAACGGCAGCGCTTCTGTAGCAGAAAGCTCTTATTCTTTCGAAATAGTAAGGTGTAGCGCCTCGGGAGTACCCCTATTTGGTGCACCAACATATACCACTGCGACCTACAGCGGCTTCGTTCCGTCCAACCTCAACCTAAGACCCATTTTTGACATGTGGGTACCCTCAACCTATTGGGTTTCCGATGCCTATTACCGCATCAAGTTAAAAACATGGAATACAGGTACAGATTCAGAAGACTCCACCACACGGGTTATTCAATGCCGGGGCGGATTTGTTTTAGAAGGGTAGCTATAACCTAATACGTTAACCAGGCCATCTTTTCAACAACACTAATGATTCAATCTTATAAAATTAAATATTAGCTAATCGTTAAAGCAGCGACATGCAACATCGGTTTCCACCAATCCAAAGATTACGGACTGTTGCCCCTTCGATCTGCATGTCGTTATCTGATTTTCCTTTCCTATTCTTTGTACTATGTATTGAGATTTAAACCAATTATTGAACAACACATTCAACACAAAAAAACATGAAAAAGATCAAGAGTACCCTCATTGGTGTATTTGCCAGCCTCTCGGCTATGGCAGTACTGCCCCCTGTTCACCCCTATCTCGTATTACCTAAGGCTACCGATATGGTCGTGCAGGGGAATGTCAAAACCTCTAATTATGGCTATGACAATGTCAACTTCGAAGTCAGTCCCGGTTTATGGCAACCACAAGACCTGCATGTCTATAGTTGGAATGCTTCCAACGAGCTTCCCGGAGGTATTGCCTGGGTTAGAAGAAACCCCGGCAGCGGAGCTATTATAGATACCGGATGGATAACTGTTCCGGGCATTAAATATTGTCGGAATGTAGGTATTGTACAGACTTCAGATAATCTCACCTACGTCATAGCGTCCTATTTTCGTGCAGGAACTCCTTTATTACCTGCAGGCTACTATTATGAGACTTATGCATGGACTGATGCCGGAGTCAACCCCGTACCAAGTACAGCAGTACCATTAACAGTGGGAGTACCTTATACCGTAGCTTCAGGTTCCACGCATACTTATTTTCCAGTGGGCAATCGAATCAGCATGGATTGCTATGACCTGAAGAAGGTTGTATTTGCCTGGGAAGAAATGCAATTCGACTACGTAAATCCATTACTGGATACGATTGAACTAAATACAGGTGGTATCAATGTCAGGACATTGGAAATTCCTACGGGGAGTCCTGCTCCCTTTCCTGCTGACCTGGGTGGCGGCAAAAGAGTTGCCGGCTCAGAGTATTGGGGGCGTATGCCCGATGTTGCCTTTGGAGTATATAGTGATCTGGTAAGGGTTACCTACATTAATACCGACACCCTCCTTGGCTTGATGAAGGATATTATTGTTACAGCCAGAGATTATACAGCCGTAAGCACAGCAACTACAGGACCATTGGGTTTTACGCTTGATGATCTTGTGCCTGCTGCAACCCAGTTACACAGCGGCGGTGATGGTGATCATCTCAACCTGGACTGCCCCGATCACTTTGCAGATGATGTATGGTCAATTACTTACAGCCCGGCCATTTCCCCTATAATTCACGCTCATACCAAACCGATATGGGGACCTCCGGTTAATACAATAATCAGCAGTTTCCTGCCAGGATTATGTGCCCATCCGGTAGTAGCTTATTCCCGTGAGCCAATGATAGAAGGTATTAACTATGGTTGGTACAACAGTGGTGAAGGTTATTTCCTTTCGAGTACATTGGAAATTGACGGTGCAACATTTTCCCCTGCAACACCTATGGGTACCTACAGGGGCATTGATAGCTATATGCCTGGTTCAGGCCTAAGCTGGTATCAGCCTAAACTCGCCTTCAACCGCCAGAATGACCGCAATAGTGTTTTAAAAATGGCCTATCCAATGCCTATCGATCCTGCTTTAATATATGTGGATATGCGCAGTAAATACATACCATGGGGTTCGCCATTATTCAGGCCAACCAATGTTGAAGAAGTGAAAAGCATCAACTTTGCCGTAGAAGCCTATCCCAATCCCTTTACAAAAGGGTTTAAAGTAACGGTAAAGAATGCGGATGACCATGCACTTTACACGGCTACAATTACAGATATACACGGTAGAGTAATACTGCAAGCCAAAGGTTTATTAAGCGAAATAAATACACAATTAGCCAATATCAGTAATGTCGCCGCTGGTAGTTATTCCCTATCAATAAATACTCAAGACGGGAAAGTAAAAGGTAATATTAAACTGGTTCATAATTAATTTTTATAAATTTAGAGGCCTTACAGGTTTACTGCAAGGCCTCTATTCTAATAAAAACGTGCTGTTAGACAGGTTAAAGAAGCGCCTATCGAACAATTGATAACACAGGATTTGAAATCCTGTTATTAGCTGCTCCCGATATGTTGTTAAGCTGTTCGATAGGTTAGCGAAGCGCATGTCGAACAATTGATAATACGGGATTTAAAATCCCGTTATTAGCTGTTCCCGATATGCAACTTGGGGGGCATAAGGTCTATCGAATTTTTCCTGTTCAGATTAGCTAAACTCTATGCTTAAAAGTTTAATCCTCCACAAATTTTAATTTGATCCATCACCTGTTGTTCGACCTATGTTCGACCCAAGAAAAAAGGCTTCCAAGTGTTATACTTGAAAGCCTTTGTCATTCTGTGGTGTGGGCCGGGATCGAACCGGCGACACATGGATTTTCAGTCCATTGCTCTACCGACTGAGCTACCGCACCATGCTTTTCAGCTGAATGGAGTGCAAAGATAGTTTATTTTTCATTGCAGCCAAATTTAATGCCTGCATTTCTGATATATTTTTAATTACAAACTATTGAACACGAAAAATCAAAATGAAACAAAGACATTCCTTAAGGGTAAAAAATGAATTTCTAAATTGCTCAGGAAACATTACTTTTGTGGACTAACTATATTATACATAATAACAATCTTATGAGATTTATTGTTTCTTCTTCTGCTTTACTGAAAAACTTGCAATTGGTTGGCGGTATCATAAGCTCTAATACGGTGATGCCTATCCTGGAAAACTTTTTGTTTGAACTAAAAGGCAACACATTAACCATTACAGGTTGTGATCTGGAGACAATGATTAAAACACAACTTGAGGTACAATCTGAAAATGCAGAAGACGGAAAGATCTGTGTTACCTCAAAGATCCTTTTGGAATACCTGAAAAACTTACCGGATCAACCGATAAGCTTCAACATAAACAATAAAGATCTTACCATTGAGATCACCAGCAACTCCGGTAAATATAAAATAGGCGGAGAGAAAACGGATGAATATCCTAAAGAGCCTAACCCGGAAAATGCAAGTACCTTAAACATTCCATCCTCGAGGCTGGCAGATGCCATCAATAAAACCATATTTGCAACCAGTAACGATACCCTTCGTCCTGCAATGACCGGTGTATATTTTGAACTGAATGAAGGTGACCTGACTTTTGTGGCTACAGATGCCCACCGCCTGATCCGCTTAATGTACCTCGACATCAACCCTACTCAGACCGGCAACTTTATCGTACCCAGAAAACCATTACAACAAATGAAGAACTGGTTACCTTCTGATGATTCAGCAGTGAGCCTTTCTTATACCGATACACATCTTTTTATCAAATCCAACAACACCAGCCTAAACTGTCGCCTGATCGATGGTAAATACCCTCCTTACCGAGCGGTAATTCCTGCAGACAACCCATTTTTGCTGACCATCAACAGGACTGATCTCATCAATGCTTTACGCCGTGTGAGTGTGTTTGCCGACAAAAGCACCACACAGGTTGTTTTTGACATCGTCGGCAATACCGTTACTTTAAGTGCGCAATATGCAGACTTCTCTTATGAGGGTAATGAGAAATTAAATTGCCAGTTCAACGGAGAAGACATGAAGATCGCCTTCAACGCACGCCTGCTCGTAGAAATGCTGAACAATCTCGAAGGGGAAGAAATAGCATTAGAATTGAGTGTCCCTTCAAGAGCGGGCATTTTCAAACCTACCGCTAACAGCGACAGCGATGATCTGTTAATGCTGCTGATGCCATTAATGGTAAATATCTAATTCCAGTAATTTATACAGAAAAGCCCCCGGTAATCACCGGGGGCTTTTCTGTGCAGGCAAGTAATGAATCTGTTACATTTATCGTTTTCTTAGATTTAAAACAGCTATATTGCTATCCGAATAAAAATCATTATTTCATTAGCGTAAAGAAAAGTTTAAATTATATGAATTCGAATATATTATGGGTAGATGATGAAATTGAATCGCTGAAATCTCAAATGCTCTTTCTGAAGAACAAAGGTTATGAGATCACTCCTTTTACCAATGGTTATGATGTGCTGGAATACCTGAGGACCAATAAAGCCGAAGTAGTGCTGTTAGACGAAAGTATGCCGGGCATAACCGGTCTGGAAACCTTATCACAGATCAAAGCCCTATATCCCACCCTCCCGGTCATTATGGTGACCAAGAATGAGGCAGAAAATATCATGGAAGAGGCCATCGGTGGCCAGATCTCCGATTACCTGATCAAACCCGTAAATCCCAACCAGGTATTGCTCTCGCTCAAAAAGATCTTTGACAGCAAACGCCTGGTTTCCGAAAAAACCACCACTGAATACCAGAAAGATTTCCGGAATCTTTTCATGACCTTAAACTCTAACCCAAACCTGGAAGAGTGGAAAGACCTGTATAAAAAACTGGTGTACTGGGAAATAGAAATGAGCAAAAGCGACAGCCCCGAAATGCTCGAGGTCTTTAACACACAGAAAGTAGAAGCCAATAACGAATTCTACAAATTTGTTTCAAAGAACTACATCGACTGGATCAACAAAACGACCAAAGAACTGCCAACTTTCTCCCACCAGCTCTTTGCAGAAAAAATAGCACCTTACCTCAAAAAAGACAAGCCCACCTTCGTGGTGCTGATCGACAACCTGCGTTATGATCAATGGAAATCTATTGAACCCATCATCAATGCACAATTCTCCACCCTCGATGAAGATATGTTTTTCAGCATACTGCCCACCTCAACACAATACAGCAGGAATGCCATCTTTGCCGGTCTCACACCCTTAGAGATCGAGCAAAAACTACCTCAGTACTGGAAAAATGACGATGAAGAAGGCGGCAAAAACCTCTTTGAGAAAGAATTGCTGGGCGAGCAATTGAAGAGACTGAAGCTGGACCACCTGAAGTGGGATTATTTAAAGATCACTAACAATGTAGATGGTAAATCAATGGAAGATAATATCCATAACTACCTTAAAAATGACCTTACCGTTATTGTCTACAACTTTGTAGATATGCTGTCCCATGCCCGTACCGAAATGGAGGTATTGAAAGAGCTGGCCAGTGATGAGGTTTCCTACAGAAGTCTTACCGTAAGCTGGTTTGAACACTCCCCGCTTTATCGTGCCTTAAAAAAGATCGCAGAAAAAAACATACAACTCTTCATCACTACCGATCATGGTACCACAAGAGTAAAATCACCCAGCAAAACGGTGGGCGACAGGGCTACGACGACCAACCTCAGGTACAAGCACGGTAGGAACCTGCAATACGACAATAAAGACGTGTTTGACATTACCAATCCCAAGCAGGCCGGGCTACCGCAGCCTAATGTAAATTCAAAATACATCTTTGCCAAAGGAGATATTTTCTTATGCTATCCTAACAACTACAATCACTTTGTGAACTACTACAAGAACACCTTCCAGCATGGCGGTGTAAGCCTTGAAGAAGTCATTGTGCCGATAGTGAGACTGGAAAGTAAATAAGGCCAATAATATATTTAGTAACTTGCAGCAGCAAATCTTATGAAGAGCTATAATCTTAAAAAATTATAGCTCTTTTTTCAAAAAGCAGCGGATGCAACAGATACAAATGGTGGACCTTAAAGGTCAATATCAACAGATAAAAACAGACATAGACCAGGCCATACAAGCCGTGATCGACCAGGCCGCCTTCATTAATGGCGGAGCCGTAGGCACCTTCAACACAGCCTTGTCCGCCTATCACCAGGGAGCTTACGTACAAAGTTGCGGCAATGGTACCGATGCCCTACAGATCGCTTTAATGGCACTGGAACTTGAGCCCGGCGATGAGATCATCACACCGGCATTTACCTATTTCGCCACAGTAGAAGTAGTCTTACTCTTAGGCCTTAAGCCCGTATTTGTAGACGTAGATCCGCAAACCTTCAACCTCGACCCGGCACAACTGGAAGCCGCGATCAGCAACAAGACCCGGGCTATAGTGCCCGTCCATCTTTTCGGGCAATGTGCCGATATGGAAGCTATCCTGGCCATTGCACAAAAGCATCAGCTCAAAGTCATTGAAGACAATGCACAATCTATCGGGGGCAGCATCACCTGCGCTGATGGCCGCATCCGGCAGACAGGACTTATGGGCGACATATCCTGCCTTTCCTTCTTCCCTTCCAAAAACCTGGGTTGTTACGGAGACGGCGGTGCCCTGTTAACTAAAGACGAAGCCCTTTACAAAAAAATAAAAGCCATCGCCAATCACGGTCAATACCAAAAATACCATCATGAACGGGTCGGTATCAACAGCAGGCTGGATACCCTGCAGGCAGCGATACTCTCCGTCAAACTAAAACAACTGGACCAGTACAACCTGGCCAGGCAACAGGTTGCTGCGGCCTATGATGCAGGCTTTAAACACAACACACATATCAAAACTCCGTTTAAGACACCCGGAACAACGCATGTCTACCACCAGTACACATTGACCTTGTCTGATGATATAGACCGGGATCAACTCAAAGCGGCATTAGCAGAGAAAGGCATCCCTACCATGATCTACTATCCCCTGCCCTGCCACCAGCAAAAAGCTTTGACCAGCATCTACCCGGAACAAGGCAATTTCCCCGTAGCAGAACATTTATCCCGTAAAGTATTGTCTTTACCCATCCATACAGAAATGTTCGAAGAGCAGATCGCCTACATCATAGAACAGGTCAATCAACAGACCGGCAATTAAAGCGACACCATAAAGCTCAAATTATTTTTTGCCTGCATGAATTAAAGCTACCTTTGCAGCCATTCATGAGCCGCCTGTTCAAAATATACGCTGATTCTTTTAAAGGACTCTCCCTGGAGTCCTGGATGTTGTCTATTGTCATGCTGATCAACAGGACCGGCTCCATGGTATTGCCCTTCCTGGGTGTGTACATGATCGACCATTTAAAGTTCAGCCTTGAGCAGTCGGGACTGGTCCTGGCCTGTTTCGGGGTAGGCTCTGTTATAGGTTCCTGGCTCGGCGGCTATTTAACCGATAAGATCGGCGAATATTATGTACAGGCCGGGGCGCTGTTTATCAGCGTGCCGCTCTTCTGCTTATATCCTTTTTTCAATACACCACTCGCCTTAGGGCTGATGGTCTTTGCGCAGAGTATCGTAAGCGAAATATTCCGCCCGGCAAACTCTGTGGCCATTGCCAAATATGCCCGTCCTCAAAACCTGACCCGTGCCTTTTCCCTCAACCGGATGGCCGTTAACCTCGGCTTTTCTATAGGGCCTGCCCTGGGCGGACTCATGGCGGCTTATTCCTACGACCTGCTGTTCTATGGCAATGCCTTCTTCACCCTGGCTGCGGGCTTTATGTACCTGTATTTTTTCAACAGGCGGCAAAAGCTTTTCCGCCTAAAAAAAGAAAGACTTAGTTTACAAGGACCGGAAATTGTACCGGAACCGGTCAAAGAAAAATCACCTTACACAGACGGCCCCTTCCTCATTTTCTGCCTGCTTTGCGCCTTCTTCTCCATGTGCTTCTTCCAGCTAATGAACACCCTGCCCCTCTTTTATAAAAACGACCTTAACCTCAGCCAGAAGAACATCGGCTTGCTGATGGGTACCAATGGGATCGTTGTGGTTATATTTGAAATGTTACTGGTGCATATTGCAGAGAAAAAATTCAGCCCGGCACAGACCCTGCTTTACGGTACACTCATGTGCGCCCTGTCCTTCTTTTTACTGGCCTTCAACCCCGTTCTGGCGGTGCTGTTTTTATCCATCTCCCTGCTCAGCCTTGGCGAGATCCTGGTACTGCCGTTCATGGCCACCATCACCGCCCAGAGAGCAGGCATCACCAACAAGGGAGCCTATATGGGTGCCAATGGCATGGCCTTTTCACTCGCCTTCATCGTTTCCCCTATCCTGGGCACCCGGATAGCAGAGACGTTCGGCTTCAGCAACCTTTGGATCGGCACCACCATTATCCTGGTCGCCTGCAGTATTGCTTTCAAATTTTATGTGCCCATTCTTTTAAAAAGAAAAAACCAGGACCATACCTTTTAAGCAGATAAGTGCATAATTTTTCCATATATCAATATTAGTATCCCTAATTTTGCGCTCCGGAACTAAAACTTCAATTATGCCTGTTGCAGCAAGTACCCCTGTAAATTACATTATAGACTTTGACAACACCTTCACCAAAGTAGAAGGTTTAGATGAGCTGGCACATATTGCACTCGAAGGCAATCCCAGGCAGCAGGAGATCGTAAAACAGATCAAAGCGCTGACGGATATGGGCATGAATGGAGAAATCTCTTTTGCAGAAAGCCTGCGCCAAAGAATCTCATTGCTTTCTGCCGGTAAATTGCATATTGAAAAGTTAGTTGATTTTTTAAAAACCAGGATATCCGATTCCTTCCAGCGCAACAGGAAATTCCTATCCGAGCATAAAGACCATATATATATTGTTTCCAGCGGTTTCAGGGAATTTATTGTACCCATTGTTACCGAAATGGGCATCCTCGAAAACCATGTTTTTGCCAACGAATTCATCTTTGACCCACATGGACAGATCATCGGCTTTGATGAGCACAATGTGCTGTCCACAGACGGAGGTAAGAAAAAGCTCCTAAGTACCCTCAACCTGCAAGGCGATATCTATGCCATCGGGGATGGCTACACCGATTATGAACTGAAAGAGTCCGGGCTGGCTAACCGCTTCTATGCCTTCACCGAGAATATAGAACGCCAAAAGGTGATCAGCGTGGCCGACAATGTTGTCGCCTCCTTAGACGAATTCCTCTTTGACCATAAACTAAGCCGCAGCCAATCCTATCCCAAAAGCAGGATCAAAGTTTTATTACTGGAAAACGTACACCCCGCTGCAGTCGCTGCATTTGAAGAACAAGGTTTCAAAGTAGAGGTAGAGAAAGGCGCTTTAACCGAAGCCGAATTATGCCTCCGGTTAAAGGACGTTTCAGTATTAGGGATCAGGTCCAAAACTACGATCACCAAAAAAGTACTGGATGCTGCGCCCCGGCTCATGGCCATAGGCGCTTTCTGTATCGGCACCAACCAGATTGACCTGGAAACCGCTACCGAAAAAGGCATTCCTGTATTCAATGCCCCCTACTCCAATACAAGATCTGTAGTAGAACTGGCCATAGGTGAGCTCATCATACTGATGAGAAATGTGGTGCTTAAGAATAAGCAAATGCATGAAGGCATATGGGACAAGTCTGCCAACGGAAGTTTCGAGATCAGGAATAAAGTACTCGGATTGATCGGCTATGGCAACATAGGCACGCAAATATCTGTGCTGGCAGAAGCACTCGGCATGAAAGTTTATTTTTACGACCTGGCCGACAAGCTGGCTTTAGGCAATGCACAAAAGCTGGAAACCCTGGAAGAACTCTTAAGCCTGTCTGATGTAGTGAGCCTGCACGTGGATGGCAGGAAAGAGAATACCGCTTTTATCGGCACAGAAGAGTTTAAACAAATGAAAAACGGGGTCATCTTCCTTAACCTTTCCAGGGGGCACGTGGTAGACATTCCGGCATTAGCCAATGCCCTGGCATCCGGCAAAGTAGCCGGTGCGGGCCTCGATGTATTTCCCGATGAGCCAGGCAGTGGCAGCGAACCCTTTGAAAGTGCACTTAAAGGATTGGATAATGTCATTCTTACCCCACATATAGGGGGCAGCACTTCCGAAGCCCAGGAGAATATAGGAAAATTTGTACCTGCAAAATTCCTTGAATACATCAATAACGGGAGCACACTAGGCAGTGTCAACTTCCCCGAAGTGCAATTACCCAAATTGAAAGAATCACACCGGATGTTGCACATTCACCAAAACAGGCCCGGCATCATGGCACAACTGAATCATGTGTTTGCAAAATACCAGATCAATATCATGGGCCAGTACCTCAAGACCAATGATAAGATCGGCTACGTGATTGTAGATATAGAAAAAAGCTACACAGAATCTTTTATACAAGAACTGCGTAGCATTGAGGGCACCATAAGGTTCAGGATGCTTTTTTAAGCTACCTTTTCTTTAATGGATCAATTATTTCGGGGCTTACATTTCTACCTGTTTCCAGGATCAGGTACGTCCAGATGTACTCATTTTCATTTTTACCGCTTCTTTTCAGGTCCACTTCCATGCCTTTTTTAGCCATAGCTAAAGCTTCAGCAAGCCGGAGTTTCCATGCCTTCTTCTCCCGGATAAACTTAAATATCATGCCCACATCTTGGCCGTCAACCTTTGCCTGGCCTACCGCAGTACCTTCTTTATATTTCAGGTCCACATTCCCGATTTCAAAATTTTTAACGCTGTTTTCCGCGAAAAAACCGGAGTCAATCGTCAGTTTGATCAGTGCAGTTCCATCTTTTAATTGCAATAAACTTTCTTTACTTACCCTGTGTCTTAAATTCAGCACAGTCATCCGGTCAAAAACATTTAAAGTATCAAGTACACTGGTATCGGCATACACCGTCCAGTCCAAAACATGCTGGTAATATTTCACCGTATTTTCATCCACTTGCTTTGCACCGAAAGCCCCGTCTTTATTCAACACCGCAGTCCTGAAATTTAAAAAGGTCTTTTTCACCGCTTCTATATCTTTCGGGATCTGTGCAAATACATTCAGGCTCACGAAACTCAATAACACTAACAATAACTTTTTCATGCTTAATCTGTACTAATTTTAATGTTTGAAAATTTTATCCACCAAAGGAGCCAGGCAGGCAGCCCACTCACTATACAACTTTTCACTATAATGCAATTGGTCCGCTACCAGGTAAGATACGTCCATCGCCAATGCCCTCGTCATACCGGTTATATCCAGGAAACGAACACCTTTGGCAAGCGTAACGGCTTGTTTGGCCTCATTATACAATGCGATCTCAGCAGCCACCTGCTGCTCATCAAAACCTTTTTCCTGCGCATAAGGTGTATGTCCCCAATCGGGAATAGAGACCACGATCACGTGCTTATAATTACCTCCTGCAAATGCAACAGCCTGGTCCAGCAATGCTTCAAATTCGGCTTTATATTCATTTACCTCACGACCCCTGTATTGGTTATTCACCCCGATCAATAAGGTCACCAGGTCATAAGTACCCTGCGGGTCTGCTGCTGCAATACCCGCTTTAAGCTCATCCGTTGTCCAGCCCGTCACCGCAATGATCTCCGGCTTTTCGAAAGCATGGTCATAGTCCTCTGCCAAGATGGAGACGAGTTGATTAGGAAAATTCTTATCTGCAGCTACCCCTTCACCGATAGTGTAAGAGTCGCCTAAGGCCAAATAGCTAAATTTATTCATTTTCTTTTTTTCTTTTTCGGGCTTCCAGTAATTGTGTTTTACGCGGCTCTCTTACCATTTCAAAATCATACGGACAATGAAGACAACCATTGCCGCAACACCTGCCCCTCTTTAAATGATAGGCCGCAGTAAGCACCATCAGGCCATCTTCATTAAAATAAAAATCCACACCTTCCTGCAGCATTTCAAAAATAAGTATTATTGCTCACCCTGACTCACAAATTGTGCCTTAAGGATTTCATCCTTCTCTACAGGAAGCGCTTTGTCAATATTGAATTTCAAATAATGGATCCTGTTACTCCCGGCAATATCCAATCCTTCATAATGCGTCTTGATCTTAAGATCAGGGATCACATCAGCCTGGGCATATACATTATCAGAGTCTGCCAGTACCGGCAATTCAAATAAGTCGATCACCGCCTTGGTAAAGTGGTACAGGTCCGGGCTATCCGTTTTCAGGTTGATTGTCGCACCGGGTTTTATAATTTGTTGGTATAACCTCAGGAAGCGCGAATAGGTCAGGCGCTTCTTCATCCGCGCACCTTTCAATTGAGGGTCCGGGAAAGTGATCCATATTTCGCTCACCTCTCCCGGGGCAAAATACTCAATGATCTTATCAATATGAGAACGGATAAAAGCAACATTTGTCAAACCCTCTTCTATGGCCGTTTTAGCCCCTCTCCAGATCCGGTTGCCTTTGATATCTATCCCGATAAAATTGCGATCCGGGTACATACGGCCCAGTCCCACGGCATACTCTCCTTTACCACAAGCTAACTCTAAAGTGATCGGGTGGTCATTTTTGAAAAATGTATGCCATTTACCCTGCATCTCCTGCGGATACTCGAATACATTATCAAATGTTTTAATCTCATTAAATCTTACCAGCTTTTTCTGTCCCATATTATTTTCTACAAAACCCCAAAATTAATTTTTAAATATCAAATCATGCACAAGAATTTAGCTTTTAACCGGATTTAAGGGATTAATGCAATTAATCTTCCCGTAATACAATTGCACAGTATCTTTGTGACTCAAAAATATACAAATGGATTTGAGTTTGATGCGGTCCGTACTTTTAGAAGTAGTGAAGGCTGCCGGGGCTTTGGTAAAAGCAGGATTTGACACGGAATACGAGATCAGTCATAAAGACGGGATCAATAACCTGGTTACCGAAATTGATAAAGCCTCTGAACGGTTTATTGTAGACACTTTAAAAAGCAGCTTCCCGGATCATGGCTTTATCGGTGAAGAATTTGGCAATACCAATGAAACCGCGGACTTCAAATGGGTCATTGATCCAATTGATGGCACTGTGAACTTTGCCCACAAAGTACCTTTATGCTGTGTGAGCATTGCCCTGGCCTATAAAGAAGAAGTGCTATTAGGTGCCGTGTACAATCCTATGATGGATGAATTGTTTTTTGCAGAAAAAGGCAAAGGTGCTACCCTGAATGGCAAGCCGATCCGCGTCTCTCAAAAAACAGATATCAATACTGCTTTCCTGGTGACCGGCTTCCCTTATCATTTCCCCGATACAAAAATTCACCCCCTGGAGATATTTACCAAAGTGGTCAGTAAAGGATTGCCGGTAAGGCGACTGGGCTCTGCCGCCCTCGACCTGTGCTGGGTGGCCTGCGGCCGGTTTGATGCTTTCTGGGAATACAACCTTCAGCCCTGGGACATCGCCGCCGGCTACCTCATCGTGGAAGAGGCAGGCGGAAGAGTAACCGATTTCAACCGGGCAGCTTATACCATCCGGGACAAAGAAACGCTCGCCACTAACGCGGTCCTGCACGAAGCGATGCTGCATTTACTATTTTCTTAAATTTGTGATCCAAAAGCAACTCATGCAAGTAAAAATTATCAATAAATCAACAAATCCTTTACCACAATACCAGACCAGCGGTGCTGCAGGTATGGACCTGGCCGCACAACTGGAAAGCACGATCACCCTGCAACCTATGGAGCGTGCCTTAATCCCTACAGGACTCTATATGGAATTGCCGCAAGGCCTGGAAGCACAGGTAAGGCCCAGAAGTGGCATGGCCATCAAAAAAGGATTGACCGTGATCAACAGCCCCGGCACCATAGACAGCGATTACCGCGGAGAGATCAAAGTAGCTATCGTTAACCTGTCCGGTACCGTGCAAACGATAGAACAGGGCGAACGTGTGGCACAGATGGTGATTGCCCGGCATGAAACCATCAGCTGGGAGCTTACAGAAAACCTGGAGGACAGTGAACGCGGTGCGGGCGGCTTTGGACACACGGGAACAAAATAAACAGACACACATGCAAAAAATAGCAGTTTTAACATCGGGAGGAGATGCCCCCGGGATGAATGCAGCAGTAAGGGCGATCGTCCGTACGGCATTATACCACAATATGGAAGTTTTCGGGGTCAAATATGGTTATAAAGGTTTGATCGAAAATGAACTCTTCCAGATGGGCTCCAGGGACGTGGCCAATATCATACAGAGAGGAGGCACCGTTTTAAAAACCGCGCGCAGCAAGGAGTTTATGACCAAAGAAGGTCGGCAGAAAGCAGCGGAACATTTAAAAGAAAACGGTATTGAAGGCCTGGTGGTCATCGGCGGGGACGGCAGCTTTAAAGGAGCCGAAACCCTGGAACAAGAGCATGGCATTAAAGTGATTGGTGTACCGGGAACCATAGACCGCGACATTGCAGGCACGGAATATACTATAGGCTTCGATACAGCGGTGAATACCGCTATGGAAGCCATTGATAAGATCAGGGATACCGCTGCGGCACATGAAAGACTTTTTGTGGTAGAAGTGATGGGCAGGGATGCCGGCTATATAGCCCTCAACAGTGGCATAGCAACCGGGGCCGAAGAGATCCTGGTACCGGAACGCATTACCAATGTAGAAAGAGTGGTCCAATTGATCAATTATGATCAAAAGCGAAAAAAGAACGTTCACATCATCGTTGTAGCAGAAGGAGACGGCTTCGGGGCAGATGCCCTTACCGAGATCCTGGCAAAAAAATACCCGGAAATGGAAGTGCGCCTTAGCGTACTGGGCCATATGCAGCGTGGAGGTTCACCCACCTATTATGACCGTGTACAGGCGAGCAAAATGGGCTACCATGCCGTACTGGGCTTGCGTGCCGGGAAAACGGGCGTGATGGTAGGACTGCAGAAAAATGAGATCGTCTTTGTCAATTTCGGAGAAGGCTGTAAAAAACATTTGGAGATCAACCAGGAAATGCTGGATATGGTAAAAGTTTTATCTCAATAATAATAGAGTGCCTGTTAAACCTATTGTTAAACCTATAAGGTTTTTAAAACCTTATAGGTTTAAGGTATAAACTATGTCCGTTTAAACGGCTTCTTTCTCCATAGCCACCAGCTAAAGAAGAGCAACCATAGTCCCCAGGCCAATAAAACACTTATTACCATTTGCGGCTTATTTTATTTATAAAAAAATCAAAAGTTCCAACCTTTTCGTTTTAAATAAGCGGTACAGCGCTCACAAAAACCCTTCTCTTCATTAAGAGGATTACCCCCTTCTGCATCGCGCATCAGGCAAGTCTTTTCAGGACAATGATCTAGTCCTTCTGAATGACCAAGTTCATGCACGATCACTTTATAGAGTTGTTCTGCTCTTTTGCTTTTATTTATTCTGAAAGAAGAAATGATACAAGCATTACCCGGACGGTAGCCTAACCCCATAACACCCCAGTCCTGAATATCTCCTTTAGTGGTACTGATATCTTCATTTAATATACCAGCTATTATAGAGTCCTTCCCTACCCTCTTGCTTAAGTACCGTATCAGACTATCTGCACGATACCTGTCTCTTGGCGAATAATAACATGATTTAGGAATGTTTATATTATCTTTCAAAATCACTTCTGCGCCCAACAACCTGATTTGTGTGGCAATATGCTGAGCTTCCTCCTGCAAAAATTTGCTAAAAGGCTGTAGCACAATTACACGGCGACTTTCCTTAGAATGCTTACAAGCAGACTGACTTAACAGGAGCGTTAAAAATATTGCTATCAGTATTCTCATATAGTTTAGCTACTAAAATGGGTCCACATCTGCAAAAACCTGTAAAGCACTCAATCCTTTCTCTTTGGCTAGGGACAAAACGAGTAAGGCCAGCTGGTTTTTCACACTCCTGACATAGCCATTGTCCAAGGGTAGCTTCAGCATCAGTTCAAATACATACTGGTTGCGCACCCTGGGCACCAGCGCCTCTGCAGGTCCCAATACTTTAAGCTCGGGGAACTGTGCCAATAGGCGCTCTGCAAACAAAAAAGCACCCTGCCCCGACTTCTTCTGATCTTTATGTTTAAAGACCACCTTGATGAGTTTTGAAAAAGGAGGATAGGCAAACTGTTGCCGGTAAGCCATTTCAAATTGAAAATAACTTTTAAGATCATGCTGCACCACATATTGAATGATGGGATGACTGGCTTTATGAGTTTGAATAATCACCCTGCCTTTACCATCCTGGCGGCCGGCCCGGCCACTCACCTGCTCCATCAGCTGGAAAGCACGCTCATGCACCCGGAAGTCAGGAAAGCTCAGTAAACTATCAGCACTTAAAATACCCACCAGGGATACATTTTCAAAATCAAGGCCCTTCACCACCATTTGTGTGCCCACAAGAATATTGATCTTACCCGAAGTAAATTCATCCATCAGTTGTGTCTGCTTGCCCTTGGTGCGCATACTGTCCCAGTCCATACGCCCGATGGTGTAATGCGGAAAAATACGCTGAAGGTCTTCCTCGATCTTTTCTGTACCGAAAGTACGTGCAGAGATATTGGCATTGCCACACTGGGGGCAATGTTTTATAGGAGCAGATTTAGTACCGCAATAGTGACAATGCAGCTTATCGGTAGCCTTATGATAGGTCAGCGATACATCACAGTTTTTACATTGAGGCACAAAGCCGCAGGAGCCGCACAATAGAAAAGGAGCATAGCCCCTTTTATTCTGGAATAGAATAACCTGTTTACCTTCTTTGATCGTATCCTGGATACCGGAAAGCAAGTCTAAAGTGAGCACAGGAGAAAGCGAACTCTGTGTATTTTTGGCATTTACCGGTATGATCTCCGGCAGGGCAACACCCTGGTGCCTTTGCTTTAAAGCCACAAATCCATATTTCCCCTTTTGCACATTATGTAAGGTTTCAATAGAAGGCGTGGCAGAGCCCAGCAATACCTTAGCCTGGCAAATCCCGGCAAGATAGATGGCGCTGTCCCTGGCATGAAAACGTGGTGGCGGATCTACCTGCTTATAAGAACTGTCATGCTCTTCATCCACGATGATGAGTCCCAGGTCCCGGAAAGGCAGCCATAAGGCCGAGCGCGCGCCGATCACTACTTTATATTTATGGGCAGCTACTTTTTTCCAGATCTCTATCCGTTCATTATTACTATATTTTGAGTGGTAAACACCCAGTTCTTCCCCGAAGTAAGCCCTTAAGCGGGATAAAATATGTGTCGTTAAGGCAATCTCGGGGAGCAGGAACAATACCTGCCTGCCCTGCCCGATGGCCTTTTGGATCAGGTCTATATAAATATGGGTTTTGCCGGAGCCGGTCACCCCTTGCAGCAAACATACATTATGCTGCTCCCATTGCGCTTCAATGCTGTTTTTCGCCTGCAACTGTACATCAGACAGGTCTGAGATCAGTTTTTCAGGATTGGCCACATCCGTTACCCGGTCTGTAGCCTGGTCTTTAAGGATAAAAATACCGGCTGCCGCCATAGTTTTTATCTGGGCCGTGGTCGCATTAGATTGTTTGGAGAGTTCTTTAGCAGTAATGCCCAGCCTGTCTCTACGCAGATTGAGGAAAGACATAAGTATGGTCAATTGCTTCGGCTTTTTCTCCAGCTGGTTGAAGAGCGCGATCAGTTCGGGTTCCTGCTCCAATTTTTCTTCCAGGTAGACAAAGGTTTCCAGCTTAGGCTTATACCGTTCTTCCAGCAGTTCAGATATAATAGCGGCACCCGTCTCCAGCACCTCGTTCACCGCCTTGCTCAGCGCTTTACTCTGCACCAGCTGCTGTGCCTCACCAATGGTGATCTGTTGCCTGATCAGCAAAGCCTCTGCGATCATAAAAGCCTCATCACTCAAGCCTTCCGGCACATCGTCGAAAGCCCCGGTCCAGACCAGCAGGCTCTCACTCATCAATTTCAGGTGGGCCGGTAAAGCTGCCTGCATCACATCCCCTACGGCACAGAGGTAATAGTCTGCCACCCATTGCCATAAGGCAAGTTGCTGCTCATTGACCACAGGGTATTCGTCTAAAACATTCCTGATCGGCTTTACCGCATAAGCTTCCGGCTTCTGATCATGGACCTTTAATACGATGCCTGCATACAATTTCTGCCTGCCCAAGCTTACCTCCACACGCTTCCCTACTGCAATCTGGTCCTGCAGTTCTAAAGGCACGCCATAAGTCAGGGGCCTGGGTAGATGTAAGGGTAATATTATATCGGCAAACATATTATGCGGATTCCTGGTAGAAAATGCGAATTTAATCTTTGTCTGTTGAATATTGATACAAAGCCATCTTTTTTGGCTAAATTGCAAGCACAAAAAGATAAAAGAATGAACCTTTGTTTGGATTTTGGCAATACAAATTGCAAAGCGGCATTGATCGAAAATGATAATTTACTGCATCAATTTAATTTTACAAGGACAGAGGCATTACAGGCCATAGAAGATATATTACTGACCTATAGCCCGGAATATGCGATCCTTTCTTCCGTCATCAGCCATGATGCACAGATCACTCAATTACTGGAAGCTCATTGTAAAAAAGTGGTGGTGCTTAGCGCAGATACAAATTTACCTTTTTTTAATGCCTACAATACGCCCGAGCAATTAGGCGTAGACCGGCTGGCCCTGGCAGCAGGTGCTTTAAAAGCTTTTCCCGGCCAGAATTGCCTGGTGATCAGCATCGGCACTGCAATTACCTACAACCTGGTTACCAGTAGTAAATATTTCAGGGGAGGAGCCATTTCCCCGGGGCCCAGGCTAAGATTTGAATCTTTACATACGCAAACCGATAAATTGCCGTTATTAAGAGAAGAAATGGGCTACGCCCCTATTTTAGGCTTTGATACGGCAAGTGGGATAAAGAGCGGTGTGGTAAACGGCATTATCGGGGAAATGAAGTATTTTATCTATAAATACAATAAAGATTTCGGCGATCTTAACGTAGTGCTCACAGGCGGATATTTACCTGTTTTTGAAAACAAAATAAAAAATCAGATATTTGCAGACCCAAATTTTTTGATGAAGGGTTTGAATTTAATACTCAATCATAATGTATAGACACAAAGCATTAGCGCTTTCGATACTTACCACGCTCGCTGTTTCTTCAGCTCAGGCGCAAACTACATACACAAACGAACCGAAATCAGACAGGATCAACTCTCCTTACACCCGTTTCGGCATAGGTAATCTCGGTGATAACCGTAGCCCTGCACTACGCGGAATGGGAGGTATTGCTAATGGTTATGCTAAAGAGTATACATTGAATGCCTACAACCCGGCCAGTTATACCTACCTGGCAAGGACCACTTTTGAGTTTGCCTTCGATGCACAAAACAATACCGTGCGGATAGGAGATGACCGCACGAGCTCCAGTACGGTAACGATAGGCCATTTCAACCTGGCGATTCCGTTAAAGACACAACGCTTTGCGATCAACCTGGGCTATATGCCGTTTTCAAAAGTTTATTATAACTCACAGGATACAGCCACTGTTGCCGGCACCACAGATAAAATACTTCAGAAGTACAATGGAGAAGGTAGTTTAAACTTCGGCTACCTGGGTATTTCAGGAGGCACCAAAGGCTTTAGTGTGGGGGTTAACGGGGGATATGTTTTCGGTAACATCAGGAACTCTTCCTATATCAACTTCCTGGGGGCCGATTCGCTGCATACCAGGATCTCTGACTATTCTAAAAAAGACATCTACGGAGGCCTGTTCTTTAAGGCAGGTGTGCTCTATAAAGCCAAATTAAAAAACAGTCAATACATCAGTATCGGTGCAACGGGAACGCTTTCTCAACGCATCAATATTACAAGAGATGAATACTATGTAGCAGGTACCCAGCCACCTTATTCCGGTGCACCTGTGGTTACCGACACCATTTCTGCCCTCTATCAGCAAAAAGGCAAAATGGAACTGCCTTCTGAATTCGGCTTTGGGGTTCACTACGGTAAGGGCGCTAACTATGACTTCGGTGTGGACCTGGTCTATGCAGACTGGTCTACCTTCAAGCGCTTCGGAGCTACGGAAAATGAAGTAGGCAATAATGCTTACCGCGTAGCCTTTGGCGGAGAAGTCACGCCTAATGCCCGGAACTCCAAGCAATATCTTTCTATGATGACTTATCGCCTGGGCGGATATATGGGTAAAGATTATGTGTACTACAACAGCACAGCCGTTAACTATTACGGATTCACTTTAGGTACTCAATTGCCCCTAAGGTCCAACATCAACACGGACGAGCAGGGCGGAGCACTCAACCTGAGCCTGGATATGGGCAACAGGGGTACGATCAACAATGGCCTGGCCAGTGAATTCTATATAAAATTCACCGCAGGATTAAGAATTAATGCGCACTGGTTTCAACGCAGAGCTTATCAATAGTGAGACATACAGCTAAAACATATTTAAGCATTTTAAGGTCATTATCCGCAACGATAATGACCTTTAGCTTCTTATTCTTATGGTCTGCCTGCGGACAGGGAAGTGTCAGCAAGTCGGATAAAGTGGTGGACCAGGAAGCCTTAAAAATAGACCGTGCGGATAGCGTTACGGTCATCATCAGTAAAGATGGCCAAACGAAAGCCCGTCTAAGGACCAAAGAGTTTGTGCAAAATGACAATGCCAAACCACCCTTCCTGGATATCAACCACAACTTATTGGTGGAATTCTACAATGATTCTATGGAAGTGGAGAGCATATTAAGGGCAAAAACGGCCCGTTTCTATCCTACCGATAACAATTTCCTGGTGCAGGACAGTGTGGTCGTCATCAACAAAAGCGGTGATACGCTTAAGACACAGCAATTAGTGTGGAACAATAAACTGCAAAGATTCTTCTCAGAAGTACCCGTACAGATCATCAGGGGCGGCTCTGTATCCTACGGTACCGGACTGGAAGCAAATAAAGACCTGAGCTGGATCAGGGTATTCCAGCAAAGAGGTACGGTACCGGTTGAAAAAGACCAGATGCCGGACACGGAATAAACTTATGATTTAAGCAGCAATTATAATTGGGCCAGGAAAGCGATAAAATCTTTCATGGCTTTTGCCCTGTGGCTCACTGCCGATTTTACAGCAGCGGGTAATTCACCGAATGTCTGATCATAACCCGCAGGTATAAATACCGGGTCATAACCAAAACCGCCCTCACCGCGCATTTCCGTGGCAATATGCCCCTCACATTTACCGGAGAAGTAGTGCAGCCCCCCCAGCCCTGCCAGGCAAATTATAGTTGTGTAATAGGCAGCCCGGTCGGTATGCCCTTCCAACTCTTTTAAAAGCTTTTCTGTGTTGGCCAGGTCACTCTTGGGTTCACCGGCATAGCGCGCGCTGAAGACTCCCGGCTCACCATTTAAAGCAGGCACTACCAGCCCGCTGTCTTCTGCAAAGGTGACAATCCCCGTTCTATCATAGGCATATTTTGCTTTTGCCAGCGCATTCTCTTCAAAGGTGAAAAAGGGCTCGGGGATCTCTTCTTCGATACCCGCTTCTTTCAATGAAATGATCTTATATCTTCCCTCCAGCAACTCATTTATTTCTTTAATCTTACCTGCATTATTTGAGGCCAGTATCATATCCATGTTTAAGTATTTTTATGCACCAATAAAATAAGGTTTCAGTGTTTTATGCCAGAAGTCTGCCTTCAACTGGCCCTGGCTTAAGATCAGGTCTATGGGATCGGCTAAAAGCACTTTTTTCTCGCCAAGGCCCAGAAAACGATAAGGGAATAAGTTATAATGAATCCCGATAGAAACGGGTTTAATGCCAAATAAAAAGACCTCTTTCAGGTCTTCCTGCTGCTCTATCTGGCCCCAATCCATAAGCTGATTGCTCACCAGGACCTGTTCCGGGGCAATATTACAGGCAGAAAATATCTTAAATAATTGCTGGCTCACCTCCTGTATATCATGATAAGGAAGCACTAATGCAAGGATACGTTTTCCCTGGCAAATATTAGCCGAAATCTTCTGATTATCAGATACTTGTATTATATCATTATGCTCGAATAAATTAAAAGGGAATTGTGTCTCCATTTATTGTCCGTATTGTGAGGCAAAGGTAAATTTTATCAAATAGATAACATCCCTTTTTTCGTTTTCGCGCTAAAAACCTTAGCTTTGCCGCGACTTATTAACAAACTGTTATGCCCTGGCATAAATAAAACAAGATTAATATGGAGATTAAAATTTCAAGAACAGACAACAGCCGCGTGCATGAATTAAAAAGAGATGAGATAGTGTTTGGGCAGGAGTATGCGGATCATATGTTGGTTTGTGATTACAAAGACGGTCAATGGGGTGCTCCCGAGATCGTACCTTTTGGTAATATCAGTATCTGTCCTTCTTTATCTGCATTGCATTACGGGCAATCTATTTTTGAAGGAGTAAAAGCATATCGTCAACCTAACGGAGGCTCTGCTATTTTTCGTCCTGAGAAAAACTGGGAAAGATTCAACAAGTCTGCGCAACGCCTGGGCATGCCTGAAATATCCTCTGAGATCTTCCTCGATGGTATGCGTGAACTGATCAATATTGATGACGCATGGATCCCTAATGAAGCAGACACCTCATTGTACATTCGCCCGTTCATGTTTGCAACGGATGAATTCTTAGGGGTAAGAAGTTCATTTACCTACAAATTTATGATCATCAACAGCCCTGCTGGTCCTTACTACAACAAGCCGGTAAGTATCTATGTACAGAGCAGTTTTGTAAGAGCAGTACAAGGTGGTATCGGTTTCACTAAAGCTGCCGGTAACTATGGCGCTTCTATGTACCCTACTGCTGAAGTAAGGAAAATGGGCTATGACCAGATCCTTTGGACAGATGCATTTGAGCACAAATATGTTCAGGAAATCGGTACGATGAATGTTTTCTTCATCATCGACGGTAAAGCCGTTACTCCGGACCTGAATGCAGGTACGATCCTTGCAGGGGTAACCCGTGACAGCGTGATCGCACTGCTGAAAGAAAACGGTGTTCCGGTAGAAGAGCGCCCGATCAGCATTGATGAACTGGTAGAGGCACACAAAGCAGGCAAACTGGAAGAAGCCTTCGGTACAGGAACTGCAGCTTCAATGTCCTTTATCCAGGATCTGACTTACAACGAGGAGAAATTAACCTTAAAACCAACTACTGAATATACTATTGCGAATAAGATCAAAACACAACTGGACGATATCCGCTACGGAAGAATAGAAGATAAACAGAACTGGTTATTAAAAGTAAAACAAAGTGTACTGATCTAATCAAACACTTACCAGCATAAAAGAGAGGGCCGGATCGTTAAACGATCCGGCCCTCTCTTTTATATTGCTTTAATCAGGTAATGTACTAATGAATGATATCTATAAATTCAACCCCTGACTTTTTAAGCTCTTTCAATACATGCACATATACTTCCGGCATTACAGGAATTCTTACCCCTGTAAGGTACTTGGAAGGCAAGCCGTCATTCAGGATCTTGCGGGCCAGGATAGCCATCGGAAGACCTACAGTCTTGGCCATGGCGCTATACAGGCTGTTCTCCCCTTTCACCACTAAATTAGAGGTGAGGAAAGAGCTCACGCCCTTACGCTCATAAGCCACCTGGTGCTGCATCACGACCATATCCTTATCCACAATATTTAATTTCCATTTCTCTTCCAGCACATCCTGGATGATATCAGCAGAGGAGTAAACACCCTGGCGCTTGATCTGCTTTTTGGTATCAAACAGTTCGAGCCATTCCATCATTTTGAGGCTTTTATCATCAATGGCATATTGCTCTGCGAGGGTAAGTACCCAATTGTCTGCAATAGCAACACCCGATTTCTGTGCGATCCACTCCCCATAGCTCAGGCCTTCAGTATTCACCTGGTCATTATCTTTGGTCAATCCCATTTTAACCACGAAATTCCAGGCTTTGGTAAAGGCCGGGTAACGCAGGGTCGCCCTCATAAAGGTTTGTATATCGCTCACATCATACAGGTCAAGGTATTTCAGCGAGTCCCTGTTGGGGTAATAGCTGAAAGAACCCAGTCCGTCCACTTTTATTTTTTTGCAGTTATTGTACAGCTGCTCATAATCCATCTTCTGTACTTTCCCGTTCTCTATCCACTCGGCACCCGCCTGACCGGCCAGAACGATATTCCTCGGGTTCCAGCTGATTTTATAGTGCCAGGGATTATCATCACTCTCCGGAGCTATCACGCCACCACAGAAACTTTTAAAACTGGTGATGTTCCCGGCTATCTTTTGAATGCTGTGAATAATGGACATGGCAGACATATGGTCGATACCCGGATCGAGGCCCATCTCGCACATGAATAATAAACCGGCTTCCTTAACCTCTGCATCCAATGCCTTGATTTCAGGAGAGACATAGGAAGAGGTGATCAGGTGTTTTTTATACTTAAGACAGTCTTTTGCCAGGAGGTAATGTAAGCTGGGCGGTAAGATAGACAATACGATATCTGCTTTTGCCACCAACTGCTCTCTTTCCTCATCTTTTGTAACATCAATGACCGCAGGAATGCCCCTGGGATGATTTTTCAGCTTCTCTGCAATCGCATCAGCAGAGGCATCCATAACGATAACCCTCCAGTCTGACTTGGAATTTTTGAGCAAATAATCAATAAGATAGGAAGAGGATTTACCAGCTCCTGCAACAAGAATATTTTTCATTTTTGTCCGATATTTTTATCTAAATAATTGTAAAGCATGTAATTTTGAACAAGACTTTTATTACACAACAACTATTTCTAATAGCAAATGTATTAAACTAAAAGTATAAAATAGCATATGATTTGGTATAATGGGATTCCGGAATTGAAAGATTTAAATAAAATGTCTGTAAATACATTAGCAGAACATTTAAATATGGAATTTGTAGCAGTGGGAGCAGATTTTGTGAGCGCCAGTATGCCGGTCAACAACACCACACACCAGCCTTTCGGCCTCCTGCACGGAGGCGCATCTGCAGCCCTTGCAGAGACGGTAGGCAGCGTGGCAGGATGGTTATGCATCAACCCCGAAAAGCAGGCCTGCGTGGGCATAGAGATCAATTGTAACCATATCCGCGGCAAGAAAACCGGTTGGGTGACGGCCACGGCAAGACCTTTCCACGTAGGGGCAAGCACCCAGGTATGGGAAATAAAAATCGTGGACGAAAGGGAAAAACTGGTCTGCATCAGCAGGCTGACTATGGCGGTAGTAAAGCGACCGGACACTCCTTAAATTACCCCTTTAGTTTTCTACAAACCAGCGTTCGGCAGACTTGATCTTATCGGGATGCGTCTTCCAGTACAGCAACACGAAAGGTGGCAAAATATTCAGCAGAGCCAGCAGGATATTGAAGACCATAAAGGCATTGATATCGGAATAGTAGATAAAAATACCCGCCAGCAAAGGCGTTAAAGCCTGTGCGATCAGGGGCAGCCGTGCAAGGCTGCCTATAGCTACCGGGTAAGCCTCCTTGCGGTAATATTTTAAAGGCAGTGCCCCTCTCAAAATAGAGCGCAGCCCGTTCCCGAAACCAAAAAGGAACACTCCTATATAGCCATACTGTGGCAAGCACCTCAACAGTACAAGCCCGGACAGGATCAGGAGCGCAGAAAAGATCGCTTTGATCACAGGAGGCTTTTGCCGCACCAGGCTGTCCATCAAGCGCACAGAGACCTGGCCGGGACCTAAAAAAGCGGCCATAAAAACGGCTTGCTCCATGCTGATGCTGTTCTTTATAAAAAAGGAGATCAGGTACAGGTACACCGAAGTCATCACCACAGAGCCCAGGGAAAAATTACAGACCAGCAGATAATAAACGCTGTCTTTATTGATCCGGACTATTTTAGGAGTCTTTTTAACAGGAAGTTCAGGTTCTTTTGCGGTGCGCTTAAACAAGGTAAAGAAATGTACCGGCAAAGAGATCAATAAAACCAGCCCGGCATAGATAAGGCAAGTTATGCGCCAGCCGTACTGGTGCAAGAGGAAGGAAAGCAATGGCCAGACTACAGTAGTGGTAAAGCCGGACACCAGGGTGATCTGCACAATAAACTTACCTGATACCCTTCCAAACATTTTACCGATAGAAGCAAATAAGGCATCATATAAACCCATACCCATAGCGATCCCCAATACTACCCAGGCCGCAATAAAGCTAAGCTGACCGCTGGTTGCATATAAGAGCAGCAGGCCCGCGGCCATCACGATACCGGAAAAGAGTAGGATATAGTTCTTCTCGTATTGCCCGATCAGCTTCCCTACCCTGGGAGCGATGAGCCCGGAGATCAACAAGGACATGGACAGGCAGGCAGACAGGAACTTATTGGACCAGTTGAACTCGCTGATGATGGGCGCAGATAAAATGGGCAACAAAAAATAAGAACCGCCCCAGAGAAAGATCTGGGACAGCCCAAGCAGGAAACTTTTGAAAAAAGAAGTACTCAATAGAGGCTTCAACGTAATAGCTTATTTTTAAGAGCCGCAAAGTTCTGCTTTTTTAATGAAGCACCAAAAGCATTGATGCCAGTACAGTCATAAAAAACAAGCCATTTATAGCATTACAGTGAAGATAAACCCACATCACTTTATGTTTATTTCCTGAGCAGAAATTAATCCAAAATACATTTCTTTGCAGTCTTAACCGGTTGAGGCAAACACGTATATTATTTAAACACATAAATCATTTCCCGTGAACAAATTTTTATTGACCGCCCTGGTAGCTGTTGGTCTTAGCGGCATTGCACTGGCACAAGGTAAAACGACAAAGATCATTCCCAATGTAAAGTTAGGCCACAGCATTTTCTTTGTTTCCAGCGAAAAAAGTGCCCATATGCCCGAGATCGGTTACTACCATATGTTTGACAACCGCTACTTTTCTCATGGTCCCTCTTTCAATATGGGAGGTTTTATCTATAACGGTAAGTTTAACCCTACCTTTAAATTTGCCTACGAGTTCAACTATTATTTTATAGATGCCAAAATGGCCATTTTCTACCTGGACAATGATTGGATCCTGCAACCATCTGTTGGTTTTTCTGTATTCAATCATGGGGGCATTTTGTTAAGCAGCAATTTTCCCACTTATGACAGTAAGAGCCGGATCACGAGTGCAGGCCTTTACCTGAACCTGAACACCAGGAAAAGAGTCGCTAAAAAAGGGTTTTAAAACCCCTGCCGTTTTAGCATAGATGCATAATTAATAAGGCTTGCTGCATCCTGCAGCAAGCCTTATTAATTATGAATAAAATAAAAATTTAATCTAAACTATTTAAGAAAGTAGTCAATTGCTCCTTACTGCCGATCGTGGCCTGGCTCGGATCAAAAGATTCTGTATGGCCATTCGTCACGGTTACTTCCCTGCTCAGCCATTTGTACTGGCCATTTTCTTCTGTAACGAAAACCAGGTAGAGTTCAATACCTACCGGCCATACGCCATAAGCGGCCAGTCCAAGGGAATGAGGTTCGTCTTTAATAATGGCATAGACAATACTGGCATCTGCATAGGCTGTGGGCACCTGTATGGTTAAAGGAGTTTTTGGCCTTGGGTCGGCATATAATTTATCACAATTAAACCAGCCAAATCCCGGGAATTCCATTTGATAGGTACGGCCCTGCTCTCCCATGGCTATGGTCCAGCTGGTGGCTGGTTCCCAAACCAGGTTGCCATTGGTAAAGAAGCCATCCCAGGCGGTCATTTGCGGGTCATAATTACCCGTAAGTAAGGTGTTGGAGGCTACTTTGACCGGGCAGGTAATACTTAATGCCTCTCCGTTCTGCTTTACATTAATATAAAATTGCCCTCCCGTTTTCATGGGTTCCAGTTCTCCGCTGCTATTTCTGCCCATAGTTGCTTTATTGGCCAGCAACATATCCCTGGTCAAAAAGGCATCATAAAACTCCAGTGTTACCGTTCCGCTTACTGCCTGGTCATTTTTACGCAGGCAGCTGCCATTGATCTTCACTCGGGTACCATTCGGCGATATAAATACAAAAGCAGTATCTGCAGCATCGAAATCAGTGGTCTGGATCAGGCTTCTGAACCCGGCTTCGGTTAACTGCCTGAATTTTTCAGGACTGGTCGGGATATTACCGTCCTCCCCGTTCTTCTTATCACAGGAAGAGAAAGCGAGCATAAATAATAAAAGTGGCCCTATAAACCGGAGTCCCCAGTCATGGAGTTTAAGGAGTCTTTTTGGCATATTTTTTTGTTTTTGTTTGTTCAAATATAACATTTTTTCATCTAAAAAACAATAGCACAAGCAATAAACGCTACAAAAACAAATACTTACAAAATAGTGACAAAACCAGACCCTAATACTACAAAAGGCTTTCCAGGATACCTTTAAGCTCGTACTCGGTCTTCACCAGCACATCTCTGGGCTTGCTGCCCTGGGCAGCGCCTACGATACCTGCAGCTTCCATCTGGTCCATAATACGACCGGCACGGTTATAGCCGAGGTTAAACTTACGCTGTAGCATGGAAGTAGAGCCGCTTTGTGAATTGACGATCATATAGGCGCACTCTTCAAACATTTTATCCCTGCGGGATAAGTCAATATTCTTCTCTTCTATCCCTTCATTCTCTGCTCCTTCATATTCAGGTAGCTCAAATGCGGTAGGATAACCCTGCTGTGTACCGATGAATTCTACGATCCTTTCTACCTCCGGTGTATCCACAAAAGCACATTGCAAACGGATCATTTCACTGCCATGGGAGACCAGCATATCACCGCGACCAATCAACTGATCGGCACCACCGGCATCGAGGATGGTCCTGCTGTCTATTTTGGAAGACACGCGGAAGGCCATACGCGCCGGGAAGTTGGCTTTGATGATACCCGTGATCACGTTTACAGATGGACGCTGGGTAGCCACGATCAGGTGAATACCGATCGCACGAGCCAATTGTGCCAGCCTTGCAATAGGCATTTCTACTTCTTTACCCGCGGTCATGATCAGGTCGGCAAACTCATCGATCACCAGCACGATAAACGGCAAAAATTTATGCCCGTCCTGTGGGTTCAGTTTACGCCGGATGAATTTATCATTATACTCTTTAATATTCCTGGCACCGGCATCTTTCAGCAATTCATAACGGTTGTCCATCTCGATACACAGCGCATTCAGCGTGTTGATCACTTTTTTGGTATCGGTAATAATGGCTTCTTCTTCATTGGGCAATTTGGCCAGGAAGTGTTTTTCGATCAGCTTATAAATAGAAAGCTCTACTTTCTTCGGATCGACCATAACAAACTTCAATTGGGAAGGGTGCTTTTTGTACAGCAAGGATACCAGGATGGCATTGATCCCTACAGATTTACCCTGTCCTGTGGCCCCTGCCATCAATAAGTGGGGCATAGTCGCCAGGTCTACAATATAGTTTTCATTATCGATCTTTTTACCCAGGGCTATGGGCAGGCTCATTTTGCTGTTGACAAATTTCTCACTTTCCAGTAAGGCCCGCATAGATACGATCTGTTTATTGGCATTCGGCACCTCTATACCGATGGTTCCTTTACCGGGGATAGGGGCAATCATCCGGATGCCTAAAGCCGCAAGGCTCAAGGCGATATCATCTTCCAGGTTCCTGATCTTGGAGATCCGCACCCCTTCTGCAGGCACGATCTCGTAAAGGGTTACGGTAGGACCTACGGTAGCAGAAATTCGCTGGATCTCGATACCAAAGCTCCTGAGTGTAGCAATGATCTGGTTTTTATTGCGCTCCAGTTCTTCACGGTCAAAGGATATATCATTTTGGGCAAAATGCTCCAAAAGATCTAAAGTCGGGTATTTATAGCGGCTCAGTTCCAGGGAAGGATCATAAGGCTCCATGGTACCATTTACGGTAACATCAGCACCGCTGGCTTTTACTTCCTCGCTTACGGTATTGATGACAAAATCATCTTCCTCGACAGGAGCTTCTCCACTCACCTGGATAATCTCCAGTGCCGTAGGATCATATGCTTTTGTTTCCGGAACAGCCGGCTCCGGCTCTGTTTCCGGCAGTTCCAGGTGCAATGCTCCGTTTGCAAGCGGTGTACTTACCGTCTGGTTGGGAATAGGGGCAATGATGACATGATCAGGGAACTCCAGGTCTATTTCATCCGGTCCGTCCAAGAGCATATCATCCGTTTCATCTTCTTCGAGATAAGCATCCTCCTCTTCCATTTCTACCAGTTTCATCCCAAGCACATCATTTAAATTTAAGGTCATCGGGTCCTCGATCTTTTTCGGAGCAGCTTCCTTGGCTAATATATTGGGCTGATATTCTCCTCCGGTGGATAAGGGTACATCTTCTTCATCCGGATGTGTGGCAACGGTACGCTGAAATATATAGGGTTCCGGCTCTGATTCTGGTTCCTGCTCATTCAGTAAAGCATCATTTTCTTTATCGGGCGACTCCATAGACTGCCGGGCAATGGTTTTCGCTTTTTTCAAGAAAGGTTTGATGTCTAAATTAAACACGATGAATGCAAAGATCCCTGCTACGGTAAGCAAAACAAATAGTGTCCCGATCTTACCCGCAAAACCCTGGGTCCATTCCACGACCGAAGTACCTAAAGCACCCCCGAAAGGGAAAGGACTATCTGCAAACACAAAGGCCAGTAAAGGACTGACAAACAAGAAGGCCAGGGCCATCCAGCGCAGCCATCTCGAGGTTTTGATATAGGTACTGCCATAGAGCATATTAATCCCTTTTGCCATCACCCATAAAGTGAAGATAATGGCTACAATACCCACAGTACGGTAGACCAGGAAATGGGATATGGCAGCGCCAAAACGCCCGCCCCAGTTGATCACCGGGGTTTTGTCCACAAACAGGAAATCTGAATAGGATAAATTGGAGATAAGATTGTTCTGGTCCTGTTTCCAGTTAAAACAATAGCTGATAATGGATAGGGTACCTACCGCCCCGATCAATGTGATGATAAATCCAATGGTCAGGCGTATATTTTTCTTACGTTGGGCAATTGCAGCGGAATCTTCAGGCTTTGGCACGGTATTCTTTCGGACTTTTGAAGGTTCTTTGGTTGTCTTTTCTTTGGGCATGTGTAAATATAGAAAATCTTAATAAATTGCTTGGAGATTTTAAGCGCCAAAGTTACAAAAATTAGTACGCTTTTTTGGAGGGCATCTTTAGCTGCTTTTTTGATCTTGGAAACTATTCCGGAGCTCTTGGGCAATCAGAATGATTTAAACAATTAACCCAATAACGAGTGCACAAGTGTTTTTGTAATCTGGTCTATTTCATCACATCAAATAACCCAAGACTCTGATCTTATCTGATTGTGACATTCCCCCGGGATTACAGCCCGGCAATCCTTCGGGAATGTCCATCTGTAATTTTTTAAAGTGATTTTCCCAAACCGGGTAAAAATTACCGGTACCGGGTTCTTTATAAGTCATCGGGTAAAGTTTAAAAAACGGCTTGCCTCCATTGGCATGTTTAAAGGCATCGTAGATCAGCTCTGAACAATAGTATTTACCATTATCATACAGGAAATCATCATCATAAGGCATACCCATACACAGGAGTGAGTACCCTAAAGCCTGGGGGATCAAGGAGGTATATTTTGGCTTTAAACGGGCGACCAGGTGCTTGTTTGCCGTTCGCTTCAAAAATTGATCCAGCGGGGTGAGGATAACGCCTTTCCCGATACTTTCAATGATCAAAACAGAATCATTCCTGAGATAGACCATGCCCATATGAGAAAAGTCAAGCCCTTCATAACCATTGGTTACGGCTTCAATCGCATCGCACATAGGCCCGCAATCCAGGTCCTGGAAAATAATATCCCCGTTTTTTAAGCTTTGCCTGTCAACAGCCGATGATACCAGGGGATATAGGATCATCAAAAACAGGCACAAACAGATCTTGTTTATTATACGGTTCAATTTCATTAAAACAGCATTTGATACATATCTGACACTTTGTTCAGACCAATAATTTCTATTGTAAAAGTATTATTATCGAGGCCTTTCAGGTTGGATTTAGGGATAAAAACACGCTCCATGCCCATCTTCTGTGCCTCGGCTATCCGCTGATCTATACGGCTCACCGCCCTGATCTCCCCAGACAAGCCCACCTCGCCCACGAAACAAGCCTGGTCGGGCAAAGGGGTATCTTCATAGGAAGATAATAATGCGCCTACTACCGCCAGGTCTATAGAAGGGTCTTCCAGTCGTAAGCCCCCGGCAATATTCAGGAAAACATCTTTCATCCCGAAATGAAAACCACCGCGCTTTTCCAGTACGGCCAGCAATAGCTGCAGCCTGCGCAGGTCAAAACCATTGGAGGTGCGCTGTGGCGTACCATACACGGCCTGTGAAACCAATGCCTGAGTCTCGATCATTAACGGGCGCATGCCTTCTATGGTGACAGCCTTGGCAATACCGCTCAACAGCTCCTCATGCTGGCTCAGCAGGATCTCGGAGGGATTGCTCACCCCACGCAGGCCGCTTTGTACCATTTCATAAATGCCCAGTTCTGAGGTAGAACCGAAGCGGTTTTTAAGGGTACGCAAGATGCGGTAAGCATAATGGCGGTCTCCTTCAAATTGCAATACGGTATCTACCATATGCTCCAGGACCTTGGGCCCGGCGATACCGCCGTCTTTGGTGATATGACCGATAATGGTCACCGGCACCTGGGTCTGCTTGGCAAACTTCTGCAACTCCCCTGCTGTAGCACGCACCTGGGCCACACTCCCGGCAGCACTGTCGATCAAAGGGGATTCCAGGGTCTGTATGGAATCTATAATAACCCAGTTGGGTTGTACTTTCTTAATTTCGTTGAAAATGGTTTGTGTATTGGTGGCTGTGAGCAAAAACACATGCGGCGCATGAATACCGATGCGGTCGGCACGCATTTTTATCTGGTGCACGCTTTCCTCACCGGAAACATATAATACTTTCAGTTGATTGGCTTCCAATGCCGTTTGTAAAAACAAGGTGGACTTACCGATACCCGGGTCTCCGGCAACCAAGGTTACGGAGCCCTGTACCAATCCGCCACCCAACACCCGGTTCAGTTCTTCATCGGGCAAGCGGAAACGGATCTCATCCCCGGCAACAATTTCCGTGATCACCTGGGCCTTGCTATTTTCCTTCACTTGGGGTGTTTCTGCCCAAAGCTGGCTTACATCTGACTTTGCAGCAGGTTTTTCCTTGATCTCCTCTACAAAAGTATTCCACTCCCCGCAGTTGGGACATTTACCGGCCCATTTGCTGGATTCATAACCACAATTCTGGCAAAAAAATGCCGTTTTCTGCTTCATGATACAATGTTACAACAATTAAAAAGGACAATAAAAAATGCAGCCTTGAATTGCTGCATTTTTTAAATAAATATAATTTTTAAGAATTTTATAAAGTATTATTTTCTTTGGGGAAGATAATGGTAGGTTCGAATTTCTTAGCGTCTTCGAAGTCCATAGAACAATAGGAGATGATGATGATCATATCACCGGGAGTCACCTTACGGGCGGCAGGACCGTTCAGGCAGATCTGTCCGCTGCCCCTGAGGCCTTTGATCACATAAGTTTCCAGGCGCTCGCCATTATTAATATTTACGATCTGTACTTTTTCATGCTCAATAATATTTGAAGCCTCCATTAAGTCTTCATCAATGGTAATGCTTCCTATATAATTAAGATTCGCTTCTGTAACGGTAACGCGATGAATCTTGGACTTTAATAACTGAATTTGCATAACGCGCGCAAAGTTAGTAATAAAAGATAAATATAAATGACAAAAAAAGTTTTTAAATAGATTTACGATATTCGCATATTAATAAAACTAAAGCAGGTTAAATTATATTTCAGTGCTCAGATTATTTAAGAACCAGAATCCGTATACCGTCATTTTATTATTTGTAATCGCACTGATTATAAAAATACCTTTATTGATGGGTACCGACATTCCGCAAGCGGAGCAACACCAGGTGCTCTGGGGCATCTTATTGAAAAAGATGTTTCACCTGTTTGGCACCAGCGTATATTTTTATGCTTTCCTGGCCATAGTCTGTACCTGGCTGCAGGGACTATACCTGAACTATGTTGTGAGCAATTATCACCTGTTCAATAAAAGGAGCTATTTACCTGCTTATACCTATATCCTGATCACCAGCCTGCTGCCTCAATGGAGCCAGCTGGGCGTGGAGCTGATCAACAACTGGTTGTTTTTAATCTTGTTGCGCCTTATTTACCAGACTTATACAGACCTCAATACCCGAAAAGTATTGTTCAATATAGGTTTCACCTTTGGCCTGCTGGTATTGCTCAACTTCCCTAATTTCTGGTTTTTGATCTTTATTGCCTTTGCCATTGCCATTTTAAGGGCCTATAAGCCAGCAGAATGGATGGTCACTTTATTGGGCACATTTACACCCTTCTATCTCTTTGTAGGGATCGCTTACCTGACGGATAGTTTGTTTTTAATTTCAAAGTTATTCTCCACCAGCTTCCGGATGAATTTCCATTTAAATCATCACAGCATCCTGGCACTCGGAGTGGTTTTGCTGCTTTCCCTCACAGGCATCCTGGTGCTGAGTAAACAAATGGGCCGTATGCTATTCCAGATCAAGAAAATATGGTGGGTCAATATCCTGTTTTTCATATTTGCAGTGCTGTCAACATCAGGCTTATACCAGCAAGGTGCCGAGATATGGCTGGTCTGTATGGTGCCTGCAGCTTTGTTCATCGCCAGGGCATGGCTTATTTCCAAACCCAGGTGGCTGCCTGAATTATTGAATCTCTTATTGATCGGAGCGATCATTTATATCAACTGGTTTTTCAAGAACTGATCCATACAAAAAAGCCGGCTACTAAAATTAGTAGCCGGCTTTTTATTTGTATTTCTAAACTGATTAAAGTACAAAACCTAATCTAACACCAGTTACGATGCTTGGATTAAAGTCGAAACTGGAACCAGGAGATTTGATCTCTGTATTGCTGGAAGAAGAACCGATCTGGGTAGAGATCTTAGTTTTTCCTTCAACTGAATTGATGAAACCTAATCCTGCTTCAACGCCTAAGTAAACGTTTTTAGCAAAATAATAGTCTGCACCTACTACGCCACGAACTCCCCAAGAGAAATTACTTGTTTTAACGTCATAGTTGTAGTTAGCAAAGTAAGTGTTACCATCAGTTTCGCTGCCTTTTTCTTTTTGGCTACCGAAACCTAATAATACATCACCACCAACATAAGGAGACAAACGGTTAGTACCTTTGAAATGTTTCTCATAACCCAGGTTGATCATTACATTAGAAGTTCTTTGATTTAAAACACCTTTAGTAGTAGTGCTGTCTTTCCAGAAGTTTTCTTTTGTACCGGTAGAAGTAACGTTCAATCCAACACGGATCGCTGAAGTTTCAGTCAGGAAATAACGACCTCTTAAAAGAGCGCCTTCTGCCAATTTGATATCAGAGTTAAAAATACCACCTGTCAAGCCCATTTCTGAAGTTACATTACCTTCGTAAGGTTTGAAAGATGCGAACTCTTGTGCATTCGCAATAACAGTCATTGTCAAGGCACCAATTGCTAAGATTACTTTTTTCATAATATATAATTGAATATTAATAAAATTTAAATTGGCGCGAAGTTATATCAGAAAGATATGACAATCATTATTTTAACATTATTTTTATTTAATCAACCTTACCGGATTCAGTACTAGTCCAGTACATAAGTCAACCTTACGGTAATCCTTGCTGTCTTCCATTTACTCTTTGTATCCAGGATGCCGCCGTAAGTATCTTCTTCCACGCTGCCTTTACCGGTTATCTGGAATACACCCATAGTGGCTGTTTTAAGTTTGCCCAGGTCGCCTTTCCCGGTTTTTACAATTTTCTCTGCTCTCTCCCGGGCATCTTTTGTGGCATTTTCAATCAGGTTGTGTTTCAGGCTCGCCAGGTCTGAGTAGGTATATTGTATTTCCTGCCCGCTGAATTCTATTCCTGAATTGATCAGCTCTGCCGTCTGATCGGCCACTTCTTCTATGCGCTTCATCAAACCCTCATCTTTAACTCTGTTGAATACAATGCCTTGAGTGGCCTCATAGCCATCAAATACTGATTCTGAACGATACTCATGATTCGCCCCTTCTATCTGCACCGTCCGGAAGCGCTTCTCTATTTGTATACCTCCGAAGGAAAATTCTGTTTCTTTAAAGCCTTTGGCGATGAAGAACTGCTTTACTTTATCTTTATCGGAAAGCACTTTTCCATAAGCTTCTTTGGCATCCATTGACTTGGCGCTGAAGCTGCCCTTCCACAACATTTCGTCGGAAAGAAAATCTTTGGTACCCAATCCTATTACTTGTATGGTATCTCCATGGGCGTTCCTGTTTTTCAATGCTTTACCCAAAATGAGGGCGGTAATGATGATCGCCAGTCCCAGGACCAGGGTAGTTATAATTGAACGTTTTTCCATAATTATTGTATTTATGATCAAAAATAAGCCCATTTTTTGTTTCATCCGCAACTGTATTTTCCTTATTCCCGATCTGAAATATTACAGCATTAGCCTATAATTTCGTATGTTTGTAGCCTGTTTTTACGCAAATTCTTTATAGAAAGGGCAGGTAAATTTTACAGGAATAATATCAGAGATAATAAAAATAATATGTCATATCAACCTAAGAACAAGATCAGGATTGTCACCGCAGCTTCACTATTTGATGGTCATGATGCCTCTATCAACATTATGCGCCGTGTGATGCAGGCGAACGGTACCGAAGTGATTCACCTGGGACACGACAGGTCTGTTCAGGAAGTCGTGGATTGTGCGATCCAGGAAGATGCCAATGCGATTGCGATGACTTCCTACCAGGGAGGTCACGTGGAATACTTAAAGTATATGTATGACCTGCTGCGCGAAAAAGGAGCAGGACATATCAAAATATTTGCCGGTGGTGGTGGCGTTATTCTACCTGAAGAGATCAAAGAACTGGAAGATTATGGTGTAGACAAGATCTACTCTCCGGATGATGGCCGTGCCATGGGACTGGAAGGCATGATCATTGACTTAATGTCTAAATCGGACTTCCCTACCGGCAACCAGCTGAACGGGGAAATAGGTCACATTACGGATAAAAATCCTAAAGATGTGGGTCGCCTGATCTCTGCTGCTGAGAATTACAGTGAATTGCCGGAAACGCAGGCTATGCTGCAAAAAGTAGCTGAATTAGCTAAAGAAAGCAAAACTCCTGTTTTGGGGATCACCGGTACCGGTGGTTCGGGTAAGTCTTCTTCTGTAGATGAGATCGTAAGAAGGTTCTTAATGGACTTCCCTGAAAAAACGATCGGTATCATCTCTGTTGACCCTTCTAAAAGAAAAACAGGCGGTGCCTTACTGGGTGACAGGATCCGCATGAATGCTATCCGCAATGACAGGGTGTATATGCGCTCTATGGCTACCCGTCAGAGCAACCTGGCGGTATCTAAATATATTGCAGATGCTGTGAATATCCTTAAGGCCGCAAAGTTTGACCTTATCGTGCTCGAAACTTCGGGTATCGGTCAGAGCGATACACAAATCACGGATTATGGTGATGTGAATATGTACATCATGACCCCTGAATATGGTGCGGCAACTCAGTTGGAGAAGATCGACATGCTTGACTTTGCAGACATTGTTGTGGTGAATAAATTTGACAAACGCGGTGCTGCTGATGCCTTGCGTGATGTAAAAAAACAATACCAACGCAACCATAAGTTCTTTGATCAGAATATAGACGATATGCCGGTTTACGGCACTATTGCCTCTCAATTTAATGACCCGGGAACCAATACGATGTACCGTGCTTTAATGGACCTGATCGCAGAGAAAACTGAAACGAATTTAAAATCAGAATTCAAAGCTTCAGATGAGCTGAGTGAAAAAATATTTATCATCCCGCCATCTCGTACACGCTACCTGGCAGAGATCGCCGAGAATAACAGGGGTTATGACAAACGCTCCAAAGAGCAGGCTGATGTGGCTCAACGCCTTTTCGGTATTCATAAAACTATTGACACTTTACAGCGTTCTAATATTGAAGACAAAGATCGTTTGATCAAGGAATTGCAGGAGGTGTATCAAAAAGTGAGCCTGGACATTGATCCTAAGAATTTAGAATTACTCAAATCCTGGGATGCTAAAAAAGCCAACTATCAAAATGAATTCTTCGAATTCAAAGTACGTGATAAGGTTTTAAAAATAAAAACACATACCGAATCGCTTTCCCACTCTCAGATCCCGAAAGTGGCGGTACCACAGTTTGAAGCCTGGGGCGAGATCCTGAAGTGGTCTTTACTGGAAAACTTCCCGGGAGAATTCCCTTACGCAGCAGGTATCTACCCCTTCAAGCGTGAAGGTGAAGACCCTACACGTATGTTTGCCGGAGAAGGCGGACCGGAAAGGACCAACAAACGTTTCCACTATGTATCTAAAGGCTTACCGGCTGCGCGCCTGAGTACGGCATTTGACTCGGTGACTCTATATGGCCAGGATCCTGATCATCGCCCGGATATTTATGGTAAGATCGGTAATTCCGGTGTTAGTGTTCCTACGCTGGATGATGCCAAGAAATTATATTCAGGATTTAATTTAGCTGCGCCTACGACCTCTGTCTCTATGACGATTAACGGTCCGGCCCCTACGATTACGGCTTTCTTTATGAATGCGGCCATTGATCAGCAATGTGAATTGTACATCAAAGAAAACGGGCTGGAAGAGGAAGTGAATGCAAAGATCGATGCGATCTATAAAGATAAAGGTGTGCCACGCCCCTATTACTCCTCAAATGTAGGTGTGGGTAAAGCGGCGGAAGGCCAACAGAGCGACTTACCGGAAGGTAATGACGGTTTGGGTTTAATGCTTTTAGGCGTTACAGGCGACCAGGTATTACCGGCTGATGTATATGCAGCCATTAAGGAAAGAACTTTAAAATCTGTTCGTGGTACTGTTCAGGCAGATATCCTGAAAGAAGACCAGGCACAAAATACCTGTATTTTCTCTACTGAATTTTCGTTGAGGGTAATGGGTGATGTGCAGCAGTATTTTATTGATGAAGGAGTACGTAACTTTTACTCTGTTTCTATTTCTGGTTATCACATTGCAGAAGCAGGTGCAAACCCTATTTCTCAATTGGCCTTTACGATTTCTAATGGCTTCACTTTTGTAGAATACTACCTGAGCCGTGGTATGCATATTGATGAATTTGCACCTAACTTATCGTTCTTCTTCTCTAATGGTATCGATCCGGAGTATTCTGTGATCGGTCGCGTAGCCAGGAGAATATGGTCTAAGGCTATGAAACTAAAATATGGCGGTAATGAGCGCTCTCAAATGTTGAAATACCACATCCAGACCTCAGGCCGTTCATTGCACGCACAAGAGATCGATTTTAATGATATCCGCACTACCCTGCAGGCTTTATATGCGATCTATGACAACTGTAATTCCCTGCATACAAATGCTTATGATGAAGCGATTACCACGCCTACAGAAGAATCTGTGCGCCGTGCTATGGCCATACAGCTGATCATTAACCGTGAATTGGGCCTCGCTAAGAATGAGAATCCTTTACAGGGCTCATTCATCATCGAAGAGCTGACGGACCTGGTAGAAGAAGCGGTATATGCCGAATTTGACAAGATCACGGAACGTGGTGGCGTACTGGGTGCTATGGAAACCATGTATCAACGTGGTAAGATCCAGGAAGAATCTTTGTATTATGAAACGCTGAAACATACCGGGGAGTTCCCGATCATCGGGGTGAATACTTTCTTAAGTTCTACGGGTTCTAAAACAGTAGTTCCGGCAGAAGTGATCCGTTCTACTACAGAGGAAAAAGAATTCCAGATCCAAAACATCAACAATCTTTGGGAACGTAGTGGCGACAAAGGTGAACAAGCCTTAAAAAGACTACAGGAAGTTGCCATCAAAAACGGCAATATCTTTGAAGAGCTGATGAATACTGTAAAATATTGTTCTTTAGGACAAATCACTAAGGCCTTATTTGAAGTAGGCGGACAGTATAGAAGGAATATGTAAAGAATAGTGAATAGTGAAAAGAGAATAGTGAAAAGAGAAAAGTGAAAAGAGAAAAGAGAAGCCAATCCTTGCGGATTGGCATCTCTTTTACAATCAATAGCTTATATAAAAGTGGGGGAAATTTAAAGAAAAAATTTAATAATACGTATAAAAATATTATTTTTGACGTATAAAATGATAATATTATGGACGCTAAAGTAACCTTGAGCTTTAACCAATCCATCATTGAGAAAGCCAAAACATATGCAGAACAAAATAACATCAGCCTTTCAAGGCTGGTAGAGTTTCTATTAAAACAAACCACATCAGGAGATTACCAATCACTTGAGGAGATTCCTATAGCAGACTGGGTAAATATGGTTTCGGAAGGCACTACTGAATACCAAACAAAACCAAAGAGCAGAAAGGATTTAAAGAATGATTATTATTCCTCCAAGAAATGAATATTTTTGTAGACGCTAATATTTTAGTTTCTGTGTTGAACAAAGAATATCCTTTGTTCACCTACACTTCACGTATTTTAAGTTTGGCCAGCCATCGTAAATACAAAGTATTTACCTCACCTTTATGCCTGGGAATAGCCTATTATTTCGCAGAAAAGAAATGCAAGAGCACTGCCCGTCAAAAGCTGGACTTATTAATCGAGCATTTATCTATCACTACTATCGATGAAAAGATAGTAAGGCGCATAAAGAACAATAAAGCCATCCAGGATTTTGAAGATGGTATGGAATACTATTCTGCACTGCGTGCTAAATGTGATTGTATTATCACACAGGACCTGAACGATTTTTATTTTTCAGAGATTGAGGTATTTGATGCCGAAAATTTTATTAATCGATATTTTGGTTCATGAAAACCTCCCCTGAAGATCCATTAGCCATCTATTCTGTTGTGATACACCCGCCTGATGAGGCGATAGATGCGGTCGCCCGGCTTAAGCAGCGCCTGGAAGATAAGATCGGCTGGTATCACAGTGTTCATTCTTTAGCACATATCACTTTCAATGTGTTCCGCTCAAGATGGTCCAACATTGCTACCTGGGAAAATTATCTCGCCAGCTTTTCAAATTCTCAACTGGCAATGCCTGTAAGCTTTGACAGACCCCAGGGCTTTAGTAATGGCTCTTTTGTTTTATTGGCAAATGAGCAAACAGATACGGAGTTAAAGGAGATGATGAGAAGCTTCAACAATAATCGCCCTAAAGGCCCGGTCAAAAAATCGCAACGTCCCCACCTCACAATTGGCCGCAAATTAAATGTGGAGCAGATGAACATTGCAAAGGCATTGATCCAAGAGGCTAGTATTGAATTTTTGCTCGACAAACTTGTATTGAGACGATTAAACCTCGACAAGGGTCAATATGATATCATCAATACTTTTCCTTTTAAGCAACAATAGCATTGGCATAAAAGCCAAAAACTACACCTTTATTTCCCATCCTTTAGCGATCGTTGACGCTTACGAATTTAAATACATCTATGGTATAAGAAAAGCTTAGATCATATTTAGAATGAGCAATTTATCTATCATTCCATTGCCTCAACCGGTAGTTCAGGCCATCTTCTCTGAACTTTTAACTTAACATTTAGCCAATCCAAAAAAAATAATTTTCATCGTGTCAAAAATATTGTTTCCTTTGTGCTCGAAATGAGGATCGTATTTTTCATAGTGTATATATCGCTTTTCTTCTGCAAGAATGTTGGAGCCATCCAGCACGCGCATACCTATGCCTTACAACATGGTCATTTCAGTATGCCTAAAAGCAATACATCCGGGCAACATGCAGGTGCTAAAGCAGAGCAAACCTATGATTTTGGCCTTCTTGAAGGTTTTGATGATCTTGGTGACCTGGAGCTCCATGATGATGTTGCGTTTAATGCGGAAGCCATCAACTTAAACTGGCTAAGCAATTACCTTAATTTCCTGCTGTCTGTTCTTCAATCTGAAGAAGCGCAACAGGCCACTCATTTTGCTTTTGACCCGGTAGCTACGACTCCGGCCCCCATCTATATCCTGAACCAGGTTTTCAGGATTTAATACTTTTTTTCCAAAGAACTGCAGATCCACGGCCTCATGCCGTTCCGGATCCTTGTATCATTTTCTATTTTCAAATTCAATCAAAATAAACCGGGGCTACAAGTATTCTATTGAGTATCTGGTATGTCTTCCGCACAATATTTACCCGGCCTGTAAATAGTTTACCGGCCAGGACCTTTCCCATTCATTTTTCACTTAATATTCTATGCAAAAGTCAATTTTGTGGGTAAGCGCGATCGCCTTGCTTACATACAGTAGCTGTACCTCTCACAAAGAAGAACACGAAGAACACATCAAGTATGAAGTTACCAGTCCGATCACTATGGACACTTCTGTCACTAAGGAATACGTAGCCCAGATCCGCTCTATTCAAAACATCGAAATCAGGGCCCAGGAAAAAGGTTACCTGCAAAAAATGTTTGTAGATGAGGGGCAGGCAGTCAAGAAAGGACAACTCCTGTTCAAGATCATGCCCAACCTGACAGAAGCGGAAGCAGACAAAGCAAGAGCAGAAGTAAAAGCCGCAGAAGTGGAATTACAGAACACACAAATGCTGGCCGATAAAAATATTGTTTCAAAAAATGAATTAGCCGTAGCTAAAGCTAAGCTACAGCAGGCACGTGCCGGTTTAAATCTGGCCAATACGCACCTGGGCTTTACAGACATCCGTGCGCCATTTGACGGCATACTAAACAGGATCCCTAAAAAACTGGGTAGCCTGATCGACGAAGGAGAGCTGCTCACCAGCCTTTCAGACAACAGCCAGATGTTTGTTTACTTCAATGTATCTGAACCGGAATACTTAAACTATATGCTCCATAAAGACAATGATCAGTTTAAGGAAGTGCGCCTGATGATGGCCAATAACCAGGAATTCCCGGCTAAGGGTTTCGTGGAAACAGTAGAAGGTGAATTCAATCCCGAAACCGGTAATATCGCCTTCAGAGCGAAGTTCCCTAATGCAGACCGCATCCTGAAAAACGGGGAGACCGGGAAAATAATGATGACCACTCCATTGGTTAATGCGATTGTGATCCCGCAAAAAGCGACTTACGAAATACAGGATAAGAAATATGTTTTCGTAGTTGGCAATGATGGCAAAGCTGTATCTAAAAATGTAAAAGTGATTGCAGAGCTGCCTAACCTTTATGTGATCGCCGGAGATCTTTCTGTAAATGATAAAATATTACTGGAAGGTGTACAGACCATCAAAGAGAACGAAAAAATAAAATTCACCTTTATCCAGCCGAAAGAAGCTATTGCCAAACTGGCGCTTAAAGCAGAATAAGAATAAATCACAATCATTTCAGACGATTTTATGTTTAGTAAATTCATTCAAAGGCCAGTCCTTTCGATCGTAATATCATTGGTTATTGTATTCTTAGGCTTGTTAAGTTTAAGCTCAATTCCCGTTACCCAGTTTCCTTCTATTTCACCACCTAAAGTTACCATCTCTGCAGAATATCCCGGTGCCAATAATGAACTGCTGACCAAAGCCGTATTAATACCTTTGGAAAGAGCGGTAAACGGTGTACCCGGCATGAAGTATATGACCGCAGATGCCGGTAATGATGGTGAAGCCTCCTTGCAGATCGTGTTCAACCTGGGTACCGACCCTAACCAGGCTTCCTTAAACGTGCAAAACCGCGTAGCCTCTGTTACCAACAAATTGCCGCCATTGGTGATTCGTGAAGGGGTGAAAATATCCAGGGTGGAGTCCAATATGTTGATGTACATCAACCTGTACAGCAAAGAAAAAGACCTCGACCAAAAATTCCTGTTTAACTATTCTGATATAAATATCCTTCCTGAGCTGAAAAGGATAGATGGTGTGGGTTTTGCCGACATCCTCGGTAACCGCGAGTATGCAATGCGTATCTGGCTGAAACCCGACCGTATGCTGGCCTACAAGATCTCTACCGAAGAGGTGATGGAAGCCATTAATGAGCAAAGTCTTGAAGCTTCTCCTGGTAAAGCCGGGGAAAGTTCCGGTAAAAAATCACAGGCTTTCGAATATGTATTAAAATATCCCGGTCGCTATAATACAAAAGAAGAGTATGAAAATATCGTGGTTAAATCCAATCCGGACGGCGAATTACTGCGCCTGAAAGATGTTGCAGATATTGAGTTTGGAAGTTCCATGTATGATATCTATTCTAACCTGAACAATAAGTCTTCAGCGGCTATTGTATTAAAGCAGTCCTACGGAAGTAATGCTACTAAAGTAATTGCAGATGTAAAAGCCAAGATGAAAGAACTGGAAAAAGACTTTCCAAAAGGCATCGATTATGAGATCAGTTATGACGTATCCCGCTTCCTGGATGCCTCTATGGAAAAAGTAGTTCATACTTTGGTAGAAGCCTTTATCCTGGTGGGTATTGTTGTCTTTATCTTTTTAGGTGACTGGCGCTCTACCTTGATCCCAACGATTGCCGTACCGGTTTCCCTGATCGGTTCTTTTGCCTTTATGCAACTATTTGGTATTACGCTCAACCTGATCACGCTCTTTGCGCTTGTACTCGCCATCGGTGTGGTAGTGGATGATGCCATTGTCGTCATCGAGGCGGTGCATGCCAAGATGGAAGAAGAGCACCTCAACCCGCTGGAAGCGACGAAAAAGGCCATGGGCGAGATCTCCGGGGCGATCATAGCGATTACCTTCCTGATGGCCTCTGTATTCATTCCCGTAGCGTTCATGTCAGGACCTGTAGGTATCTTCTACCGCCAGTTCTCCATCACTATGGCTACCAGTATCATCCTGTCCGGTGTGGTCGCCTTGACTTTAACGCCTGCGCTTTGTGCCATTATCCTGAAACCTCATAATAGTAAACAACGCAAGAAAAGCCCGATCAATCGTTTCCTGGATGGCTTCAACAGGCGGTTCAATTTATTGAATGACCGCTATGAACGTATCTTAAAGAAAATCGTGAACAGGCGACTGATCACCTTCGGACTGCTGATCGCATTCTGTATCGGCACCTGGGCATTCAGTGTATCTGTACCCAGCGGTTTCATTCCCAATGAAGACCAGGGTATGATCTACGGGATCGTGCAAACGCCTCCCGGGTCTACCTTAGAGCGTACCAATGAAGCTTCTGAAAAACTGCAACAACTGGCAGAGCATGTAGAAGGGGTACAATCCGTGTCTTCCCTGGCGGGTTATGAGATCCTCACAGAAGGTACCGGTGCTAACTCAGGAACTTGTCTCATCAACCTGAAAGACTGGAGTGAACGCAAACAGTCAGCCCGTGAAATTATCGAAGAGCTGGAAAAAGAATCCAAAAGTATCCCGGGTGCGGTGATCGAATTCTTCCAGCCCCCGGCTGTACCGGGTTATGGTGCTGCCGGTGGTTTTGAACTGCGCTTGCTGGACAAAACAGGTTCGGGGGATTATAAGAAATTTGAAGAGGTGAACAACAACTTTGTGGCTGAGCTCAAAAAAAGGAAAGAACTGGCTTCTGTTTTCTCTTTTTACAGTGCGAGTTTCCCGCAATATATGCTCAATGTGAACAATGACATTGCCCAGCAAAAAGGTGTGAGTATTGACAATGCGATGTCTACCCTATCCACCTTGATCGGTAGTAACTACGAGACCAGTTTCATTAAATTTGGGCGGCAGTATAAGGTAATCGTTCAGTCATTACCACAATACAGGGCTTTACCGGAGGATATCCTGAAGCTGTATGTAAAAAATGACCAGGGAGAAATGGTGCCCTTCTCTGCCTTTATGACGATGGATAAAGTCTATGGCCTTTCAGAGATCACCCGGCATAATATGTATTTCTCTTCCCAGATCAGCGGTGCGCCTAACCAGGGATTCAGTAGTGGTGAGGCCATTAAAGTGATCAGTGAAGTTGCGGCAAAAACATTGCCCAGAGGTTATGGTATTGACTGGGCGGGTATTTCAAAAGATGAAACCTCCAGGGGTAATGAGGCCATTTACATTTTCCTGATCTGTTTAGGATTCGTGTACCTGGTATTAGCAGCCCAATATGAAAGTTTCATTTTACCCTTCCCGGTACTGCTATCCTTACCAGCAGGGCTTTTCGGGGCCTTCTTCCTGCTCAAGCTCATGGGTATGGAAAACAATATCTATGCGCAGATCTCTTTAGTGATGCTGATCGGTCTCCTGGGTAAAAATGCAGTACTGATCGTAGAGTTTGCGATACAGCGACATGCTGAAGGTGCATCGGTGTATAAATCTGCCATAGAAGGGGCTAAAGCGAGGTTCCGGCCTATCCTGATGACTTCCTTTGCCTTTATTGCAGGCTTGTTGCCACTGGCAGTAGCTACCGGTCCGGGCGCACTTGGCAACAGGACCATCGGTACAGCAGCGCTCGGAGGTATGTTGTTCGGTACACTCTTCGGGGTGATCATTATACCCGGCCTGTATTTTATATTCGGAACCTTTGCCTTCCGCAACAAGCTGGCCAAACATGAAACAGAAAATCCTATTACAGAAGAACTCGATAATCCTGAAAAATATGTTTAATTCAAAATATCTCATCGGCCTTTCTCTCCTGGGCACACTATACCTGAGCAGTTGTAAAATACCTGCGCTGACAACAGTGGACCCTACGGTAAAAGTTCCTGAAAAATATAACAAGAATAGCGACACCAATAGTGTAGCTGCGGTAAAATGGCGTGATTATTTTACGGACCCATATCTTCAAAACCTGATCGATACGGCCCTGGTCAACAACAGGGAGCTGATGATCACTTTAAAAGAGATCGAAATTGCACAGAACGAAGTCAGGCTGAAGAAAGGGAAAATACTGCCTGTAGGTGGTGTTAGGGGCGGACTGGGTGTAGACAAGCCCGGCAGGTACACCAGTGCCGGTGCCGGCGATGCCACCACAGAGATCGAGCCGGGTAAAGCGATGCCCGATCCTATGACCGATTTCAATATCGGTGCTTTTGTCACCTGGGAAGTAGATATCTGGAAAAAGCTGCGCAATGCCAAAGAAGCCGCGGCCAAACGTTACCTGGGCAGTGTAGAGGGCAAAAATTTCCTTATTACCAGCTTAGTGGCCGAGATCGCCGACAATTACTATGAATTGATGGCACTGGATAACCAACTGGAAATTGTCACCCAAAACATCAAGCTGCAAAAAGATGCCCTTGAAATAGTAAAGGTGCAGAAAGAAGCCACGCGTACTACAGAGCTGGCCGTTCAAAAATTCCAGGCCGAGGTCTATAAGACCGAAAGCATGAAATATGAGATCCGGCAAAACATCACAGAGACCGAAAACCGGATCAATATGCTGCTGAGCAGGTTTCCGCAACCTATTCTACGCAGCAGTCCCACTTACCTGAATGATGTGCCGAGAGTGATTGCTACCGGCATACCTGCACAACTGATGCAAAACCGGCCGGACATCAAACAGGCAGAACTGGAAATGGAAGCGGCTAAACTGGATGTAAAAGCAGCCCGGGCAGAGTTTTACCCTACCCTTGAGATATCCTCTTTTATAGGCCTGCAGGCTTTCAAACCCGGGTACCTGGCCAAGATCCCGGAATCCATGGCTTACTCCTTAGTGGGCGACCTTGTTGGGCCCATCATCAACCGGAGTGCGATCAAAGCGGAGTTCAATATGGCAAATGCCCGACAATTGCAGGCTTTGTATGAGTATGAGAAAACCGTTATCAGTGCTTACCTGGAAGTAGCCAATCAGATGGCAGGTATTGAAAACTTAAATGATAACTATAAATTGAAGGTAAAACAGGTAGATGCCTTGAATCAGTCTATTTCTATTTCCAATGATCTATTCCGCTATGCAAAAGCAGATTACCTGGAAGTATTGATGACCCAAAGAGATGCCCTGGAAGCCAAAATGGAATTGATAGAAACCCAGAAAGCGCGCATGAGTGCTGTGGTCTATATCTACAAAGGGCTTGGCGGAGGCTGGCAATAATCATTAAATAATCTCAGATGCACTATATAAATAGAAACTATTCATCCAAATAGTGCATGTTTTTAGGTTTAAAATAGGGCGACCCGATTCTTCGGGTTGCCTTTTTTATAATATAATAAAAAGACGACCATTTTAATACTAAAACATTCATATTGCTCAATAAAAAATACATAAATATTGTTAAAACAAAAATACCGCTCAGGATCATGTCCCAGAAAAAGAAAAATAGTTATTAAATACTAATTTTAGCAAATAAATTTTCTAAAAATTGAAAAAAATTGAAGAAAAGAAAAAATTAACTTAAATTTGATATAACATTTTCACCATTATTTCATTGTAATATTCCATCCATGAAATTTAAATTTTTACAAAAAGCACTGATTAAGAGTTTTTGTTTCCTGCTATTAGGCTCAACCCAGGTTGATGCACAGCTTGTAGGCACACCAAATCTTGCAGCCCAGCAATTAGTGGATATCCTGGTCGGGCCCGGAGTATCTACCTCCAATGCTACCCTTATCTGTAATGATAATGGTAGCGGAAAGTTTTCCGGTCCCAGCAATTTAGGGATTGATAGCGGTATCGTACTCTGTACCGGGAGAATTGATAATGCTTCGGGTGTATATGGTATTGGTTCTCCTGCAAATTTACAGATGACCACCATCACCAATACTCCGGGCGATGCAGATCTGAACGCCATATCCGCCAACTATGGTATGGCCAGCACCTACGATGCCTGTGTATTAGAATTTGACTTTATCCCTAAAGGAGATACGGTTAAGTTCAATTATGTTTTTGGTTCAGAAGAATATCCTGAGTATGCCTGTGCTACAGTTAATGATGTGTTCGCCTTATTAATTTCAGGGCCAGGTATTGTCAGCAATACACCTATGCCTACCAAAAGAAATGTGGCATTAGTACCGGGAACCAATACACCAATCATGATCAATACCATTGCCAATGGTCCGGGTATTTATGGTACACTTTCCAATTGTACCAGCATCGATGCTAACGCTCCTTTTGCCCAGTATTATGTAGATAATGTTACGGGACAAACAGTTGTATTCGATGGCTTCACCACTGTGCTGACTGCTGAAGCTAAAGTTATTCCCTGCGAAACTTACCGTTTAAAACTGGCTATTGCCAACGTTTCCGATGGGATCTACGATTCCGGCATTTTCTTTAAAGCCGGTAGCTTAACCAGTACTGCAGTAGCTACGCAACCCACTTCCGGCCTGGGTGCCAACACCAGCAAACTGCATACTGTAAGAGGCTGTACCCCTGCCGAGATCAAATACAAAAGAACAGATTGTGATACCATGTTGCCTTTCAGTTTTCATTTAGAGATCGGGGGAACCGCAATTCCGGGCGTTCACTATGAAACCATACCTAATACACTACCGATTCCTCCGGGCCAGTCTACCGGTACCATCCAGGTAAAAGGTCTTTTAGGCCCTTATTCTGGTGAAAAATATGTAGTGATCGGCGTTAAGCACCCGGATTCTGTATTAGTAAATGCGGCAATTATTCCTATTATTCAAAGAGATACCGTTTATATCTACGATTCTCTTTATGCAAATATTGCTACGCCGGAGACCACCGTCTGCCCTAACACTACCATTACCATCCAGGGAGAAGTCGCTCCGGGCAATGATTTCAGCTGGGACCCTGTAGTTTATAATACAGGTAACCTCACCATCACCCCCAATATGCTGACTTCCAGAATCTTTACCCTTAAAGTGACACAACCTAATGCCCCGGCAACCTGTCCGCCGGCATACAGGCGCTACCTGGCTACCGTAGAGCAGATCCCTATCATCCATATGTCTACAGATACAACCATCTGCCTGTCTGACTCTGTGCCTTTACCGGTGAGCATCAGCCCCGACTCTTTAAACTACCTCTATAGCTGGACTCCGGCTACAGGATTAAGAGCCGGTAACATCGGTACCAATTTCTTTTATGCTCCTCCGGGCGTATATAATTACACCCTTAAGGTAACCACCCCGGTTGCAGGCTGTTCCAGTGAGAAAAATTTAACCCTGACTGCAGTATTACCTGAAAAATTCACCACGGTATTACCTCCATCAGGCAGCACTTACAAATATGATGAAACGATCTATTTTAAAGTAGCCGGAAACTTCCAATTCTATACCTGGGAGCCCAGCCACCTGTTTGTAGATCCCTTCATCCAGGACAATACAATCAAAGCGCATGAAAATACCACTTATAAAGTAGTAGGTACCGATAGATTTGGTTGTAAAGACACCGCATCCATCGCGATCAATGTTATTTTCCCTGAAAAACCAATCATGCCGAATGCCTTTACACCAAATGGTGATGGTAAAAATGATGAGTTCAAGATCCCGGGCAATAAGTTTATCAAACTCACCAAGTTCCAGATCTTTAACCGTTGGGGTCAGGAGATGTTCAACACCATCGATCCTCAGAAAGGCTGGGACGGTACACTTAAAGGCCAACCTGTAGAGCAAGGCGTATATATGTACATCGTGGTTGCAGAATTACCCAATAAAGAAGTAGTTACTTATAAAGGAGATGTAACACTCATCAGGTAGTCTTACATAGAACATATAAATAAAAGAGGAACAGTTATCGTAACTGTTCCTCTTTTCACTTAAACCGGCCCATTATTCCCGTGGAATATTTACAAGCCCGGAGCATGGTGCATACTGCTTGTTTACTTATCTTTGAACCTTATTATATACAGCAAACAAATGCCGGAAGAAAAAGGAAATTTAGGAAAATACCTGTTAAAAGCATTTTTGCAAGGCCTGGTGATACTGGGACCTGTAAGTGTTACCGTAGCAGTCATCTACTACGTATTTAGCAGTATCGACAGCCTGATCCCGAGTTTATCGGAAAAAATACCCGGCCTTGCCTTCATCCTGTTGATCGTATTTACGACACTCATCGGCATTATAGGCACGCGCTTCTTTATCGGCAGGTTCATTGTAGACCTGCTGGAATATATCCTGGAGAAGACACCCGGTATAAAGTTCATCTACACCTCCATCAAAGAAGTACTCGTCTCTTTTGTAGGCGATAAAAAGAAATTTAACCATCCCGTGTGGGTCAGGACCCATAACGATCCTGAGGTATGGCGCATTGGCTTCCTGACCCAACCCGACATGAGCTTTGAAGGCTTTCATGAAAAAGTTTCCGTTTACCTGCCCCACTCCTACGCCATATCCGGCTGGGTGATCGTTACAGAGGCCCAAAACGTAAAACCTGTGGTAGGCATGAATGCTGCAGAAGCCATGAAGTTTGCCGTAAGCGGTGGTATCACGGGTATAGCAGGCACTCCCGAAAATAAATAAATCAAAAAAACAAACATCAATCAGTATCCATATGTTCAGTTATACATTCCGTATTCTTTCCGCTATGCTATGCCTTAGCTTAGTTTTTTTAACACCGGCAAAATCCGTAGCACAATCCAAACAAATCACTTTAGAAGACATTTGGCTTAACGGCACATTTGCGGCAGCCTCCGTACCCGGATTCAATGTAATGAATGATGGTAAACGTTATGTAAAAACAGAAAACAACGGGGATATAAAAATATATGCACTCAATACCAATAAAGAAGCAGGCACTCTGCTGAAGGCAAGCGACCTGGTATATGAAGGCAAACAGATACAGTTAGCAGATTTCAGCTTCAGCAGTGATGAAAAGAAATTATTACTCCTTACCGAGCCGCAACCTATATACCGGCATTCTACCCTGTACGTAGTCTATGTATATGATATTGCCAGTAAACAGCTGCGCCTCTTAGACCCGGCAAAAGTATTACATGCCAGCTTTTCGCCAGATGCACAAAAAGTCGCTTTCGTAAAAGAGAATAATCTATACATCAAAGACCTGCCTACAGATCAAGTGCAGACAGTGACCAATGATGGTCTTAAAAACAAGATCATCAATGGTAATTGCGATTGGGTATATGAAGAAGAATTCAGCTTCACCCAGGCCTACCAATGGTCTCCGAAAGGCAACTTCATTGCTTATTACAAATTTGACGAAAGCCAGGTGAAAGAATACACTATGTTTTTTGATGAAGGAAAAGAGTATCCTACCGAATACCGGTATAAATACCCGAAAGCCGGGGAAGACAACTCTATTGTCAGCATCCACATTTTTGATCTGAACAGTAAAAATAATACAACTGCAGACATAGGCCCGGAAAAGGACCAGTATATACCCCGCATCAAATGGACCAATAAGGATAATGAACTCGCTGTTACAAGATTAAACAGGCATCAAAATCACCTGGAACTCCTTTTAGTAACTGCAAATAGCGGCAACAGCCAGGTGATCTACGAAGAAAAGAACAAATACTATGTAGACATTACTGATAACCTGACCTTCTTACCCGATAACCAGTCTTTCGTGATCACCTCGGAACAAGACGGGTACAACCACCTCTATCGCTGGAACTGGATCAAAAAAGAAATGACCCAACTGACCCGCGGTGTGAATGAAGTAAAAGACGTTTTAGGGGTACAGACCCGTAACGGACAGATTTTCTACACCATCACAGAAGATGTATTGAACACCGCCTTTTATGTAATCGATATTAAAAAAGGAATCCCCAAATTACTGAGCACACAAAAAGGCACCCATGCAATAAGTCCATGCAATGGCTTCAGCTATTTTGTAGACCGCTATTCATCAGACAAGCAGGTGCCTACCTTCAAGCTCATTGATGCCAAAGGGAAAGTAGTCAGGGTATTAGAAGAAAATAAACGATTACAGGAGCGCCTGAAGGAGTATGAGCTGGGCGCAACAGAGTTTATCAAGATCCCCAACCGGGAAGGTGTTGCCTTGAATGCCTATATGATCAAACCGGCCAATTTTGATCCCAATAAAAAATACCCCGTCTTACTGTACCAATATTCAGGACCTGGCTCACAACAGGTTTTAAATAAATTCCCGCTGGACAATTACTGGTGGCACCAGATGCTGAGCCAGAAAGGATATATTGTAGTCGTAGCCGATGGCACCGGAACAGGCGGGCGCGGAGAAGCCTTCAAAAAGAAAACTTACCTGCAGCTGGGCAAACTGGAAAGTGATGACCAGATAGATGTGGCCAATTATTTAGGTAAACAATCTTATGTAGATGCCGGAAGAATAGGGATATGGGGCTGGAGTTTTGGCGGCTTTATGAGTACCATCTGCGTACTTAAAGCACCGAAAACCTTCAAAGCTGCCATTGCAGTGGCACCGGTAACCAACTGGCGGCTTTATGACAATGTATACACTGAAAGATTTATGCGTAAGCCTTCAGAAAACGCACAAGGATATGATGACAATGCTCCCCTCCAGATGGCCAAAAACCTGGAAGGCAAATACCTGCTGATCCACGGAATGGCCGATGACAATGTACACCTGCAAAATGCGACAGAGTTGTCTAAAGCATTGGTAGATGCCAATAAAAACTTTGATGCATTTTATTATACAAATAAAAACCACAGCATTTACGGAGGCTATACCCGTTATAATCTGTACATAAAAATGACCGAGTTCCTCCTCAACAATTTATAGAGCAATCCCGCAGATACGCCCTGAAAGTGAATAAGTATATAAAATAGCTATTGTTCAGAACAATTTCAGGGCCATATTTGCGTTAAAATTAAAAGGAATTCGTTTCGATTAATCTTTGTAAATTCGCCGCGGATTTTTAGTAGGTTCAGAGAAAATGAGATTTTAATCAATTTTGTTTCGAAATGGCCTACATTTTTATTTAAAAAAGAGTTTATTTCCTTTAAAAATTAATGTTAGATAAATTAGAAGCATTAAATGCCAAGTTCATCGACTTGGGTATTGCGTTAACCAACCCGGAGATCGTGAGTGACAATAAAAAATTCACCCAGGTCTCTAAAGAATATAAAAAACTGGAACCCCTGGTGCAATCCTATCTTAAATACAGGAATGTACTGGAAGGTATTGAATTTGGCAAAGATGTACTGGCTAACGAAAGTGATGCAGAACTGAAAGAAATGGCCAAAGAGGAACTGGTGATCCAGGAAGAAGAGAAGATAAGACTGGAGGAAGAGATCCGCCAGCTGATGATCCCGAAAGACCCTACCGATGACAAAAACGCGGTACTGGAGATCAGAGCGGGAAGTGGTGGCGATGAAGCCAGTATTTTTGCCGGTGACCTGCTGAGAATGTATATGAAATACATCGATAAACGAGGCTGGAAAGCGAGCCTGATCTACGAAGCAGAAGGAACTGTAGGCGGCTATAAAGACATTCAACTGGAAGTTACCGGGAATGATGTATACGGTACATTAAAGTTTGAAAGTGGTGTGCACCGTGTACAACGCGTACCCGCTACAGAGGCCAGCGGACGTGTACACACTTCGGCAGCTACTGTACAGGTAATGCCGGAAGCAGATGAAATCGATTTTGAACTGAGAGAAAGTGATGTGAAGATGGAAACGGCACGAAGTGGCGGTTCCGGTGGTCAGAACGTAAATAAGGTAGAAACCAAAGTTATGCTGACCCACATCCCTACCGGCACGGTAGTGATCTGCCAGACAGAGCGTACCCAGCTTGGCAACAGGGAAAAAGCAATGACCATGTTGCGTACCAAATTATATGAAGAAGAAGTGCGTAAGCATGAAGAAGCTATTGCCCACAGGAGGAAAAGTATTGTCACTACCGGCGACCGTTCTGCAAAGATCCGTACCTATAACTATCCCCAGGGCAGGATCACCGATCACCGCATCAATATGACCAATTATAACCTGGATGAGTTTATGAACGGTGATATTGACGAAATGCTGACCGCCCTGCAAACCGCAGAGAACGCCGAAAAAATGAAAGCCGGAGAAAGTATTTAAACCCTAACTTTTTTTGTAACCCTACAAGAAACAAATAACGCAATCTAAATGGAAGATAATAGATTCGATTTAATAGATATCCTTGTCTTGCTGAAAAGCAAGTTTAAAACCCTGCTTATTATTACGGTACTCGGTATCATCGCTTCCGTGATCTTTGTTATGATCCGGACAGATGTATATACAGCTGAAGCAAACGTGATCGTAAAGAGCTACATGAACTTTGACCGCAACCAGATGTTCAGTGAAGAAGCCTTCTACATCAAAGATGCCTTTGCCAAAGAGAATGAGATCGACAAAGCAATGACGATCCTCGGGAACAGTGACGTGATCTCTTTCATCAACCAGGAAACCAAATACCAGGAGGTTAAAAAGATCCGTGAAAAAGACTTGTTTGATGCCATCAAAGCCAACTACACCGTAAAGCGTACCGACAATTCGGACCTGGAAATCAAATTCACCGACCAGGACCCGGACCTGGCCCTTAAAGCCTTACAGTCGGCCTTATACAAAGCCGAAGACTTATATGTAAGCTACTTCGAGGAATACAATAAAGACATCACCAAAGAAATAGATTTTAAACGCCAGTTACTGGCCGATTCCCTCCAGGCTATCGGTACACAAATTGCTGCGGTAAGGAAAGCCTACAATATCTACAATGCATTAGGTCCGGTAAGAGGTACTGCAGGCAATAGTGGTGCAAGTCCTGTTACAGAAAGCAATACAGAAGGTATAGAGCAATTAAAATCCCTGGTCCAGATCAAAGACAAGCTGGACGAAGAGAACGCTAAACTTGCCAGTCTTAAATCCCAGTACAACAGTTTCCTGAACGAAAATAAAATGCGTATTTTCTATAAAGTCAGCGGACCGTACAAACCAACAATCCCTTCAAACCCTAAAGCAATATTTATTGTTCTGGGTAGTGCCGTTGCAGCATTCCTGTTTTCCTGCTTCTGGGTTTTACTGACCAATGCGATGAATAAAAGAACAAAAGCCCAATCATAGTGCAGGCTGCCCTTCAACATAAGAAAGCAATCCCGAACTGGCTCAACCTTGTAGCCATACTCATACTATTGGCCTCTATTGCGGTGTTTTCAGCAACACAGTTCTATATTGCCATTACCCTGCCCTTTGCTTTACTTTTTGTTGCCTGGCTCGTCCTGAACTGGAAAAGCTATTATTGGTTTTTTATCTTCGCCATAGCCACTACAGGTATTGTCAAAGTAGGAACGGGTACTATGTACCTGCCCCTGATGCCGCTCAGCATCATTTCGGCTTTGCTGGCCCTGGCCTTACTGCTATACAACAGGAAACTGGTTTATGATAACTTTTACAGGCATCCCTTAACCCTGATCATCTTCCTGCAATTCTTCTGGCTGATGATCTCTGTGATCTTCTCCGAAATACCGCTACCTTCCATTAAATATTTAGGCGTTAATACCATTCAGCTACTTTCTTTCCTGATATTACCCATGATGGTTTTAAAGAAAGAGGCCGACTGGATGAAGCTGTGTAAGATACTCATGATCAGCTTCACGCTTGTGGCTACCTATGTACTCATCAGGCATGCCTTGAAAAACTTTACTTATCTATATACCAATGTTGCCGTAAAACCTTTCTTTTACAACCACGTTGATCATGGCTGTATCCTATCCATGCTGGTACCTATACCCTATATGCTCTGGAAGCATACAGACAAGTCTAAAGTATGGACCCGGAGATTTTACTTACTCTTGCTGGTTTTCTTCATTGTGTGTACCTACCTGACCTTTGCCAGGGCCGCTATACTCGCAGTAGCCTTCGCATTCGTTATTATTTATGCCATCAGGAAAAAACTGGTCAACTGGTTAATGACCCTGTTCTTTATTTGCGCATTCAGTATTGTGGCCTACCTGGTGGTAGACGATAATTATAAAAATTTCAAACCCAATTACGAGCAAACTTATTCCAGGCATTCCTTTGATGATCTCTTAAAAGCTACCTTCATGGGTGGAGATATGTCCTCTATGGAACGCTTTTACCGGTGGATCGCCTCGGCAAGAATGAGTATGGAAAAGCCGATGACGGGCGTAGGACCTAATAACTTTTACGATTTCTACAAACCTCATGCCATACAGATGTTCCGCACCTATGTAAGCCGGAACGAAGAAAAATCAACTACCCACAATTACTTTATCTTCATGCTCGTGGAGCAAGGCTGGCCGGCCATGATACTCTATGGTATCTTCATCTGGGCCTTGTTTTACCAGGCACAAAAATTGTATCACAAGACGAGGAATGTACTTTACCGGAGAATGACACTGGTGGCCGCAATGGTAATCGCTGCATTTTTCATCAACAACCTCTTCTCTGAATTGCTGCAGACCTATAAGATAGGAGCTATTTTTTACCTGGCAACGGTACTGCTCTACTGGGTGGGCAACCAGATCAAAAAAGAAAACAAACAGGAGCAACTATCTTAAGATAAAATGTTGTTTCCGTTTAAAGTCTGCCCTATTCATTAAAATAGAAAAGTCCCAGGCAAATACTGTGCAATTGAAAGATTCCTGTTCAAAACGTGCTGCAAGCAAGTGATATTGCCGGTTTTGCGGATGCACTAATAATACTGTGATATTGCGGCCTGCCAATGCCTCAAAAAACGTATCAGCATACTGCTCTGCCTCGTTAATTGGCAATACACAGACTGCATGTTGTTCCATAGCAAGTGCAGCAGGTTCTGCTATAAGCGGTTTAAAATAGGATAACCAATTATACGTATGGATCAAAGAAGGAGCTACAACTAATTGTTGTCTATCACTCAGGTGAGCCAAAACCCGGAACAAAGTACGTGCTTTCTTATGCTCCTTCGTATCCCCGGAAATTTCCTGCGGATAATCCCACACACCTTTCCCCTCATGCAGCACCTCCTCTACGAACTTATAAATGTATGGAGAATGTGTTCCATGGCGGCCTTTGGCCTTCAATAAATAATTCAAAAAATTCACGAACAGTCTCTATTTATTTTTCCTGATCCAATGCTCAAAGGTAAAGGAGAACAAATGCTTTTCATCCTTATCATGAAACTCACTCCAGACCTTTTCCCAATCACTTTCCGCGAATTCCGGGAAAAAGACCATACCATTATCAATAACCGTATGTATACGGGTAACATACATTTCATCCATAATGTCCATAGTCGCCTTATAGATCTGCCCGCCACCGATCACAAAGGCCTTTTCCAGCCCCGGATGGCTCGTTTCCAGCAGGCTGATAGCTTGCTCTATGTCTTTTACCACGATAGCGCCTGCAGCGGCTTCCAGGCTATTGGAAATAACTACATTGGCCCTGTTCGGCAAAGGTTTCTGCCCCAGGGACAACCAGGTATTCTTACCCATAATGATCGGGAAGCCCGAGGTTGTTTGCTTAAAAAACTTCAGGTCATCCGGTAAGTGCCAGGGCATCTTGTTATCAATACCAATGACATTATTTGCAGAGGCGGCCACTACACTGATCAACTTCATATTTAAGACTTGGTTTTTGGAAAAAGAATATCTTTCAGCGCCAGCTCATCTTCCATTTTCAACTTACCGGCAAGCAACAGCCTTAATTGTCTTCTGCGCAAAGCATCTTCATACATTTCATGCTCCTTTGCGGTTTCCGGCAATACTTCCGGCACCTGCGTAGGCTTGCCTAAACTGTCCAATGCCACAAAATTGAAATAAGCTTCATTGGACAGGTAGCGCTCCTGCTTGATGGGGCTTTCGCCATACACACTCAGGTAGATCTCCAAAGAAGAATTAAAAGAACGGGTCACTTTACCCTCTATGGTTACGATATTGCCCAGCTGGATCGGGTTGTGGAAATGTACATTATCTACAGATACGGTCACACAGGGCTTATTACAATGTTTTTGCGCTACTATTGCCGCGGTGATATCCATCCAGTGCAGCAATCTTCCGCCCATCAGGTTTTGCAGCGTATTCGTATCATTGGGCAATACGATCTCGCTCATAATGGTATGTGATTCGGAAACTTTCTTTTGAGGCTTAAGCATGTATATTAAAATTTCTTTTTAGGACTTGTCGTAAAAGCACTTTTTAAATAAAAAGGTTCGGCATAGGCAACATCATCAAATGCAGCCCGGACATATCTTTCCTGTGCCTGGCTGTTCCAGTAGCTTATAGCTAAGACATGGCTTTTTAAAGCCTCCGCTTGGGAATGTGTCTCCAGTACAGCAACATCATCTGTGATCAGTTTAAAGCCTTCGAATTGCTGCCATTCAAATTGTTCATAAAAAATATGCTGTGGCGGCATCAACTCTGTGCCATCCTGCCGGGCAAAAGCGAAACCCTCTCCCGCCCTTGCCTTCAGGACCAGCAAAAAACGCTGCTCCCCGCTTTCCAGCAATGTCAGTTTATTAAAGAGCATAAGGGGTTTATCCAGCGCAAAACACAGGCCTTTTGCCACGCCTATACCCACCCTGAGGCCGGTATAGCTGCCGGGGCCACCGTCTGCTGCAACAGCATCTATATCTTTTATAGCGATACCTTCCTGCAGCAATAGTTCCGCTATCAGGGTATTCAAAACAGCTGCCTGTTCATTTGCAGGCTCGTGCAGGCGCTCCGCCAGGATACCTGATTCATTTCCCAATGCTATATGCGTATGCGTATAAGCCGTATCAATAAATAATATTAAAGGCATGTAATTGAAGTAAACAGCAAATATAAACCAATAGTTTAATAGTCTTTAAAACTTAAAAGCTGCTTCCCGTTCAGAGAAGCAGCTTTTATATGTAAGATCAATACGCTGTATTGATTATTTCACCACGTTACCGGTAATTTTTAATTCAATAGGAGTCCGGCTTGCATTTGATTTAATAAAGACGGTACGATCAATCGGACCTACTCTATCTTTTGTTTGATATTTAACAGTGATCTTACCTGTCTTACCCGGCAATACCGGGGCTTTAGGCCAGTCGGGTGTGGTGCATCCACAAGTGGAGGTAGCTTCCTGAATTAAAATAGGCTGTTGGCCTACATTGGTAAATTCAAAAGAGTACACAGCATCCTGCCCTTCTTTTACAGTACCAAAATTGTGCGTATTATTAGCTTCCTTGAACTTGAAAGCCGGTCCATTACCCTGTGCAAAAACTGTCACAACACAGAACAAAAGTAAAACAGACAATAACTTTTTCATATCTAAAATTATAAACCTTTTTGCTTCCTGAAAAAATATAGATTAATTCGCTTTAATAGCTGAATTGTTCTGAGGAACAGATGCAGCTGGCTTAGCGACTACAGTACCGGTAATTTTCAACACTTTATTACCCGCATCGGTCATCACCGTAACTTGCCTGTTGATAGGACCTACACGGCCAGGAGTAGAGTAAGAAACAGTAACGGTTCCTTTTTTACCCGGAGCTACAGGCTCTTTAGACCAGTTAGGACTGGTACATCCGCAGGTAGAACTTACGTTCTGGATGCTGATTGGTTTTTTACTTTTGTTGACAAAAGTAAATTCGTATTCAGCTTTGTCCCCTTCTTTAACATTTCCGAAATCATGAACTTCACTTTTGAATTTCATCACATCAGCAGGGTCTGCTGCAACAGCAGCTACTGCAGCTTCTGTTTTTTCTTGCTTTTTTAAAGATTTTCTGTTCTCTTGTGCAAATACTACAGAAGTACCCATAGTCAAAAGAACAACAAGTGATAATAGTGGCTTTTTCATTTGAACTTTTTTTGTTACCTGGAAATTTATTTTAATGGTAGTTTTGATAGGATAGAAAATCAATAGTTTAATCGAGTCACATTTCAATTGTCCAATACCCGCATCTGATTTACTCTATTTGATGACAAAGTTAACCATGAAGTTTAGCATTTGAACATATTGTCCGGTTAATCGTGCGTTAAAGTCTCAGAGACCAACGCCACATTGGCTTATCTACCTGCGCTCCTAGATCTTAGGGCAATCATATTTACCACGCTTTCCACCTGCACAGCTCTGCAATGTAGAACAAACCAAAACCGTAGCCAATATGATACAGATAACAGCTAACAACTTCTTCATAAAAATTTGTGTTTAGAATAAAATATAATCCTACGAAATTAATTAAAAAAAACAAAAACACACATATATATTTAGCTAATGACCTGTGAAATAAACAGAGCCGCTTCCGCTTAAAAAATCTTTTTATATTTTTGGCGGCGCTTACCTAAACATAAAAATCTGTTCATGAGTATTTTAAAACCTAAAAACTGGATATTTTCACTGGCCTTAATCAGTGCTTCATCCAATGTAGCTATGGCACAGGTGCCTGCATTCCCGGCTACCGACCTGGACCGGTCTGCCAATCCTAATGTGGACTTTGACCAGTTTGCCAATGGTGGCTGGAAAGCCGCTAATCCCATCCCCGGAACAGAAAGCCGGTGGGGCGCTTTCGGCATCCTGGACAAGGAAAACCGTGAGGTACGGCTGAAAAATATCATCAGCGAATTATTGAACACCCCGAAAAATAAACCCGGATCTGAATCCCAGCAAATAGCCGACTTTTACCGCTCCTACATGGACACAGAACTGATCGAAAAGCTGGGCACACAACCGATCAAGCCCTATTTAGACATCATTGCAAAAGCAAAAAACATCAAAGAGTGGAACAGCACAAATGCCCACCTGGCGAATATCGGCATATTCAGTGTTTTCGGTTTTGGCGTTAATGCCGACAGGAAGAACAGTAAACTGAATGCCGTTTACCTCTACCAGAGTGGCCTCACACTAGGAGAAAAAGGCTTTTATACCAAAACAGACTCCAGCTCCCTTGCGATCAGGAAAGAGATGGTACAGCATATCGATGAGATGTTCCGCCTGGCCGGCTGGAAAGATAAAAGCCCGGGAGCAGCGATCCTGAAATTTGAAACGGAAGTTGCCGGGTTCCAGTTGAGCAATGTTGAACTGAGAGATCCGGAAAAAACATATAACAAGATCGGGAAAAATGACCTGGCCAGCCTGCAGACCAACCTCGACCTGACCAATTACCTTAAAATTATTGCCTATAATTTTGATGAAGTGATCGTACAGCATCCGGATTATATCAAAAATCTTAATAAATTTTTAGCCACTCAAAACCTGGAGACCTTAAAAACCTACCAGCGCTGGCTGCTCTTAAATTCCTTTGCCACTGCCCTCCCCAACAAGTTCCAACAGGAAAGCTTCCGCTTCAACAATACTGTTTTGAAAGGTGTTAAAGAAAGAAAACCGCTTGAAGACAGGGCCATCGAAGCCACCAATAATATACTGGGCATGCCTTTGGGTAAACTCTTCGCTGCAAAATACTTCCCGGAAAGTTCTAAGAAAAAAGTAGCTGAAATGATCGAAAATGTGCGCACGGTATTTGGAGAAAGAATTGACGGACTGAGCTGGATGAGCGCCAATACAAAAATAGAAGCACGTAAAAAGCTGGCTGAATTCACTTATAAGATCGGCTATCCTGACACCTGGAAAGATTACTCCACGATAGAGATCAAACCAAATGCCCTGGTAGCTAATATTATCGCGGCAAGACAATGGCGCGTGAACGAAGCGCGGAATAAAATAGGCAAAGAAGTGGACAAAACAGAATGGGGTATGTCGCCGCAGACGGTGAATGCCTACTATAGCCCTATGAATAATGAAATCGTATTCCCGGCTGGCATCCTGCAACCACCCTTCTTTAACCCCGATGCAGATGATGCGATCAACTATGGCGGCATCATAGCCGTTATCGGCCATGAATTCAGCCACGGTTTTGATGATAAAGGATCTAAATACAATGCAGAAGGCAACCTGTCTAACTGGTGGACTGAAGACGACCGTACCGCCTTTGATGCACTGGCCAATAAATACATTGAATACTTCGATCATAAAGAAGTACTTCCCGGGCTTAATATCAACGGTAAGCTGACCATTGGCGAGAACATTGCAGACCTTGGCGGATTGACACTTGCTTATTATGCTTTAAAAAAATCTATTGATAAAAACGGCGCTCCGGCTCCTATTGATGGCTTCACCTGGCAGCAAAGATTTTTCCTGGGCTGGGCACAGGTATGGCATACCAACATTACCGAGAAAGCCCTGCGCCAGCAGGTATTGACCGATCCGCATAGTCCTGCAAAGGAAAGGATCAATGGCCCTATGCCTCATTTAAAAGAATTCCAGGAGGCCTGGCAGACCAAGCCCGGCGATGCTTTATACCTTGATGAAGCTTCCCGTATTGTTATCTGGTAGGAACTGGTAAAACAATAAAAGCGATAAGGGTGTCTGCAGATCTTGCAGACACCCTTATTTTATAAGCCTTTCAGCCGGGATTAGTTCAGCAAAGTACCATAAGCCAGGTTAGCCCCGTCGATACATTCCTGCTTTGCTTCCTCTGAAGTTACATACTCATCCAGTACCGTTTTAAACTTGGTCCACATCGGCCCGGTCTGATCTTTATAGAAAGAGAAATAGTTAAACGTTACATCTTTGAAAGCCTCGTTCTTAGACAATGCTCTTGCGATCACATTACCGCCCAAAGTAGACCCTTCGATAACATATAAAATACCTAAAGCCTTGGCTGCGCTGATACCCTCAGTATCCTGCTTTACAGAAGGATCATATTGCAGGCCCAGGTTTTCCAGTTCAGATTGCATGACCTCCGCTTTCACGCGTTTTTCCAGTTCAAGCGGTGTTCCTAACTCACCATTCAATACTTCGATAGCAGCCTGCTCATATTTTGCGATCAGCAAAGCGTTCTGCTTCAAAAGATTTTTATAATCATCAATAGTATAAGTTTGATCAAAGATCCTGTTGGAGTTTAAACTTGCCTCTACTTTATCGTGCAGTTCTTTGGTTTGACTTTTTAATTGTTCTGATATCATCATGTTTGAATTTTATTTTTCGCAAACAAAAATACTTAGGATTTCCTCCGGAAAGGCCGATTCCAAAGCTTCAAGGATGATTATTCCCTATTTTGTAAAATTATTCTGACAATTGATAATTGATGCATCAGAGCACTTCGTTCACAATCGTCTTTATATTTTCACTCTTACCCATGGAGTAAAAGTGCAATACAGGTACTCCTTTAGCCTTCAGCTCCCGGCATTGAGCGATGCACCACTCTACCCCAACCTGCTTCACTTCCTTGTTATCTTTACACTTTAATACCTCCATCACCAGGTCATCCGGCAGGTCTACCTTAAAGCGGTGGGGAATCATGCTCAATTGTCCTTTTGTGGCAATAGGTTTCAACCCGGGAATAATAGGCACTGTGATGCCCGCTGCCCTGCATTTGTCCACAAAGTCAAAATAAGCCTCATTATTAAAAAACATTTGCGTGACGATATAGTCGGCTCCGGCATCTATTTTTTGTTTCAGGTAAACAATATCCTGGCGCAGACTGGCGGCCTCCATATGTTTCTCCGGGTAAGCAGCAACGCCTACACAAAAATTGGTCGGGTTATTATTCTCCAGGTAGTCATCCAGGTAAGTACCCTTATTCAGGCCCTTGATCTGGGTCACCAGTTCATTGGCATATTGGTGCCCGTTACGCTCCGACTTAAAATATATTTCGCTTTTGATTGCATCTCCGCGCAAAGCCAGCACATTGTCAATCCCCAGGAAGTCAAGATCGATCAGGAAATTCTCTGTATCTTCCTGGTCAAAGCCACCGCATAAGATATGCGGTACCGCATCTACCTTATATTTATTCTGAATAGCGGCACATATCCCCACCGTACCGGGTCGCTTACGCACAACTTTCTTTTCCAGCAAGCCGTTTTCCCTTTCCAGGAATACGTACTCTTCGCGGTGATAAGTCACATCGATAAATGCCGGGTTATAATCGATCAGCGTATCTATCGTATTGTAAATATGCTGTACCGTTTCTCCTTTCAGCGGTGGTAAGATCTCAAAAGAAAACAAGGTGCTGCCCTGCGCTTTAGTTATATGTTCTGTTACTTTCATTTTATAAATTTGTGAATTTGCAAATGTGCTGATGTGAAAATGCTAAATAGTACAAGCCGGTATGGTTACCTTATTTTTCAAAACGCAGATCATCTGTCCCTGATCAATTATTAATGATCAGGCAAGATTGGGGGCCAGCCATTGCATGGCCAGCTCTTTTGATATACCTCTTCTTTGGGCATAATCTTCCACCTGCTCTTCCGTGATCCGGCCCAGTCCGAAATATTTACTGTCCGGGTGAGCAAAATAATAACCGCTTACGCTTGCAGCAGGCCACATGGCCAGGCTCTCCGTCAGCTCCACCCCTATATGTTCGTTTACCGATAAGAGTTTCCAAATCGTACTTTTCTCCAGGTGGTCCGGGCAGGCGGGATAGCCCGGGGCAGGCCGGATGCCCTTGTATTGCTCTTTTATGATGGCTTCCAGCTCCAGGCTTTCATCCATTGCATAGCCCCAGTATTTTTTACGTATTTCGGTGTGTAGAAACTCTGCATAGGCTTCTGCAAAACGGTCTGCCAGCGCCTTTACCATGATCGCATTGTAATCATCATGAGCATCTGCAAATTCCTTAGCCTTTTCATCGGCACCAAAACCTGCGGTCACACAGAAGCAACCCATATAATCCAATATACCTGCAGACTTAGGCGCAATAAAATCAGATAAGGCAATGTTCGGGATCTTACTTGCTTTTTTAGACTGCTGTCTCAGCGTTAAGAACACCGCTTCTGTTGCTCCCGCTTCATCATACACCTCGATATCATCGCCCACAGCATTTACCGGGAACAAGCCAAATACGGCCTTGGCCGTAAACCATTTCTCCCGGATGATCTTATCCAGTAAGTGTAAAGCATCTGCATAAAGTTCTTTAGCCTGCTTGCCTACCACCTCATCTTCCAAAATATCAGGAAACTTACCGTGCAGGTCCCAGCTTCTGAAGAATGGTGCCCAGTCAATATTGGTCGCCAGTACCCCCAGGTCCTGCTCCTGGAATACCTGTATGCCCAATTGTCTCGGGCGTACAATATTATTTTCATTAAACTCTAACCGGAGCGCATTGGCACGGGCCTGTTCCAGTCCCAGGTATTCTTTCTGGTTCACATTCCTCAGGAACACGGACCGCACATGGGCATTATCCTCTTTCACACTCAGTTTAAAAGCTCCGCCATTCTCTTTGCTTAATATATTGCTCACCACCGCTACAGCCCTGGAAGCATCATTGACATGCACCACCAGCTCAGAGTACCTGGCATCGATCTTTACCGCTGTATGCACTTTAGAAGTAGTAGCACCACCTATCATCAGGGGAATATTTAAATTCAGGCGCTCCATTTCAGCCGCCACATGCACCATCTCATCCAGGCTGGGGGTGATGAGTCCGCTCAGGCCAATGATATCGGCTTGCTCTGCGATTGCTCTTTCCAGTATCTTATCCGCAGGCACCATAATACCCAGGTCCACGATCTCGTAATTATTACAAGCCAGTACCACACTTACAATATTCTTACCAATATCATGCACATCTCCTTTTACCGTAGCCATCAACACTTTCCCGGCGCTCGGCCTGGCTTTGTCTTTTTCTGCCTCGATAAAGGGCTGCAGGTAAGCTACCGCCTTCTTCATCACACGTGCCGACTTCACCACCTGGGGTAAAAACATTTTCCCGGAACCAAACAGGTCTCCCACTACATTCATACCATTCATCAGGAAAACCTCGATCACTTCAAGAGGCTTACTCACCAGGAGTCTTGCAGCCTCGGCATCTTCATCCACAAATTTATCAATCCCGTTAACCAGGGAATGTGTAATACGCTCCTGTACTGCCAAGTCGCGCCAGGCCAGGTTTTCAACTTTCTCTTTTTTACCTCCCTTATGCTGCTCCGCATACTGGATCAGCTTTTCCGTAGACTCTTCATTACGGTCCAGCATCACATCTTCAATCAGGACCAGCAAGTCCTTAGGCACCTCATCGTACACCGTGAGTAAGCTCGGGTTCACAATACCCATCTCCATACCCGCCCGGATGCCATGATATAAGAATACGGCGTGCATGGCCTCTCTTATCGCATCATTACCCCGGAAGGAGAAAGACACATTACTTACACCGCCACTCACGTGTGTGGCCGGGTAATTTTTCTTCACCCAGGCCGTCGCCTCAAAAAAGTCCAGGGCATTCCTGCGGTGCTCGTCCAGGCCGGTAGCCACCGGGAAAATATTGAGGTCAAAAATGATGTCTTCTTCCTTAAACTGTACTACCTGCGTGAGGATATCATAAGAGCGTTTTACGATCTCGATCCTCCTCTGGTAATTATCTGCCTGCCCGTCTTCATCAAAGGCCATGACGATCACGGCCGCCCCATACCTTTTCACCAGCTTTGCCTGGCGGATAAATTCTTCCTCACCACCTTTCAGGCTGATGGAATTCACTATCCCCTTGCCCTGCAAGACCTGCAGACCGGCCTCTAATATTTCCCATTTAGAACTGTCCACCATGACCGGGATACGGGCTATATCAGGCTCTGAGGCGATCAGGTTCAAAAAGTTGACCATCGCTTCTTTACCATCCAGTAAACCATCGTCCATATTCACATCGAGCACCTGTGCCCCGCCTTCTACCTGGTCACGGGCGATGTCTAATGCTTCGGCATAATTGCCTTCTTTAATCAGTCTCAGGAATTTCTTGGAACCGGCCACATTGGTTCGCTCCCCCACATTTATAAAATTGCTCTGGGGAGTCACCAATAAGGCTTCCAGTCCGCTTAATCTTAATTGTTTCATATAGTGCTTAAACCAGCTTTGTGTTTAATGCCCTGGGAGCAAATTTTTTGGCCAACTCAGCAATCGCGCTGATGTGCTCCGGCGTAGTGCCGCAACAACCTCCTATAATATTAATTAATCCTTTTTCTAAATAAGCTTCAATCTGCTCACCCATCAGATCAGGTGTCTCATCGTAAAGACCAAAGGCATTCGGGAGACCTGCATTCGGATAAGCTGATATGGCGATATTTGTATTATTAGACAATACTTCCAGGTAAGGTTCCAGTTGCTTTGCCCCCAATGCGCAGTTAAAACCGATACTTAAAATAGGGAAATGCTCCAGAGAAATCAGGAAGGCCTCCGGCGTTTGCCCGGAAAGTGTTCTGCCCGAATTATCCGTAATAGTCCCACTCACCATTACAGGAATGTCAATACCACGGCTTTCCTTTACCTCTTCAATCGCGAACAAGGCTGCTTTTGCATTTAGGGTATCGAAAATAGTTTCTACCAACAGCAGGTCAACACCTCCGTCCAGCAAACCATTTACCTGCCCGATGTATGCTTCCTTCAACTCGTTAAAAGAAATCGCTCTGAAGGCCGGGTTATTGATATCAGGAGACATACTTGTCGTTTTGTTCGTTGGTCCCATAGCTCCTGCCACATACTTGCTGGAGCCGGGATGCTCCTCCATATATAGTTTTGCGGCCTCCTGTGCCAGTTCTGCAGACACCTTATTGAGCTCATAGACCAGTTCCTGCATATCATAATCTGCCATGGCAACCGTAGTAGAAGAAAACGTATTCGTCTCTACAATATCAGCACCGGCATCAAAATATTTCTTGTGAATGGTACGAATGGCATCGGGCTGGGTAAGAGACAGCAGGTCATTATTCCCTTTTACCGGCATATGCCAGTCTTTGAAGCGCTCCCCGCGGAAGGCCGCTTCATCAAATGTATATTGCTGCAGCATGGTGCCCATGGCCCCGTCCAGAATAACGATACGTTCCTTTAGTAATTCTTTTATATCCTTTTTCATTTTTTCATTTTTAACAGCTATAGCTGTGGTATCCGTATGAATAGCACTTACACCAGTCCACGACAGATACAGTACGTTGATTGTTGCTCTATGAGTAACAGACGCAAATGATCTCCTAAGGAGGTTAAGCCCTTAGCGTGGATAATGTTGTTTAAACCGGAAAATGGAAAAAAGAAAGTAGAGTTAAGTCTGTTGTTATCTATCCATAATGGCTAGAATGTAGCACCTTCTTTGCAGGACAAAGGGTTGCTAAGGTTTCACAGGGTCTAATCCCTCCACCTTTCTTGATAACATTTTCGTTGATTTATAAGAACTAATCGTTGCGAAAGTAAGCCAACAACAGCTATTCACCAAATATTTTGTTATATATCCCCAATAAAAAAGCAGGCTCTTTTCAGGCCTGCTTATATTATGCTATAAAACAATCTTTTAATCATCCAGTTTCAATACGGCTAAGAAGGCCTCTTGCGGCACCTCTACATTACCGATCTGGCGCATACGTTTTTTACCTTCTTTCTGTTTTTCCAGTAATTTACGTTTACGGGAGATATCACCACCATAACATTTAGCAGTTACATCCTTACGCATTGCAGAAATAGTTTCACGGGCTACGATCTTAGCGCCAATGGCTGCCTGTATCGCGATCATGAACTGGTGACGGGTCAGCAATTCTTTCAGTTTGGAACATAATTTCCGGCCAAAATCATGTGCGCGGTCCCTGTGAATCAGGGCACTTAAAGCATCCACTTTTTCTCCGTTCAATAAGATATCCATCTTGGCAATATCACTTTCGCGGTAATCCAAAGGCTGGTAATCGAAAGAAGCATATCCGCGTGTATTCGATTTTAATTTATCGTAGAAGTCAAATACGATCTCTGCCAGGGGAATATCAAAAATCAATTCCACACGGGTCGGAGTCAGGTAATTCTGGTTGATCAGGTAGCCACGCTTGCCCAGGCATAAAGACATAATATTACCGATATACTCAGGCGAGGTAATGATCTGCGCACGGATAAACGGCTCCTCTACCCTGGCCAGCTTGCTCGGGTCCGGCATCTCTGTCGGGTTATTAACGATAATTCTCTTTTCCGGCTCACGGGTGGTATAGGCATAAAAGCTTACGTTGGGAACCGTAGTGATCACCGTTTGGTTAAACTCGCGTTCCAGGCGCTCCTGGATGATCTCCATGTGCAGCATACCTAAGAATCCGCATCGGAAACCAAAGCCCAGAGCCTGTGAAGTCTCCGGCTCAAAGGTAAGCGAAGCATCGTTCAACTGTAACTTTTCCATACAGTCGCGCAGCTCTTCAAACTCATCTGTATTTACCGGGAAGATCCCCGCAAATACCATTGGTTTCACATCTTCAAATCCCTGGATAGAATCCGTACTCGGGTTAACTAAGGTAGTGATGGTATCCCCGACTTTTACTTCCCTTGCATTCTTGATACCTGTAATGATATAACCTACATCACCGGTTTTCACTTCCGGTTTAGGGATCAATCCCAAACCTAAAGTACCTACCTCATCCGCCTCATAATCTTTACCGGTATTGATAAATTTAATTTTATCTCCTTTTTTGATCGATCCGTTCAATACACGGTAATACACGATAATTCCCCTGAATGGGTTAAACACAGAGTCAAAGATCAAAGCCTGCAGCGGTGCTTCTGGCTCGCCCTTAGGGGCCGGGATACGGTTCACTACAGCATGCAAGATATCTTCAATACCAATACCGCTCTTACCGCTCGCCAGGATAATATCTTCTGGCTTGCAACCGATCAGGTCTACGATCTGGTCGGTCACCTCAGGGATCATTGCACCATCCATATCCACTTTATTGATCACCGGGATGATCTCCAGGTCATTACCAATGGCCAGGTACAGGTTGGAAATGGTTTGCGCCTGGATACCCTGGGAGGCATCTACCAGCAACAGAGCTCCTTCACAAGCCGCCAGGGCACGGGATACTTCATAAGAGAAGTCCACGTGACCGGGGGTATCGATCAGGTTCAAAATATATTCTTCACCATCTTTGATATATTTTACCTGGATGGCTTTAGACTTAATAGTGATGCCCTTCTCCCGTTCCAGGTCCATATCATCCAAAACCTGATTTTGCATCTCACGTTCAGAGATAGTTTTGGTATGTTCCAATAAACGATCGGCCAGGGTAGACTTCCCATGGTCGATGTGGGCAATAATACAGAAATTACGAATATTCTTCATATAAAAAACAAGGATGCAAAGTTACGGCATTTATAGGAGATATTTATATTGATTTTAAAGCGAAAATAAAATCTTACCGTTCCTTTTACCAATCCTTAATTAAAACTAAATTACCTTTTGGTGACTCAAATTTTGGCTAGCTTTGGCCACCAATTTCTTTATTCAAATTTCTTAAAAATATATCATGGAATTTAGACAAGAATCCGATCTGTTGGGCGAATTAAATGTCCCTAAAGATGCGTATTACGGGGTTCAGACACAAAGGGCCATCAATAATTTCAAAATCTCTAACCAACACCTGTCTTCCTACCCGGAATTTATAAAAGCACTCGGACTGGTAAAGAAAGCTGCGGCATTGACCAATTTCACGCTGGGCGAGCTTCCGCAGGATATCTATACCGCTATAGACCAGGCCTGTGATGAGGTCATCAACGGTAAGTTTGACCAGGAATTCCCCATAGATATGATACAGGGCGGTGCAGGCACTTCGGTCAACATGAATGCCAATGAAGTCATCGCCAACCGGGCATTGGAAATACTGGGCCATCCCAAAGGGGCTTACCAGTATTGCTCCCCCAACGATCATGTCAATCTTTCTCAGTCTACTAATGATGCCTACCCTACAGCAATTAAGCTGGCCTTATACCTCATGAATGAAAAGCTGGTCGAAAAACTGGAAAATGCCGTAAGCGCTTTCCGGGCTAAAGGACTGGAATTTTCTGATATCCTGAAAATGGGGAGAACGCAGTTGCAGGATGCCGTACCGATGACCTTAGGACAGGAGTTTGAGGCTTTTGCTGCGACCCTGGAAGAAGATATTTCAAAACTGAACAATAATGCCCTGCTATTCGTAGAGATCAATATGGGTGCTACGGCTATCGGGACGGGTATCAATGCACCCATCGGCTACTCAAAACTATGTGCCCAAAACCTGGCCGACATATCGGGCATACCCTTTATTGCTGCACCTAACCTTATAGAGGCCACACCAGATACCGGGTCTTATGTGATCTACTCTTCTGCCATGAAGCGTATGGCAGTGAAGCTTTCCAAGATCTGTAACGATCTGCGTTTACTGTCTTCCGGTCCGCGCGCAGGCCTGTATGAGATCAATCTGCCGCCTATGCAACCCGGCTCTTCTATTATGCCCGGCAAAGTGAACCCGGTGATCCCCGAAGTGGTGAACCAGGTCTGCTATAAAGTGATCGGTAATGATCTTACCGTAACCTTTGCTGCCGAAGCAGGCCAGTTGCAACTCAATGTGATGGAGCCGGTATTGTGTCACTCTATTATGGAGAACATCAACTTCCTGGGTAATGCTTTAGTCACCCTGGTAGAAAAATGTGTTGTAGGCATTACCGCCAATAAAGAAGTTTGCCTGAATATGGTCAAAAACAGCATCGGTATTGTTACTGCGCTGAATCCATATATTGGTTATAAAAATTCCACCAAGATCGCCAAAGAAGCCCTGGAAACAGGAAAAAGTGTGTACGACCTCGTACTTGAGCATCAACTGCTTTCCCAGGAAAAGCTGGACGAGATCCTCGATCCCAAAAATATGCTGGCACCTCACCAGGCGATCAACTAAAGAAATAGAATAATCTGTCCAAAAGGCGTCATTTCGACCGGAAGAAATTTCGAGGAACGAAGGAATTTATGGAGTGGAGAAATCTCTATTATAAAAATATTCAGGAGATTTCTCCATTTCGCTACGCTCCAGTCGAAATGACGACCCAAGAAAAACAATCTAAATCCTTCCCTGCTCTTTAAGTTTCCAGTAACGCAACAGGCCGTTTACCGACATCCAGCTGGGATTGGCATATTCATAGATCTTTTGCAGGCTTTCTGATAGCCCGGCAGCTTCATAACTTTGTTTGATATAAGCCATAAACCGGGGAACGATCTCCTCGGAAGGTATTTGCTGCTCATAGAATGGTTTAATGAAACCTGCCCACTCGTCCAGCACTTTTTCCAGGGCATCAAAATGCGTGTCCGGGTCGGTATGGTAATCAAAATGAGTCAGGTAGAGCCCTTTGGGCTGCTCTGCTCTCAGCTTAGCGATAGAAGCCTTCCATAAAGCAATATTAATATCCGGCGGCGGACAAGGTGGCACTACAGGGCCGTTTTCGATCTTAACACCACCAACATCACCGGTAAAAATATCATCCCCCATTTTATACGCATTATGATGCACCGCATGTCCCGGTGTATAGATCACTTTCAGGCTCAGGTCCCCGATCTCAAATACATCCTGGTCATCTGCTGCCACCAATTGTTCCAAAGGAATAGGCTGCATATCGCCCCAAAGCGCTTCCATCTGCTCACCATAGATCTGCTTCGCCGAAGACCAGAGTTTTTCCGGTGCATTCAGATGAGGCAGTCCTGCAGGATGCACATAGATCTTTGCACCATGCTCCGCAAATTTCCAGGCTGCCCCTGCATGATCGAAGTGAATATGTGTTAAGAAGACATGCTGAATAGCTGCAAGCTGAAACCCTTTATCCAGGATCGCCTGCTCCAGTGCCGGAAAGGTACTTTCCGGACCGGCCTCTATCAATACCGGGCCTGCGGAGGTCTCGATCAAATAAGCTGCTATGGCTTCTTCCTGGCCTTGAAATACCACATCTAAAACATGAACTTTTGGCATAATCTTATTTTTATTCCATCAAATGTAATTAAAATCGGCAAGCCTGCAGGAGCAATAGCTGCAAAGTAAATATAGTCGATACCCTTCCCTCGAATACTTCAACAAGCTACAAGATATATTTTTGTCTTAATTTTGTAAAAAATTAAAACACCCGTGGTGGCAATAGAAGATATCTTAATCAGCGACGAAATATTTGACAACAAATTTGTTTGTGACCTCAACAGGTGTAAAGGGGCCTGTTGTGAGGTAGGCGATTGCGGAGCGCCCATTACGATGGAAGAAGCCAATATCATCGAAGACCTCTACCCGATCATAAAAAACGACCTGCTGCCCAGGGCCAGGAAGATCATTGAAGCAGAAGGCGCTTATACTTTTGATGAGGAACATGACATTGTTACACCCACCATTGATGAGGGCATATGTGTCTATGGTTATTATGACGAACAAGGTTTTATCAAATGCGCTATAGAAAAAGCTTATTACGAAGGCAAAACCGACTATAAAAAGCCCATCAGTTGCCATTTATTCCCGATCAGGGTAGTAGAAAATGAAAATTTCCATGCGCTCAATTACGAACCTAATATGAGCATCTGCAGCCCGGCCTGCAGTTTAGGAGAAAAGCTACAAGTTCCTGTATATCAATTCTTAAAAGAACCACTCATCCGTAAATACGGGGAAGACTTTTATGAAGACCTGGAACTCACGGCAGAAGAATATTTTAAAAATAAAGGAAAAAAAGCATAAGCTTAGTCGATATTCCCTCATAGTCCTGCTCCAATTAGGGCAGGACTATTTTAATACGTTAAAAATCAAATTGAGCTTTTCAATTACCGCAGTATTTTCCGAACTTTGATAGAATATACAAGGCACAGATTTTGCTGTAGCTAACCATATAAAAAAAGAAAAATGAAAATAGAACAAATTTACACCGGCTGCCTGGCACAAGGTGCCTACTATATTGTCTCCAACGGCGAAGCAGCTATTATTGATCCCCTGAGAGAAACCAAACCTTACCTGGAGCGCTTAAAGAAAGACCAGGTCAGTTTAAAATATATTTTCGAAACACACTTTCATGCTGATTTTGTATCGGGTCACCTGGACCTGAGCAAAGCTACCGGCGCACCTGTGGTATACGGCCCTACCGCACAACCGGCCTTTGATGCACTCATTGCAGCAGACAACCAGACCTTCAAAATCGGCAATATCACCATCACTGCCTTACATACACCCGGCCATACTTTAGAAAGTACCTGTTACTTACTGAAAGATGAAAACGGTATAGACGTTGCCCTGTTCAGCGGCGACACTTTATTCCTCGGAGATGTGGGCCGCCCGGACCTGGCCCAGAAAGCAGCTGACCTGACGATGGAAGACCTTGCAGGTATGTTATATGAAAGCCTGCAGGCCAAAATAATGCCTTTAGCAGACGATGTGACGGTCTACCCGGCACATGGTGCAGGTTCTGCCTGTGGTAAAAATATGCAGAAAGAAACGGTGGATACCCTGGGCAACCAGAAAAAAACCAACTATGCCCTGAACCAGGCGGATAAGGAAAGTTTTGTAAAAGCCGTAACCGAGGGGCTTTTACCGCCTCCGGGATATTTTGGCATGAATGTAGCGATGAACAAACTGGGCTACGAAAATTTTGAAACCGTATTGAACAAGGCTAAAACACCGCTGGACCCTGATGCTTTCGAAGCAGCAGTAGAGAACACAGGAGCCCTGGTACTGGATACCCGTAACAGTGGTGTTTTTTCCAAAGGATTTATACCTAATTCCATTAATATAGGCATTAAAGGCGACTTTGCCCCCTGGGTAGGCGCTATGATCGTAGATGTACAACAACCCCTGTTGCTGGTTACCGATGAAGGCATGGAGGAGGAAGTGATTACCCGCCTGAGCCGTGTAGGTTTCGACCAGGTAGCGGGTTACCTGCAGGGCGGATTTGAAGCCTGGCAAAACAGCGGAAAAGAAACTGATACTGTGGACCGCATCGATGCAGCAACATTTGCAGCACGCTTCGAGGAAGGCAATACGGTTATAGATGTACGTAAAGAGGGTGAATATGAGGCTTCGCATGTGCATGAAGCTTACTTAAGACCTTTGGCCGCGATCAATGAATGGGCAGCAGACCTGCCACAAGAGCATTTCTTCCTGCACTGCGCCGGGGGTTACCGGAGCATGATCGCAGCGAGTATATTGCAAGCCCGCGGCATCAGAAATTTCACTGAAGTAGATGGTGGCTTTAATGCTATCAAAAACACCACCGTTCCGGTATCTGATTTTATCTGCCAATCTAAAGTACTGTAATGGAAACAGCAAAGCTGGTAGACGGAAACTATTGGGACAAACGCTGGCAAGAGGCAGCAACCGGCTGGGATATAGGCCATGCAGCTCCTGCCATCGTGGAATATATGCAGACTGTAAAGGATAAAGACATTAAGATCTTAATTCCCGGATGTGGCAATGCTTATGAAGCTGAAACCCTGGTACAACTGGGATTCAGTAATATTACTTTACTCGACATTTCTGAGACTTTAGTACATCAACTGGAGGAGAAATACCGGGATTGCACAGCAATAAACGTATTGCAGGGAGATTTTTTCAGCCATGAAGCACAATATGACCTCATCATTGAGCAAACCTTTTTTTGCGCCCTGAACCCGGCATTAAGGCAGGCCTATGCAGCTAAAACGGCATCTTTATTAAAGGAGAACGGACAAATTGCAGGTGTTTTATTCAACAGGACATTTGAACAGGCAGGACCTCCATTTGGTGGTACCGCAGAAGAGTATAAAGACTATTTTGGCACACTTTTTGAAATTAAAAAGATGGAAGCCTGCTACAACAGCATTGCTCCCAGAAAAGAAGCTGAAGTATTTATAAATTTTAAAAAGAAATAGTATGCAAGATAAGTTCCAGGAATTGATCAATAGTGAGCAACCGGTTTTAATTGACTTTTATGCAACATGGTGCGGACCTTGCCAGGCTATGGCACCGGTGCTGGATAATGTAAAACATGAAATGGGCGACACTGCAAGGATCGTAAAGATCGACGTAGACAAGTTCCAGGAAATCGCCGGACAGTACCAGGTACAATCAATCCCTACCTTAATGATCTTCAAAAAAGGGGAATTATTATGGAGACATACCGGTGGTGCTCCGGGATCTGAGCTGATCAAACGTTTAAAATCTTTTGCTTAAAATAAAGCAGGGTATAAAATAAAAGAAGAAAGACATTCCAACGGGAATGTCTTTCTTCTTTATATGATCATTAAAATTATTTCAAATCACAAGTTTCTATGGTCACGATACCCATATCTGTATAAGTCTTAGAGGCTCCCTGGCATAAGCTTTTCGCATTTTTGTTGGTATCTTTTATTTCATACTCTCTCGGAGGTGAAGTAGGAAGTCCGGGCTTACCTTCATAAGCAATTTTACACTCGCACCTGTAACTCCTGACACAAGAAGTCATCCCAAAAACCGCGCCCGATAATAGAATTGCCGAAAGACCAAAACTTAGTAAATGCTTCTGCATAATGATAGTAGTTTATTCTCAAATTTTACCAAAGATAATATTCTGCTATTAGAAATCAAAAGGCAAAGGGAAATTTTATTCAGGACCAAAATATTCCATATCGCTGCAGAATGCCTATCTTTATTTTTTGTGCATCATAGGTATGATGACAATATCCTTTTTTGGCGGCCACTTATTATCAAATATTAGAAATCCCGGCAGATGCTGATCTCCTGACGATAAAAAAATCGTTCAGAAAATTAGCCATGCAATACCACCCGGACAAAAGCACGGGCAACAGCTTCAGCCAGGCACATTACCTGCTGATACAGGAGGCCTACCAGACGCTTACAAATCCGGAACTCCGGAAAGCTTATGATACAGAGTTATGGCTTTCCCAGAAAAAAACATTTTACCAGGGCCAGGCCCTTACCCCCGCACTCATGATCAAGCGGCTGCAGCGGCTTGCAGAAGCGGTAATGATTCAGAAACAATTTCATATACTGGAAGATCACCTGGCGGCTTTCCTGCTGGATGCGATGAATGAGGTAAATAGCGCGCTATTCCAGGCCAGGGCAAATGAAAATGAGCAGGAAGTTTTTGCAGATTATATTATCTTTTTAGGCAAAGATCTGCCTAAACCTTTCCGGGACGAGGTATTCGACCGGCTGAGCCATACACTGGGGCAGCAACTTAATGATATTGAGCTTAAAATTTCCAGTATTCAGCAGCAAAAGCGCAGTGCCGACTGGTATCAGAAAAATATCTTCTGGCTCTTATTGTGCATCGGGGTATTAATTTGCCTGTTGATGTATTTCTATGCCAAAACCCGTCATTAGTCTATATCCATCCTGATGCGGTGGCTTTTAGGGAGGTAATTGTTCATCCGGTTGGGCATCCACTTTCCCCAGCCCAGTCCCAGGTGCTGATAGCTGGCTACCTGCCATCCTTTAAATCCTTTATCGGTTTGTACCGCTTCCTTTTTCAAAAAGTGCAAGGCTTCCTGGTGATCGAGCTGCACCCTGGGTACCTCCTTTGCTAAATGGATACTCATGGCCAGGTCATGTTCGGGCACAATATCCTTGAGCAATTGGCCTAGAGCAGTACCTGCTTTTTTAATGTATAGATTACTTTTTAAACCTGCCCAATGTTGCCTATGCTCCGGGTGTAAAGCATAGTTCATTTCCTGGTGCTGCAACAATGCAAAGGGCACGTTCAGAAAAGGCTGGAAGAGCTGAGTGAGTTGCCTCATCTGTTTTTCATCTGCTTTAGTCTTGCTGCTGCCCGTCCATAGCTGTTCGGCTACATTACCCTCATTCTTTCTGAAGACTGCCATAAAAAAGCCTTCTCCTTTCATTTTCCAGGGATAGCAGCGGTAGCCTTTTGCCTGCGATTGATCAGCGATTGTTTCCGTTACCCCCCAGGAGGCATCCAATTCCAGGCTTAAACCTGTTAACCCCTGTTCTTTTACCAGCCAGTCTACCATTTGCTCGTTCTCTTCCGGGGAGAAGGAGCAGGTCGCGTAGATGAGTATTCCTTCTTTTTTCAAAGCAGGCAAGGCATCTGCCAGAATGCGCTGTTGCCGCTCTTTACATAAATTGACATTTGCCGGGCTCCACTCATCAATAGCTTTAGGGTCTTTACGCCATAATCCCGAGCCACTACAAGGTGCATCCACCAGCATCAGGTCAAAGAAGCCGTCCAGCCTGCGAAAATCTTTAGGGTCATTATTCGTCACCCAGGTATTCAGCTGTCCCCACCTTGTCATGTTTTCTACCAGTATCCCGGCCCTTGTCTGGATCACTTCATTGGAGATCAGCAGGTCTTCCTCTTTGAGTAAGGAGGCCAGCAAAGTGCTCTTACCGCCTGGTGCTGCACAGAGGTCCAGTGCCTTTATGGGTTTTGAAGTATCTGCTATTTGCCGGAATGCCTGTTCAATCAGCATAGAGGAGGCCTCCTGTACATAATAGGCCCCTGCATGAAATAAGGGATCGAGTGTAAAACGTGGACGCTCCTGCAGGTAGCGGCCATAAGTGCTCCAGGGCACTTTACTTTCAAATGGAATATCGGCAGGTTTAAAAGGATTGAGCCGGATGGAAGTGGGTACAGGTGATTGATGTGCCTCTGTAAAAGCGGCTTCTTCCCAATCAGGAGCAGTGGTAAATACGTTCTGCGGTAATGGTCTTGTCATAAAGTACTAAAATCCGAAATTCAAGCCTAGTTCTAAAAGTTCAGCCCGGTTGGTATGGGCTTTAAGTAAGAGCGAAAAGATCCCTTCTTTCAGGATACCCTTTTCACTCTTGTAAAAATAAAAATTACCACCGATCTTTTGGTAATATTTTTCCGTCTGCTGATCAATTTTCGTCAGGTAATAACCCGCCTGCAATACGATCCCAAAGCGATTGAACTCAAATTCATTCCCTAAGAATACGGAGCTTTGGCTTGAATATTTATTCTCCTCACCTATATGGCGCTGGTTGTATTTCAAATTGGCATACATCGCGGTATTGTAAGTATAATCTGCACCGAGGATCACTTTATTTTTGCCCAGGTATCTTTTGGTGGCAAATACACCTGCATTATAGACCCTGTTCAGTCCGCCGTCGGGCATATCCTTTTCAATAAAGGCAATACTCCCTTTAGCATATACCAGTATCCTGTTTTTCAGTTGCGGTAAAGGTCTTTCTATCCTTTGCGGCTTATTGGTCACCGGGAAGTACCGGACCCCGGCCTGGACACCCCAGATATTGATCCCGAAATTGGGTCTTCTGAAAGAGGCATTGGAAACATGGATCAGGTGAGCACCGGCCTGGAACTCCAGATGTTTATTGAAGATATACCGAAGGTCAGTTTGCAGGGGAGTAAAATTATTGACATTTCCGCCAATGGTTTCATTTTCCAGGTTATTGTGAGGCACTCTCTGGTACGGTTTCGTCACATACCCAAAGCCCATACCGGCCCTCAGCGACCAGGTAAAACGTTCTTTGGTGATGATGCGCAATCTTAAATGAGGAACGATTGCGAATACCTCTCCGTATAGATTCCTGTTGTTATAGTTCAAATAAAAAAGGCCTACACCGGCTTCCGGGTATCCCCGGCGAATTTGCCAGTCCCTGGTCCCTTTAAATTTCTTGGTCAGGCTTAGTTCAAAGGCAGAGGTATTTTGGGCCAGGGGAGCTGTGATCTTTTTACTATGACGCATCATATTGCTATGAAAGTAATTGCTCTCGATGCCTACGCCCTCCCATTGCTCATTTGTTTGTGCAGATAAAGATTGAGCCCACAACAAGATTGCAAAGCACAGGTATAATCGTTTCGTGTACAAAATAGTCATTAAAATAGAGCGCTTGCTTGTTGAGTAAAGCATGTAACGAATTGCAATTTTAAACAAAAAATGCGATTAAATGAACATGATGGCCACAAAAGGATCAATGTATAGACCTGTTGAAAAGAATTCTGGGCCTTAAAGTTTTGAAGATCCTTATTCAAATAAATTGTACTGCGTATTATTTTTTGCCCTTATCCTGGCATCATTGACGAGGAGGTGTGCCAGCCTGGTAGGTTCTGGAATACGGTATTTACGGGTACAGTGCTTAATGATTTCCACACTTTGCCGGATGCTTACCTTATGCCCCGGCGACACAAAGACCGGCTTGCAGTTCAGCTTTGTTCTTAAGGCTACCCCGACCTGTTCCTGCTGATGGATCAGCGGTTCCTCCCCGAAAACAATGTTTGCAGGTTCTTTATAAGTCCCCGTAAGCCTGCTTTTAGCGCAACCAATAGCTGGTACGTCTTTCAATAAGCCAAAATGCGTTGCAATACCCATGCGCCGCTCGTGGGCGATACCCTGCCCGTCCAGGATCATTACATCAGGCTTTATCTTCAGCTGGTCCCAAGCCAGGAGCAATGCAGGAACCTCACGGAAAGCCAGCAGACCAGAGATATAAGGAAACTGTGTTTTGGAGATGATCGTCACTTGTCCCACCTGCTCCATCCCGGGATATTTAAGGACAATGATCCCGGCATAGACGGTATCTTCATATTTATTGAAAGAAATGTCGGCACCTCCTACATAACGGGGCTGTATATCCAGGGGCTGCAAGTTGACCTGCTCCCGCATCTCCTGCTGGATCGCAATCGCTTCGGCAGGACTCAAATGATCATAGTTCAAGTGTAAACTCATCCATTAAAGATACAATAAATGAACTTTAACGCCTTTTCCCTCCCCGGGAAAGAAATATTATTAATGCTAATTTATTCAATCACAATTACTTAAAAAAAACGGGTTCATACTAAGCCAATATTATGCCCTACACACTTGCAATATATTATTTTTCATTATACATTTACATGCTAAACCTACAAAAAACTACAAATGAAAAAGAATTGCATCCTGCTGCTCTTACTGGCAGCCGCACATTACTGCACCGCACAATCGACTTTACCCGAACCCAACCCGCAAGCACCTTCCAACGCTAATTTCTATTATGAAAACAAAGGACAGATCATTGATAATGCCGGTAACCTGCGTAATGATGTTTTATACTACACAGAACAGGGTTTTCCCAAAACATTCCTGATGCAGGAGGGTATTGCATTTACCAGGACCATGGTTGGGGACACCGCGCAGGCTAATGCGCCAGATACCGCTCTGCGGATAGATATGATCTTTGCCTGTGATCGTGAAAAAGAAATAAGTTGCGCACAGCTTATTCCCTATGAAGAAGCAAAGGACCATTTAAACTACTACCTGCCCCATTGCCCCAACGGGGTAACCGATGTAAATGGTTATGCCCGTATCGTCTACGAGAATGCCTACCCCGACATTGATGTGCACCTGTACAGCAATAGTGTAGCGATGAAAATGTATTTTGTGGTAAAGCCGGGAGGAGACCCAGACCAGATAGCTCTGCTCTTCCAGGGGCAGGACAGTATTGCACTGCTGGCCAATGGTAGCCTGAAAATGTTCCTCAACAACTGGGAATTAAGCCTCGCCCAGGCATATGCCTATGAAATTGACAATGCCAATAACACCAATGTTCTGGGATGGCTGCCGGCATGGAATCATAACGGAAGCGGCACGGTGACTGTGGCTACCGCCAATTACAATACCGCTCATACGCTGGTCCTTGCTATAGGTAGTGAAACACCCCAGCCCCTGGGTGTGGCGAATATGGACTGGAGTGTATATTACGGGGCCGACTTTCTGCAAAGTGAAGCGCGGATCTGCAGCGGGCAGGGCACTACGGTATACCATGCCATGTCGCACTGGGACCCTAACCGATATTTTGCCGCACAAAACGGCGTAACCTTGCCCGTAGGCAATACCCATTATGACTGGTATATTTCTCAATTTGATAATACGGCCCGGCAATGGGGCACTTATTACGGGGGCAGCAAGCTCGACCAGGTAGCCGCTTTAGCCTCCAATGCAGGCGGTAGCAGCAGCGCCAATACCGGGGTAGTATGGGTAGCCGGGATTACCTGTTCTAATGATCTTATACCGGGCACTGTATTACCCCAATACGCACAATTTTATCAAGATAAAGATGCCGGGCAGGGCGGCACCCCGATGCCCCATTCAAAATTTGATGGCCTGCTGGCCTCCTTCGACAATTTAGGCAAATTAAAATATAAAACCTATTTCGGTGGCACATCTGATGACATCATTAAATATCTGCACATCGATCAGCAACAGCAATACCTCTACCTGGTGGGCAATACCAAGGGCAGCAATAATTTTTCCAACAGCCCCAATGGGCAGACCAATGGCTCTTTCCCCTTATACTCCGGGCCAAACAATAATTTTTATTTTAAAAACCAGAAATGTGCTGTCGACAGGGAAGATGGTTTTATCGCCCAGTTCCGCTTGAGGGACATGAGCCTGGTATGGAGCACCCTCTTTGGCGGCAGCGGCAAGGACAATATCGTTACGGTAACGACCAAAGATGACATAGTATATATAGGCGGGCAAACCTGGAATAACAATGGCGGGCTGAACGAATCACCCTCACCGGCCTCGGCCCACAGCACCTGCTCCTTTCCATTATCCAACCCTAATGACGGCAGTTTTTTCCAGAACAGCAATAACAGTTACAATAAAAATATGTTCATTGCTGCATTTAACGATAAGCGGAAACTGGTCTGGAGTACGCTTTTAGGCTTTTCTGTAGAGGGCTTGATGGACATCAGCTTCAACAGTAAAGGGCAATTGCTCTGCCTCGGAACATATAATATCAGCAGCCAGTATGCGCCCCAGGGTGCAGCGCCCAACAGCCTGGGCTTAACCCCCTTGTACAATAATGGCCATTCCTATTTCCAGGCATTACCTTCCACACCTGCAAGCACCAATACCCTGATGAAATTCTCCCCGGACCGAAGGCTGCTCTGGAGTACCCCTTTAGCCTTTAACAATACGACCTCAAGCGCCCAGGAAACCGATTTTTCCAGGAGTTTTAGAGCTGCCAACCTGGTCCTGGACGGGGACCGGATCTACACCACGACCCATATAGCAGGCATCAACCTTTCGGTAACAGCGGCAAATGGGGCTTACCTGCAGGCCCAGAATGCATCTAATGCAGGAGGCACCACTCAATGGGACAGCTATATCATGAGCCTGGATGCCCATGAGCAATTGACCTGGTCTACCTATTTCGGAGGCGGCAGCACGCCCAATACCATGGATTACGAACATGACTTTCCCACAGGGCTGTGTGTACAGTATCCTTATCTCTACCTCACCGGCCAGACCAATTCGACCAATGCACCTTATATCTACTGCATTCCCGGCAGCATGATCCCCAATTCCTATTGCGACCAGGCTTATTATATGGGTACGCAGCCTTATAGCGCTAATTATGATGCCTTTATCTCGCGCTTTAAAATAGATGGCCTGCCCACCGGCATTAAAGAGGGCCGCAAGAGCGGGGACATAACCTGTACCTTATACCCCAACCCGGTGCAGCACAGTACTCACCTGGGTATTAGCAGCAACAAAAACAGGCCTGTGCAGATACAAATATATGATCAGAATGGTCGCCTGCTGCGCAGTATACCTCAACTATTACATGCCGGCCTTAATGCCTTTAACCTGGACTGCTCTGCATTGCCGGCAGGCCGGTTTTATATCACGATCACCGGGGAAAATGTACATATTACCCATAAAATGACTAAATTGTAAATAGATGAAATATTTCACAAGATACCTGTTGCTCTATACCCTGCTCCAGCTTGCCGGAACAGCACAAATCAGGGCACAAAGTACACTCTGGAATACCTTTAACCAGGTAAGCATTCACCGAAATGGTGCACGGGACATTAATGTCATGTATTACGATTCGATAACCGACAAGAGTTATATAGGTGGGTATTTTATAAAAGTGAACGGGGACACCGTTAATATCATCACCTTCGATGGCACTGATTTTGACCTTTTGCCCAATGCCCCTACCAGCTTCATACAGGATATTGTCCGCTACCATGACAAACTCTATGTAGGCGGTGACTATGGTCTGGCTAGCTGGGATGGTAACAATTGGACGAGCTACACCACTAATCTCAATAGGCCCGGGGTTAAAAATTTAAGGGTCATTAATGACAAGCTCTATGTAACCGGTACTTTTACAGAAATTGCAGGCCATGCCATTGGTGGTGTTGCCATATGGAACGACACAACTTGGAGCGCCTTTCCGGGACTTGATACCGTATGGACAGGGAGTGCAGCTATCGCTGATCTGGAATATTACAAAGGCGAGTTCTACCTTGCCTCACAATTTCAAAGAGCAGATAGACCCGAACGCAATGGCCTGATCCGCTTTA
>MKTB01000008.1:148495-220798 GCA_001897525.1 Bacteroidetes bacterium 43-16 | reverse complement strand
TATTCAAAGCATATTTCTATAGGATCAACAGGACACATCACGGTTCCGTGCACAATACAATGAAGCCGAAAAAATCTGAAAATATTATATTAAAATGTCTCCGCTCTGCTACTGACATTAGACAATTAATAATTTAAAAGAGATTTCTCCAATCGCTATCGCTCGGTCGAAAAGACGAGCTATAGATGCACAATAAGTTCACCATTCCGGGAGCAAAGCCGCTTAAACCTATAAGGTTTTTGAAATCTTATAGGTTTTGTATGGCATCAGATCACTTTCAAGCGCTCTTCTTCCAGGTCTATCTGGTACAGTTGCTGGCGAATGATCTCTTCATGAATATGCGGATCTTTATTCAATTCCGTCAGGTAAGCCCTTTGTATCTCCAGCACCTCAACAAAAATAGCCCTCGTTTTTTCATTCATCCAGGTATCATCCGCAGCCTTTGCTTTTTCTTCCCATTGCTTCATAAACAATTGCATGCCTTCATGCCCGTTCATTTCCTGCTCATACTTCTCTTTCACATATTGATACACATGCTGCTTCAATCCGCGCTTCATCTCTTTCCGCGTTGATTCCTCTGAAGCTTCATTGATAAAATCATCAAACATCCTCCAGCGATTGATCAGGTAAGGCAAGGTAAGCCCCTGCACCACCAGGGTAAGTAGTATCGCCACAAAGGTGATAAACAAGATCAGGTTACGTTGCGGAAACTCGGCCCCGTTATCAAACGCAACGGGTATAGACAAGGCAGCTGCCAGCGATACCACGCCACGCATACCGGTCCAGCCCATAAATAAGGGCATCAGCAAAGTGCGCCTGCGGGTATTGGCCCTGGGCATTACACCCGGCCTGAATATACGGGTAGCGAGCATTGCCGCATAGGAACTCACCATCCGCGCAGCGATCAGCACTACCGTGACCAGGACACCATAACCAATCGCTGTAGGCAGAGGAATCCCCTCGGCACGGATACCGGAAACAATTTCCGGCAGTTCAAGACCTATAATAAGAAAGACAATACCGTTAATGATAAAGATGAAGCTTTCCCAAACGCTATAACCCCTGATCCGGCTGCTGCTGCTGAGAAAGATCAAACGACGGGAAGACATATAGAGTCCTCCTGCCACCACAGCCAGTACACCGGAGCAATGCAGTTCTTCGGCGATCCAATACATAATATAAGGCTCAATAAGCGTCAATGCGATATCAGAAGAAGCCTCCGTAGGCAGGCGCTTATGGACCTGTACAAAGATCCAGGCCAGCAAGAGCCCCACCCCTACACCTCCGAAAACCATCCACAGGAAACCTGTAACCGCCTCCTGCCACACAAACTGGCCGGTGCCCACAGCTACCAGGGCAAAGCGGAAAATAATCAGGGAAGAGGCATCATTCAATAAACTTTCGCCCTCCAAAACAGCCGATGTAGACCGGGGAATTTTCACAAACTTGGTGATGGCACCCGTACTTACGGCATCTGGCGGAGATACAATGCCACCCAGGAGAAAGCCTAAGGCAATCGTAAAGCCGGGAATGTAGTGATTGGCTACAACGGCCACCGAAAGTGCCGTAAAGAAAACCACTAAAAAAGCAAAACTGGTAATGATCCGCCACCACTTCCTCATCTCTTTGAAAGAAACAGACCAGGAAGCTTCAAATAAAAGCGGCGGTAAGAAGATCAGGAAAATAAGGTCCGGGTTTATTTTCACGATGGGCAGACCGGGAATAAAACTGATGAGCAGGCCGCCAATCACCAATAAGATAGGATAGGCAATCTTCAGCTTGGCCGCCCACATGTTCAGCAGCACGATAGCGGCTACCATGGCCAGTAAAAAAGGTAATAATGTATGCATCCGGTGTAAGAATTAGATGAAACAAAAATAGGATATAAGCATATCTTTTGCAAGTCAAGACACCGCATACATTACCTTAAAAAAAAAATATAAACCGACCTGTCACCAAAACAAGTCTACAGCCTGTATTTTCAAGATAAGAAGGGAGTAATTACAGAATGTCCATCAATTCGCTCAGGCAGGCGATCTCGAAAGTAGGCCTATGCCCGTGGTCAAGCTTGCCCGGGTTGAAATATACCTGGTCTATACCCGCTCCTTGAGCACCTGCAATGTCGACCTCCAGGTTATCCCCGATCATTAAAGCATTGTCTGCACTCACCTGGCTCAGGCCAAGGGCGTATTCAAAAATTTCAGGCTCGGGTTTTACGCTATTACTTTTTTCTGAAGTAACCACATGGGCAAAATAGCTGTTTAATCCCGCAGCTTCCAGCTTTTTCCATTGTGTATCTTCAAAACCATTGGTAATTAAATTGAGTTCGTACTGTTTCGCTTTGCAATAATCCAGCACTTCGATGGCATAAGGAAACAGGCGCTGTTGCCTGGGCAGCATCTCTATAAAAACAGCCGCCATATCTTTGGCCAATGCTTCATTGGGCATTTTAAAGTCCAGCAGGGTGAGCCACATACGTTTCCATTTCAGCTCTTCCCTTTTCATAAAGCCTTTACGGTACCGGTCCCACAAGCGCTCATTATGCGCCCTGTAGACCTGGTAAAAAGGTTCAAAGTCTTCAATCCCCTTATTACTCAGTTCAAACGATTGGTAGATATGCGCCAGGGTCACCTTAGAATTAGCTTCAAAATCCCAAAGCGTATGGTCCAAATCAAAAAAGATAGTCTGGTAGCGGTTCATAGCCAACAATTAATGTAAGGTTTCCATTACCGTTCTGAAAGCGATAAAGGCATCGCCAAACCGGGCATAAGCTTCTTGCCGGATCAGTTCATCATATTCATTAAGAAAGGTCTGGTAGTTTTCTTCACTGTCACAGTACATCTGTACCACATACATCCTTCCTTCCTCATCATCATTCTCTCTCAGTTTACAAAACCGGAACTCACCAAAAAAGCCGGTAGCAAGCATCCTGGGGATCCATACATCCTTGGTCCAGGCTTTCCATTCCTGCTCTATACGGTGAGCCACTTTTGAAGTTACGTTTAAAATCAGCATATCCTGTAAAGTATTCAATATTAAATTTTCCTGCTATTTTATCTTCAGTAGAAGAAAAAACAGCGTTGCAAAGGTAATTTGAAAAATAAAAATTAAAAATTAATTACTGCCCATAAAAACAGGCACATAAAAAAGAGGCTGTCCAAAGGCCGAACGCTTGTTATATTGAGCAGTGTCAACAAACAAATTTCTTTTCCTTTGTACAGCCTCTGAAGACCAATTAATGGTTGTTATTATTTTACCGTAATCTCGATCTGCGTTGGTTTAACCGCTTCTTTTTTAGGTAAAGTAACGGTCAGGATACCGTTTTCATAACTGGCATTGATTTTTTCTGCATCTACACTTTCGCCTAAAGTAAAACTTCTTTTAAAAGACCTTACTGCAAATTCATGACGCAATACTTTTGCTTTTGTTTCCTGTGCCGGTTCATTTTTTTCGTAAGAAATGGTCAGCATACTGTCCACAACCTGTAGCTTAATATCTTCCTTGTTGATCCCTGCAGCCAACACTTCAATATTGAATGTTTTTTCCGATTCGGAAATATTAACCGGTGGTTGCATTTTATGATTTAAGTGCTCTTCTCTGAACATCGGGCTCACTCTGCCATCAAATAAGGTTTCCATTAAATCACCGAAATTTCTCATTGAACTTGTGCTTTTCATAATATTATTGTTTTTACGTTATTAATTGATAAAATTGTTTATCAGGGTAAAACAAGTTTGATACCAAAGTAAAAAATAGACATTTTGGCGTATTGCAAAATAACAAACAGACAAAATGTCACCAAAAGTGAAATTTTGCAATGAAATTTCGGCAAAAACCCCTCATATGAAACAATAAATTAATACTAAATAAGCCAAAAAACATTTCTCCATTTCATTTATTTTTATGAAATTTGCAGTACTTACGATGGGTTAGTAAGTAAAGTTCGAGAGCTGTTACATTTTTGTAATAGCTCTTTTTTTATTCACCTGCAGCACCTGTAAAAGGACAAAAAAAAACGGACCATAAACATCTATCCCTTAATTTATTCCCACACCTGCAACACTGGTTTTCGATTTAAAAAAACAGAACGACACTTCCACTCAAAGCATAAAGCGCACACAAGAAAAGCCTGCAATAAAAAAGCAGGATCAATCAAAAACAAAAAACATATTACACTATCTTTACGCAAAGCTTTGAACAAAACACATGACCTGGCTATACTGGACGATCTCTATCATTTTCGGCATATTACTCGCTTTTTTAGTCTATAGAAAAGACAAACAAAAACAGGCACCCTTCAAATGGCTGCCTGCAGTATTAAGATTTTTCACAGGTAGCTTAACTGCACTTCTTTTACTGGCACCCGTCTTCTCCGGGCTATCTCATGAAGAAGAGCAGCCTACCATCATCTGGCTGCAGGACATCTCTACCTCCAGCAAGCAATCGCTTGGCGGCTTTGAAAAAAAATATAAAGAACAACAGGAACAAGTACTCCGGCAACTCAAGCAACAATACAATGTACGCGAATTCGGTTTCGGTACAGAGCTCTTTAAAGACAGCATATACACTTACGATCAGAAAGCTACCAACATCACACAGGCACTGGAACTGATCAGCACACAATTCCAGGACAAAAACCTGGGCGCTATCATACTTGCCTCTGATGGTATTTATAACCAGGGGAGCAATCCTTCTTTCCTGCAATTAGCCAAACCCGTACCTATATATCCTATTGCACTCGGCGACAGCACCACACCTAAAGATCTTCGCCTTTCCAGTATTTATGCCAACAAAACCGTCGCGTTAAACAACAGCTTCGAGATCTTTGCCGACATCGTAGCTACCGGGCTGGCAGGTAAGCAAACTACTGCATCTTTAATCCACCAGGGACAAACAATAGCCACACAGCCGATATCAATTAATAATAATGACTTCGCACAAAGCCTGAGCTTCACCGCAAGCGCCAAACAAGCGGGCCTGCAAAAGTACAGCATAAGCATTGCCGCAACAGAAGGAGAGACTAACCTGCAAAACAACAGCCAATCTATAATCGTTGAGGTAAAAGAAAGGAAAACAAAAATACTGCTCCTGGCTAATGCTCCACACCCGGACATCGCAGTGATCCGCCAGGCCATTAATGATGCCAGCCAGTTTGAGCTCACGGTCAGCCTCAACGGCAGCATTCCGGCTAACAGTAACGATTTCGATATACTGATCGCCTATCAATATATCCCTAAAGCAAAATTGAACCTCCCTACCTGGTACATCACCGGGGCCAATATGGCGACAGGCAATATCGCCACACTGAAAGAGATAGAATCCGGAGCAGTAGTGACCAATGAAAGAAATATAAGCGCGCAATTAAAAGATGCCTTCACCCAATTCACCTTACCATCGGGCATAAGGGCTGCATTACCCAAAATGCCGCCATTGACCACTACCCTCGCCGGCATCAAAACAAGCGAACAAACGCTGTTAAGCGATCAATCCGGAGGAGCGGTATGGAATTATTACCCCGGCACAACACCCACCAGCATATTGATCGGGGAAGGGCTCTGGAGATGGTCGGTATATGAGTATAAAAATTTCAACAACTACAATACCACTCATGAACTGATCCGGCAGACCCTCAGCTTCCTGCAGGTGGACAAAGAGAATAAGCCTTTTAAAATTAATGTGCTTAAAAATAACATTACAGACAATGAACCTGCGATCATTCTTGCAGAGCTGCGCAATCCTAACGGAGAACTGATCAATGAGCCGGAAGCAAAACTCAGCTTAAGCAGCGAAGGCAAAACGCTTAATTATAATTTTGAAAAATCGGGCAATGCCTACCGCTTACAGGCAGGACTGCTGGCACCGGGCGACTACAACCTGAAAGGCACGGTAAGCTGGAAAGGCAAAAACTACGAAGACTTTGGCCTGCTCCACGTCAGCGACATTCCTTTGGAAGCCCTGAGAACACATGCCGATTTCCAACTGATGTACCAGCTGGCTGCTAAAACCGGGGGCAGCTTTTTCACCCAATACAATTTCGGGCAGCTTACTGATAGTCTTAAAAATAATCCTCAGATAAAACCTGTGATCCACAGCCAGTCAAAAAGCAAACCCATCATAGATGAGCGGTGGCTGTTTTTCCTCATCATCGCCCTGGCAAGCCTGGAGTGGTTCCTGAGGAAATACTGGAACATGAATACCTGATCTTAAACAACAACATCCATATGAACATCGAACAATTATTTGAAAACAACAAACAATGGATCGCTGAGCAATTAAAAAATGACAGTGAATATTTCAACAAACTGGCTTCGGGCCAGGCTCCCAAAATTCTTTACATAGGTTGCTCTGATAGCCGCGTAACGGCAGAAGAGATCATCGGGCTGAAACCCGGTGAGGCTTTTGTGCACCGCAATGTAGCTAACCTGGTCAACAATGTGGACCTGAGCGTCATGTCGGTGATCAACTATGCGGTAGAGCACTTAAAAGTGGAGCACGTGATCGTATGTGGCCACTATAATTGCGGCGGCGTGAAAGCAGCAATGCAATCTGCCGACCTGGGCATCTTAAATCCATGGCTGAGAAACATTCGCGATGCTTACCGCCTGAACAAGGAGGAACTGAATGCCATAGAAGATATAGACCAGCGCTACGACAGGCTGGTAGAGGTGAATGTAAAGGAACAGTGTATTAATGTATTAAAAACAGCGGTGGTACAAAGGGCGGTAAAAGACAGGGGCCTTACGGTACACGGATGGGTATTTGACCTGCGTAACGGTGAGGTGAAAGACCTGAACATTGACTTCCAGAAGCACCTGGAAGCCATCCGGGAGATCTACCGGCTGGATTAAAAAATTAAAGAGGCTGTCTGAAAATAGTATTTCGTCCCTTCGAGGTAGCGTACCGGTTTGCGAGACTTCTCGGCTACACTGCGTTTCGCTCGAAATAACGACCATTTTCAGACAGCCATATTTTTGTTTAACCGGAACTATTGCTGAGCCGGTTTCAAATATTTATCTAAGAATTGCTCCTGCTCCCATAAGAGGTGCATAATATTTTCCCTGGCTACATAGCTGTGACTCTCTTTAGGCAGGATCACCATTCTTGCATTAGCCCCAAGGCCTTTCAATGCCTGGAAGTAGCGTTCTGTCTGCAAAGTAAAGGTGCCGGGATTATTGTCCGCCTCACCGTGTACCAGCAGGATAGGCTTCTTCATCTTATCGGCGGTATTAAACGGCGACATGCCACTGTAAATAGCGGGCACATCCCAGAAATTTCTTTGCTCTGACTGGAATCCAAAAGGAGTCAGGGTCCTGTTATAAGCACCACTACGGGCAATACCACAGGCAAAGAGATCGCAATGTGTCAAGAGATTTGCCGTCATAAATGCACCATAGGAATGGCCGCCTACCCCTACACGGCTACGGTCAATATAGCCCAGGGCATCTACCGCATCGATAGCTGCTTTACCGTTAGCCACCAATTGATTGATAAAATCATCATTCGGCTCTTTATCACCCTCGCCGATGATCGGGAAGGAAGCATCATCCAGCACCGCATAGCCTTTAGTGACCCAATACACGAATGAACCATAATAAGGGAAGGTAAATTCATTAGGATTCTGCGTACTCTGCCCGGCACTGTTCTTATCTTTAAACTCCTGCGGGTAAGCCCAGATCAGCAAAGGCAGTTTTTCTTTTTTAGTCCTGTCATAACCGGCCGGTAAATACAAAGTACCGCTTAACTCTACCCCGTCAGCCCTTTTGTATTTAATCACTTCTTTATACACTCCTTTGATGCTTTCAAAAGGGTTGGCATTAAAAGTAAGTTGCTGTACCGCGCCGGATTTTTTAAAGTTCCTGAAATAATAATTAGGATATTCTGTTGCCGACTGGATCTGCACCAGGGCCAGGCCTTTTTTAAAGTCTTCGATAGACAGTATTTCTTCTTTTTTATCTTTCAGGTTGCTTTGGTACAGTCGTTTTGTTTTCAGCGTTTTTAAATTCAGCTCGTCAATAAAAGGGAATTGCCCTTTAGGCGTATGTCCTTCACCGACCAGGTATAAATTATTGTTTTCAATAGCCAGCACATCTCTGCCATAAATATTCCTGCGTGCTTCCGGGGTCCCGGGATCACTGTAGACATCCTGGTAGTTCCGGTCACTGATCGTTTTTGGTTGTTCATTATTGCCGGAAGGATCAAACAAATAGGTCTTCAGGTTACGGGTATCATACCACTGGTCATAGACCAGGGCCACCTGCTCATTGCCCCAGCTAATGCCGCCAAAGCGCTGCACGGTTTTGCCCATACTGCGTGGGGCAGCTTCAAAAGGAGCATCCCATAAGAACAATTCATCTCTATACGGCACTTTATTGGCCTGGTCGCCACCATCCAAAGCGGATACATAGAACAAGGTAGCCGGCTTATCATCACGCCAGGATAGACTGCGCTTTCCTGTTCTTACGCTGGAAAACCCTTTAGGCATGATCTCTACCAATGGCACTTCATTCACCTGTTTCAGCAATTTGGCATCCAGGTCATAAATATTTGTTTCATTAGGAAACCTGCTCAAAGGCACGATATAGGAGAAGGGGCGTTTAATGGTAGATACCATAATGTATTTACCATCCGGGGAGAAGCTTTCCCCGGCATACATTCCTTTACCTAAAAACAATTTACTGTTGCCCCCCAGGTCAACGGTATAGAGTTCTGCGCTGATGATGGTTTCGAAATTCTGTTCATCCGTTTTGTTCTTCAACAAGTCGGCATAAGTCCTGTTCTGGGAGGTCTTCCCTTCTGCAACAGATACAATAGGCCCTTTAGGCAGATCGTCCTTTGCATTGATCAGGGCAGGCCTTTTGGCAGGAATGACCTTAACGAGTAAATGCTGGTTATCTTTATACCAGGTATAAGGATAACCCATATTAGCATTCAGGTTATCGGCAGTCAGTCTTTTGGCAGTAGCGGTAGCTATATCCAGCACCCAAAGCTCTACGCCTTTATCAGTAGTATGGGTAAAGGCAATTTTCTTTTCGTCATACGACCAGCCGATATTGGCTATTTTAGGATTGGCAGGCAGCCCTTTTACCTGTACGGGCTCAGCTTTCACATCAGCGACTTTACGCAGCTTAAGGTTATTGATATAGCTTGCCGTAGCGCTGATATTGGTCTTTACATTGACACGCAGACCTGCCAGGCGCAATTCTTCCAGGTTCAGGTCCTCCAAAGACTTATAAGTGTTACGGTACGTAAACAACATATAATCCTTCTTAGTGTCCATGTTGATCGAAGGTGCACGGGCATAATCGGCTAATTGGTAAATTTCTTTTGAAGGTACCTGATACCCGATATTTTCCTGGGCATAGGAGGCTATGCTCAGGCCGAGCAAAAGCAGGCTATAAACTTTTTTCATTTAAGGACATTTTTTGAATGTCGCTAAGTTACGAAGTTTTTCAAGGCTTATAAGCGTAAGCGATCTCGTAAGATTGCTTTTTATATTTTTTGCCGATCTCCCCTACTTTTAAGGCAACAGATTGCGGTGTGGGGTCTACAACGGTATATTGACGGCCCTTATAAGGAATTTCAAATCCTTTAGTACCCTCCAACGCTACGCCCAGCAATACATGGGTAGGATATTGGATCACCACCATGGGCAGATCATAGATCTCTTTAATAAAAAAGTACAGTAAGGCCACCCGGTCATCACAATCACTCTTATCGCGTAAGAGGGTCAGCTCCGGTGCATTTCTTTGCTCTTTGCCTACAGCATCCATATCACTTTCATAAGCAAATGCATTACGGGTGAATTCCATCAGGTAAGCTACCCCATCCTGCCGGCTCATGTCTGCTACAGCCTGTTTCAGCTCAGGCATCAGGGTGTTATAAGTAGTAGTGCTCATGGGAATATTAAAATAGGCCTCATAGTCTACTACAGGATAGTTGGCAAACAGGGTATCTAAAGCATTGTTCACTCTTATGTTGAAATGATAGGCTTTACCCCGGAAGGTGAAGTCGAGGAAGCGATTGCTGAAATTATCTTCGGTAAACTCCGGCAACTGTGCGATCTTGTAAGAAAAGGAAGCAAGCTCTGTTGCCGGCCTGGGCATGGGCACCGACAATAATTCTTCTGTACCGAAAGGAATGGCCGCATAATCATGCCGGTTCAGGCATACATAGCGCTTATGGTCCAGGTCGAAATAAGGAATATCGAATACCTCATCCTCGCTCCGGGTATAGAATAAAAGCTTATTGTCAATCACGGCCAGGCGAACATCATAACCGGTTTGCCGCATCAGCAACCATTTCACCAGGGTATAATCGTTATAGTTCTTTGATTTGGGACTCAGGTAATTGGCGGTACGGCGCACAACCTGGTAGTACATCCAGTCGCTAAGCTGATGGGCCGATTTGTATTGCGCCAGTGCTGCGATCACTTTATTGTATTCGCTTTGCTGCAATTGTTCAATGTATGATGCTACAGCAGATACGCTTACCTCTTTATCAAATTTAGGAACACCGGCAGTAATCTCAGGAATATTAAAGACATCCTGGTAGATATCAATATTTTGCGCATACGCTTTTAGCCCTTGCAGAGCAAAAGCGTAACATAATGATAATATTAAAATGCGCCATTTCACCTTATAAAGTTATATAAAAACAGGCAAATATGCAGCGAAGGAATTATTTGTTTTATTTTTTTAACAGGAAGATACAAAAAGCCCCCGGCAAATGATTTACCGGGGGCTTAAAGAATAAGATATATTGCTGATTAGCTGGCTCCTTTGGAATTGGCTACAATGTAAGCACGGATCAGTTTTCCTTCCTGTTCGGTAGCTTTCGCTTTAGGGATCATCCTGTTCAGCACCTGGTTCCAACGCTGCTCGCCAAACTGCCCTGCAGGATATAATTTATGACAAGTGCCGCATTTGGCATTATTTAAAGCTTCTCCTTCGGCGATCTGCGCACTGCTGTATTGTTTCAGCGCTACTTCTTTAGTCAGCATGGCCGGCGCAGCAGGAGTAGTATTTGCAGCTTTTTTGGGACTACAGGCGATCCCGAATGCTACCAATATACTGAAACCGGATACGACTATCAATTTATTCATAATGTTACACTTTTATGACCCCAAGGTAATTATTTTTCGATGGAGTGCGGGGTTATTTTTTTTCTACTTCTTTTTTGTAATCCATGATAGCCACTGCTATCGCATTGGCCAATGCGGTTTGGCCTTCTTCCGAATTCATAAAGGCTTCCTCTTCCTGGTTATTGATAAAGCCCAGCTCGATCAATACGCCCGGCATGGCACTTCCTGCCAGTACCTCAAGGCTCTTTTGCTTAACCCCCAGGTTATTACGGCCTGCTTTTGAAAAGTTTTGCTGCACTTTGCTGCCCAGCATCACGCTGCGGCTCAGGAAAGCCTGGGAGTATTGTGCAATAAGGATCGCCGTAGTAGGATCGCTCTCATCCAGTAATCCCGGCTCTTCGGCTACGCTCTCACCGAATTCGCCGATCGCTTTTTCCTTTTGGTCGTTCCGGGTAAGCCCCAGCACATAGGTCTCTGTACCCGAAGTTTTGGTTGCCCTGTTGTGTATGGTTTTATAAACAGGTTCAGTCACCCATTTTTTACCGCGCTTCACCCTCCTGGTACCCGCCTGCACCCTTGTAGAGGTACCTGCTGTGGAGTTGATATGGATAGAAACGAAAAGGTCTGCATTGGCTTTATTGGCAATGGCATGGCGGCCTTTCAGTTCAACAAAAAAATCGCTGTCCCGGGTCAATGTAGTTTTCAACTGAGGTGCTTCTTTTTTCAGGATGTCGCGCACTTTAAGGGTAACGGCCAGGGCAATGTCTTTTTCTTTAGAGAAAGAGCCTATGGCCCCGGGATCTTTTCCGCCGTGTCCTGCATCCAGCACTACATGGCTCATTTTTCTCTGTGCAAAAACAGTACCGCATACAAATGTAAATAAGACGAATAACAGCAGTTTAATACTTTTCATTAACTTCATACGTTATAAATGACTAGAGTTAAGCACTAAGCTTTCTCAACAAAAATGAGTCTAAATATTTGCTTTGACTGCAAATATAATAGATGGTTAAGCCAATACATAATTTTTAACCCTTTTTTGCTCATAAAGAAATAGTAATTTTGCGGCGTATTTTTTATGAAGGATGTATCAGGAAGAGTCTTGGATAAAATGAAAGCAACGGCTGTAGCCTTGCTCTGCTTGCTATTTCTAGTAATCTCCACTCAGGCTCAGGCCCAGAAGCTCAATACCGATTCTACTACAAACGCCAATGCGTTAAAAAAATCTGAAAGCAATACCGCCAGTGATACCAGTGCTAAAAAAGGAGCGGCTTTAGGCATCAGGATCAGCCCGGATGCCCCGGAGCATGAGGTCGTCTCAACGGCTAAAGACTCTGCGATCTTGGATATGGAGACCAGTATCTATTATTTATACGGGGATGCCAACATTAAGCAGGATGAACTGGAATTAAAATCTGGTGTGGTTGAGTTCAACCAGAAAACCAATGTCATCAGTGCCTACCCGGAGTATGATACCAATCATGTAAAGATCTCGGAACAATCCTTTAAGCAGGGTTCAGAAACATTTACCTACGATTCATTAAGGTATAATTCAAAAAGCAAAAGGGCTATTGTACGCAATGCCCGGATGCAATATGGAGAGGCCTATATCAATAGTTACCAGGTAAAGAGAAACCCTGATCAATCTATTTTTGGCTACCGGAATGTATATACTACCTGTAACCTGGAACATCCCCACTTCGGGATCAATGCCCGGAAGATCAAGGTGATCCCTAATAAAGTGGCCGCATCAGGCAGGGCACACCTGGAAATTGCGGATTTACCTACCCCGCTTATTTTTCCATTTGGTATCTTTCCCATCAACCCGGAAAAGAAGTCCGGCTTTATATTGCCTACCTATACCCTGGAAGGCAACCGTGGTATGGGATTGCAAAGGCTCGGGTATTATGTGGACATCAATAAATACATCGGTGCTTCTGTAATGTTTGATATCTTCTCCAAAGGAAGTTACGGCGTTTTCGGGAGTACAGAATATACTAAGCGGTATAAGTACAGCGGCGCACTGAACATAGATTACACTTACTCTAAGCTGGGTGAAGAGTTTGAACAGAATGCCGTTATCCAGAAGGATTTCAAGGTGCGCTGGAAGCATACGGTTGACCCCAGGTCTATGCCGGGCGCGACCTTTACCGCCAATGTAGAGGCCGGAACCGGGGGCTATAACCGCGTAAACGGGATGACGGCAGATATGCAGCTGAACAACCAATACCGCTCCACGATCGCCTATTCCAAAACCTGGGCCGGTAAACCATTCTCGTTCACAGCGGCTGCCAACCACAACCAGAGTACGCAAACGGGCCAGGTAACGGTGACCTTACCGGACGTTTCCTTTAACGTCGCCCAGATCACTCCTTTCCAGAGAAAGACCCGCGTGGGTAAAGATAAATGGTTTGAAAAAATCTCTGCTACTTACAACTTCGCTGCGCAAAACAGGATCAATTTTATTGACACGGCTTTTAAATTCAGCACCCTATCCTTCGATCAGTTTGACAATGGGATCAAACATACTGCGGCCATTTCAGCAACCTATAATGTGCTGAGATTCATCAACTGGAACTTCAATATTCCTTATAATGAATACTGGAATACCAAGCAAACGTTCTATACCTGGAACCAATCAAAACTGGGCAATGATACGGCCACAAAAACCGGCTTTTTTGCGACCCGTGACTTTAGTTTTAATACGGCGATCAATACCAGGATCTATGGTTTAAAGATGTTTAAAAAAGGTAAATTAATGGGGATCCGCCATGTGGTCACCCCTGCCCTGAATTTAAACTATACTCCGGGATTTGCCCGGTCTCCGTTTAATTATTTTTACGATTATTATAATCAAAACGGCATTCAATCATTTAACTCTCCGTACTCGGCCTCTCCAAGTGCGATCATGGGACCCACTAATCCTCTTCCTATAGGTGCTGCCGGGGTAAGCATTAACAATAACCTGCAGATAAAGGTGCGTTCTAAAGATTCTACAGGCACAAAAAATATCACCTTAATTGACGGTTTAGCCATTGGTACCAATTATAACTTCTTCGCGGACTCTAATAATTTAAGCAATATTAGTTTTAACGGCCGCACCAGCATCCTGCAAAAGTTCAATATCTCATTCGGCGGTTCATTTGACCCGTATCACTGGGAAAACGGGCGCAAGACCAAGCATTACTCTATAGAAAAGAACGGGCCAATTGCCAAAATGAGAAACCTGTACGCATCCCTTGACTTTGATCTTAACGGAGAGGCTAAAAAGCAGGATGAAGATGATGTGGAAGATGCCCGGGCCAATAGTGCCGACTTCCAAAGAATGCTGCGGAACAACGGCCTTGCTGCTTATTATGATTTTAATATTCCCTGGTCTTTAAGAATTTCTTCTTCTATTAATTACTCGCTTAACAACCAGTTAGACGGAAGGGAAAAAGAAGTGTATACGCCGCAATTGAGTGTGTCGGGCAGTTTGAGGTTTACCAAAAAAATGATGTTTAACTTCATAACCGGTTATGATTTTCAAAACAAATCAATCGGGGCTACTACATTAAACATCAGTCGCGATCTGCACTGCTGGCAAATGGCCTTGAATATTACGCCATTCGGGCTTTACAGGAATTATAATTTCACGTTGAATGTGAAGTCTTCGGTGCTGCAGGACCTGAAACTGACCCGGAGACGTGCTTACCAGGATAACTTCTAAGATGCCATTAACGGTATATATAAATCGTATCGGTGTGAATCAGGTTACTTACATTACCTGCTTCATCTTTAATGGATAAACTAAATACTGCGGTATCATTAGCGACTCCGGGAGCTAAAGGAAAAAAAGTAGGTATGTTCAATCTTATATTACCATAACCTTTCAGGTATTTTTTCCCGCTTCTCTCCTGCTGCCCAATGTATGGAAATGGAAAACGGTATTCTGCGCCGGTGATCACATTAGTGAGAAAGACCCGCATTTCGGTATCGTCAATTTTTGTGCCCAGGTCACCATTACCATCTACAAAATCGTAATACATATACCAATCCCCGGAATCAGTAAGCGCATTGATGTGCGTCATGTTCATCCCCTGGTAGGTGATCTCCGGTATATCGGAATAAGTGGCATCCTTTTTTTGACAAGCGCTCAACACTGCTATTGTCCCCAGCAAACCTAAAAATCCAGCTACTTTTTTAGTCATGTATTAATGTATTAACTTCGTTGTTCAAATCTATTTAAAACTCTCAAATTTACAAATTTAATATGATGTTGGATCATCTTTCTTCAAATATTGCGTGGTTAAAATCTATTAACGCAGCCAATTTTGAGCAAAGAGCGCTGGAACTCTTCCGGCACCAGTATAAAAATACGATCCTGTATCGCGATTACTGCAATCACCTCAACCGCAAGCCGGAAAATGTGCATACAATAGCCGAAATCCCTTTCCTGCCGATCTCCTTTTTCAAATCCCATAAAGTCCTGGCGCAGGGCCGCAGCGGGCAATTACTGTTTGAAAGCAGCGGCACAACGGGGATGACCCCCAGCAGGCACTACATTGCACAGCCGGGATATTATGAAACTGCCTTCCGAAAAGGCTTCCATGATTTTTATGGCGCTCCGGAAGATTATATCATCCTGGGACTACTCCCCTCTTATTTAGAACGTAAACATTCCTCGCTGGTGTATATGGTACAAGACCTCATTCAGTCCAGCGCTCATCCCTTAGGTGGATTTTATTTAAATGAATGGGAGCAAATAGCCGCTATCCTGCAGCAAGCCCAGGACCGGAAAATATTCCTGATCGGGGTCACCTTTGCCTTGCTGGATTTTGCAGAAACATTCCCTATGGACCTGAGCCGGCACATAGTTATGGAAACCGGGGGCATGAAGGGGCGCAGGGAAGAATGGACACGAATGGAGGTACATGCTTACCTGGGCCGGCAATGGAACCTGGATGCCGTACACTCAGAATATGGCATGAGTGAAATGTTGTCCCAGGCCTATTCCAAAGGCAAAGGCGTATTCCACTGTACGGCTACCATGAAGATCTTACTGCGGGATGAAAATGATCCGCTGGAAAATTATTTTACGGGAAGCGGTTGTGTAAATGTGATCGATCTGGCCAATATAGACTCCTGTGCCTTCATCGCTACAGAAGATATAGGCAAGGTAGCTGCGGACGGAAGCTTCGAGATACTGGGAAGGAGGGACACTGCAGCCCTCCGCGGATGTAGCCTGATGGTTATTTAAATTTAGTAAAAGATATACTATATTTACCCTCATTAAAGATATTGAATCCATCGGTTTAACCCTATTTATCAAAATAAATGCAGGAAAAAGATACAGAATTTAAACGCAGCCTCAGCCTGACGGACGGCATCCTCATTGTTGCCGGCAGTATGATCGGCTCGGGCATCTTCATCGTAAGTGCCGATATGGTGCGCAATGTAGGCAGTGCCGGCTGGCTGATCGCTATCTGGGTCATTACGGGCATCATGACCGTATTTGCAGCCATCTCTTATGGTGAATTGTCTTCCATGTTTCCTAAGGCTGGCGGACAGTATGTCTTCCTGAAAGAAGCTTATAACCGGCTTACGGGCTTTTTGTATGGCTGGAGCTTCTTCTCTGTCATCCAGACGGGTACCATAGCGGCCGTAGGGGTTGCCTTCAGCAAATTTGCCGGGCATTTCATCAAGCCGCTGGAGATGACGGACGAAAATATTTTGTTTTCCATCGGGGAGAGTTTTAAGCTCTACCCGGCACAACTGGTATCTATAGGCCTCGTTATATTCCTCACCTGGGTCAACTCAAGGGGGGTAAAAGAAGGCAAACTGATCCAGAGGATCTTCACTTTTGCCAAACTTATTTCTTTATTCGGATTGATCGTTTTCGGCTTCCTGCTGGCCTTTGACCAGGACATCTGGAATGAGAACTGGAGCACCGGCTTCCAGATGAGCCATACTGCGGCCATCCCCGAAGCCAGTGGCGGTGGCTGGAGCCTGTTCCAGAATATAGACAGCCTTACGGTAGGACTGGGCTTTGTGGCCGCAGCCATGGTGGGCTCTGTCTTCAGCAGTGTGGCCTGGGAGAATGTGACCTTTATTGCCGGGGAAATTAAGAACCCGCAAAGGAATATCGGCCTGAGCCTTTTCCTGGGAGCACTTATTGTAACGGTGATCTATGTAACCATTAACCTGATGTACCTGGCAGTGCTTCCGCTGACTCCTGAGGCCTCCGGATTCGTCTACCCTGCCACGGGTAATGAAGCCAGTATTGCTTTTGCAGAAAAAGACCGCGTGGCCACTGCGGCCTCGCTCCCTATATTTGGTCCTATAGGCGCTACCATCATCGCCATCATGATCATGGTATCTACCTTCGGCTGTAATAACGGCCTGATCATGACCGGTGCCCGTGTGTATTACACGATGGCCAAAGACCAGCTTTTCTTTAAAAAAGCAGGTGCTTTAAACAAAAATGCCGTACCGGGCTGGGCACTCTGGGTACAATGCTTCTGGACCAGCGTACTTTGCCTTAGTGGCAAATATGGTATGCTCCTGGACTATGTGGTATTCGTTACGCTTATTTTTTACATCATCACGATAATAGCTTTGTTCAAATTACGCAGAACCCGCCCGGATGCGGAACGCCCGTATAAAGCTTTCGGATATCCTTTTATCCCGATCATCTATATTATACTGGCCAGCCTGATGGCTATAGGCCTCTTAATTGCCAAATGGGAAACCTGTGTGTTCGGTATTATTGTCGTTTTGATAGGATTGCCCATCTATTATATTTTCATGAGAAAACAGAACAGTGCTGAAGCTTAATTGATATGAATTTTCTATTTCCTTTATTCCTGCTTGCAGGGGCGGCCATAGCCATCCCGATCATTATACACCTGTTTAATTTCAGAAAGTACAAGACCATCGAGTTTTCGGATACCCGGCTGCTGGAACAGATCAAGATCACGTCACAAAAAAGCAGGAAGGTCCAGAACTGGTGGTTGCTGCTGAGCAGGATACTTTTTGTGCTGGCATTGGTGCTTGCCTTTGCACAACCTTATTTCGGCACTAAAAAGGGCGTAGCCAGGCAGCTGCAGTTAATTTATATCGACAACTCCCAAAGTATGGCCGACAACCTGGGCGGACAGCGGCAACTCTTACAAAATGCCATTGACGATGCCCGGGCCATTATTAACAGCCAGGATGAGCAGCAGCAATATATTTTACTCACCAATAATAATATTTATGCCAGCAGGCCAATCGGCAAAAGCCAGGTGGCCGAGGCTTTAAACAAGCTGAAGATAAGTGCCCGGATGGTTTCTCTGAAACAGGTCAACCAGGCGGTGAATAATGCCCTGAGTGATAACAATGCAAAAGAGGCCACGGTATTCATCCTTTCTGATCTGCAGAAAAGTACTTTGTTCCAGGAAGCATTAGACACGACCTCAGCTAATGTGCATTACATCATCAGGCCGCAACAGCATAAGCAGTCGGCCAATCTCTATTTTGATACGGCTTATTTTGTGAACCCGGTGATCGATACGCGGCAGGAAAATCCGCTGGTGGTAAAGATCTCCAAATCCAATAGCACCGCAGCTATTCAAAGCCAGGTGCAGGTATGGGTCAATGACCAGGCAAGGGCAGCAAAGAATATCGAGTTTACCAATGACAGTACCTGGACTGATACGATCCCTTTAATGGTGAATACCCCGGGCTGGCACAAAATATTGTTGACGGTAAAAGATGCCCCCATACAGTTTGACGACAGCTTCCGGATCACCGCTAAAACGAATGCAAATCTTGCGGTGCTGAACCTGAATGACGGCTCTTCCAGTCCTTATCTGCAGGCGGCCCTCAGCCCGATGAACGGTTTCATCACCCGGAATGCACCTTTAAATGCCGGAAATGCCAATGAATGGCCCAATAATAACCTGGTCGTTTTGCAAAATATACAACAGCTCAGCCCCGAGCTGGCTGATGCGGTGAAAAAGGGTTTACAGAACGGCCAAAGTTTCTTCCTGGTACCGGGCAATATCACGAACATAGATGCCTTCAACCAGCAATTGAATAAAATTGCACCAATCAACTTCAGTGCTCCTGATACGGCAAGTACACAGATAGGCGCAGTGCAGACAGAGCATGCTTTACTCAAGGATGTGATCGCATCGATGCCACAAAATGTACAATTGCCTACTGTTTTAAGACACTATCCCATTCATGCGGGCATCAGTGCCAACCAGCAGAGTGTACTCACTTTAAAGAACGGGAAACCTTTCCTGGCGCAGTACTCGGTAGACAACGGATCTTTATACATCATAGCCAGCTCCTTGGACGAACGTTCGGGCAATTTTGTATTGAGCAACCTGTTTATGCCCATCCTGTATAAGATGTGTGCGGTCAGCGGTGCCCAATCTATTTATGCGATCAATGCCAACAGCAATCAACCGGTCTTTATCCCTAATTCATCCAGCAACCGCACGGTGTTTAAAGCAAAAGGCCCCGGCCTGGAGATCATACCGGCCCAGAATGCTTATGGTAACGGTACTAATATCTTCTTAGGAAAAGCTATTGACCAGTCGGGCTTTTATCTCTTAAAGAATGAATCGCTTGCAGACAGTACCTTGGTAGCCGTAAATGCCAATGTGCTGGAATCAAAACTGGAAGCGGCAACTGAAGCGGAGCTGGAGCAACAACTGAAGCCTGCCCGGCTGAGCTGGGAAAAGAGTGGTGTCCTCAGCAGCAATGCAGCATCAGACAGTGGTATGGAATTATGGAAATGGCTGATCGTGATCGCTATTATTGCCTTGCTCATCGAGACGTATTTCCTGCTCCGGAAACCAAAAGCTACTGCGGCTCAACAAGAGTCTGCTAAACTTTAGGGGTTCTTAATTTCGGTTCTTTTATTTTGAAGGTGATCCTGTGAAAAGGGGTGTGTCCCTTGCTCATGGTGATCAATTTATGTGCCGGTGTAGGATATCCTTTATTGGTCGTCCAGTCATATTCGGGAAAGTCTGCGGCTATCTGCATCATATAATCATCCCGGTAAGTCTTTGCCAGGATGCTGGCAGCGGCAATGCTGGCAAACTTGCTGTCTCCTTTAACGATACACTGGTGGGCGATCCCGAAATAGGCAGGAAAGCGATTCCCGTCGATGAGGAGCAGTTCCGGCTTGAGGGGCAGCTTATCCACACATTCATGCATGGCTCTGAAAGAGGCTTTCAGAATATTTATTTCATCAATAATATGGTTATCGATAAAGGTAACCGAATAAGCCAGTGCAGCAGATTCAATGACTGGTCTTAGCAGTATCCGGTCTTTTTCGGTCAGCTGCTTGCTATCGTTCAGTAAAGGATGAAAAAAATCTTTAGGCAAGATCACCGCCGCAGCTACTACGGGCCCGGCAATACATCCCCTGCCTGCCTCATCCAGGCCGGCTTCTGTCAAATCAGGTGTAAAGGCGCTTTGCAACATATTATTTTATCCCTAAAATTTTAAACGGCACGTCTAAGATCGCATCAACAGGTTTTACTGCTTGCTTAAACTTCCTGGTCATCCCTATACGCTTGCTGAACATGAGCCTGGCCATACCATAGTTGCCGGAAACTTCATTGCTGAATACCTGCTTGCCTACCAGCATCTTGCTGTGAATATAGTGTGCAGAAATGCTCCAGTCTTCGCGCTCGTAGGAAGCGCGCAACCACAGGCTGGCATTAAGTCCTGAGCCGATCCAGGTATTTTCCCGTGGTGTAAATTGTTCGTCCAATCGCTCTTTTACAAAGTTGACGGGCACTTTTACGGTTGCTATCCCGGCAAATAACCAGCGCTTGTTCAGCACCCAGGTATAGGCATAGCCACCACCGAGTGCAAAATTCCAGATACGCATACGTTCCATATTGGCCGCAAAATGATTGAGGTCCACGCCGGAAGCAATAAAGGCACTGTCCCCGCTTTTCACCCAATAGTTGGCATCGAAAGCCAGGATCGGCGTTCCTACAGCATATTTCATGCGCTGGAAGCGCAATACACTCCCCCGGAAAGAATAGCGTTTGTTGAGCGCATACATATTATTGAGGCCGAGCAAGGTAAAGCCAATGTCCGGGCGGGTGACCTGGTAGCCTGCATTGTTGTATTCTTTGTTAAAATCCCCGGAGAAGCCTTTATAAAGCTGTGCATTAATAAAAGAAAGGGTACGATAACCGGCAAGTTGCGACTGGAAATCCAGTGAGCGGGTTTTAAGTTCCTTATTGTTATTCAAGGGCAATACATTTACGGCTGCACTTAAGGCCAGGTAGCGGTAAGTAAAGCCCAGCCCTACCGACATATTGGAATTGGGCATATAGTCATAGGTATGCCCATTGCTCAGGGCTGTAGCATGCCTGATCTTCAGGTCTTTGTTCTGCACATATAATTCAAGGCCGAAAAGATGTTCATAAGAACTCACCATAGCGGAATCAAACTTGAAATCGCTGAGTATGGAAATGCCTTTTTCATCAAAAGAATCAATAACCTGTGCAGAAACGGTAGTTGTTTTTGCAATAATTATTGTGATAATCAATAGGATATGGCAAAATGCGCCGTATTTTGAAGGTCTCATTATAGCAAATTTAAAACACATAAGTCTCTTTCGACCATTAAATACAATATTTTTGCTCCTTCAACTAGATAACAATGAAAAAGAGATACCTGTTCCTCATCATTTTTATACTGACCGGTATAGTGATGTATGTAACGAACCCAAAGCCAGAGCAGCACCGAAAAGCTGTTTATCATGAAATAGATGGTATATTGAAGGAGCAGAAAGAGCAGCTGATGCAGTCTAATGCTAATTTATCTAAAATGCTGGGCAATGTGAATGATGAAAGCATCCAATCTATGGTATTACCTTTCCTGGAGCAGGCGGTGGTGGTTGAGGACTACAAGGTGTTTTCCCTGACCAAGATTGACCTGGGCACCGGTAGCTATACCGTAGGGCTTGGTGTTTTCGGCAAGGTCTTTATCGCTCCGCAGTTAAAGGAAAAAGTAAAAGAAAACATTAGCAAATACCTATAGTTTTATTTAGTGAGCAAGCCATTAAAAGTACCTTATAAGGCGATCGGTATTATTGTGATTGTATTGCTGCTTATCGTAGGGCTGCTGTCCCGGGTGCATATGCGTATGCCTGTGCCGCTGCCTGCAGGAGCACAACAAAAAGTCATTCCAGCCAATGCGGCTTTGACTTTTACCCGTCATGCAGCGTGCCGGATGGCCTGCAGAGGTATTACCGAAGCTGAGATCCGCGAGGTGCTTGCAGAGGGAGTAGTCAATGCGCAAAAGTCAGATCAGCAGGACCGTCCCTGCCCTACTTATGCGATAGAAGACCGGGTGAAAGACGGTCAATTATTAAGAATTGTTTTCGCCGTCTGTGCCCGCCAGATCAAGGTAATTACCTGCATCGACCTGGAGCGCGAGCATGATTGTGATTGTAAATAAAAGATTTTTTTAAGCGCTATTTAAACATTATTTTTGAGGCCGTAAATAAAGAAACTAATGGGTTTTAATAAAGTTGTTGCGAACGCGGAAGAAGCCGTTAAAGACATTCAAGACGGTGCCGTATTAATGCTGGGAGGCTTCGGTTTATGCGGCTTGCCTGAAAACTGCATCAGTGCCCTGATCAGCAAGGGCGTGAAAGACCTGACCTGCATCTCTAACAATGCCGGGGTGGATGATTTCGGTATTGGCTTAATGCTGCAAACCAAGCAGGTGAAGAAAATGATCTCCAGCTATGTGGGTGAGAACGCAGAGTTTGAACGCCAGTTACTGAGCGGGGAGTTAGAAGTTGAATTAATTCCGCAGGGAACTTTAGCAACAAGATGCCTGGCTGCGGCTTATGGTATGCCTGCGATCTTTACACCTGCAGGTGTAGGTACAGAGATTGCTGAAGGTAAAGAAATGCGTAATTTCGATGGTAAAGATTGTCTGATGGAGATGGCCTTTAACGCGGACTATGCCATTGTTAAGGCATGGAAAGGTGATACTGCCGGTAACATCATTTTCAATAAAACAGCCCGCAACTTCAATGAGATCATGGCTATGGCCGGTAAGGTGACTATTGTAGAGGTGGAAGAACTGGTGCCTGCAGGTACGCTGGACCCTAACTTTATCCATGTTCCGGGCATTTATGTGCACCGCATCTTCCAGGGTAAAGATTATGAGAAACGTATCGAGCAAAGAACGGTAGCGAAATAATTGTAAAATATACAATAAGCTTATAAAAGGAGAAGCGCTTCAGTGATGAAGCGCTTCTCCTTTTTATTCTTATATCCCGATCTCGATCTGGAATCTTCCGTACCAGGAATTCCTGGTGGTATTATTGAAATAGTCTTGCTTGTTATAAGTAAGCTCTCCCTGGATCTTAAAGGCATGTTCCCAGATGTAACGGGTAAGGCCTATGGTCATTTGCTGCGCATCCGGGCGGTATTGTCTGATCTGCTGGTTCATTTCCTGCCAGGAATACCTGCCGATGATCTCGTAGCCCTTCAGGAACATATAGGAGCTCTGGATATCGAAGCCCTGCCCTGCCACCACGTAATTGATCCGGGTAGGATCATCGGGATCAACGGCTATGGGGTTATTGTCCTCTGCAGAACGGTTCATATAGGCCGCAAAGGCGGAAAAGCCGCGGTATTTAAACATCGCATCGGCCAGCAAGGTGTAGATATCCTTTTTCTGGTAGAGGTATTCGCCTAGCTGGGCTGCATTTCTTTTGGCCTTATTGTTGAACTGGTAGGCTGCTGACAGCATTAATTTCGGGTTTTCTTCTCTTAATATATCCCCTTCAAAATACTCCCCGTTTTTCTTAAAAGAACCAAAGGGATAAAGTTCCACCTTACCGGTATAGGCAAGATTCATATCATCGTTTTTCGTAAAATTACGGCCTTCTCCCTGGGAGATAGCACCTTTGAAATTATAGGAAAAGCGGTTCCTGCGCTGGTTGATATAGTTGACCTGTACCCCAAAGTCACGGTCGATATTAAAGGTAGCGTTGTTGATGGTGCGATCGGTCAATTGCAAAGCGCCTGAGGAGTTGACACGCTGGCGGTTGCCCGGCAGTTTGGTCTGCCCGAAGCCTACTGACCAGTGTTTATTGATACTGTAAAACATTACGGCATCGCGGATCACCTGCAGGTTTTCGCCATCTTCCACTGCTCCGCCCAGGTCTCCCGGGGCAAAGCTCAATTGCAAGGCATAAGTAAACCTCGGATTACCTACATAGCCATCAAAACGCAAACGGGTTCTCCTTACCCCTCCGTCTATTACGCCATCCTTCCCTTCTTCCTGGTTAAAAGTGCCGCGGGATTGAATACGGAACCTGATATTCATCTGGTAAACACTGTCGGGGGAGGTAAAGCCTAAACCTTTACCATAACTGTAATAGGGCAAAGAATAGATCCTTTGCTCCAGGTCTCTGTTGGTCAGGGTGTCTTTTTCCTGGGCATCTGCCGTAAAGGCAAATAAAGACAATGAGATGGGTAGCAGATTTCTTTTCAAAACTTTATGTCAGTTGAATTTGGATGCGAAATTAATTGCGGGAGGCATAAATAAATAATCAATAACAGAAACTTAATGATTTATTAATATTCAGTTTATATTAAGCTAAGTGGATCAGCGCTGTTTGCCGGTAAGCATAGGCACAAAATGGGCCTTGCCTACGATCTCTTCGGTATAGCCGTTTTCTGTCTTAATGATCTTCTTCATTTGCTGCTCTTCATCGCCCACAGGAATGATCATGATACCACCAGGCTTCAGTTGCTGAATTAATTTTTCGGGCACATAGGGCGCTGCTGCGGTAACGATCACTTTATCAAAAGGAGCAAAGGAAGGCAAGCCCTCAAAACCGTCTCCGTAAAACCTTTTAATGCCATTCAGGGTCTTTAAATAGGCAAAATTATTCATTTGTTTATAGAGTTCATGCTGGCGCTCTATAGAAAAAACCTTAGCACCCAGCACGGCGAGTACTGCGGCCTGGTAACCACTGCCGGTGCCCACCTCCAGCACTTTTTCGTAAGGCTTTATGGCTAATAACTGGGATTGCAAGGCTACGGTATAGGGATGGGAGATGGTCTGCCCGGCAGCGATCGGGAAAGCGCGGTTCTCGTAGGCCAGCCGCTCCAGCGCAGTATCCAGGAAGAAATGCCGGGGCACTGTATTGATAGCATTCAATACAGTCTCATTACTAATGCCTAATGTTCTTAATTCGTCAACGAGTTTTTGTCTTAATCCTTTGTGTAAATATGTATCTAGTAAGGGTTCTTGCATAGGGCAAAGATACATGATGCGGTGGGGAAATGCTCCTGCTGTGGAAAACAAAAAAAGCCATTTCAGCTTGTGAAATGGCTTTTTCAGGTAAAAAATATAATTAACGTACTAGTTTTACATTTATTGCATTGATACCTTTACGACCTTGTTGGATCTCATACTCAACTACATCGTTCTCCTTAACTTCGTCAATCAATCCACTTACGTGAACAAATACATCCTCGCTGCTGTTTTGGGCTTTAATAAATCCGAAGCCTTTTTCGGGGTTAAAGAACTTTACAGTTCCTTGTAACTTTTGGTTTTCCACTTTAATAAATTTTAATTGATAATGATATTGCAAACATAAAGCATAATAATTATAAATCTTCTTTTTTAGGAATATTTATAAAAATTATACAATCAATTGACGAAAGGCATTTTTACTACCTTAGCCTTGATGGATTTATCTCTTACAGAAACAAAAACTTCAGCGCCTTCTACAGCATTTTCTTTGTTCAGGTAGGCAATACCGATGGCTTTGTTCAAGGTAGGAGACTGGGTACCGGAAGTGATGATGCCTATTGAGTTTCCGGCTGCATCCAGCAGTGCATAGCCCTGGCGCGGAATACCTCTTTCTTCCATTTCTATCCCTACCAGTTTACGTTTTGCGCCTTCTTCTTTCACTTTAGCTGCGTGCTCTTTACCAATGAAATCTTTAGTGAATTTGGTGATCCAGCCCAGACCTGCTTCAATAGGAGAAGTGGTGTCGTCGATCTCATGGCCGTAGAGGCAATATCCTTTTTCTAATCTCAGGGTATCGCGCGCGCCCAGGCCGATTGGTTTCAGGCCTTTAGAAGCGCCTGCTTCAAAGATAGCATCCCATATTTTACGGGCATTTTCAGGGGTATCCTGTATGTAAATTTCCACACCACCGGAACCGGTATAGCCTGTAGCGCTGATGATCACATCGGGCACACCGGCAAAAGTACCTACGGTAAAGGTGTAATATTTAAGATTGGCTAATTCTACATCTGTTAAGCTTTGAATGATCTCATTAGCTTTTGGTCCCTGGATCGCCAGCTGGGCTACCTGGTCAGAGATGTTTTCTATAGCTGCATTATTGGTATTGTGTTTCACCACCCAATTCCAGTCTTTTTCAATATTAGCAGCGTTTACCACTAATAAATATTTTTCGTTCGGCTCGAAACAATAAACGATCAGGTCATCCACAACTCCACCGTCTTCGTTCGGGAAGCAGGTGTACTGTGCTTTTCCGGCTTCAAGTTTAGCAGCATCATTACTACAGATACGTTGTATCAGTTCCAATGCATTAGGACCGCTAATCATAAACTCACCCATGTGACTCACATCAAATACTCCGGCATTATTGCGCACTGTGGCATGTTCTTCATTAATGCTTGTATAAGAAATCGGCATGTTGTAGCCTGCAAATTCGGCCATCTTTGCACCTAATGCGATGTGCTTCTCTGTAAACGGAGTTGTTTTCATTATGGAAAAGAATTTTGTTTTAAAATTCTGGCAAATATAAGGAATTCGTTCGTTGTAAGGCTATACCTGGTTATTGGTCTTCCTGTATCGGTTTAAAAGCAGGATGCTGAGCAGGTAGCTGATGATTCCCAGGGCAATCGCCAGTACCGTTCCACCAAGAAAAAAGGAGAAACCGGCTTCTTTGAACTCTTCCAGGCTCATGAGCTTCGGGTTCAGGTGCCAGTCATCATAGCCCAATAGCCATTTACCACACAGGAGGCTCAGGCCCCACCATATCGGGGTCAGGGGAAATACACTGATATTGGCTGCTATAAGGAAAAGTGTTTTATTCAGGCGCAAAGCGATGGCAGCCGGGATACCCACCAGTAGCTGGAATCCCCAGATGGGCACAATGCCCATAAATATGCCAAACGCTATGCTGGAAGCTTTGCGCGGATTGGACTCTTCGGGGCGCTGCAAGGCTACCCTGTAGATTTCGCGCCAGCCTTCTTTGGTGAAGAGTTTTTTAATAAGGTTTCTCGGGTGTATGTAGAGCAAGGCCGTAAAGGTCAGGAAGGTATTCAGGATACTGATCCTGGTAAAGTCCTTAAACGGCCTGAAATGTGATATGCGCTCCTCTGCCGGCGGATAATATACCTGCACCGGGATATGGATAACGGGTACATTGCGCCAGGCTATTCTTACCGGGGCTTCGATCTCCAGTTCGTATTTACGGGTAAAATATTTCATGGTGCCCGCATGTTTCAGGGGATAAACCCGGTAGCCGGACTGTGTATCGGGTAGCTTAATGCCGGTTTCTACCCAAAACCAGAAATTAGAGAATTTATTACCGAAGCTGCTTTTGCCGGGGACATTTTCCTGGTTAAGGTTTCTGGCACCAATGATGAGTGCTTCGGGCTGCTCCGCTATGGCGGCTATAAAGGCCGGTAGATCGGAAGCATAGTGCTGCCCGTCGCTATCGATGGTAATGGCATATTCATAGCCCAGTGCATAAGCCTCACGGAAGCCCACTTTTAAGGCATGCCCCTTGCCCTGATTTTGAGCGTAGGAAACGATGTGTAAGTGTTGAAACTCTTTTAAAATATCCGGGGTCTGATCTGTAGAGCCATCATTGACTACCAGGATATTCCGGGTATATTTTTCTATATCCTTCAAGACCTGGGCTAATGTCTGCTGATTGTTGTAAGTAGGCACCAGCACACATACACGCAGTGCATCAAACTGTTGTGATATAGAATGAGGAATATTCATTTGCGGTGCAAAGATTATTCGTTTTGATGAAATTAAAAACTTTTTATTACATTTGCGTTCCTTTTCGAAGCGAAAGTTGGGAAGTTTATCGCTTTGAAAATTCGGGACGTAGCGCAGCCCGGTAGCGCACTTGCATGGGGTGCAAGGGGTCGCTGGTTCGAATCCAGTCGTCCCGACTGGCGTGAATAAGGTAGCAGCAATGCTACCTTATTTTTTTTTATCGTCAAAAAGATCAATTTTATTAGTAACAGTTTAAAAACTTGTGGCGTATACATTATTATGCATAATGTTTAGCAAGTCTGAATAGAAAGCATTCGACAGGCCTTATCCCTCTGAATTGCATATCCGGAACAGCTCATAAAGGGATTTTTAAATCCCCAAGTATCGATTGTTCGACATACGCTTCGCTAACCTATCGAACAGCACGGCAAAGAGGGGAAGAATCAATAGTAGTCCACAAAGACTGAATGCTGTGAACAGTACGGTATACCAACCCTCAACCGGAATAAAATAGCCAAATTTTCTTAGGAAAAAAGCCTTGCACAAAGGCTACTGCCAGGGCTAATAATGATCTATATCCCTTAGGCAGAATAATATATGCCTATAAAAATACCCATTATTACATTTATAATAATTAAATTCGTAGTGTATTTACATTTCTTAAGCGGGCAAATATTGATCATTTATGAGGAATACACTTACTTATTTATTGTTGCTTTCTTTTATTTTTTCGGGCATTTATGCCTGCAATAAGTCAGAACATGATACGGCTAAAACTAATGCAGGTGAGCAGGCATCAGCTATTCATGGCACTTTGAATATGAACCCCGGTGCGCTGCACAATGAAGTAGTAAGTAGCTACATGAGCGATCACCCCCAGGGGCAGACTGATTTCTCTAAAGCAGAGGTATTACAAATGACCAAAGATATCTTATTGATCATGTCTGAAAAGGATTATTATGAAGGTTACCTGTTGCAGGTAGATGACCTGGCTGCAGAAATGCTGCTGGGCATGGAGGCAAGCGGGTATTTCAATGCATCAGGCAAGCTCAAAAGTGCACAGGAACTTAAAGAACTGAAGCTCTACCCGGATAACAATTCCTTACAAAAAGTCATTGATAAGATCAATGTGAATCCTACTGATTCACTGGAAGAGTTTATCGTCTTTGCACAAACGGGCATGAATACGCTGCTCAATTCTGCTTATCATGCCGAGGCGCTTGCATTCAATAGCATTATAGATTCTTCTGCAGCCTCTGCTCCACGGATCATGTCTTCCGTATTGCCCACGATACTGTTCCCTTCTGGCAGTGAGATCAGGGTTGCTTACGCTGATGCCAAAGGCTATACCGAGGGCACGAAAACGGCAAAGGACCTGGGCAAAAATGTTGTGCAGCAGGACATCTGGGGCATGACCTATTCTACCACCCGTTCTGCACAACAATTAAAAAGAGAACTCGGTTTTTAAAAAAAAATCATTGTTTATGACACCTATACTACTACAATCCGGTTTTGAGCCTATGTCCCCGGCTTTTGTCCACTTCATGATCCATTATGACTGGCTGGTCGGCATCCTGATATTAGGTATATTTTCTGCTTTTGCTTACCTGGTCTACCGGGTTTCTTTATGGACCATAAAAGAAATTAAATATAGCCTGTACACAAAGTAAGTGATCCCAAAAAGCTTTCCCTGAAGCTTAACTCAGGTTCACTTCAATCCTGCTCCCCTGCTCTTCATCTTTGATTACAGAAAGGGATACGGGAATTTTATCTTTAAGTTCGTCCACATGCGAAATGATGCCTACAATGCGATTTTCTTTTTGCAGGTGTCTTAATGTTTCAAATACGATGTGCACGGATGCGGCATCCTGTGTTCCAAAACCTTCATCTATAAAAAAGAAATGTTTATCGGCACGGGCATTGGACTGCACACTTTCTGCAAGGGCAAGCGCAAGGCTGAGGGATGCCTGGAAGCCCTGTCCGCCGGAAAGCGTCTTGACACTTCTTGCCCGGCCGTCATTCAGGTAATCCACGATCTCGAAATCATTATTATCATTCAACTGCAGGCTCAGCTGGTTGCGGGTGAGGCGATGAAATCTTACATTGGCCATAGCACAAAGCTGCCTGAGGTAGATGGAAGAAACATATTCTACAAAACCGGCCCTGTCAAACAGTTTTTTCATGATATTAAGCTGTTCCGCGCGGCTTTTCGTTGCAGTAAGTTTCGTGATCAATACCTGTTTCTTTTCCAACTCTGATTTTTCCCATTGGATCATTCCTTTCAGCTGTGCTATTTGTGTGGCAAACTGTTTCAGTTCCGCCTGCAGCTGCAGGAGTGCCTGCTCTTGTGCGGCAAAATGTTCCCGGTCAAATGTTTTATCTTTCAGCTTCTCTTTCAATTCTGCCACACCCATCTGCAGGGCTTCATACTGCACCCGGAAGGCCTGTAATGCATTGCGTATGGCAGCAATGTCCAGGTCTTTTTGCAATATTTCTTTTACCTGCTCGACACTGCTCATTTGATGGGCCTGTAAACGCTGATCTATAGCCTGCAGCTGTGTTTCGAGCAATGTATTTAAATCTGCAATACGGCTATCTGTAGCGGAGCAGGTACTTTCCTGAGCCGCGATGAGCGGGTTGATCTCGTTGAAAGCCCGGTTACTGTGCTCATAATCTGCTTGCAGCTGATCATTACTTTCCTTTAGCTGCTGCAACAATACAGCAATCGCTTCAACCGTATAATGCCTGTAATCGGCTACATCCAGTTGTTTGATGTTATTTTCATGCTGTTGTATCATGGCCTCATTCCTTGCGAGGTCGATACGTAATACCTCCAGCCTGCCATTGGCTTTGTCCAGGTTTTCCTGTTCTTTGTTTAAGGCTTCATGTGTACTTGTCAGCGTAGCTTCCAGTGAAAGTATCTGGTTTTCGGTGGCTTCCAGTTGTTGTTTTTGCTGTTCAAAAACGGTTCTCTCGGCTGCATCAAAATCCTGCCAGCGGAATGCCTGCTGATGACTTGCTATATGGGTCTTTAAGCTTTCTATACTTGTTGCCCCTTCAGTTTTTTGAGCATCAAGGGCTGTAAGGGACACGATAATTTGTTCCACTTTTGATCTTTGTGCTGCAAGCTGTTTCAATAAACCATTTTGTCTATCAATAGCGGTATTGATGCCTGCCAGTTCTTTACTCACGTCGCCGATTGCGGCGATCTCCGGGTGTTCTACAGCGCCACACAAGGGACAGGGAATGCCATCCTGTAAGGTGTGTGTGTATTGTGCCAACTGCTCCTGTACCTGCAAATGGGCTTGCTGTTGTCGCAACAGGTGGAGCTCTGCTTCTATGGCTACAGTCTGTTGTTCAAAGTCTGCGCTATAGCTTTCGCGCGTTGCTCCTTCCCCGGCTAGTGCCGCCAATTGCTGTTCCTCTGCGGCTTTGAGGTCTTCTTGTTTTGATATTGCTTCTGACAATCGCTGGTCCAGGTTTTCCTTTTGTCCCCACCATTTTTCTACTTCCAGTAACCGGGCAGCATTGGGCCGGGAGACTTTCAAGGCGGAAAGTTTTTCTTGTTCCTGTACCAATTGAAGTTTGAGTTCCTTCACTTTTTCCTGCGCTGTTTGCACAAAAGCAGTACCTATTTTTTGCCGTTCATTGATCTGCATCACTTCCCGGCTCAAGCCCTGCAACTGCCCGATAAAGCCCAGTTCCATTTCCTCTATGCGTTTCTGCGGCAAGCTGCTCATTTCGGTTTGCAAAGTATCAAGTCTTTGGCGGATCAGGGACTGCTCTTGCTTCAGTTGTTCCAACCGGGCCTTCTCTTGCCCTGCCTGGACCTGACGTTGCTTCAATTCTGTGCTGGTTGCTTCATTATTGCTTAATAAAGCGGCAAACTCTTTTTGCAGGAGTTCAAAAACCTCCACTTCCCCGGCCAGTGCATCTTTAGCCGGTTTTTGGGCTTCGAGCTGTTGCCATGCCTGCTCTTTCTGTTGCAGGAGTTCCACATCTTCTTTCAGGTGCTTTAACTGTTGCAGCTGCTCTTCGGCTGCTTTACATACACGTTCTTGTTCCCTGAATAAAAGCTCTTCCTCCTGTAATTGTGTTTCTTTTGAAAGAATATTTTCAGCAGTGACCTGTTCAAAGGCCAGCAATTGTCCTTCCTGCTGGTCCAGTGCACTGCGGTTCTCGGCGTAGAGCGTGGCAGTCCTGGCCTGGAGGTCAAAGCGCTGCAGGTTGAAGATCTCTTTCAGCATTTTGGTACGGTCGGTAGCACCCAGTTCCAGGAATTCTTTAAACTGTCCCTGGGGGATAATGATCGTTCTCTTGAAATTCTGGTAGGAAAGCCCGATAATATCGCTTACCTGTGCAGATTCAAGCGGTATCCACTTATCTTCCTCCCAGGTGTACAATACAATGTCTGCGGCCTTTACATCTTCATAGTTTTTTGAATTGCGCCGATAGGACCGGGTAATCCTGTATTTTTTATTTTCGTGGTTGAGGAATTCAAAATCAATATAGGAGCGGCTGGAGCGCAGGTTCATCATATTGTAATTACGGTTGTCCCGGCTGTTCATGCGCTCGGTTTCTCCGTAAAGGGCAAAGGTGATGGCCTCCAGGATGGAGGATTTGCCCGAGCCTACCGCGCCAAAGATGCCAAACAAGCCGGCTTCGGTAAGGTCTGTAAAGTCAATGGTCTGGCGGCTTTGATAGGAATATAAACCTTCTATGGTTAAACTAATGGGTATCATGCTCAGCTGTTCAAAATCTCGTTAAATAAATTCATCAACTCTTCATTGGGTTCCTGTTGTCCATGCCGCGACCTGAAGTAGTCTTTAAACAGGGATTGCATATCCTGGTTCAGGTTCACTTCTGTTGCATTTGTTGCGGATACGCCATCGGCTTTCAGTTTGGGGATTAAAAAAATGATGCCGTCATGTGACTGGTAAATACTTTTACGTTCTGCCGCATTCAGGAAGGTATCGCTTTCTAAAGTCAACTCTACCAGGGCATATTTATTTTGACTCAGCCATTCTACGGCGGTATCTATATTATCGAAAGTTTTACGGTACAGGGGCCTGCCGGATTGCAAAGTAATTCTTTGATACCTTGCATTTTCACCGGGTTGCAGCTCCACAATATTGACATACTTTTCCTGCCCGGCCTCGCTAAAGCTATAGCAGAGAGGTGAAGAGGCATAGATAACGGGCTTTTCCTCTGTGCCTATGTTTTTAAATCCGTGGATATGACCCAAAGCGGTGTATTGTACTTGTGCCGGTATGGCTTCGGAATAGATCATAGTGGCATTACCTATTTTTATCGGCTTCTCGCCTTCCGGCTCTTCAATGATCGCCGCACCTTGTTTGTTCATATACAAGTGTGCGAGGAGCAGGTTTACTCCTTGCTTATCGCAATAGGTATCGGCCAGTTTTTGCCAGTTATCGGCCAGGAGGCGGTTCAGGGAGGCTTCTTTATCTTCGCCCAGGTTTTCTTTGAGTCTTTGCTCATTGGCATAAGCCGTATGCAGGATTCTTACCGGGTAGTCCAGGTGATTCAGCCGCAGCTCGATAAATCCTTTATCGGAGCGGCTGATCGAAAATTGCTCGAGCTCGTAAGTGCTGACCAGTGCATTGGGCTGGCCGATCAATATAATCCCGCAGGCTTTTGCCAGGGGATTTGGCGCATCGATCAAGCCGGGGGCATCATGGTTGCCCGAGATAGCGATGACCGGCCGAGCACCGTTCTTGCTTAATCTTTTTAGTGTTTTATAAAACAGCTCGACAGCATCTACCGGGGGATTGAAATTATCAAAGAGGTCTCCGGCTACCAATACCAGGTCTGCCTCCTGCTCATCAGCGATAGCCACGATCTCTTCCATGACCCTCACCTGTTCTTCCAGCCTCGAAAAGCTGTCCAAACGTTTGCCTAAATGCCAGTCTGCGGTATGTAATATTTTCATCCGTTAAATATTAATGCTCAAATTTAAGCCGATTTTAAACAATACAAGGTAATTATACCTCTGGAACAAATGAGCTATTACTTAATAATAAAGCCATAATAATATGAATTATTATGGCTTTAGATGTGGTTGAAACCAGGTTATTATTGCTTCAGGTAATACAAAGTATTTGAATTTTCTTTCCGGAAAATATCTTTTGCTGCAGCCTGTACTTCTGCTGCGCTCACCTGGGCATAGCGTTCCATCTCAGTATTCATCATACCGGCATCGCCTAATAGTTCATAGTAAGCCAGGTTATTGGCCCTGGCCAGCAGGTTCATATCTTCAAAGGCTACCATAGCATCCAGCTTGTTCACCGATTTTTCCAGCTCCTCTACGGTAATGCCATGATCCATCAATTCTTGTAAGCTGTCTTCGATGGCCTGGTTGCCCAGTTTAGGATCAATACCCTCCACCAGTTTACCTTCTATCACGAGCAGGCCGGGATTAAGGCTACCGGTATGATAGCAGTTGATATTACTGAAATACTGCAGGTCTTTGACCAGTTTCTGGAACAGGCGTGAAGATTGACCGCTACCCATGATCTCTGTAATGATATCGGCAGGATGGTACTGTGCACTCAGGCGGTCACCGATATGCCAGGCCTTGTAGATCGCATTCAGCGGTACATCAGCATAAACGGTTTGTTCCCGGGCTTCCTGCTGTACAGGCTCTACCGGCAATGCCCGGGTATAAGCCTCACCGGAAGGAATATCGCCAAACCACTTCTCTGCAAGCGCCTTAACGGCCTCCGTATCTACATTTCCTGCCACACACATAATTGCGTTCAAAGGGTTGTAGTGCTTTTTAAAGAAGGCTTTTACATCATCCAGTTGTGCGTTCTCTATATGCGACAGTTCTTTACCTATGGTCATCCATTTGTAAGGATGCTGTTTATAGACCAGTTCTCTCATATGCTTCCAGGCATCTCCATAGGGCTTGTTGATATAGTGTTCTTTGAACTCTTCTATCACTACCTTACGCTGTACTTCCAGGCTCTTTTTACTAAAGGCCAGGGACAACATCCGGTCGCTCTCGAGCCAGAAGGCCGTTTCTATATTCTCTTTCGGGATCTGTATATAGTAATTGGTAAAATCGTTCGTGGTATACGCATTATTTTCTCCACCGGCCATTTGCAGGGGTTCATCATAATCGGGGATGTTTACCGAACCGCCGAACATCAGGTGTTCAAACAGGTGGGCAAACCCGGTCCTGTGCTCGTCTTCATCTCTTGCGCCAACATCGTACAGTATATTCACGGCCACCATGGGTGTTAATTCATCTTTGTGAACGATCACACGCAGGCCATTCAATAATTCAAACTTTTCAAATTGTATCATCTATAATTAATGCTTTATAATTTTCTTTTGGCTCAAACGGCCTTTTGCATCCCGGAAACGGATCAGGTAAACACCATCAGCCAGAGCGCCCAGGTCTATCTGCTCCCCGGTAACATTTCCTGCTTTTAATTCTTTGCCCAGCATATCTACTATTGAATACTTAAGGTTCACATTCGCCTCCCTGGATCTTATGCCTAAATATTGCCCGGCAGGATTAGGAAAGACCTCAAGCGACATGGTGTTTGCTCCCAGATCGGTAACAGAAAGCGGGATGGCTTTTCCTACCAGCGGCCTGATCATCAGGGCACCTTCAATCATGGATGACTCCCATTGTGTGGCTACTTTAAAATAACGGAAATTAGCACCGCGCTTGTTTTTGTCCAGTCCTATATATAAGGAATCGCTGAAGCCTCCGGCCGGGAACATCAGGGCTACATAAAAAGCACCTGCATCCAGCACAGGAGGGTTACTGAAGCGGTAAGTCACAAAACCATTGACTCTTGACTCGTATTCCGGATAAAGATCGGTCTGCTCATACACCATTTCATTTTGCCCGTCAACGGCATCTATTTTACGGTAGATCTGCAGGTAAAACATTTTATTTCCCGCATCCGGCACCTGCCTTGGAAAGTAGATCTGTACCCCACGGATGGTATCGCGTACGTCTAAGGCATACTCCTGGGCAACATAGGAGGGCACTCCCTGGTAGGAGGACATATAATAAGCTCCTTCTGCAGAGCCGTCATCGTAGGAAAAATAATTGGAAAAGACCTGCTGATACGTGATGGTATCATTCTCCCTGCTAAAGTCTCCGCTAATCGGCTGGGCCCAGTAGGCTTTGGTATTAATGCTGAAGGCTTCATCCGTATTTGCATTCAGCACGGAAGCATTTGCAGGAATAGGGATAGTGTGCCCCTGCTCATCGTTATATTGTACAAATACCTGCTCCGGGGTAGTTTGCAGGTTGGCCCCGGTCTGGCTGTTATTCAGTTGCATGATTAAGCTAGCCTCCTTTGTCGTCAGCCAGGAGTTACGCATCATCACACCCAGCAAACCTGAATAATGTACATTCCTGTTGGCATTAAAATGATTGTAAGGCATGGAAGTATATTCATTCAGCAAGCTCCGGTTAAAATTATCAGTTCCCCAGGTACTGAAAGCAAGGTCGTTATTGATAGAATCCTGGTAATTCCTGCCCGCAGCCATTTTGATGTAGTCTACATGCCAATGGGAATTACCGACATTAAAGGTTGCCTTGTTGACAAAGCGGAACCTGAAATCTTCATGAAAGAGGGAAGTATCGGTCACCGGGACCATGGCAGTAGCAAAAGTTTCCATTGCTGCCCCCTTTTGTTCCCAGACTTTTACCCAGCTACCGCTTCTGCGCTGGAAAAACAACATCAGGGAATCTGCAACTTGCGGCGTAAAACCATTTCCTTTACCTTCAAACAGGAAGCTTAAATAAATGGAATCGCCTGGACTATGCGTGCTCAGATCAATAAACTGAGAGGTCAGGCTATCTGCATACACACTGGCAAAAGGATTATTGGGGCTGTAAGGCAGGCCTTTGGCATTTAAGGCATCAAAAGTAGCTACGCCCAGGCTTATGATCTTCCGGGCCATGGTATTGTTGATATACACCATAGAATCCTGCCAGCGATCTGCCACAGGATAATAATCGGTATGGGTAAAATCTTCAAAGAAAGGCAGGTTCAATACCGTCCTGGCCTTAGTGGCCTTTTGACTTCTTACAGCATTATTCAAAACAGGGTTCTCCATTATGGCTGTTTCAAATTCCTGGGTATATCCGCACAGAGCCGACAAGACCAATATGCCGGAAAAGGCTATTTTTAGAAAGGCATTCATGTAATGAGTTTATAATCCTAACGAAATTAAGACAAAACAACGTATAAGCAAGCCTTTACTCCCATTTGAACAGTTTGGAAGCGGCTGCATAGCCGATAATACCCCAAAGGAGTAAGATGGCCAGGTCGAACCTTACGGTCCATAAACCTGCCCCGTCAAATGCAATGGCTCTCAAGGCGTTATTAAAATAAGTGAGGGGCATCAGCTTTGCGATGATCTGCAGCCAGCCCGGCAGTACGTCTACAGAAAAGAAGGTGCCTGCCAGCAGAAATTGCGGCATGGTAAAGATATTGGCCAGGGGCGGGATCACGGAATCGCTTTTGGCAATACCGCTGATCACAAATCCAAAGCTCATAAAGACCAAAAGCCCGATGCCGCATACAATAAGCATATTGACCACGGTGAGCCAGCCTTTGACCAGGGTATAATCAAAAAAGTATTTCCCGATGAGGATAATGAACAAGGCCCCGGTAAGCTGGAACACGACCCGGGCAAAGCCTTCGCTCAATAAAACCACACTTCTGCGTATAGGTGTGGCAAAAAAGCGCTTCAGAACGAGCATCTGCCGGAGGTGGTAAAACACAAATGCCGTACCAAAAACACTTGCCGCCAGCAGGGAGAACCCCAGTTGCCCGGGGAGTATGAAATCGATCAATTTAAAGGACTTATCACTGACCAGCGTTTGTTTTACGGTAACCAGCTCCTGCTTGCGCAGCTGCAGATCAGGATCTGCTTTCAGTACTACATCGTTCACAATACCTTCTAATTGCCTGACGAGTGTGGCATTGTGCTCACCGGAGCTTATTTCGACCTGGAATTTTGCATCGGTCCCTTTGCTAATGCTCAGCATCGCCTGCAATTTGCCTTCTTTAAGATCTTCCTGTATCGCAGATAAGGAATCGATCCTCATCTGCAACAAGGGATTAGCAGACAATCCGGCATAAATAGTATTATTCAATTCAGATTGTACCGGAACGCCTATTTTGATCTTATTGGTCCTGTCGCCGATAAACCCGAAAACAAGAATAAAAACCAGGGGGAAGGCAATACTGAATACCACCGAAGAGGGGCTTTTCAGCATTGAACGTATAGAAGCCTTTGTAAGTGCCTGAAATGCTTTGAACTGGCTGTATGAAGACATGCGCTTATTTGTTTTTGAATTCGTCTACTACCCTTATATACAGTGCTTCATATTCGGGCACTACTTTATCTATAGTAAAGCTGTGTGCCTGCTTGTAAGCGGCTTCTTTAAAACGGGCCAGCACGGCATCGTCTTTCAGGATGCTGATGCTGTTCTTAGCCATATCTGCCACATCACCCACCTCACTGAGGTAACCTGTAACGCCTTGTTGATTGATCTCGGGCAGTCCGCCTGCATTACTGGAAATAACGGGGATACCGCAGGCCATTGCTTCCAGGGCCGCCAATCCGAAACTCTCGTAAGCAGAAGGCAAAAGGAACAGATCGCTGATGCTGAAGATCTCTTCTACCTGCTCCTGCTTACCCAGGAAGCGTACGTCGGTCTGCAGGTTGCAGAACTGTTTCACCAGTTCTTCTGCCTCGGTACGCTCGGGACCATCCCCGATCATGATCAGTTTGCTCGGTACTTCTTTTCTTATTTTCTCGAAGATCTTTACCACATCATCTACCCTTTTCACTTTCCTGAAATTAGATACATGTGTGATGATGCGCTCCCCATTAGGTGCGATCATTCTTTTGAAATGTTCTTTTTCCTTTCTCTGGAAGCGTTGCACATCTACAAAGTTGTAAATAACGTCGATCTCTTTCTGGATATTAAAGTTGGAAAGGGTCTCTTGCTTCAGGTTATGAGACACCGCAGTAATTGCGGTAGACTGGTTGAGGGAAAAGGTAACGATGGGCGCATAGGTCTTGTCGCGGCCCACCAGGGTAATATCTGTACCATGCAAAGTGGTAATATAAGGTATATTCTTCCCGGCATCTTTTAATATCTGCTGGGCAAAATAAGCAGAAGAAGCATGAGGGATAGCATAGTGGACATGCAATACGTCCAGGTCATAGTTATTCACTACGCTGACCATAGTGCTCACCAATGCAGACTCATAAGGGGGGAAGTCGAACAAAGGATATACCGGCACACTTACTTCATGAAAAAAGATATTAGGTCTGAAACTGTTGGCCAGCCTTACCGGCTGCTGATAGGTGATAAAATGCACATCATGTCCTTTATCTGCCAGTGCCATACCCAATTCGGTAGCTAATACACCGCTACCGCCAAATGTGGGATAACACACGATTCCTATTTTCATAAAACTCAATTATGGTTTACATTAAAAGTTTACACTCAATACCTTCAATAAGCGGCAAAGATAAAAAAGCTTGCTCATGGATGAGCAAGCTTTTTATTATTGTTCAATAGTCAAATTCTAAATTGATTATTCACCTTTTACTTTTACATTATCCAACTCCCAGGTTGGTGCCTGGCTTGTTGTAGAAGTATATTTAAAGGCAATACGCACATTTGTGTTACCTTTTAAGGCAGACAGGTCAATATCACCTGAAGGAGTCCAGACAAATGATGAACCATTTACGTCTGCCAGCGTACCACTTAAAGGAGCCCAGGTAGCTGCATTAGGATTACCATCAGAATAGTCTGTAGAAACCAGGCATTCTAAATCATTTCCTCCATATCTGGCCGCAGTCTCAAAAGTTAAAGTAAAACGATCGAATCCGGTTAGATTTAACGGCTTGGAAATTAACCAATCTTCATTTTCATTATTAGAACCACTTGTGTAACCGGTCATTACAGCACAAGGACGCGGATTACCGAATGTAGCAATTTTCCAATATTCTGCTCCGGTAACGTTAACATTGCTCCAATTACCAAAATCAGTGAACTGATCAAAAAGCAGGTAGGCAAAAGTAGGCACAGTACCGTCACAACGCTCTGCTTTAAAGATCACATCATCCTGGTCTCTTACGATCAATTGAGGAGTTGACCCGTATACGGTATAGATACCATAGATAAATCCACTTCCTGAAGGTATGATGGCACCTCTGAACCTTGAATAGTTACTGGTTCTCACCACGATTCCGGAACCGGATGCACCGCAACCTTTCAAATCACGGTTGGTCGTAGTGTTTGCATCAGCAAAAGGTAAACCAAATGCATTGTCGCCAAACTCAACATCCTTGATCAGCACCAATCTGTTTACATATTTACTTCCTGTAGTTGTATTCGCTAATTCATCATAAGTCAAAGTATCCACTTTTACTTCATTCGGATAGTTAGCTTTGATAATGTACTCATCTGCCATTACAAATGGAATGGATACAATGCTTCCCCTGTCATCAGTACCGGTACCCAACTGAGGCGTTCCATTATTTTCAATGATCATTAGATCTTTACATTTCAAATATACTTTCCTGCCAACAGGATAGTCATTGTAAATATTATTCTGATCCAGGTTAATCTCAATACCACCTGTTTCGTCCTGGATAACAAATTTCTTGTAATAGTTACCACTGCGATCATCCATAACCACTACACCGGATATAACAACATCGCCTGTAATTTTTGTAGATTTTGGTAATGCTAATAATTGTGCAATAGTATGGGTCACTGTTAATTTAGGATCCACATTTGTTTGACTTTCAGGCTCATCAGTACCTTTCTTAACACAAGACTGGATTCCCAGGCTGGCAATAGCCAGGATTCCTGTAAAAAATAATAAAGCTATTTTTTTCATACAATATTTAAAATGAAGCACAAAATTACTTGAATATTTAGAATAAACAGGAAAAGAGAAAGAAAAAACAATTAATTAATACTGAACTCAATAGTAAGCAAACGGCACTTCAAAACAATTTACAAGCCTATATAAATGAATGCTGCAAAAGAAACCAGCTATAAATAAAAAAAACAACTTATTAAAAATATATCAAATACAAAAAATCAGCTACTAAGCAAAAAATAAATTCGCTACACAAATAAACATTTAAACAAATTAAATCTACCAGCAATCCAATTTGCAGCATTTTATAAAAAATCAAGTAGAATATTTCTTCCTCCCTATCTCGGCCTCGTCAGGTAAGATTTAAACATCATCAGCTTGGAATACCAGCCTTGCTTCAGCATTCCGGGCTTACATTGCGACAGGTTCCTGAAAAGATGTTCCAGCACAGGCCCCCAGTCTGCCTGGTGATAAGACCTGATCGTTGCCAGGTCATAGATACCCAGGCTGCGGTACACCCGCCAGTAAGCATCATAGACATTTATATTGTTAAGGGATTCAAAACCAAAAGCCTCCAGCATATAATAAGATTCCGGGATCTCAAATTCCGGGTTGGTCTTGACCTTACGGGTCAATTGATGCTCATTCATCCCTATCGTCACCAGTCCCTTACTGATATGCAATAATTGCGCCCCCGCCTTTATCAGGCTGATAAAATACTGGATATCCACCTTCCAGGTGAACCTCGGGTCATAGATGACCTGTTTCAGGCTTTTATGGATCATCGTAGCACTGGGGTTACCGATAAGATTATTACCATTTAAGATCATCGGTTCCGAGTAAATGTCTTTTAGTTTCTTTTCCGGAAAATGGTAATGCTCTATCCTGCCCGTAGCTTCGTGTAAATAACTAAAATCGGAGAAGAGGAAAGTAGCGCCCGACCGGGTATGTGCTGCAAAACCGGATAAACTATCCTCGTCTGTAAAAAAATCATCGGAATGCATGATCTTGATCCATTCACCGGTGGCCAGGGCTATTGCTTTATTCCAATTGGGTACAGCACCTATATTGGTCTCATTACGGTAATAACTTATATCTAATTGTTCTGAAAAGGTGCCCATCAACTGTTCGATCTCATCATTGGTACTGTTATCCGTAACCACCACATCAAAATCTTCGAAACGCTGGGTTGCCAGGTTTTGTAATAAAAATTTGATCTGCCCAGGATTATTGTAGCAAGGAATACAAACAGTGATTAATTTATTTTTGACCATTTCCGGATATGTCTTACGGTCACGAAAATAAAGAAAGTCTTCAGAATCGTTCATTATAAAATCGCTGCACACTTGTTTTAACACTAAGAAACCGGCGTATTGATGAATTAGCGCTAATTTTGCCCTTTCATAAAATGTATGCAGGGCCGGGAGCATTCTTAGTAAAATTCCGGCAAACCCAGTAAAATATAAATAGTTTTGACACATCAGCAGCAATCCAGCCAGATCAGGAAAGAAATAAGCCGTTCTTATCAGCACCTCAAAGAAAAATACCCGATACTTAAACACCAGGATTTCTGGGGCCTGCTCATCTTCCTGGTGAGCCTCCTGCTCGTTGGCATCAACAGCTATCTCTGGTGGACCGGCATCTGGCCCGCATGGGCCATGATCCTGGTCAATGCATTTTTCTTCGGCATCCTGCATGAACTGGAGCATGACCTGATCCACTGGATGTATTTTAAAGCCCATAAAGCGGTACACCATACCATGCTGTTCCTGATCTGGATCTTAAGACCGCTCACCATCAATCCATGGATCAGGCGACAACTGCATTACCATCATCATAAATATTCGGGCACGCTGCATGATGTGGAGGAAAGAGGGGTTACCAACGGGGAGAAATGGTCTGTTAAACGCTTTTTACTCACTGCCGACCTGGTGATCGGTGGCCTGTTCAGGGTGCGCAGCCTGTTTAAAGACATCAAACAGGAAGTAAAAAACGGCAACCTGAAGCCAGACCTGAGTCATAAGCTCAGGCAATATTCTCTTACCGGGCTTATCCCGGTGACCATTATTGCCCACCTGCTGGTCTATCTATTATTATCCAGCCTGCTGCTTGATCTCTTCAATACCTCATTCAATACCGGTCTGCAGCTTCCTGTATTTTTAACAACGATACTGGAATATTGCCGCCCGGTGATCTATATCATCCTTATTCCAAATATTCTGCGGCAGTTCTGCCTGCATTTCATCACCTCCAACCTGCACTATATAGGAGATGTAGAGCAAGGCAATGTGATCGAACAAACGCAGGTACTCAATGTATGGTGGACCTTTCCCCTGCAGGTATTCTGTTTCTTCTTCGGCTGGACCCATGCCATTCATCATTTCGTGGTGAACGAGACCTTCTATGTACGTCACCTGGCGCGCAAAAAAGCCCATGAAGTATTGCGTCAATATGGGATACGCTTCAATGACCTGGGCACTTTTTCCAGGGCCAACCGTTTTAAGGAACAGCCATAAGCCGGTAGCTTAACAGAAACATACCGCACATTATTTCGGATACAGCCTTGATTTGCTTAACTTAGCTAATCTTAAAATGACGATTATGTACGCATATGAAACTTTATCGCAGGCTACCAATGACCTGAATAAAAGAGGCTATACCATGGATTTCAACCTGGCAGAAAACTGCCTGATCTGCAATGGCAATGAATACGAGGTGGAACATTTTGAAATCGTAGAGTTTTATCGCTTCGAAGGTGACTCCAATCCTGATGACCTTGCTGCTGTATATGCACTGGAAGGCAATAAGGGAGAGAAAGGTATCCTCGTAACAGGTTATGGCATTTCTGCAGAAGGCAGGGCAGCAGCCATTTTAAAAAGATTAAAATTCAGGGACCAGGATTCGATACATTAAAAAATGCTTCTTTAAAACAGGCGAGCGGGCTCATTAAAAGCTTAGCTGTACAAAGCCCCAGGCACTTTCAATGCCGGGGGCTTATATTTATTACATCCAATAATCAGTTGCTCCAAAATTTACACCGCTTTGATCCTGGCTAACAACTTTTTCCTGTTCCGGAAAACGATCAACACAATTAAAGCTATCATCCACAGAGGCCAGATATGCACCAGGCCGATCAGGACCACTTTAAGGAAAGACCAGCCGGAGCCCAGTGCATTCCGGAACTGTGTCCCCCAGCCTGCTTCCATCTGCTTTGACACATCAGCAACGGTGCACACGTCTACCTTTTCGGGTTGCACAATGGCTATACTCACAGTGGCATACTTTACCTTATCCCGTATATTCAGGTTGTCGATCTGTTTGTCGATCTTAGAAGCAGCGATGTTTTCTTCTGTACGCGCGACCTCCAGGGCTTCGCTGGTTTTGCGGCTCAGGTTTGCAGCCTTGTCGAGGCTCTTATCCCCCGCTCCTACCTGTTGTTTCAGGTCATTACTCAGGTACTGCAGGCTGGCATCTTCTACGAGTATATTCCTGCTGTTGATGAACTGTGCCTGCGCTGCGGCCAGGTCAAGAAAACTATCCAGGTACATAGTGGGCACCCTCACCTTCAGCAAGCTCCTCGTCTGGTAAGTACGGGCCATTTTTAAAGAATCGGTGGTATAAGGCAGTTCCTTGATCGCCCCTATCTCATTGCTTATCTCACTTTGCATCACCAGGCCACCCATGGCTGCAGTAGCCCGTTCCAGGCTGATGGTAGCCTTCTGTACATCGGTCACGCGCATTTTCAGATCTGCATTTTTCATCATCTTGCGCCTTTCATCGGTAATATCCACCAGCCCGTCCTTGCCGGTGACTTCACCGGTCGCAACGGCCTCTGTGGCTGCACTTTCCCGGTCGGAAGAGGACTCGTCTCTAGCTTGAGCACAGGCTACCATAAAGGCCGTAATGCCTGTAAACAATAATAAATAAAGGAACTGCTTTTTCATTATGTTCTATATTTTGTGTGTCCGTTTATGCCGCTTTGGCAAGAAAGGTAACGGCTTATCGCTCCTAATTATTCGTTAAAGGTTTTTGTAATTTTCTTACCAAATATTTTGTTTTTACAAAACATAACGTATTTTTACGTTACAAATCTAAAAACAACGTTATGGTACAACTTACGAAAGTAGAAGAAGAGATCATGCAGATCATCTGGGATAAGGGTAAATGCCTGGTCAGTGATATAATAGCTGCACTGGAAAACCCTGACACCCCACACAGCACCATCTCTTCCGTGGTACGCATCCTGGAAAAGAAGGGATTTGTAGCCCACAAAGCTTATGGCAGGACCTACGAATACTTCCCCACCATTAGCAAAGAGGCTTATGCACAGAAAGGGTTCAAATCATGGTTTGCCAGCTACTTTGACAGTTCCCCGGCACAGCTGGCCTCTTTCTTTGTAAAAGAAAAAGCCTTAAAACCTAAAGAGATTGATGAACTCCTGAAACAACTGGAACAACTTAAAAAGAAATAATATGCTAATCATTCTTTTTAAAACGACGATCATCTGGTTGATCCTCCTGCTCTGCTATTTTCTATTGCTTAGCAGAGAAAAGGCAGCCCGAACAAACCGGATTTTTCTATGGTTGACATTAATTGCAGGCATAGCAGTCCCATTTATCGAAAACCCCTTCTTGTCGGTGCAGCCCGTAGTACAAACTGTAACGCAGGTAATAACACCGGTAAATAATTTAACGGAAGACACTGCCTCCACCACTGCTTCCGAAGTAGCCGATGAGACCAATTCATGGAATGGAACATCTCTGGTGCTCTACCTTTGGCTGGCCGGGGCAATATTCCAGATCTTTTTATTAATACGAAATGTCAGTCAGCTTTATTTTCTTAAAAAGTACAGCAGCAAAAACCAACATCCTATTGCTGATTTCTACAGCAATAAGAATACACCAGCTGCATTTTCTTTTGGCAAGCTGATCTACCTTCCGGAAACCGCGTATAATGCGCAGGACCTGCGCCTGATCCTGCAGCATGAACAACTGCATGCGCAACACAAACACTGGATCGACAATACCGTACTGGAATTACTACAAATTGTATTCTGGTTTCATCCCCTCTTTCATCTATTCAAAAAACAGATCAAGCTGGTGCATGAATACCAGGTCGACCAGGAAATAGATGTAGCAGATCAATATGATTATGCCAAACTACTTTTAGCACAAAACAATAAAGCTTATATCAACAAACTCATTCACACCTTCAATTTTTCACCCCTTAAAAACAGAATCGCTATGATGACAAACAGCAAAAAAGTAAGCAGCTGGAAATATGTACTTACACTACCTGTAATCGCCTTATGCTTTGGTTTAATGAGTGCAAGTCCAAAGTCGGATCAAAGAATCAGGAACGGGAACACCACTACATTCAGAGGCAATACCATAGTATGGCAAGCCGGAGGAGTGGATACCCTTGAAGTGACAGATCCTGCAACCGGTGAAACCATCATTCAGAAAATTGATCAGAACGACAGGGTCAAGAAGGTAAACGGACATGAGGTGGCAGAAGGTATCTTTTTAAGCCTGAATATGGGTAGTGCTGAGTTTGCCAACCCGGAGCTGGAAGCCATCTCAAAAAACATTCAACAGGCTTTAAAGCAAAACAGGAGTAAATTCCCTGAAAATATAGCCTTTTTACAAATAGAGAATATTGTACTGGATAAAAATCTGAATGTTTACTACTATGACGTAAGAACCGGTGGGGTTAACATGACCGATACAACGCTGGCCGGGCTTAACAAATTCCCCGGGGTCAATAAAGAGGTGGATAAAATCCTGAAAAATAAAAAACAGATCAATCCAGCCAATATAGTCCTCAACAAAGATTATTATACTTTGCAAGCCTGGATCGGCTTCCAGCCGGACCAGGTCCAGGTTGAATTAAAGCGACCTTAAGCTGAAAAAGTGATCTAATGCAAATCATCCTGGAAATGCAAAAGGCAGTACGCGCTTCGTACTGCCTTTCATTTTATTCTACGGTAAAGATATGATGCGTAAAATCGTAACCTTTCTTTAAAAACTGGACCAGTTGCTGGAAATGTTCTTCTTTTTCAAAATCTACATTTTGCATTTCCACTACCAGGATCTTTCCCTGCTTTTTAAGAAAAGGCTGGTAAGCGCTCTGGATCTTCTCAAGATAATCCATAGAGATATCCTGCTCATAGCTGCGGCCTCTCTTCTGGATATTGTCCTTCAGCTTCCTGATGGGCGCATGCAGGTAAATAAACAGATCCGGTTCCGGCAATCCGTTGCGTACATTTTCCACCACTTTCTTAAACAGGGACATTTCATTATCATTCAAAGTAACGCCTGCAAAGATCTGGGACTTTTCATAAGAATAATCTGAAACGACATTGGTCTTGGAAAAATCAATCAGTTTTAACTGGGCTACCCGGTCCATGAAAAAATACAGTTCCAGCGGCAGGGCATTAGGTGCAGGATTTTCATAAAATAAGGGTAGATAAGGATTGTCTGAAAAGGTTTCCAGTACCAGTCTGGCTTCCAAATATTCCGCCAACTTTGTCGCCAGTGTGGTTTTTCCAGAGCCAATATTTCCTTCTACTACTACATACTTATAATCCATGGTCTTTAAAACAATTAGGGACGGCAAAATTAACAAAGTGTCCAGCCTGTAAAAAATATACTTGTTCACATTTTGTATTTAATATATATCCATATCTAAGCCCGGGAATTTGAAAGAATACATTTACTTTGCACACAATTATGGCAAGGCTTTTTGGCTCTATATATGACTATTTCGCATCACATAAAACTATTTTCTGGTGCGTTTTTATTGTGCTGTTCCTCCTCGTAGGTGCAGGAGCTTCCCGCATACGATTTGAGAACAATATCAATAAAATGATCCCTCATGACCCCAATATTGAGGCCATGAATAATATTTTAAACCATACAAAAACGGGAGAGCAGCTCATCTTCAGCCTGCGCTTCAAAGACAGCACGCAAGCTGCCCCCGATCAACTCATTGAGCGGCAACAGGAGCTGGAAGCTGCACTCCTGGCTCTAGCCCCCCAATACATACAAAGCATACAGAGCATACAGGATGCGGATAAAGAGCAGGTATTCAGCGAGCTGGCCATCAATTACCTGCCCATCTTCCTGGACAGCAGCGATTATAAAAAGATAGACAGCATTACCCTCGCCCCCGACCTGGAAGAGCATTTCCGGAAACTGCATCATTTACTCTTGTCCCCTGCCGGTATGGTCGCCAAAAGATTTGCGGCAGCCGACCCTTTGAACATGACTCCCCTGGCCTTCAACAAACTGCAGGCCCTGAGCTTCGATCCTAATTTTGAACTGTACAATGGCTATATATTCAACAGTAATTTAAAAAAGCTCAATTTCTTTGTCACGCCTACCCTTAATGCCGGGGAGACCGGGAAAAACAAGCCTTTCATCGCTGCATTAAATAAGATCATCACCCAATTTACCGCTAAGCATCCTGATACAGATATCCTCTATTTTGGCGGCCTGGCCGTTGGTGTGGCCAATGCGGAGCAGATGCAGACGGATACCATCGTTACCCTTTCGCTGACCATTGTCTTATTACTGGGACTCACTTATTATGTCTTCCGCCGCAAGCGCATCTCGCTGATCATCATTGTCCCGGTGCTCTTTGGTGCTCTTTTTGGCATGAGCATCACCGCCCTGCTTACCGAGCAGGTCTCTATCATCGCGATAGGCGCAGGAGCCATCATCCTGGGCATTGCGGTCGACTTTTCGGTGCACTTCATGAGCCATACCCGTACCACTTCCAGTATTAAGGAAACGGTGGCAGGCCTCAGCGCCCCGCTTACCCTGGGTGCGATTACCACCATTGGTGCTTTTTACGCTTTAAGGTTTGCCAACGCTCCCCTGCTGCGCGACCTGGGCACTTTTGCCTCCTTCAGCCTGATGGGTGCTTCGCTCTTTACGCTTATCCTCTTGCCTCATATAAGCCCTCGGCCCAGGCAGGTCACGAAAGACAACCTCATCGATAAGCTGGCAGCACGTAAACCTGAAGGTAATAAATGGTTACTGGCCCTGGTGATACTCGCCACCCCGGTACTCTGGTATTATTCTAAAGACGTAGGCTTTGACAGTAATTTAATGAACCTGAACTACATGAGCCCGCAGCTCAAAAAAGCAGAACAGGAATTGAATAAAGATAATGCCTATGCACTGAGTTCCTTATTTGTACTTACCAAAGGCATATCAGAGGAGCAGGCACTGCAAAAGATGGAGCAGCACCGGCAACTGCTGAAACAATTGAAAAGCGACAGCCTCATCAGGAATGTAATAGACCCGAGCAGCCTGCTGCCCTCGCTGGCCACGCAGACGGAGCGCATAAACCGCTGGAAGGCTTACTGGACCCCGGAAAAGATCCAGGCAATCATGCAAAAAGTGAAGCTGGGTGCACAAAAAGCAGGTTTTTCTGATGATGCTTTTAATGAATTCAGCTATACCCTTTCCCGGGACTACCAAGCTTTTGACAGCAGCTCCAGGGCCTTCCTGAAGGCAATGCTCCCGGCTTCTTTTGCACAAAATGGCAAAGATTATTACAGCATAGCTACGGTAAAGATCGCCCCGGGCAAGAGGGCCGCAGTCATCAGCCAGTTCAATAAAGAAAAAGGAATAACGGCAACGGACCGACAATCTGTATCGGAGAAATTGCTGGACCTGCTGCAGGATGACTTCAACAAATTATTGCTCATCTCAGGCGGCCTGGTATTCATCGCGCTCCTGATCGCCTATGGCCGCTTTGAACTGGCCCTGATCTCCTTCCTGCCTATGGCCGTGTCCTGGGTATGGATCACCGGGCTGATGAGTATCCTGGGCTTGCAGTTTAATGTCGTCAATATTGTGATCGCGACCTTGCTCTTTGGCCTGGGAGACGATTACAGCATATTTATGATGGACAGCCTTATGGAGAAATACCGGACGGGTAAAAATCATATCAAATCGGCGAGGTCTGCGGTGTATCTTTCTGTATTAACAACTGTCACCGGCCTCGGCACCCTGGTCTTTGCACAGCATCCCGCCCTGCAGTCTATTGCCCTAATTGCCGTTCTCGGGCTGATCTGCGTGGTATTTGTATCGCAGGTATTACAACCTTTCCTCTTCAACTTCCTGATCCAGAGCCGTACAGATAAAGGCTTCATGCCCTTTACGATTTTATCCCTGATCAAGTCTGTATTTGCATTTATGCATTTTGTGATCGGTTGCCTGCTGGTATCCTTTGCGGGTATCTTCCTGGTCAGGCTGCGGCTTTTCGGCAAGGAGCGCGGCAAATCCATCTTCCATTATATCCTCAATAAGTACACCAGCAGTGTGATCTACCTGAACCACAAATTCGGGCAGCAGGTCATCAAAGCACCCGGGGTCAATTTTGATCGCCCTGCGGTATATATTGCCAATCACAGTTCTTTTTTAGATATCCTCATCATGACGATGCTGCATCCTAAGCTGGTACTGCTGACCAATAAATGGGTGTACCGCTCCCCGGTATTCGGTGCCGTGGTGCGGATGGCAGAGTATTACCCGGTTGCTGACGGTGCCGCTGAAAGTATAGAGCCTTTAAGGGGATTAGTGGCCCGGGGCTATAGCATCGTGGTCTTCCCCGAAGGTACCCGGTCTAAAACGGACAAGATAGCGCGTTTCCATAAAGGAGCTTTTTTCATTGCAGAAGAACTGAAACTGGATATTATCCCGGTGATCCTGCATGGCGTACACTATACCATGCAAAAAGGCGATTTCCTGTTGAAGAATGGCTTTATGCATATAGAAGCGCTGCCCCCCATTGCTTATACGGACCGTTCCTGGGGAGATACCGTTAAAGACCGCACGAAAAGTATTGCTCAATATTTCAGGAAAGAATTTAATTATGTCAAAGCCACCATTGAAACCCCCACTTACTTCAGGGAGCAATTGGTTAAAGGCTATATTTATAAAGGCCCTGTACTGGAATGGTATTGCAGGATAAAGACCCGGCTGGAAGATAATTATGAACTATTGCATACCCTCCTTCCCCGGGAAGGCAGGTTCTATGACCTGGGTTGCGGCTATGGTTTTGCCACCTACCTGTTACACTGGGCCAGTGAAGCCAGGACCTTTACAGGAGTGGACTATGATGAGGAAAAAATAAGCACGGCACAGCATCATTATAAGCGAACGGAAAAGATAAACTTTGAAACAGGGGATATTTCCTCATACAACTTATTGCCTTGTACTGGCATTATAGTAAGTGATGTACTGCATTATCTTACCCCGGCAGCACAACTGGCGGTACTGGAAAAATGTTATACAGCCCTGGAACCGGGCGGTGTGCTTATCATCAGGGACGGGATAAAAGAATTGGCGGAGCGGCATAAGGGCACCGAACTTTCGGAGCAGTTCAGTACCCATATTATGGGCTTCAACAAAACGAAAAACGAGCTTCATTTTATCTACAAAAAAGATATAGAAACGTGGGCAGCAAAGTACGATATGCAGATAAAGATCATAGATAATACTAAAAATACCAGTAATATCATGATGCTGCTCTATAAGTCATAGAGGATGCCTAAGGGGCTATTGCTCTTTAACAATTGGCTCACTAAAGCTAAATGCTTAAATTTGGCCTTGTTTTCCAAGCTGTTCGCTGCATCATTCCGGCTTTAAAGTAAGGGCCGGTGATCTGCTTCAGACAGAAAGACAGTAATTAAAAAACTGATAAACTAAATTATAATAATGAGTAAACTAAGTGCTTTAGCAGAATCAATGGTAGGTTCAGAAATTGTCAAACTGGGCAATGAGATCAATAACAGGATAGCACAGGGTGCAGCGATCTATAATTATACGATCGGTGATTTTAATCCTGCCTTTTTCCCGATTTCTGATGTTTTACGGGATGAGATCATTAAAGCCTACCAGGAAGGATTTACCAATTATCCCCCTGCTGATGGCATCCTGTCTTTAAGAAAGGCAGTGGCAAAATTTGTAAAAGAATACCAGCACATAGATTATGAGGTGAATGAGATCCAGATCTCCTGTGGCGGAAGGCCTTTTATTTATACCCTGTTCCGTACCCTGGTAGACCCGGGCGATAAGGTTATCTATGCAGTGCCTTCCTGGAACAACAATCACTATACCAATATCTGCCAGGGACAGGCCTGCGAGCTGAATGCGCTCCCTGAGAATGATTTCATGCCTTCTGTTGAAGACATAGCAGCCAATATTGAAGGAGCTGTACTGCTGTGCCTGTGCACCCCGCAAAATCCTACGGGCACTACATTAAGCAAAGAAAAACTGGAGCAGATCTGTGACCTGGTGCTTGCAGAGAACGCAAGAAGAGGTGCTGATGAAAAGAAATTATACCTGCTGTTTGACCAGATGTATTCTACCCTCACTTATGGCAGTACGACCCATTATCACCCGGTGCAACTGCGCCCGGAGATGAAGGCCTATACGATTTCACTGGACGGTGTGTCCAAAGCATTTGCCGGTACAGGTGTACGGGTTGGCTGGGGTTTAGGCCCGGCTAATGTAATTGCTAAAATGAAAGCATTAATGAGCCATATCGGCACCTGGGCACCTATGGCCGAGCAGGTAGCTACTGCTGCTTTCTTAAACAATGAAACGGCCGTAAAAGAAGCGCTTCAGTCGCATAAACAAAAAATAGAAGAGCGTCTTTTAAAGATCAATGATAACATCATTGCTTTAAAAGAAAAAGGATATCCTATAGATGCCATCGCTCCCCAGGCGGCCATTTATATGACCATCAAAATCGACCTAAAAGGCAAATCCTTCAAAGGCAAGACATTTACCAGCCAGGAAGAAGTCACCCAGTTTTTGATGGATGAAGTGGGCATAGCGCTGGTACCTTTCTACTGCTTCGGTGCCGATAAAGAATCTCCCTGGTACCGCATCAGCGTAGGTACGGCAAGAATGGAAGACCTGGATGAAGTGTTTCTGAAAATGGAAGCGGCTTTTGCACAGCTTAGTTAAATATATGAGATTCATTATACCTTCTCGATCCCCGGAACTTAACAGCTCCGGGGATTTTATTTCAGGTTTAAAACCCTGCATTCCAGTCAAAACGAAAGTGATATTTATGAAACAGCAATAGAATAGATATTAAATTATTTACAATTTAAATTATTTTTAACTAAATTTGAAGGGTAAAAGCCTGTGTTTATGAAAAGCAATGAAACTACATTTACACTTACACAGCGACAGATATGGGGTATAGCTATATTAGCTGCACTCATCATCATTACGGTCGTCTGCTGGAGGTTATTCCCTTTTCTGAATGCAGGAGATCGCCAGGCAGACCCCACGGTTATAGACTGGACGAAGCGACAGACGGACTCTAATGAGGCCCATTTTGAATATACGGGCAAAGAACAGCCGGCCAGGGATTATAAATCCAGTGTACAGCAGCAGCAACTGTTTACCTTTGATCCCAATACGGCCTCGCTCAATGACTTTGTGCGCCTGGGCCTGAAACCTAAAGTAGCACAGACGATCCTCAATTACCGGAATAAAGGGGGCAGGTTCTACCAAAAAGAAGACTTTTCCAAGATCTATACTTTATCTGAACAAGATTATAAACGGCTGCTCCCATACATCAGGATAGCAGGCAGCCCTGCACGGGCATACGCTACAGCTAACTATGCCCATAATTCCGAAAACCCGGATGATGCTGAAAATACCCCGCATACTTATCCTCAAAAGCAGGAGAAACCGGTATTGATCAACACGGCAGCGGCACAAGACCTGATGCAACTCAGGGGGATAGGCAACGGATATGCCAGCCGCATCATTAAGTACAGGGAAATACTGGGTGGGTATCATAAAGTAGAACAGCTAAAAGAGGTTTACGGGATGAGCGACAGCTTATATGAAGCCATCAAACCCTTTATTGTTGTAGAACCGGAGCACATAAAACTAATAGCGGTGAACGTAGCCAGCGAGGAGGAACTGTACCGGCATCCTTATATCAGGAAGATGGCGAAGTACATTGTGAGCTACCGGAATGAGATCGGCGGATTTAAACAGGTGGAAGATTTTAAACAAGTTCCTTTGATTAATGAGGAAATTTATCGTAAAATTGTACCCTATTTGAGCTTGAAAAATTAATATTTAATTACATATGGATTTTAAGTACACCGAGACACAGCAGCAAATTGCTGAAATGGTCAGAGACTTTGCTAACAAGGAGATTCGTCCGAAGATGATGGAATGGGACGAAAGCCAATATTTCCCGGTTGAATTATTTCACAAAATGGGAGAATTGGGTTTAATGGGTGTTTTGGTGCCTCAAAAATATGGTGGTTCTGAATTATCTTATTTCGAATACGTAACTGTAGTATCTGAAGTAGCTAAAGTATGTAGCTCTATCGGTCTTTCTACTGCTGCTCATAATTCACTGTGTACCGGTCATATCCTGTATTTCGGTAATGAAGAGCAAAAATCCAAATACCTGCCTAAGCTAGCTTCCGGAGAATGGATCGGCGCATGGGGTCTTACAGAAGCCAATACAGGCTCTGATGCAGGCAATATGCGTTGCACAGCAACCCGTGATGGGGATGACTGGATACTGAACGGTACTAAAAACTGGATCACACATGGTATCAGCGGTAATGTAGCGGTGGTACTGGCACGTACGGGCGAGCCGAGAACCAAAAATAATGTAACGGCTTTCATCGTTGAGAAAGGAACACCTGGCTTTACTGCAGGTAAAAAAGAAAATAAATTGGGCATGCGTGCTTCTGAAACTGCGGAATTGGTTTTTGACAACTGCCGTATTTCTGATGCGCAACGTATGGGTGAAGTAGGTGAAGGATTCAAGCAAGCCATGAAAGTATTGGATGGCGGCCGTATCTCTATTGCTGCACTTTCCCTGGGTATTGCCAAAGGTGCTTATGAAGCTGCCGTTAAATATTCTAAAGAGCGTCAACAGTTTGACCAGCCTATTGCTAACTTCCAGGCGATCGCGTTTAAATTAGCAGATATGGCGGTAAAAATAGAAGCAGCGGAACTACTGATCTACCAGGCGGCTGATCTGAAAAACCGTGGTGAGAAAATGACGAAAGAATCTGCTATGGCCAAAATGTATGCTTCTGAGATCTGTGTGCAGGTAGCTACAGATGCGGTGCAGGTCTTCGGCGGTTATGGCTATACCAAAGACTTCCCTGTAGAGAAATTCTACCGTGACTCTAAATTATGTACCATCGGAGAAGGTACTACTGAAATTCAAAAATTAGTGATCTCCAGGGATATCTTAAACATGTAATGTTTTGATCTCTTCAATAAAATAATAAAGCGCTGTTCACATTGTTGAACAGCGCTTTGTTATTTTATTGCTTTTTCATGTCGGGCAGGCCTTCATAATACTGCCTCAGCAGGTAGCGATAGGCATCAAAGCCATGATGAAAGTAATTGGGTGCCGATTTAAAATGATCGCGGTAAGCCTCATTTTCCGATAAGGTAATGGGCACTCCGGGTCTTAAAAAATAAGTGGTCTTTACGGGCTCGGGCAATACCATACCGGCCTGCATCCCTTTAATGATCTTCCCGGCATAACCGCCCAGGTATTTCTGGTAAGCTTCCGATGACTTCCGGGCTTTTTTACGCATACTGTTATAGGCGTGCTTCAAGACGATGCGCTTAAAGAAGGGCAGGTCATCAAAACGTTTAGCCAGGTTCACCAAAGGATTAGGCGTATTCATATCTATCTCCAGCTGTTGCGTGGTCAGGGGCATTTCCGGTACAGGATCGGCCGTATTGACGATACTGTAGCTCCATTCGCCATGCATGGCATTATCATAATCGTACACGAAATAGACATTCCCCATCTTAGGTGCCGCACTGGCATAGGTCTTCACGCTGATGCCGGGGTATACCTTATCTTTCCGTAATTGCATGAGCCAGGCACTGACATAGTAACACAAGGCACCACCCTGGGAGTGTCCGCAAACCAGGAATTTACGGTATCCTTTCCGGTAGAGTTCTTCCAGGCGTGGCTGAAAATCCTGTGCAATAAAGGCAAAGGAGATCAGGAATCCTGCATGTACGGCAGCTTTAGTATCGGTAGCCAGCTTATAGGCAAAAGGCGGTTTGTTTTGTTCCAGGGTGATCTTGCCCTGCGCCGGGAACATGGCACAGTAAAAGTCGGCCATGATCGATTTAGCATTGGCTGTTGTGCCCCTAAGGGTAATGATTACGGTAGAATCTTGCCTCAACCACAGGTCATACACATTATCCAAGCCTATAGCGGCTGAGCGATACATAAAGGTGTAGCCTTCCAGGAAGCCCGGGAAGCTGTTTTTCGCAGTAGTATCCAGGAATGCTGCATTCAGCAGGTAGCTTTCATCACATTCTTTACTGTCAAAGCCGGGCTTAAAGCGGTAAGATTGAGCAATCACATCAATACTGACAGTGCCAACCAGGATCAGCGCTGCTACAGCGGCAACCAGGTATTGTTTAAAGCTATTCATACCAATAGAGGGTTTTAAGAACTACCGATAAACTTACAATAAGTTATTGTATAAAAGCAGCTTATGAATAAAAACATAGGCTCCTAGCTATTGATCGTAATGCCGAGCAACTGATAAAACTCCCGTAAAATGGCAGGATGGCCCGGCCATGCTGGCGAGGTCGTCAGGTTGCCGTCTGTTACTGCATCGGTAGGAGCGATGTCCTGGTACTCACCGCCTGCCAGGGTCACTTCCGGGCCTACTGCTGCATAGGCAGTCAGCTTACGGCCTCTTACCACATCTGCAGCCGTGAGTACCTGTATACCATGACAGATGGCGGCTACGGGTTTATTGGTCTCGAAAAAATGCCGGGTAAAGGCCAGTACTTTTGGCTCTAAACGGATATACTCAGGCGCACGGCCACCGGTAATATACAAGCCGTCGTACTCTTCAGGGTCAACCGCATCAAAATCTTTATTGATGGTAAAATTATGTCCTCTCAGTTCTGCATAGGTCTGAAAGCCTACAAAATCGTGGATCGCGGTAGCAATCTGTTCGCCCGATCTTTTGCCGGGACAAATAACGTCTACCTCGCAGCCTACGGATAACAAAGCCTGGAAAGGGACCATAATTTCGTAATCTTCTACAAAGTCTCCTGCCAGCATTAAAATTTTCTTGCTCATTTTTTTATCAATTAAGTAAGTGAATAAATCTTTTCCCTGTATATCCGACGAGTGTTGTACCAACAGGCCTAATCTTTTATCCCGGTAAGATCTTGCCGGGATTCAGGATATCGTTAGGATCGAATACTTTTTTTATCTGGCGCATCAGTTCCAATGCCACTGCTGAGAAGGCGATGTCCATGTATTGCTTCTGAACATAGCCGATCCCGTGCTCTCCGCTCAAGGTGCCGCCCAGCGATTTGGTGTACAGGAAGAGTTCGCGGATGGCTTTTGGCAATTCATTGTGCCAGGCATCTTCCGGCATATTGTTCTTGACAATATTCACGTGCAGGTTGCCATCTCCGGCATGGCCGTAACAGATACTGTCAAAGCCATATTCCTTGCCTAGTGCTTTGACCTTAGCCAGGAGCTGCGGCAGCTTTGCACGAGGCACTACGGTATCTTCTTCTTTATAGACGGAGGAACCTTTTGCGGCCTCTCCCGTCACACGGCGCAGCCGCCATAATTTGTCTTTATCATTCTGGTTGTCGGCAAACAATACTTCCCCGGTGTTAAACTGCTCCAGCACCTGTACTATTCCTTCTATCTCCTGCATCAGGTAGGTCTCTTCATTACCGTTCACTTCGATAAGAAGGTGTGCCTGTATCTCTTCCGGCACCGGGATAGAGTAGTCATCAATAAACTTTTGAGCGGCCAGGATGGCATCGCGCTCCATAAACTCCAAAGCGGAGGGATCGTAACCTGCGAGAAAGACCTTATTCACGGCCCTGCAGGCTTCCTCAGCCGAATAAAAAGGCACGAGGATCAACAGGTCTTTGGTGGGCTGTGGCAATAGTTTCAATACTATTTTGGTGATGACGGCCAGCGTTCCTTCCGAGCCTACTATTAATTGAGTCAGGTTGTAGCCTGTTGCATTTTTCAAGGTATTGGCACCGGTCCACATCACCGATCCATCGGGCAGGACTATTTCCAGGTTGAGCACATAGTCTTTTACCACGCCATATTTCAAGGCCCTGGCCCCGCCGGAATTTTCGGCCACATTGCCTCCTATAAAACAAGAACCTTTGCTGGCCGGGTCTACGGGGTAAAACAAGCCATGTTCCTGTACGGCATTTTGCAGCACTTCTGTAATCACACCGGGCTCTACGGTTACCTGGAAATTTTCGCTATCGATCTCCAGTATTTGATTCATGCGGCGCATATCGAGGACGATGCTGCCCTGTACCGGCAGGCAGCCCCCGCTCAGGCCCGTACCGGCACCCCTGGGGGTGATGACCAGGCGGTGCTCATTACAATAGGCCAGTATCCTGCTCACCTCTTCCGTGGTCTGCGCCTGTAATACGATCTCGGGGAGAAAGACAAGGTCTTCTGTATGATCGGAGCCGGCCTGTTGCAGGCTTTCCCGGTCGGTAAGCACCCGCTCCACACCCAGTATAGCTTTAAAATAATCCAGGATTTCCTGTTCTCTTATGTCGCTTGTAAACATTCCCTCTCGCATTTTTTTCATATCATCAATACCCTACCAAGGTAGGATTTTTATGTGAATTATGTTTTACAGCTATGTCAATTTTGCAATAAAAAAACGTTCTTTATGAACAGGTTTATTTCATATATACAAAAGCTTTACATCAATAAAAACAGCAAGCACATAACACAATTCTATAAGCGCATTCAATGGAAACCCTTTAATTTTGCTTCCTTTTTGATCTTATGTCCAAGGCCATTTCTCCCGACGCTACCCTCCTTTATGAACAAAGAAAACGTATCCGCTTAGCCGTATCCCTGTTTTACTTTTGCCAGGGCCTGGCCTTTGCCTCCTGGGCCAGCCGCATCCCTACGATCAAAACAGCGCTTAATATTTCGGAAGGTCAGCTGGGTACTATTTTATTAATGCTGCCACTGGGACAATTGATCACGATGACGCTGTCGGGCAGGCTGGTCACAAAATTTGGCAGTGCTAAGGTATTGAGCATTGCCTGTATCTTATATGCTGCGGTATTGTACTTCCTGGCTTTTGCCGATTCCGCACTGGCATTGGGTGCCATTCTTTTACTCTTCGGGGTGTTTGGCAATATGTGCAATATAGCAGTCAACACGCAGGGGGTAGCGGTAGAAAAGATCTACAACAAATCTATTATGGCCTCTTTTCACGGGGCATGGAGCATTGCAGGTTTTACGGGTGCGCTCATCGGCCTGCTGACGATCAACCTGAAAGTAGATACATCAACGCATTTCATGATCATTTTCTTTATGGTCTTCATCAATATGCTGCTCAACAGGAAGTTCCTGGTACCGGGCAAGACTGCGGAAGAAAAGAAGAAAGGCCTGGTGAAGCCGGACAGTATGCTGATCCAACTGGGTGTACTGGGCTTCTTAAGTATGGCGACAGAAGGGGCTATGTTTGACTGGAGCGGTGTTTACTTCAAAGAGGTGGTGAAGGCTCCGGAGCAATGGGTACCTGTGGGCTATGCCTCTTTCATGATCATGATGGCAAGCGGAAGGTTCATCGGTGACTTTATCATTGCTAAGATCGGCCGCCAAAGGGCCTTAGAGCTGAGCGGTATACTGATGTGCTCGGGGATGATGCTTTCGGTCTTCTTCCCGCAGTTCGGCATTTGTATTGTAGCATTTATGATGGTAGGCCTGGGCGTTGCCTGTGTAGTACCAACGGTGTATAGTGAAGCGGGGCAGCACCCGAAGATAGCACCGGGCAGGGCTTTAGCTATGGTATCCAGCATCAGCTTCCTGGGCTTTTTAATGGGGCCTCCCCTGATCGGTTATATTGCAGAGTGGCTGGACCTGAGGTTCTCTTATGCCACATTTGCCGTATTCGGCCTTATGCTTACTCTGCTCAGCCGTAATATGTCTATCTTCCGGAAAAGTTAAGCAGGAGTTTATATGCAATAATAAAAATACATTCCCCTGGATAAATAGGGTGATTCCACCCTATCCTGTCTTGCTTTAAGTGATTAATTTAGTGGTACAGAAATTCACTAACCTTAATTTTAACCTTATGGCAAAGAAATCCTCTAAAGAAGGACCACCGATTTACTCCCGGTGCCTCGTGCTTTCTATCTATGAAACGGATGCGATGATCCCTGCACGTATCCGTGGCCTGCTCTCCAATAAATATGTGTACATAGAGCTGCAGAACTCTTTTTTCATCAGTTGCGAAACGGAACTCAGGATGACACTGAATAAGGTCTTGTCGGAAGAAGGTATTCGCTTCTCCATGATCTACATCAGTGACAAAAACGGTAACCGGATCTCGGGCAATCTGCTTCCTGAGGGAGATATGGCCAAGCTGAACAAAATCTTCAAACCCTGAAAAAAATAACGGAGATGAAAAAGATACTATTCATATTGAGCGCACTTTTGTGCGCTCAATATGGCTACAGTCAACAGGACGAATCAATCGAAAACGAAACGGCAGAACCAGCTGATGTACCAGAATTTTCACGGCCTTACTACCCCCTTAACTTTTATCCGATCGGCGATGAACTCAGCATCGGCTACCTGGGCAACCTGAAGACCGCCCGGGAGTCTTATTTATTTGAAGCGCAGCCCGTGGTCAAATTACCGTTTTTCAATACTATCTATAAAAACATGAAAAACCCCAAATCCGCAGCGGATGCATCTTTCGGCGAAAAATTGAAAAATGCTACTCATGCGGCCTATGCCAGCTTCCGGCCACAGTTGCGTATGTTCAACGATGCTTCTATGCCGGTAAAAACGCCTTCTTATAAGATTGGCATCGGTTACCAGCATTTATTTTCTTTAAATAAAGCCAATAGATTTGATGATATAGATACGCTAAACCTTAAATATTTTGCGGTAGCTTTTGAAACGGGGCATTTTTCCAACGGCCAGTCGGGCGCTGCGTTTGACGAAAACCTGATCGATGGCACACCTGCAGCAGACAGCCTGTACCAGCACATCAATGAGCATACAGACCTGGCAGCTATACTCAACAGGAAAAGCGGCAATTTCTCTACTAATTACACAGAGATCATGGTGAAATATTTGCACGTATTTAAGGTAAGAAATAATTATGCCCTTAGCTGGTTCTCTGCAGAGGCAGGCTGGACCAGGTATCATGACTACTTACTGTATATGATCCCTATTGGTGGTTATACTGAAAATGACATTGCTTTGTACGGAAAGAATTTCTATCACTTTAACCTGGAATATATGCGTCGTTTTAAAAAAGGAGGCTGCCTCGACCGGGCTAAGCTGAATGTGAATTACGAGTACTTATATAAACCGCATGCTTCTGTCACCCGCTCCAGGATAGAAATTATTCCGGCCATCTATTTTAAAAGTAATGTGGGCATTTATGGAAAAATAGCCTTTGGCCATGATAATTACAATTACCGTTTTGTAGATAATATCAGTCATTGGGGCATCGGGCTTACTTATGACCTGTTCCCCAGCCTGGAATTTGGCCGGTAAAGGAAGCGCTGTTGTTTCTTTTAAGCGCATTCAAAAAAACTAATGTTATTTTTGTGTTCCCATGCAAGCAATCAGTAAAAACCAGATCAAATATATACGTTCGCTTTCCCAGATCAAATTCAGGAAAGCACATCAGTCCTATATCGTGGAGGGATTGAAAAATGCCGCGGAGTGGCTGCAACAAAAGGCTGATATCGAATTTATCGTAGGCCTGGCCACATGGTTTGAGGAAAACAGCGAAATCATTAAACAGTACACAGCGGCGCAATGCCTGGTGGCAACGGAAGAGGATTTTGAAAAAATATCGGGATTTAAAACGCCCAACCAAATATTATTGGTCGCCAGGATGCCGGAGCAGGCGGAGCTGGCCAATATCAAGCCTGATGAATGGGTATTGATGCTGGACAAGGTACAGGACCCGGGCAACCTGGGTACGATCATCAGGACGGCTGATTGGTTTGGTATAAAAACGATCGTATGTTCGCCGGACTGCGTGGAGCAGTTTAACCCTAAAGTGATCCAGTCTACTATGGGCAGCCTGCTGCGGGTAAACTGTGTGTATACCGACCTGGTAGCTTTATTGGCCTCGAAGCCGGAGACCCCCAGCTATGCGGCTATATTGGGAGGCGATCAACTGGACGCGGCACAAGCGTATACACCGGGATTCATCATTATGGGCAACGAAAGTAAAGGTATTTCGGAAGCGGTGAAAGCAAGGGTACAGCATCAGCTCACGATAAGGCGGATAGGCGCAGCAGCAGAATCGCTGAATGTAGCGGTGGCCACAGGCATATTCTGCCATGCCTTGATATCCTGATTACAGACAACTGAACGAGTAGCATAAGTATAAAGAGAAAGCCGGCAAATATTTGCCGGCTTTCTCTTTATAAGGTATTTACTTAAAATTTGAAATTGTAGGTGATACTCGGCAGTATCGGGAAAATGGATACTTGTTTTACGGTAACTTTTGTGCCTTGTTGCAAGCTGCCTTCTGTGCTTACATAGAGCAGGTAGGGATTCAGGCGGCTGTACACATTATAGATAGAGAATGCCCAGGTCCCTTTGATCCTTTTTGTGCTGTTGGCACGTGGGGTCCAGTTAAGGGAAAGGTCCAGCCTGTGGTAAGGGAAGATCCTGTATTGGTTGATCTCACTGAAGTCTTGTACCAATTTGCCATCTACATAGTAGAGCCCGGTAGGCAGGGTAATGGCATTACCGGTACCGAATACAAAGACTGCTGAGGCATTCAGTTTTTTATTGAATTCATAATTGGCTACTATTGAAAGGTCATGCCTGCGGTCATATTTTGCAGGGAAGACTTTTCCCCCGTTTAGCATGGCAAAACGCCTGTTGGTCCAGGATAAGGTATAGCCCACCCAGCCGGTAAATTTACCTTTGGTCTTGTTCACAAAAAACTCGGCACCGTAGGCCTGTCCTTCACCGTTTACCAAATCTACTTCCGGATCTCTTATATTGCTTGGCGTATAGCCTTCGCGGTATTCCAATTGATTTTTCAGGTCTTTGTAGTACACTTCTACAGAGGTTTCTATGGCATTGTCATTGAAGTTTCTGAAATAGCCTAAAGCATATTGCCAGGCTTTCTGCGGCTGCACGATCATAGAACTCGGCATCCATACATCTGTAGGTAAGGTGCTCCCGTTATTAGATACTAAATGCAGGTATTGCATACTTCTACCTACGGAGGCTTTCAGAGAGGAGACATCATTGATGGTGAATCTTCCGGAGACCCTGGGTTCCAGGCCGCCATATGTTTTCACTAACTGGCCGCTGCCCCAGACGGTGCTGTCCAGTTTATTGCCGTTATTATCATAGGTATAATTCGCATAAGGACCGGTCTGCTGGAACAGGGAATATCTTAAACCGGCATTTACTTTCAGGCGCTTGCCGAGGTTAAATTCATCTGTAATGTATATGGCCGATTCATGTGCATATTTGGTAAAAGGGTTTTGCGGCATGAGCAGGGAGTCGCCGGAACGGCCACTGATCTGGCTGGGCACAAAGGTGTGATAGGTATAGTTCATCCCGAACTTAAAATCATGACCAAAGCTGGAAAAGTAATCAAAGTCTACTTTCCCGTTCCAATCCCTGATGCCTGAGCTCAGTGCAATGCTCATATCTTTCTGTCCGCCCCTGAATTCAAAATCGTATTTGTTGTAAATGGCTGAAACGTTCATGAAGAGCTTACCATTGAACTGGTGGTTCCAGCGAAGGGTGGATGTAGCATTACCCCAGGGCATCTTAACGTTGAAATCTCCGCTCTTGCTGTTAAAGGTAAATACATCTTGCCCGAAATAGCCGCTGAGGTACAGCCTGTCTTTCTTACCTAAGATATAGTTGGCTTTCAGGTTGGCATCATAAAAATAATAGCCGCTACCTTGTGCATTACCTTTTAAAAATGGTTTTGTGATGACATCTATATAGGTCCTGCGGCCAGAGATCATAAAGGATCCTTTGTCTTTCACAATGGGCCCTTGCAAGGTAAGCCTGGAGGCGATGAGTCCTATTCCACCTTCTCCTTCAAAGTTCTTCATATTACCGTCCTTCATATTAACGTCGAGTACGGAAGATAAACGTCCGCCATAATTGGCCGGAGCGCCTCCTTTGATGAGGTTTACATTTTTAATGGCATCTGAGTTGAATATGGAAAAGAAGCCGAAAAGGTGACCTGTATTATACACCACGGCTTCATCAAGCAATACCAGGTTCTGGTCGGGACCACCACCTCTTACATAAAAACCGGCCTGTCCTTCACCGGAAGATTGTACGCCGGGTAATAGCTGAATGGCTTTAAGGACATCTGATTCTCCGAAAACAACCGGAAGTTTTTTTATTTTTTCTGTGGTGAGGCCTATAGTACCCATCTGGGTGCTGCTCACATTTTTATCTGCGCGCTCACCGGTCACTACTACTCCTGCCAGTTCGCTGGAATTGGTGGAGATCATCTGCACATTGATCGTGGTATCGTTTTGTAAATTGACGGTGTATACTTCGTCTTTGAAACCTATGTAGTTGAATCTTAAGGTATAGGTACCGGGCTTAACGCTGAAGGAGTAAAACCCATAGGAATTGGTAGCGGCACCATCCTGCAGCTCATCTACATATAAGGTAGCACCGATCATACTTTCTCCTGTTGCGGCTTCCTTGAGGTAACCACTTATGCTTACTTTTTTTTGCGCCAACACCAGTAAGCTAAGTATATTAAACAGAAAAAGTAAAGACACTTTTTTGAACATGGCGATTAAGTTTTGACAAATTTAGGCGTTGGCTACTAAATGCCCAAGAAAGTTTTCAGTTTAGCGTAGCCAGACTTGCTTACCGGAACATTTTGACCATTATTTAACAAAACGGTGTACTGTTCTTTTTCCAAAAGTTCAATTTTGTTCACAAAACTGACATTGACGATGTAGGATCTATGTATCCTCACGAACTGCTGTGCCGGAAGCTGTTGTTCAAACCGGGCCATGGTCTGGTACTTGAGGTAGTATTTTTCTTTGGTATGCACTTTTACATAATCGTCCGCTGCTTCGAGGAAGAGGATCTTGTCCAGGGGAATGATCTTGATCTCGCCCTGCTCTTTCACAACGACCCTCTGGGTCTGCTCGGGCAGCATAATATGCGGAGCATCTCCTGATTGTTTAGGATTGCTTTTGCCCTGTTGTACTTTAGCGATGGCTTTCTCCAGGCGGGAAGGCTCTATGGGCTTTAACAGATAATCGATTGCATTGACATCAAAGGCCTGAACGGCATATTCATCAAAAGCGGTAACAAAGATGACGGAAGGCGGATTTTCGATCAGCTCCAGCATCTCAAAGCCGTTGATCTTCGGCATTTGCACATCGAGGAAGATGAGGTCGGGTTGATGGGTCTGCACGCTTTTCAGTCCTTCAAAACCATTGGCGCATTCATCTACGATCTGCACCATTTCAAGTGGCTCCAGCATTTCGCGCATTAAGGACCGGGCAAGGGGTTCATCATCAATAATAATACATTTCAGCATAGCATTAATTTTGCGTGTTTTTTTCGATCGGGATCAATAAGGTGGCGATATATATATCGATATCATTGTTGCTTTTTCCGGGACTCTTGGCCAACTGCAGCAGATCATTCCTCGCATACAGGAGGTAAAGCCTCCTGGATACGCCACTCAGACCAAAGCCGGTACCTTTTGGGGCTACACTGTTCCGGTCAAAGGGGTTGCTGATCTCAAATTTATAAAAATGGTCTTCTGCCCGGAGGGTAATCGCAATCACGACCTCGCCCAGGGTATCGTATAAGCCGAATTTAATGGCATTCTCTACCAGGGGTTGCAATAGGAATGGCGGGATCTCTTTTCCTTCAAGATCTGCCGGAATGTCTTTTAATATCACTAAGCGATCTCCAAACCTCACTTTTTCGATATCCAGGTACAGGTCAAGCTCTTCCAATTCTGCAGACAAGGCCACGAGGCGACTGTCTTCTTTACGTATGGTCTGCCTCAGGAAGGCGGATAATTTCATCAGCATGGTACGGGCCAGCTTGGGATCTGCACCTATCAGCGCATTGATCGAGTTGAGGCTGTTGAATAAAAAATGGGGATGGAGCTGTTGCCTCAATTTAAACAGTTCTGCTTCATTTTTGAGTTCCTGTACACCGTTTTCCAGTAATATTCTTTGCTCTTGCTCAATGATACAACTGATCAAAAGATGTACAATACCCAATGCACTTAATAGGATCCAGCTGATAAAGAGGATCAGGTAAAAGGTGGACCCGGGAATGCGTACCTGGATCTTATCTCTATACAAAAATTCCCAGATCCAGATCAGTATAAAGGTGTACAGGAGAGCAAAAATGAGTTGCCTGGCCACTACGGGTATTACTGAATTGCTTTTCAGCAGGGAAAAATTGCTCTGTGTAGAAGCTACATATAAGGCATAGAGTACCACATTGGCCTGCACCATCAGCATGGAAGTAAATTTCCAGTCTGCAAAACCCATGTACACCAGCAGACTTATTTCCAGGATGGCCAGTACGACAATGGAAAAGACCACTGTCATATTCAAACGCCATATGCTAAACTGGTTTTTCAATGATGTTACAGGTTTTTGATTTCTACGCCTCCGAATAAGGTAAAGCCGGTAATGATCACTCTACGTTCTATCCCGGTGCTATTGACCAGGCGGCGCTTGTCTTCTACCGTGCCAAAGATGGTGGTGGTCTCGTTGATCACACGCCAGTTGGCCGGGAAGATCAATTCTACACTTCCAAAAACGGAATATACATCAATGACAATATCCTGCTGTATCTGCGCGGCCTTACAATCCAGCACTACGCCTCCGAATATGGTACCAACTTTTCCGCCTTTAAAATTGGAGGACAAGACGACACGCTCGTTACCGGAAAAGATGGAATCTATTTTTACATACTCTCCCTGCGGATCATAGCCAGGCTGGTAGGCTGCTCCGGTATATTCGTTGTGCACATTATGCGGATTTTCGGGGTAGAAATGCGGTCCGGGAAGCCCGGGATCTGTATTATTGTCCCTGTTATCTGCCCGGTTTAGTTTTTGCCTGTTTTTTGCCAGTACAAATAGGCCTACGGTAATGAGTACCAGTGGGAAAGCATACCTTCCGGCATTATAGTCAAATTTTCGCAATAAGAAATAAACTCCTGCACCCAGTAAAAATACCCAGCCGCCTACATCAAACTTATTTTTATAGCCTATAAGCAGGGCAAGTATGATCAAAAAGACCGGGAAGGAAAGGATCTTTTCCAGTAAGGGATAATGGATGATATCTGTAGCCCGCACCAGCATCAGCATACCGATCACTACAACTACAATACCTAAAATACGGTTATTGTTGTTACCATTCGGGATCAGCGGATCTTTCTTCGCAGGGTCTGAGTAATAACCTTTATTTTCTGAATTACCTGTTTCCATACTATCGTTTATTGAAAATGATAAATAAACCTAAACCAATCAGACTCAAAGGTATGCCATACATGATTATGGTACCTGTATCTGCAAAATCAAAATGATCAAGCCCCAAAAGGGCTCCTATAAAGATGATCACCAGCCAGGAGATGCTTTTAAAATTAGTTTTTATGCCTTTATAAATACCGATTAAAATCAACAGGCTGTGAACACCGAATAACCAATCCGGCATTAAATACTTTGTTTCGGGGATCTGGTGCAGCAAAACAGCGCAACCTATGATCAAAAACAAAGCGCCTTTTGCTATGCTTGCAGACCGGGACATGGGTGTTGCCTGGTTATTCTGAATGGAATGTAACTGTGCCATAAAGCTTAATTTAATTCTTTATGTAAAAGTACAGCCATAAACGCTTGCACAAAAAGCACTTTCGGCAGATGTGCTGCATGACTCGGTGAACTAATGAGCATGCTGGTGAACCTTGTCATGATCATGTGCATTATGGTCATGACCTATAAAGGTGGTCAGTAGCGCCAATGCAATGGCAGAAAGGGTCAATGCCCACTTTTTCCAGGAGATGGCATGTAGTTTGTTGCCGCTTTCATAAAAGATGGTCGTGCCGATATGTAAAAAGGAACCGGTAACCATGGCTATAATGTAGGGCAATATTTGTTGAAAGCCATCGATACTGATCCCGAAGTAATGGGTGAGCAGGCTGGAGGCAGGGCTTAATGCTGCAAATAGCGCCAGTAAGCCTACGACTTTTATCTTCCTGTTTTTATTGTAGATCAACAAGGAGGTGATCAACATGGCCTCGGGTAGCTTATGTAAGGCAATAGCGATATATAATGCCGGTACTGTGCTGCCATCATGATAGGTTGCTCCCAGTGGTACGCCTTCGGCAAAGGCATGTACGGCCATTCCCACGATGAGGCTCAGTGCCGGGATGTGATGATGATCATGACCTACATGGGCATGGCCATGCTCTACCCCGTGGGTAAACTTTTGCAGAAATTGCTGCAGGAAGAAGCCGGCCAGCATATATGCCCCCATGGAGAAGCCCAGATCGGAGGCCGACTCGGGGATAAGATGTAGCATGGTCACACTCAAAAGGTAGGCTCCGGAGAAGGTGAGCAGGTAATTCATTTTATTATCTGTCCACCTGCTATAGAGTATAGGCAATAAACCACCAAGAATGGTCACTGTAAACAACAATATATTATAGAGTATCGCCATAGGCGCACAAAATTAACTTAATCTGCTAAAACCTTCAAATGCATATTTATAAAAAAGCCTAACTTTGAAAGATGGGAGCAATGTCGATAACGGATGCCTTAAAACAGGTCATGGAAAGCAGCGGATGGAAGCAACGCATACATGAGATACGCCTGCGGAGGGACTGGGAAACAATAGTAGGTAAAACAATAGCCCGGTACACCAGTGAACTCAGTTTAAGGAGTGGCAGGCTTACCCTGGGTACTTCGGTAGCGCCTTTGAAGCAGGAATTACATTTTGCTAAAGACACCATCAAGGCCAACATCAACGAGTATTATAAGGAAACGGTTGTTGTGGAAGTGATCATTCGCTGATTATTGGGGAAATATTTTATTTTTCACTATTTAGTCTCCATTTCTTATCCTTTTCAAAATAATAAGACCAGATGAATTTAAGCACTTCATCTGGTCTTTAGTAATTATAAGCGGGTATTATTTTTTCTTCTTCCTAGAAGATTTTGTCTTTGTTCCTGGTTTTGGCTTGTCCTGGTCTTTAACGCTCGCGCTTTTGGGCACTTCACGCTCTTTGGCTGCCATGATCTCATCCAGGGTATCAAAGAAAGCATCATTCAAGTCTTCAATAGTCATGGTCGCTACTTTCTGCGTACCGAATTTAGCGGAACGGTGGATCTGGTTGGTACTATTGTCTAAATTGTTATAGGTGATCTTGTACTCCCCGGTCAGGAGATTATAAGCCTTCAAGGTGGATACATCATTCTCTTTGATGTACGTTTCATAGTTGACCACCGCCAGCTGATTGAGGGTACTGTCAAAACCTAATCTTACGAATCGGGCAAAGTTCTTATCTCCATTCATCCCGTAAGAAAACTCGAGTTCCTGTTTTACCACCCTGAGGGGAAACATAAGGATCTCTTTTGCACCTGCCGGCACCAGGTTCAGGCTGATGAGTTTTTTCTCTTTAGATTGATAAAAAAGGATCTTCACTTCTTCTGTTGGTTTCTCTTTGGAAGAGATCACTGTAACATAATCATCTTTTTTATCGGCATCTTGCCTGAAAGTGATGCGTTTCATCATTCCGCCATTTGCAGGGCTTTTTTTCAATTCCGTATAACCTTTGGGGATTTTTAGTTGTGCCTGTAGCTGGGCAGCATAAAACATAGAACCGGAAAACAAACCAAAAAAGAGTAGTAATTTTTTCATATTCTAATATATAAGTGTAAGGTTCAAAGATGCAAACAATTTAGTCAATTTCCAAATACGTCCGGAAATTTGACAATTTAGTCATCTTTTCTAAACCAACAAATTACACTCTATATTAATGATTGATTTACTGATATTTATGATATAGCCAATCCAGGTAAGCATGAATATGTTCTTTTCTTTTTAGTGCGGCCGCTTCCTCTTTGTACAAGAAGGACACAACTGCAACCAGCATCAGGCGGCCATCAGGTAAACGGCTTAAATAGAACTGCTCGGGCACCTTAGTCGGCCTGGATTTCACTTTTTGAAAAGTCCCTGCCTGGATTTGTTTGTTGTCACTGAGGGCATCGGGAATATCAATCAGGTACGCAACAGATAAAAAAGAATCTGATATAATACCGTCATTTGACAGATTTGCCGTGACCTGGTATTGTGCCGCTTTAAGTATGCCTGTCTTGCGGTACTGGTCATTCGTAAAGAAATGGTCAAGGATAAACAGGAGGTCTGCCGTGTTTTTTTGTGCAAAAGCCTTTGCACCTGTGGTATTAGGGCGAACCTGCACTGCTTTTTTGTTTTTTATTTCAAAGGTGGAAACAAGGCTATCCACGCTTGCAGTAAACGTTTGCGCTGAGGTTTTAAAGGCCCCTGGAAACAAAAAAAACAGCAATAAAAAAAATGTTCCTTTTTTCATAGTATTCCTTAATAAAAATGTCCGTCGGGCTTTACTACCGGGGTAGCCACCTGTAAGAGTTCTACGAATAGCTTACCGGCTTTTGCAACTTGTTCCATACCTGCGTGCAGGTCGCTCATATTGCAGTCGGCAAGTTTTAGAATGTCTTTTTTAAAGTCATTGAAATTACCAACGATCTCTACGCATCCTGCTCCGCCCCAGCCCATATCAGCAATGGTTTTAGGCCCGGCATGGATCAGGAAATTACCTTTCAACTGGATTGCTCCATTGTATTCTGAATAGGTATTGTGTATGGTATAGCCACGGATATAATTGCGTGTAGCCTGTTTGGGGAAATGATTAAGGCCGGAAACGACGAAGCCTCTTGTCTTATAGGATTTCACTGGTTTCCTGGGATCGTTCCAGTAAGGCATAAAGCGGAGCGCTGCCCAGGACTTGACTATTTTATTGCCTTTGGCATCTGTGCCTGATATAAAGACTTTATAGACAGGCACGCTGTAGGACTCTTCTTTGTAGTCACCATTCAGGTCGCGCATGGGATAGGAACTGGCCCAATATTTACCACCGGTGGTCTGATTGCTGATTGTAATTAACACATCTCTGAGCGGCATAGTTTTTCTTCGGTTTTAATTAAAGTCACGCTTAAAAATCTATAGTAAATTTAGTTCATTTTTTTGATAGCGGAAGGGGAATAATACTCTGGTGAAAGTTCGACATGTTAGCGAAGCGCATGTCGGACAATAGATAAAAAAGCATTTGCAATGCTCACGAATAAACTCTTCCAGGATTGTAAATCCTGTTTAGCTGTTCGGGATGCCCTCCGGAACATCCCGAACAGCTAAACAGCTAAGTTATTAAAGCTGTTCGACATGCGCTACGCTAACATGTCGAACATTAAATAAAGAGCATTTGCAATGCTCACGAATAATTTTCCAATTCAAGCATCTCATTTGACAAGCCATACCTGGTCGCACAACTACTGTATACATATTCTTCCTCTTTTGCCACGATACCTGCACGCACCGGATTTAAGTGTATATAGCGTTCCTTGATCCGATAAAAATCTATTGTTCTTATTTCTTCTCCATGATAACCTTCCTGCCAGAAAAGAATACTATCGCCTTTTTTCAATAGCCATAACATCCAGTGTTTGCGGCTTTCCTGCCTGCTATCGCTTATCGCATTAAAAATTTGTTTGGAAGTAAATTTCTTAAAGTCTCTTAAAATATCACTCAAATTATCTTTTGATGTACCAATAATCAAATGGATATGATTGGTCATGATTACCCATGCATAAATCTTCAATCCTTTTTCTTTTTGGCAATATTTCAAACTCTCCACAAGGATGTTCTTGTATTCATCTCTTGTGAAAACATCCACCCATTGATGTACCGTGCAAGTAACAAAATACACACCTTGCTGATCGTAAATTTTATAAGCAAAAGACATGGCATGATATTTACATCCAGGATTTTACATCCTGTCTTTTTCAAGTTTTAGTTTTATTAGAGCTGTTCGACATGTTAGCGTAGCGCATGTCGAACAAAGAATAAAGAGCATTTGCAATGCTCACAAATAAACTCTTCCAGGATTGTAAATCCTGGCTATCCTGGTTCGGGATGCCCTCCGGAACATC
>MKTB01000008.1:0-148398 GCA_001897525.1 Bacteroidetes bacterium 43-16 | reverse complement strand
TAAGTAATCCGAACAGCTAATTTTACTAGAGCTGTTCAACATGTTAGCGTAGCGCATGTCGAACAAAAGATAAAAGAGCATTTGCAATGCTCACGAATAAACTTTTTCAGGATTGAAATCCTGCCTATCCTGGTTCGGGATGCCCTGCGGAACATCCCGAACAGCTAATAAATTCCTGGACAGCTAAATAGCTAATCAAAAAGATAATATGTCCTCATATTTATAGTCGATTCATATTCAGCAAAACAAACTCTTATCCTGGCAATAACAGCATCTTCATTTAATGCTAATTCATAGCGCAAATCTTCATGCTGAAATATCACCATATCTATTTTTTGCTTATCATAAAGAGAATAATAAATCCTAAGATTATTGAAAGGAGTTAAATTCGCTTCAACCTCTTCTGAGGTTTTAAAATCAGCATGAACAGGTATTTTTTTCGCTAAAAAATCAATATTCTGAGGATTTTTATAAACCTCCAAATCAATATATTCTATTTGAGGCGACGCTTTGATAGTTTCCGCACTAAAACCAATCATAATACCCCTGTTCTCAATTTCAACAGGAAATTCATCAATTTCATCATACTCATATTCAGACAAAAAATCTTCAATTTCAAGCTCAAATATTTTTTCAAATTCTTTATTGAAATCTTTGCTTCTTATGTCTTTTCCAAACAATTGTGAAGTGATCAGCTTACCTTCTATTGCACTCATAATAAATTATTTTCTCTTAATGTGTCATAAAAATCGCCATCACTTTCCATTTTATCTATAATTTTTGCGGCCAACTCTTTGGTTGGAAACCGAGGAGTTTCTTGCCCAAATACCGGATGAACAAAACAGTTCACCTCTTGATGATTTTTTTTTATCCATTTTAGAAAAACCACCGTATCAACTTTACTCAATTTTATCGGTGCTGCACAATCATTTAAGTATGCTTCCATATAATACTCATCTTGCCATAGCAACAATGTGTCGCTACCATCATTACCGATAATAACTTGAAAAGTATCCTCAGCAGTAATCGTGCTAAGGAAATTCTTTTCTCTTTGCAAATAGTCTGAGTTTTGAATATTTTGTTTCTTCATTTCAATAAAACTTATGCTTAGTTAATGATGCACACCCTTTGTTTTGCCTTTCTTTTTACTTTTTACTGTTCCTTTTTTAGAAACCCCTTCTTTATTCTTGGCACCATAATCATCATATTTGTGCTGTAATTCGTGATTGGCTCTCATGTTTAATTCTGAATAGCTGTAATCATACCCTTTTGCACTTTCATATCCTCTGAAATGCGCTCTATCGTACCCCGGAGGAATGGTCATTTTGCTGAAAGGAACACCTCTATTATATTGTTGTACAAACCACCCCCTTATATTTTTCGGTAATTTGTCATTAGTCATCAAACTTTTGTGTAGAGCTGCTTTTCCAGCATTTGACCTCGACAACCCGAATGTGTCTACCCAGGTATTTGTATCATGTACATAGCTGTATAACTCTATGCCTCCATGCAAGCCAATAGGATCCTGGCTCAAATAATTCCCTGTAGTCACATCGTAGTATCGGAACCTATTGTAAGCTAATCCAGTTTCCTTGTCTGCATACTGTCCTTCATAAAGAAACGGGACAAACTCATTATTCCCCTTTCTTACATTTCCATAAATATCCAGTTCCCGCTCCCATACCTTAGTGCCATCTGCACTGTAGGCCTGAGTGGGCGTGCCCAGGTAATCGCTTACTATACTATACCTTTCCGTTCCGATGATCTTAGCACAAGGTACAAAAGAATTTTCTTCAAATATCCAGGTAATTACATTTTCTACCGGCTCTTCAGCTTCTTTTAAACCATTAGCTTCAATACTTAATCTAGGTGGATATTCCCCTTCATAATGCCATTCATGCAAGGGTACATGACCATCCCAGAGCCAGCGGGTCACCTTACCTTTATATTGCTTGGCGATACGCCTGCCCAAAGGATCGTAAGCAAAATCAACCGCTCCGCCCTGTGGCAGAATGACCGACTGCAACATCCCGTTGCCCGCCCAGTTGTACTGCCATCCTGAACCGCTACCTTGTAAGCGGATACTATACTGCTCTTCAATATGTGCTTTGTTGAATACTGCCGGGTAAGCACTCCTTATAAATTCTTTAAACACCAGGTTACCTTCTGCATCATAATGGTAATAGTATTGCTCATCTTTTAAGAGCTTACCCCCTTTATCATATTGGCGGTCTTTACGTTCCGGCGTTTTAAATAAGTTACCGATAGCATCAGGTGCTTTATAAATAGTTTCGGCACCATTCGTATCCTGGTAGGTACCACTTACGAGATTATCCCAGGCATCATATTCAAAATTGCTTGTTGCACGGCCCAGTTCATTCACGATGCGGTGCAGGCGGTTGCCTTTACCCCAATGATAGCTGTGTCTTGACTGTTCTACATTGCGCGCGCCGATACTTCGTTTAACTACACGGCCAAATTGATCCCGTTCTGTCTTCAACAGTACCGAGCCACTGAGCTCGCGCTGTATCTCGAGGCCACTTTCATCATACTGCCATCGTGCTTGCCAGCCCTGGCTATGCATCTGCTGCACCTGACCCAATCGATCATATTCCAGCTTGATATCAGCACCCAGGCTGCTGCCAATATATGTCGCATTACCTGCAGCATCATAGGTCCGGCTAATGCTATGATCGCCTTGTACTTCTTTAATGATTCTTCCGGCACTGTCTCTTTGCAGGGCAATGCGGCTCACCTCGTTCATGGCTGCGATCAGCAAACTGTCTTTATCATATTGATATGCCGTAGCACTATGATCGCTATGTTGTTCAGAGATCACATTACCGACACCATCATAGCTATAAGCACTCCATTTACCGCCCGGTCTCAAAACCCTTTGCACTCTTCCGTTCCCGTCCCGCTCATAGCGGCGCTGGAGACCATCGAAGCCCCATTCATTCACTACATTGCCCAGGCCATCCAGGGCGAAGCGATACACTTCTCCGGCTTCATTGCTGATGCTCTTAAGCTGGAGTTCTGTATCGTAGTCAAACTTTACGGTTCTTCCGTTCTGCGTACGGCTTTTCAGCACGCCCAGGCTGCCGTAGCGGAACTGCACTTCATGCAGATCGTCTTTTGCCGCAATAATATTATAGGCGGTATCGTATTCAAAATAGTGTTCATTGCCATCCGGCTCGGCAATATAGATCACGTTCCCGGCATCATCATAGCGGTAGAAGGTGCGGTTTCCTTTTAGGTCTCTTTCTTTGATCACATTGCCCAGCTCATCGTATTCCCATTGACGGAATACGCCATTTGGATAAGTGAGTTGTACGAGTTGGTGGCGACTGTCAAAAAACAGGAAGTAAGTATTACCTTCTGCATCGCTGATCCCCTTAAGGTCAGCCCCTTCATATAGATAAGTAAGCTCACTGCCGTCCGGGGAAATTTTACGTACTACTCTGCCTGCTGCATCATATTCCCAGGACACGATCTTGCCTCCGGGGGTATTGATGCGCACCAGGTTTTGCTCAATATCATAAGTATATTTGGTCGTTCCGGCATTCTCGTCGACACTTTGTACCAATTGTCCGAAAGCATTGTAATCATATTTCCGGCTGAGCCCTTCCGGGTCAACGCTTACGATCAGCTCCTGATATTGGTTATAGGTCTGGTAGGATACACCACCGTTTTCATCAATTATTTTATAAATAAGACTTTGCTCATCATGAAAGTAATGGGCAATATGTCCTACACTGTTTCGGGTAATGGTATGTCCCGGTTTATATTCTGTCCAGTATTCCAGGATACCGCCATCTCCCCAGGTATGGATACATTTTGCTTCATCGCCACTGCCTTCATATTCCCAATGAAAACTCTGTCCCGACTGGTTTTTCAGCCTGATGAGCAAGTGGTCTTTGTAATGGAAACTTTTCTCTGCCCCGATCACATCTTTTAGGTAGACCAGGTTACCGGAAGCATCATATTGATAATGGATCAGGTTAATCGTTCTGCCATTGGCATGGGTATAGATACGGTTGATGCGGCCTTCTTCATCGTTAGCTACTAGGATTTCCTGCCCCCTGCTATCCGTTATTTTGATAAGATCTCCCTGGTAACTGTATTCAAAGCTCATCCTGAAGCCTTCTGCTGTAGCGATCTCGGAGAGCATCTGGTAACCTTCCCGGTTTTTAGCACCCCGGAAACGGTACTGTAGTTTAGCCTCATCTATTAACAGGTAGCCTTTGCTGTCTTTTGTAAAACGGAGTTTTTCCTTCCGGTTAAAGTAAGCATCTCCTTCCGGCAATAGCGGCACTACGGTTTCACGACCATCGTGCAGGCGGAGGCTGGCAAAACCATTGCCCAGGTCATATAATCCCATGTTGTAGGAATGATGCCAGTTATAGCCCAGGGGGCCTTTGGCTGCTGCATCGCTATAATAAGTTCTTTGCCATACAAAGGGTATAGGGCCGGGAAGTTCTATATCGGTATTGGTACTGTACACTCTTCCTGTAGCGGCATCTACGGGTTCACCGAACAGACGGCATTTTACCGGTTGGAGTATACTTGCCAGTTTAGGTTTTTTAGGTTTGATATTATCAATAGCTCCCTGCATGGCATCACCGCTTTTTTTCCAGAGTTTACCCATTCCTTTCAGAGCTATCTTAATGCCCAGCTGGAACAGGTCTATGGTAGGCGGACCACCGGCAAGCACAGGTCCACCACCGGAAGTAATAATGGACAGCATGGAGGTCGGTGCCATAAGGGCCGGCCGCACTTTAGCTTTGTTGAGCCGGGGCTTGGGAGGTAAACCGATCAGGTTACAGGATAAGGCAGGGTGAAACTGAGTACTGAAGGGTCCGCCATCGGCCAGTACGGTACTACTCCCCATAAACATTTCTGAGCTGGCCATAGGGGCTACTACAGGAAAGGAGGCATGGGCAATAATAGCGGGCAGGTGCTGGATACCGGTACCGGCATTGGCCACCCATTGTCCATGTACCTGTACGGTAGGCTTCATGGCATGTACAATAGCGGAGCAAATAGCGGAAAGGTTATTCACCTTTGGAGCCTCATCGCCTTCTTCTGCCGGTGGTGGCGGAGAGGGCACTACAGATGCTATAGCGCTCATGATAGCACCCATAATATCAAAGACCATCCCTATATGCGGCACCGGGGCCATAGGCGAAGGAGGGAGTACGGTGGAGTGTACATCTATACCGATCGCCAGATCAAAATATTTAGCTACGGGCATACCCGGCATTGCGGGCAATATACTGGCCAGGTCACGCTGAAAATGGTCCAGCTGATCTTTCTTTTCGGCAAACATTTCCCCGAATCCTTTTCTTACCGCAGGGCTTCCTGCTGCACTCGCTACTGATGACATAGGATTTAGTTTTTAAAGTTGAAAAGCGGCTTCTTACTTTTGGTCTTTATTGCTGCAACACCTTCCTGCTGCAACAATGTTTCCCAGTCTGCTCCCAGCCATTCTTCGATCTGTAATTTCAGTTCTTCCAACACGGGCTTTGGCCTCACTGCCGCACCTAGTTCTAATGCTAGGTAGGCTACGTGGATATACAAAGAGTTTCGTCTCATTTCTATATCCATATAGGCCCCTGCTAAAAGGGCGAGCAATAAGTATTCAAATGCCAGGTTATAGTCTTTACGCTCATAATAGATCAATGCAGCCAGCCGCCTGGCTTCCATGGCATAATAGACATCCTGGAAGGCAGAGGCTTTGGTCGCCAGTTTTTCATATTGCACCAGAGCTTCTTTATATGCCTTATTCATGGTAAACACCGCAGCTTTTATCATCACGCAGGTCTTCCACATATGGTAGTAATTGGGATCCGTATCCATTTTCTCTTCTGCCAGGTCTATGGCCCGATCGGCATAGGCATTGCTTTCGCTGAGTTGATTAATGGCATAATTGGCCTGGGAGGCAATTAGCAGGCTACCAATAATAGCATTCGGCGTGCCGATCTCCTGAGCGATCTGCAAGAGTTTTTTGACTTCGCTTCCTGTCTTCGGATTTTTAAGTACGGTGGTGGTTTCCATAAGTACGATGATCTGTTGCCGGTACCGGGCATGGACATCCATCGTGTTATAGTTACTGCTGCTTTTTTTCATTTCATTGTTAATGGCAGCAGGCATATCTAAAACGGGTCGCAGGTAAACGATGCTCCCTTTCTTTTTTTCATCATATAGGTTCAACCGCTTATCACGTGCGAAGTCCATGGTCACGAGGCGCAAGCCTTCCGGGACGGTCTGCATGACTTTTTGAAACCAGTCACTGATATGATAATTATTGTAAGGTACGATGGGAAAATAAAGCACGAAACGGGCATTGAATCCTGCCATAGCAGCGCGTAAACGCAGTAATTCCTGCCACAGGTTGGACAGGTTTTGCTCAAGCTGCTCCGCAGGCTTGTAGGCTTCTGTAAGCAGGCCGGCATCTAAGAGTGCCTGAAGTATATCTTTTTCTGGATGGGCAACCGGCTCAAACCATTCCAGGTATTCCTGCCACAGCATTGCCGCAAAGGCTTTATCGTCGCCGGGGTAAATGGATTCAAAGCGGAAAAATATATCATCAAATATCCCTATCGGGGAGCGCTCCACTTCCATAAATTTATCGATGATATCCACATCGGGATATTCGGCTTCCCAGACTGCAATTTTCCAGGAATCGATCTTATCTATTTTATGCCACTCCTCCCTCAGTTTATAAAATTCCTGTGCTACAGATGCTGCTATCATAATTGATACAAATTTTTTAGGCTGCTGTTGAACTAGGAATTAATTTTTACCAATGCACCGTTGATGCCCACATCGCCGCTTCCGGAAACGGTAATGGCTGTGCCGCCGATCTTCACTTCGTTAGCACCCTGCATACTGGTAGAGTCGGAGCTCATACTGAGCTTGGAAGAACCGGTGAGGCTGCTTTCTTTACCAAAGAGGGAAAGGCCTGCAGATGCAGCCACACCAACGGCTTTAGCGCCTGCAGAGATGTTATTGGTCGCATTCATGGTCACGCTGTTGCTTGCGATGATGCTGATATCTTTGGAAGTTAAGTTAATGGATTTAGGACTGGAAAGGTTGATGGACCCGTCACCGTCCAGCACAACGGTATTGCCGCTGGGATCGGAAATGGTAATGGATTGTTTGGCCTCATCAAAAGTAATGGTGCTGCCTCCTTTCATGGTAATGCTTTTGATATTATTGTCTGCTCCGCCGCCACTGCCGGTCTTACCGGTAAACATGGCGTGCATGACATAAGGCATATCCGGATGATTGTGCATGAAGCCGATCATTACCTGGTCGTCCACTTCGGGGATAAAGACCATACCCCTGTTTTTGGTAACGGCACCGCTGCTACCGGCATCAAGGGTTGCTACGCGGATGAATTCGCTCTTGCTCTCACCGCTTTGCCAGTTGAACTGTACCTGCACCCTGCCCTGGTTATCGGGGTCTGTATTGGACTTAACGGTAGCTACCTGCGGCTGGGCAAAAGGCAGGGTAAACCGGGGTTTGGGCATGAAGCCTGTTTGTGTACCTATGGCTACAAAGTGTCCTGAATAGTGACCGATGGTATCTACAGAATGGTTCACTTCTATGACCATAAGTTCTGTAAAGTGGGCACTCTCCCTGGAACCGGCTTTGCGCATCTCCATCTGGATAATGCAACCGGGATAAAGTAAGGGTACGGTAGTGCGGCCGGAGGTCGTAAAGACGTTCACGGCACGTGAGCCTGCCGCGCTCTTCTGGGCGATCTCTATGTCTTTATTGGTCTGCGCATTCAGGGGTGCTATTTTTAAAGCAGGGCCGGTAAATAAACTTTCAGAAATGCTCAGGGCATCTTTTGCCAATGCAGCACTGTGGTTGATCGTACTTTTGCCGGTGCTTAAATGTTCATCGGTTTTACTGTTATAGCCATAGAACATAGGGGTCACATGCATGACGCTCATGCTCACATTTATTTCTTCTACGTCGCGGCCAAAGACCAGTTTGATGGCTTGCTCTCCATCGGGCATTTTCCCGAAGTGCAGCACTTTACCATCATAAAAGAATTGTTCACCGTAAGCTTCTGCAGTACGGGCCAGGAAATTATAATGGGTCTCATCGTATTGACAAGTGTAGGTGATGTCACCGTATTGCGGCTCTACTCTTATATCATACTCGCCCATGCCTTCTTTCATCACGGACTGGGCAATGCTGCTCAGACTTGCCGGGCTAGTACCCCCGAAGCTTTGTATATGCCTGGCTCCATCGAGCAGTACCGTAGGGCTGCTTCCCTGGATGATGACATTGCCATGGTTACCAAATTCCCTGTCCAGTCCTACTTTAGTGACTACTCCTACAAAATCTCGCTCGGGACTACCGGAAATATTTTTATACAGCATGGTCACGGTAATGCGTTTGCCCAGCAGTTTCTGTGCATCTTCCAGGTTGTGGTCCTGCACCGATCCTAAGGCATCATGGCCCAAGACCAGGGTAAAATGATGATGCTCGGTAGCACTTTGCGACAGCTGAAATTGTTTGTAATGACTGACCATCTGCCCGTCGATCACGATCTTTAACTGGGTCAAGTGGGATACGCCCAGCATCTCAGCGGCCATAGCGGCAAAGCTTTGTGCTGCAGAGGGCATCTGAGCGGGTGCCGGTGTAGCATAATCCGGAGCTGCATTGGCAGAGGGACTATAGCTGCCTGCGATGCCTGTATTTCCGGGAACACTGTTGTTGCTCATTCCTCCTGCCAGTTGCTGCGCTGTACCGGCATAGGAGAGGGCCTGCTGTGTGGTTTGGGCTGCTTGCTTTGCTTTAGCGGTAGTCTCTGCGGCTTTTTCACCTGCTGCTCCGGCAGCGGCATCTACGGCTTGTCCGGCAGCGGCTGTGGCCAACTGGGTACCACCTTGTTGTAAAGTATTTTTCACTTCTGGTGTATTACCCGGAGAAGGATGGTTATCATTATTCTGAAACATAAGCTTTAGTTTTTCTCAATGAGTTTTTATTTCTTATAGTTTTTACAGCGGCAACATCATTGTCTACTAGCATTCCTACTCATCTCCTGATCCACTCGGCGTTGCTGATTGCATAAAAAAACAGGGAATGTATTGTATGCACAACACATTCCCCTAAACATCAATTTCCGGCCCTTGTAAGGACCCTTTGTATCATACTTATAAAACTGTTTACAGCCGGATATTGCAACTGGTACAATGCGGCATAAATATTATCAGACTTATTTTCCTGTTCTTCAAAACATACGGGCTTACAGACTGCTGTATGGCTATCTGAGCGGCTTACACGGACTTCCGCTTGTAAGGTATTTATGAAAGTTGTTCTTATCATTGTCATGCACTTATTGTTTTAAGTGTGATGAATGTGCTTATTAGAAAACTTTATAGTCTTACAAAACTCAGGAGTTGATCATGAGCCGTCTTTAATACAGGCTGTCGCTAAAAGGTTAATTACTTACAACCTTATCCGCGTGTTTATTTTTATCAAAAACAGCTTATCAGGACGGCCAGAAGCCGTTGTATTCTGCATCTCCATAGACTATCTGCTCTGCACTCACCACAAATGTCACATACATTGAATTACTGTCTATCGCGTCAAATTCCAGGTCATGATCGATCACATAGCCGTTCTGCCATTCCAGGTTGATCAAAGTGCCTTCTTCATGGGATTTATTAAAGGTGATACTTCCTTTTGTGGGCTTGTATTTACCATTCAATAAGCTCTCCAGGATATCGGCTTTATCCGTCGCTTCAACTGTAATTTTAATCATTGCATTTGAAGGATCTGAAGCTACGCGGCCGGACACGTCTACTGACCTGCCTACCCTGTAGTTCAATTTTAAAATTTTCACTGCTTCACCACCATTAAATTTAAGTATGGCTCTGGCGTTATTCTCTGCCATTTTTTTCTATTAGACTGTTAAACAAAATAAGGCTTTTACACCTTTAAGGGTACTCACAAAGTTAGCTGCTATGCCTGAGGGAAACCAAACAAAAGCAGCTAAAATTCCAAATTTGTAGTAATTCTACTATATTATTTTAAATAATACCCAAACTATTGAATATCAATAATATTTATCAATAAAAAAGAATTAAAATTAAAAACCTGGGCAGTGTTTTTTACCTCAATGGCGCATTGCGCAGCCATTTGTATCTTACCCCTCCCTGCCTCAGCGGACTGGAGGCAGCCAGGGTATCCAGGAATAAGGTTTTCAAGCCAGCGGGAGCACCAAATTTAGTAGGGGAAATAAACAGTAAAGTACCCGTCAAAGAGTCATTGCCGGCTGTTTTAATGATCGTTTTCACGGCCCCTGCATGGTAAAGATACTGGTGGCCTCCCCTGCTGAAGCTACTGTCTACCAAAACCAACTGGTCTACCTGCACGACAAGTGTGCTCTGTGCGGTGGCAGCCGATTCTGAAAGTAATGCTTTGCCATCTGTAGCAGTATGCTGCTGGTCTTTGAACAAGTCGTATTTGTTCACTTTGGGCCGGAGTACGTCTTCCTCATCGCCGCAGGCCTGCAGCAGTACACAAAAAATAAATGTTATAAACAAGAGCAGCCCTTGCTGCGCTTTACCGGGTATTCTACACATCATCCTGTGATCAACATATTTTAAAAGGTCCATTTTTTGCCAACTGGTTCATTAAAAACGTCATTTTGAACAGCTGCCTTATTGAAAATTTCAATCGGGCAAAATAGCAAACTATACCTGTTGCTATTGAGCTTATTCAAAATGACGCTTTTATCTTATTTATTCCTGAGCATTGAAGCGGGAACAGAACAGTTGTCCTGTAATTTATTCCTGCTCGTATTCTGCAGCCCAGTCGTTACCATCATCTCCTTTATGGCCGTCCAGCTTAATCACAAAGCTTTTTGCCGGGAAGTAAGGGGTGAGCCTGATGTCGAGCCATACTCTGTCTTTTTGCACTTTATCCTGCTCAAACCGAACGATCTTAAATTTCTCGATCAGTTTCTCAGGGCCTTTGATGCCGTCCAGGAATTTCACGATCTGTTTCCTCAGGTCATCTTCGCTTTTGGAAGTCCAGTTTTCGAAGGCTCTCCTGTTGAGGAAATCGAGTAATACTTTGGTCACGTAATCGAATACACGTACTACAGAATAGGTCTGCAGGCCAATGTTATCACCGGTGAAGAGGGTTTTGGCAGAGAAGGCCATGATCTTGCCGTATTCGTTCACCATAGGCACTAAGCCCATTTTTTCCAGCTGAGAGATCTCACTCTTTTTGAGTTCAAATTTAACGGCATCTACTTCATTGATGCTACCATGTTTTTTACCTGCCGCCACCTGTGACATCAGGGTTTTATGGATCTTACCGGCAAGGGATGTGGATGGTGGCACGTAAACGTTTTCTTCTTCGCCTACTTCCTCTGCCCTGCCGCGACCTACCAGCCAGTTACAGGTCATGATGACATTACTTTTATGCAAATCACCACCGGTAAGGTTAGCAGAGTTGAACAGGTCTACCACATCATCGGGCTTGTCGAGGTCAGCGAAATCGGTTACTAACATCACTTTGTTTTCGTTACAGATCTTAGACCATTTTTCGATCACTTTATTGGAACCCATGTATCCGGGAATGGCCAGTAAAGAGTAGTTATCTCTAAGGTCGAGGCGATCGTAATATTGCTTTAATTCTGCGCCTACGTGGTCGATGAATAAAGGATTGTCCAGGTCGGTTACCTGCTCCATGGAAGCGTTCATCACCTGTACATTATCTACTTTATCCAGTTCTGTATTTTTATAGAATTGGGCCACGGTCCTGTAAGAGGTTTCCAGTTCCCTGGTCTTGTCCAGTGTATTTTTCAGGTTTTTCTTTAAGTTGTTGGCAGCGGCCTGTGCTTTGTTTTTACAGGTCTCTACCATGTCGTCTGAGGACTGGTCGGTTTCCAGCAATTTGATCCAAAGTTCTATTTTCTTGGCCAGGTCGGCTCTTTCTTCTTTTTTACCACTATCGTTCAGGAAAATTTGTTTCCTGGCTTTACGGTCGGGGTTCATATTGGCCACACCGTCTACTACAGATTCAATGAAGCTAAATCCGCCTACTTTGGCTAAGGGATTAGGGCCTACCTGCTGCGGCGACTGCTGTTGCTGCTCTTGATTTTGATTTTGTGCGGACTGCTGAGTATTTGACATAGTTTACTGTTTTTTGTTTGAGATGAATTAAAGGGGCGCATCATTGCTTTCCAGTTCTGCAGCCACTTCTTTCAATGCCTGGATCAAAGCTGCTTTCGATCCTCCGTCTGCCAGGATATTACGCAATACTTTGTTGTTGCGCAATTGGCGTATAATTTTGTTATACTGCTCTTCTTCCAGGCTCAGGTTGCTCAGGTAGCCGGAGTTCTGGGTCAGTGTTTTGGGGGAGAAGTCGCCCAGGTTCCTGAACTTGAATTCTTCGTTAACCGTTTGTCCGTCTTCGGTCTCATGCTCTACGGCGATCTGTGGCTGAAAGTGACGGAATACATCTTCTACGGTTTTAAGTCCGCCTACAATTTCGGGTGACATCGGTTCTTCAGTTGTCAGTTTGCTCACGATGAGCGTTTTATTTTCCTGGATGTCCTGGATTGCTTCGTTGGCGTCTACTTTTACTTCATTACCACCAACACCATAATTAAACATTGCCATAGTTGTACTTTTTTGATTTTGTAAAATATTAGTTTGTTTGTTTTTATTTTCCTGTATTAATGTTTCTGCTGTACTTTCCGGGGGTTCACTTATCTTAAAGAGCTTTTGTATATAGTGTATTATTTTTTGAATAAAACGCATACCTGTGTGTCATTTTATAAGTTTTAATCCAATACGCTCCAGCCTCTCTGGGTACGTGTGTTGGGGGTAACGTTCTGCTCATTGACAATAATATTCTCTTTACGCTGGCCAATGAAGTCGAGTTCACTGAGTCGCTTAAAGATGAGTTCTATACTGTTCATCATATTGGCGATCTCTACAAAGTGCCCGTTGGCATCATTGTGGTTGTATTTGATTTCTGCCACAGCCGATAGCTGGCCGATGAGCGCATGGGGCGCGATCTCGCTCCATTCAAAAGTATAGTGCATCATCTCTTCCAGGTCGGCAGCGACCATAGACTGGGTGGTATTGTACAGGTGTAATGCCTGCTGTGCAAATACATCGATCAGGTACACGGGCGGCTGAAAGGGTATAACGTTCCTGAAATGAAAATAGATGTTAGCAAAATGGTCCAGTAGGGTCTGGCAAAGGGTTTTCACATTTTTGGCCAGGCTGGAGTTCTGGTTGGCATTGGCTGTTTTCTGTAAGATCCGGAAGGCATATTGCTGGATATTGCCCATTGTTTTTGCAAATGCATTGTAGTAGGCCAGCAATTTCTGGTGGCTCTGCACGCTGGCACAGGCGGGGATAAAGGATTCATCTGCCTGCACCATATTGTGCTTGATGGAAACTTTACCCATAATAATATAGTTGGCCCCGGCCGCATTCTGGCCGATGGCACTCAGGGGTACTAATTCTACAAATACTTTAGGTTCTGTATGGGGTCTTCTCGGTGGAATTTCTTCGGGATCAATATCGCCTACCGGGATTTTCTCAAAAGGATTTACGGTCACTACGATGTAGTAGTCGCCGTCTGCATTGCTAAGCCCTGTGTCTAATGTAGTGGACAGGGATTTTACGTTTGCCGTGTAGTGAACAATTTCCACGCGGTAGCCTGCAGCTGTGATGGCACTGCAGTTCCTGATCTCTATCTGCACATCATTAGTAGCGGTCAGGAATACTTCAAATACGGCGCGCTCAGAAGGATTGCTCCTCGGCAGCAGGCCATAGTTAAAGTTGTTGATGGATATAGAACTTGCATCTCTGATGCAATCAATGAAATAGTTTTCCTGGGATTCGAAATGTGATTGTGAGATCTTCATCCCGTCGACCCAATTTATAGCCAGATGTTTTACCGGTTGTATCATAAGTTTGTGATTTATCTTTAATCGTTACTCAAAAGCGGGCGTGGTGCAATCACGTCTTCTTCTTCATGCTGTATCACCCTTTTACAAATCACGATATCGTTTTCAATAATTTTGTTACGCATAATATCCTGTTCGAAATCTATGTAGCGCCTGAAATGAAAAACTGATTTCTTGGTATAGAATATCCAGGAATAGGATTCTTCATGTTCATTGAGCATTTTTATGGTCGCATTCGGATTTTTATGGTTATAGTCATCTATTACGCGGTAAAACCAATCTCCGAAAGCCACTCCTTCAGGAATGGTCTTGGCTTTTATCCTGAACCTGTTTCCATCTTCAATATTCTTCGTAAGTTCAATATTAAGTACCATCAGGCGGTCAAAGTCCACACCGTCAAAATTGACGGGTTGCTTATAGGGGTCCATTTGCCAGGTTTTATAAATATCAAAGGGAATATTCATAAACTGGAGGTAGCAATAATAAAAAACAAGTGGTACAATGAAAATTATGATACTTGTTGATGACATTAATGCATAGCCTTCATAAGCGCTCATCCAATCGTAAATATATACAAACAGGTACGTGCCGAGCAGCATACTTGCTACTGTAAGTACCGTTTCAAAAACGATAATGAAAGTTAAGGATTTTTCAACATCTTTAAAAATACTTTTTAATAAATTAACATGTAAGGTACCCAGTAATCCGTAGTAGATCATGGCCAGCAGGTACCAGTAGGGATTGAAAAGGTTGCCGGTAAATCCCAGGAATCCCGGCAGGGCTAACAAGAGGGAAGCGACAAGCAGGTAGACAATGATTTTCTTGGTCTTTATCTTGGGCACGCGCTTTTTCATTTGCACCAAAATAACTGCCATAATGATGACCAGGAGGGGCATCAGCAGGTATCTTAAAAAGAAGCTTTGAACAACAGCTATTTCCATTTGCTAAGTATTAATTTCCAGATTAGTTTTTTCGTTTTATTGACTCATTAAATATACGTAGAAAAGCCCAGTCTTGAATGCTCCTGCAGCCCGGACAATAAGAAGGCCTCTGGCTCGGATTCTGTAATAAAGGCTTCTTCCACGATCACTGATGCGGGCATACAGTATTCATACAGTTTTTGCAACAGGCCTCTCAAAATGCTTGTGGGCATAAATTCCGGAAGGCGTTCATAGGGCACCGGACCATAGGTCACCAGCCAGTTACGCTCCCCGTCCATATGCTCGCCACTGAGCAAGGTAGATACGCCCAGCCTGAATTGGGATAAGACCAGGTCTTGTGAGCTCTGGTCTTCCTGTGCGACTACATTGGCCACAAAACTGATGTTCACCGGGAGCCTCAGGAATGCGGACACGCAGCGTTCAAACCAGGACTTACTGCCTCTTATGGCATGAAAGAAGGGCAGCAAATAGGCGAAGACCCTTGCGGTTTCCTGGTCCAAGGATTTCAGTATGGGCCAGAGGTCATCCAGTACATAGAGTATGGCATTGCTCTCGCCGGACAGGTCAAAGTCTGCTTCTACCAGCAGGGCATTCAGCTCGGTATAGCAGGCTTCTAGCTCAAAGGGCTGAAAAAACCTGCGCGCGCTCATTTCCTGCTTCTTCTGTTTCCTGATCTCCTGCACCACATCATCTATATTGGTACGGGTACTGCCAATAGATGGCGGATGGAAGACCCCTTCGGGCAGGTAATCATAGATGCCTTCACGATAGGTTTCTACGGTGACAATGTGCTCCCCGAAGTCATGGTATTCGCTGGACACGGCTTTCACGTCTTTATTAAAGGAGCGGTTGTTACTACCCAGTCTTTTAAAAAAGAGGTGATCGATGTCTTTCCGGTATTTCAACAGGTTTAAGGCAACGACCTCTGCCTTGTAATCGGTATAGAGGTTGTTGTATAAAACTTTCGAGTCTATATGTGTTGCTGTCAGGGTCATAGTTTAAGTTCTGAATTCCTGTTCATCTTTGTCATAAATAGCGACCAGGTATTCTACACCGTCGATCGCTCTCATTTCTATCTGTCTTTTGAGTGTGGTGGCCATATTTTCCCAGTATTGTTTGCCAAACTGGCGGTATGCTCTCGGCACGATGGTGATTTCCACACTGCGTATAAATCCTTCTTTGGGTTTGGTACTTATGATCGTGCCACGTTTCACGTCTATGGTTTTGATCTCTCCTTTAAGTACCAGGCGGCAATAGTTCCGGATGTCTTCCATGGATACGATCTTGTCTCTGGTGGTGAGCGCATACTTGTAGGCCTGGATGGCATCGGTACCTTTCTGCTCTTCTCCCCCACCCAATGTCTCGGTGAGCAGGACAATGCTTTTGTTAATGTTGGAGTAATTGATCTTTTGCTGCACGAGTTTGGTATTGGCCCTGATGTTATTGGCCAATGTGGCATGGGTCACCCAATAGGTTGCTTTGATATGCTCCATCTCCCCTATCGGGTCTGCAATGATGTAGTTGATATTTTCCGCCACCAGCTTGCTGGAGGTTTTTACTTTCTGCTCCAGGGCTTTCATCTGGAGGGTCATGTTCTTTAGAGCTTCCACGACCTTGTCGCGTTCTAATACGCCAAATGCAGATACTTCATCCCGGGTCAGTTCCAGCACATGGGCGATCAGGTCAACGGCATTTCTTTCACTGAACCGTTCCATCCCGCCCGACCGCACGGTATAGTAGCCTTTTTCCAGGGCTTCTGAGCGGGTAAAGGGTATTTCTGAGTAGTACCGGCCAAAGCTGTCGATCACGTCTTCTACGAAAAGGTAATGCTCTCCATGGCCCGTAAAGAGCGGGATATTGTTGCCCATCACATCCAGCGTGCATTGGTTGCTTTTCCAGGCTTTGTTGTAGACCGGAAATGCGTTGAGCACCATAGAGAAGCTTTCGATGATCTCGCTGGTGAACTGTGCCGGAAAAGTGAATTCCAGCCAGATGAATTTTTTGCCTTCTGTGAAGCCGGTGAGTTCTCTTCTTTCTGCCATGAAGCTGAGGATCTCGGGCAGGCGATCTGTGATCATTTCATTCCGGAATCCTTTTAGCTCAATGAATTTATGTTTGTAAATATTTTTGATGTTGTCTTCTATCCGGGTCCTGATTGCAAAGTCTTCAAAGATGCCGTCGAAGCCGGGCCTGGCTTCTGCCGGTGTGTACTGGATGCCGGGAGCCACGGAAAGGTTATGGTTGTTGCTGCTGACACTTACATAGGGCAAGAGTTTGTAGACAAAATCCAGGTGCTCGAAGGTAGGATTGGCACAGTACAGGTTGAGGCTATCGGGTAAGTGCTCTGCATCGTATTTGGAGACATCGATACCCAATACCAGTTTGTTGTGCGGCAATACATATTCGGGCAGGCGGGCTACAGGGATTTTGTTCTGATGCTCATCCATGGCATAGCAGGTCTGCCCGGCGAGCAGTATAGTTACCTGTAATTTGTTCAGTGCTATATTATCGACCGGGGTAAAAGGTATCTCAAGGTGTACGTCTGATACTGCTTTGGTGGTGGAAGCGAATTGTTTTTTGACAAAGAACTCGCTGTGACCGGGCAATAATTCGGTGGCTACTTCGGGTACACCAAAGGCAATGGCATGGGCCGGCTTGGGATAGGTGTACATGGAAGGGGTAAGCATTTTTGCCAGCTTCTCCAGTATCCTAGAGTTGACAGACTGTACTTCATTGCTTACCTTGAATAGTTCTGAGCTAAAGGCATCTATCAGCAAAACGACAAAAGGGTCTAAAGAGTGGATGCTCTTTAATCCCCATATTTTGGTTGCGTTCTGCAACATCCGCGCTTTGATCGCTTCTTTAGAGTATGAATTAAATTTCCCCGTCATGTGCTTCCTGTTTCTTATCTGATGAATCTATATGCTGTGTCACTTGTTTTAATCGATGGACATCGGGCTCAGGAACAATTCTGTTACAAAACGAAATTGCTCACCGCTCTCTACCAATCTTGCATTCACGCCTATTTTGGCTTTTTTCTTTATTTCTGTAAATTTCCTGCTCTCATAAGAGTGTTCTACAAATTCGATATGGGCTTCTACTTTTGCCTGGGTCAGGCGCGGCTCATAGCGCTGGATTTGTTGTTTAAAGCTTTCTACAAAAATGTTTTCCCACATCACGGTGGTGATGGCATTATCAAATTCTATGTCCCACACGTCATTGCCATATTCCGGATCGTAGCGGTTCTCGCGCTTTTTGGTAGTGATCAGGAGCATGAGGTTTTGGGCGATGCTTTCGGCCTCGGTACAGGTCTTCATGCTTCCGTTGTCGGACATGAGTTCTTCGGGATCGAAGGGCATCTGGTAGTTCAGGCTATTCATATCAATTCATTGGTTTTTGAAGTGAACGACTTAATATGAGGTTTTTCTGCAACTGGAAATCCGGCATCAGGTCTACGGGCAGGTACATCACTGCGGTGCCTTGTTCCAATAATTCTGTTCTCAGGTAGGGATTCCATTTATCAAAATCTGCCCGGTTAATGGCCAGCACTTCGGCAATAACATCGGGATCGAATGCACCGTTGATGGACTCACTGGCCAGGGAAAGATCTACTTTACGCTTCGTGGTCTTCACCGGGTTCATTTTTGTATTGAACCCCGCCATCCGGTAATCGGCTTTCAGGAGATCAAGTTCCCCGGTGGCCTGGCAGGCTTCTATAAATTTACGCACATGGCCTTTGGTCTCTGCCGGTAAATACATGGCGTAGATATGGTACTGGTTTGAATTAGCGATGGACATGGCTTTATCTACATTGCCTTCTCCGCAATTGTAAGCGGCTACTACAGCGATCCAGTTATTGTATTTGGTGTATAATTTTTTGAGGCTGCTGGCCGCCACCTGTGTGCTTTTATACACATCAAAGCGCTCCTGGTCGGAAAGGCCAAACTGGTTGCCATGTCCTACGGTAAATTGCCAGATGCCCCCGGCATTGGCATGGGATACCGACTGCCGCACAAAGCCGGATTCTATCATGGCCAGGTTGCGCAGCATCTTAGGCAAGCCGTTCGTGAGCAAAGTATGTTCAATAAATTTTACGACTTCTTTATTTTTATCCAGGAGTCCGCGGTAGTAATGTTTCCTTTCGGTACTTACCTGGAACATATTGCTTTGCTGCTGCGCAAACAAGGGACTGCCGGCAAGCATGATGAATGCTATGCCTGCGATACCTGAACTTATATGAGCGCTTATGTTTTTCATATGCTTATGCAATTTCCCATGTTACTCCTGCTGCCGCTGTATCCCAGCCCACTTTAATGGTCTGCCCGGCTTTGGCTTCTTCTCCCACTATTTTTTTAGAAATAGGACGGGCCAGCTGCGACCTCACGACACCACCGATCTGGCGGGCACCGTATTGACTGCTGAAACCGGTGAGGGCAAGGTGCTTAATGGCTTCTTCTGTCACTTCAAGACCAATGCCCAGCCTGGCCAATGCGGCCACCAGGGATTTCATCTGGATGCTGAAGATGCGCTCTGCCATGGCTTCTGTGATGGGCGCAAAAGGAATGATCTCTGTGATCCGGGCCAGGAATTCTGGCCTGAAGTTACCGGCCATGATCTGCATCATTTCTGATGAGGTCGGGATCATGTCTTGTTCAAATTTTTTAATGATATGCTCGCTGCCGATGTTGGAAGTAAAAAGGATGAGTGCATTGCTGAAGTCTCCTTCTTTACCCAGTTTATCATGGATCTTTCCTTCATCCATGATCTGCAGGAAGACATCGAACACGGAGCTGTGTGCTTTTTCTATTTCATCAAAAAGCACTACGGTATAGGGCTGCTGCCTGATCTTGTTCACAAGCATACCGCCTTCTTCGTAGCCTACATAGCCGGGAGGGGCACCGTAGAGCAAGGCTGCGGAATGTTCTTCTTTGAACTCGGACATATCAAAACGAACCATAGCTTTTTCATCATTAAAGAGCAGTTCTGCGATTGACTTTGCAAGTTCTGTTTTACCCGTACCGGTAGGTCCCAGCAGGAAGAAGGACCCTATTGGCTGCCCCGGTTTATTGAGGCCGCTGCGGTTTTCAATAATGGCATCGGTCAATACTTTGAGGGCATGGTCCTGGCCTATGACTCTTTTATTGAGGTAGGATTCCATGTTCAACAGGCGGTCTTTTTCCTGGGCCTGTATCTTACCGATGGGTATGTTTGTCTTGGCGGCCATAACTGCGGCCAGTTCGAGTTTGCCTACTTTCTCGCGCTTCACAACGGCATAGCCGGATAGTTCTTCATAGACTTTATCGATCAAGACTTGTACCTGGGCGGCATTCATATTGCTGTCCAGCTCGGGTTGCTCGGCCAGGGAACCCCAGAGGATGGGACTGATCCTGTTTTTCAACTGCCCATACATCCAGTTGAGTTCCGCAAGTTTATCTTCTTCGCTCTCTTCTGCTGCGATCACGGCATCGTATTCTTCTTTCCAGTGTTCGAGTTCTTTCTGGGAGCGTTCGTCCAGCATTTTAATAGCTGCCATGGTACGGTCGAGCAGGTCGATGGCTGCATCGGGTAGTTTTTTACCTTTTGCATAGCGCTTCGCCAGTCTTACGCATTCGGGGATGGCTTCTTTATCTACTTCTATGCCATGGTGTTCTTTATAGCGATCGAGCAGTACGCTCACCATCTTGGTGCAGGTGGCTATATCCGGCTCTGCAACGGTCAGGACTTCAAAGCGTCGGTTAAAGGCCTGCTCCGGCTCTACTATTTTCCGGTATTCTTCATGGGTGGTAGCACCTATAACGGTGATCTCTCCCCTGGCCAGCTCGGGCTTCAGCAGGTTGGCTACGCTGCCTGCAGAGCCTTTATTGTCGAGCAGTGTATGGATCTCATCTATGAAGAGGATGGCTTTTTCGAGCCGCTTGCATTCGTTGATGACTTTCTTCAGGCGGTCTTCAATCTCGCCTTTGTAGGAGGTACCGGCCACTAAAAGGCTGGTATCCAGCTCAAGCAGGACTGCATTTTGCAGCATTTCTGGCACTTTGCCTTTAACGATCTCATGGGCAAAGCCCTCTACCAGTGCGGTTTTACCCACACCTGGCTCTCCTACTATGATAACATTGGGTTTGCTCCTGCGGCAAAGTACTTCGATCAGGTTACGGGTTTCCTGTTCCCGCCCGATGATGTTGTCGAGGTTTCCGTTCCTGGCCTGGGCCGTTTTATCGATACAATAATTCTGGATGGCTGTAAAGGAAGCGGATGCCCCGGAGCCGTTACCATTGGATTTGAAAATATCTTTCAGTTCCGGTGCTACGAAGACATCTTTCTGGTTGCTGTACAGGTTATATATTTCGGCTTCTTTCAAGGTTAATGACTTCAACTGTTCGCCGGAAAAAGCAAGATTGGGCTTAACAATAGCTGCTAATATACACAGGGGTGTAATTTCATCCAGGCCCAGCCTCAGGCGCACGTCTTCGGCCTCTTCCAGCACTCTTGCCACGACTTCGTCTTCTTTTACCTCTGAGGGCAATTGGGTGGTGGTGGGATATTCTTCAATACGCACTTCTGCCCATTCGTAGATGTAGCCGGGATCTTTACCAATGCTTTTCAGGAAGTCGACCAGGTCTATTTCTTTATGCACCAAGGCGCGTAAGATATGTGGCGCACCAAAGCGTTCATTATAGTTTTCTCTTGCCACTGACTGGGCAATATGAAAGAGTTGTTTAACGGTATCGTTTGAAATTAATATGCCCATAGTGCTTAGTTTACATTTGGTAAATACTCGTTGTTCAACCAATAAAATACTTGTCCTTTGTGGTTTACTTTAATGGCATCGCTGCTTTTGTTGGTCGCCATTTTTGCCGCCAGGGCTTTGTATCTTTCAAAGTAGGCTCTTACTTTACCGGTTTCTATTTTAGAGGAGCCGGACCATTGTTTTACGGTCAGGTCATTGAACAGGGGATCCTGTATAATGAAGCCTGAACCTACTTTCACGCTGTAGGCCATTGAATTGTTCCTGAGTTTGCTTTTCTTGATCTTCGCAAATTTCGGTTTGCTTTTGGCTGTTATTTTTACGAAGTGTTTTATGGCACGTCGCCTGTTGAATTTATCGTTTTTGAAGGCCCGTTTGGCAATATGGTAGTAGTATTGGTAGAGTTGATCATATTCTGCATCGTTCAGGAATACCCCATGTTCCATACCAGTTGTACTCAGATCAACAGGTTCTTGTAAATACCCGGTGGCCAGTAATACGGAGCGGTTATCTAAAAGGAAGGAGGCTGTTTTAGGAGGCAACACACCGTCTACACCCACAAAGCGGGTTTTAAACTCAGGGTTTACGGTGGTGAGATTGGCCCCGATGTCTGATTTAAAGTAGGCGTTCAGGGAACTGTCGATACGTTGGTTATCTGAGGTTACCTGTGCGATCATGGCATCGATGGCGGCTTTCAGGGATTTGGCCGGCATGGTCTGCCCTTTCTTGGGAAACAGGACGAAACCCTGTGTCATACTGGTATTGGGGAAGTCTAATGCATAAGTACCTTCTACTTCCTGTGCCAGGGAGAAGTTATTGCTGATGAGGAAATCGTTCTGGTTAACGATTTTCTCTTTTTTCAGCATGGCTATGTTTTCTGCGCTGTTGGTGACTATTTTTTCTGCTAAAAGCACAAAGTTATTGTAGGCGTTGTCTGACTTGGCTTGTGTCTGGAAGAAGATCATTCTTGCATTCACTCTTGTCAGGGCCTGGATAGCGCTCTGGGTGCGTTCTTCATCGGTTCCTGTGGTTCCGATGACGACAACGATATTGGTCTCATTGGCCGCGCTGTTCAGTAATCTTGAAGCTTCTATAAGGCCGCTGTTGACGGGTTGTTCCAGGTAGGTATCAGAGCAGGACATACCGGCTACTTTCTGTTCCAGGAAGGTGGTCACATCGCGGTAGTTATCGCTGAGGCTGGAGGATAAGGCACCGCTGCCGCAGACATTATCTTTGTACACCACGCCACCGAATTTAACCTGCTCGTAATAGCCCGGGTTGATGAATTTGAGTTGTAGTTCCTGCAGGAAGGATTTCACTAAAGGCAGGTAAAGCCTGTTGTTCTGGCTCATGTCTACCACAAAGACTACATTCAGTTTACGGTTATTGTCGAGGATCTCTTTAAACCTTGAGTAATAGATCGGGTTGCCCAGGATGTTGTAGATCTTATTGGCCTCGTAGTTGAGGGGATTGATCAGGAAATTTGTTTGTGTATTTTTTCCCTGTTCATTGTAGCTGATCACGGGAAAGGTACGTTCAAAGTTGCTCCTTCCGAATAAAGCGGCATCGGTCACGATGGGTTTAAATTCTTTTTTGGCTACAGGGTCTTCGTAGAATCCGATCGGGTTGCCGGACAGGTCATTGGCTTTAGGCTTGATGGCCGTCTGCTCTCCCCATATGGAAACTACATTTTTACTCACCCAGCCGTATATTTCGTTTTTAACGCTATCTGCTTCAAATGCAGGCTTAGCGCCTATCATAAAGCGTTGCCCGTCTTCGGACTGTTTGTATAGATACACCAGTTGTCCCACAGCGAGCTTCTTTCCTGTGGTATTGGTGAGGGAAGGTGCGGTAAAGACTTTTATGGAATCATTCTCCAGGTATTTATCAATGCTGAGCAGTACATCGCTTGAATTGGACACCAAAACGGCTTTGGGTACATTGCCGCTGGCTTTATTTTTCAGGCTGCTGTTCCAGAGCAGGACCTTGTCTTTGGGCAGCCAGCCGCTTTTCTTTACGGCTTTTCTTTTCATCCTGCCATTGTCGATGAGGCCGGGCTTGTAAGCAGCCAGTTTAAGCATATCGTCGCGCTCGTCGAGTACGACAAAGGTGGACAGGAATTCAGATTTGCTGCTCATCCCGGCAGATTTCCTGCGTTTGAGCTGCATAGCATTTTCTTCCCGGTCAGAGTATACCAGCCAGGGCTGCGGCAGCCGGGCGTATCCTTCTCTCAGCTTCATGCCTTCTACGGTCGTATAGTCAGCCGATTTGGGTGTCATAGGTACTTTCCTTGTGGCACATCCTGTTGATAAAAAACAAACGGTACCAGCGAATACGGCAGATAGTATATATTTTCTCATTATTTGCTTTGGATTATATCAACTTTTGTTACACAACTTAAATTATCATCAAGGCCTACTTTTACGGATTGTATGGTCACGTTTTTATCGAACTGCAGGCCGGTACAGTAGTAGTAGAAGTTATTGGCTTTACTATCGTTTACTTTGATCACAGCATTCTCATTGCCACAGAGGTATTTCTTCAAAAGATAGTTGTAGTGGGCATTGAAGTCATTGCCGTTGGCTATCTGTTGCAGGTTATACTTGAAGTCATCGTCTACTTTTTTGTAGATATCATCTACACTGGATACCGAATCGCTCACTTCTTTGTAGGAAGGCAGGATCTTGATTTGTTTGGTGATCGGGTATTGTGTTTTGTCGGTGTAGAAGGTCACTACATAGGTACCTGGCTTCTGGTAGGCATAGATGGCCATACGCTCCCGGGCATCTACTGCGCCGGACTCGCCGAAGCTCCAGTTGTAGGAGGTAGCATCTGTGATATTGGTACGGAAGACTACGTTCTCATATTGCATGGCTTGTTGCGGCCCTTCAATCGTGGCCACCACGGTATCTTCTATGATCTCTGTACCGGGCCGCTCGGCTACCTGTATGGTGAAGTTTTTAGAGTATTTCTCATTTACGGTAATGTTGACCTGGTAATAGCCGGGACGGGAGAAGATGTAGATCCCGCTGTCCATTACGGATACATTACCATCTCCGAAATTCCATAAACGGGATACGGCAAAGCCCGTCTTATCCTGGTAACGCAAGGTATCGCCTACTTGTAAAGTGGTAGGAAAAACTTTGGCATCTATGTCTTCTGAGGACCTGAAGTATCTCTTTTGCAGCCAATAGATCAATGCGGCCAGGGCCAGCACCACTAAGGAAGCGATAATGATAATTTGCTTTTTGTTTCGTTGAAAGTAAGACATACGGTAGTAAATAATTGTTTTGGGTTTCAAAAATTATATTCCTGTTTAGTTGCTCCTGGATAGCATGGCATTCTTTTTCTGCTCCACTTTTTGTGTATTATCTTTAAAGCCGACCAGGCAAATGCTCAGCATTTTATTAAAGTTGTCGATGTCCTGGGTCCTTAAAGAGAGTATTTTTTTGTCTTCCAGGTACATTTTATAAAACCTGGAGATTTGAAGATAACCTTCTTTACGTACATCATAGATCCCCACTCCTTCAAAAACATTGGCCACATCATTGATATTACGCTGGATATCGCTTTCTGTAAACTGCGGAACGGGCTCTCTGCTGAGTACGGAGATACGCTCGAAAGTCTTTTCCACCATAGGTTCTACGGCTTTCTGATGCCGGGCAAATTTCTGCATCTGGTCGAGCTTCTGGTTGTCTAGGATATCGGAAGAAGAAAACGGGGAATTATACCGTCTTAAGAACAATACGGATAAGACCAGCAGGACAAAGATCAGCAAGAGGAACAAATACCAGAACTGGTATCTTTTCTCCTGTTGGGATAGTGAAGTATAACCTTTCATTTGGATTCGTTTATGTTTTTAGGAAAATTGAAATGCAACTTTAGTTGTTGAAACCCCTGGAAGGGTCCAGCGCCAATGATTGGCGTAGTCGCCCGTTCTGGCGCTTACATTCATCCAGCTCGTCCAATACCATTTTTCGTTTTACTTCCACCTGGGAGATATTGGATTTCACGAACATGAGGCTGTCCAGTTTGTTGGAAAGAAAATAGTAGTGTTGAAAGTTAAGGGTATCGTTTCCTATAGTCCTCCTGAGGTCCTGGACATTGTTTAAGATCATGTTGCTCAGGAAGAGGTTATTGGACACTTGTTCGGTATTCATTTTGGACATGAGGTTGTAAAGCGTGTCCAGCTTGCCTTTCAGCAGGTGATGTTTATTGATAATCTCGTTGTAGGAAAGGATTTTTGATTTGGTATGTTCGTATTGGCGCGTGTAGCTCAAGACGAAGAAGAAGAGCGCAAAGAAGGCTAAGATAACCAGAACAACAAAGTATCCCATAAACTTCCAAAGTTCTTTTTTGATCTCTTTGGCATTTTGCATTTTTAAATTCAAATAGTTCATCTTTACAGTTTTAAATGTTCAGGTTATTTACATTATTTTTTAATTAAATGTAGACACTTCAATTCGCATTCCTTCAATAGCAGCTGGCAATAAAAACAATAAATACATATATTTGTGCCGAGAGCTCCTATTTATATATTTAGAAATAACCGCAAAACTGTGCTATGAAGAAAGTCAGATTTTCTATTGCCGATGCCGATTTCTATTTCAAAGAAATTTTAGTCAAGAACCTGCTAAGTGATCATAAATTACAACTGAGAAGCAGTTGCAACAACGGCAATGAGCTCATAAGACACATCCACCTGAGACAAGAAGATGTTTTTCTTATTGATTTATTTATGCCTATCATGAGTGGTATTGAAGCGATTAAAATCATAAGGAATTATGACATACAAGCGCCTATTATTGCCTATTCGGCAACTTACCAGGAAGATATTGCACAGATACTATTTGCCTATCCGAATGTGTTTTATTGCCAAAAGAAAAGCAACATCATCGAGAACATATTGTCGTACATGGTTTTCACGCCTGTAAACCGCTACAAAGAATATCTTAATGGATGGAAAGCTACTTCAAATATTGAAGATTTTAAGCTTCCTGTGGCTCAGAAAGAAAGTAACGAATATGCGCCAACAATAATAGAAATTCAAATAATGAGATTATGCTATGAAGGTTTAAGTAACAAAGAGATAGGCTTAAAAATAAACCTATCTGCCCGCACGATTGATACTTACATCAAAAGATTGACGGACAAATTGAACTTAAAGAGCAAGATAGATCTCATTAGATATTGTGTCGAAAATGGGTATTACAACTCAAGTCTGTAATAGTTAAGCAGACCTCTGGGAACAGACGCCGATAACATAATTACATCCCGGAGTGATAAAGTCATTATTCAAGTTAAGGTTAAGGTATTTTTTTGACTTTTTTCCACAGGATATCAGTATTGCTAGTTATTCTAATCAAAGATCTTATTGAATATAAAAAGTTGATTTCCTTTTCTTATTCTATTACAAATAAAACACATTATTTGCTTATTACCAACCTTTTACTCAATCTTAATACAAGATTTTTATTGTGCAGAAGGGCTTTATCAGGAATATTCCCCAAATTTATCGGAACACAAGCCCTTATTATACTTCAGGGGCGAAATGATTGGGGGTTTCAGCTATATATAGGAAATAATATTCGATTTTAGAAATGTCCTGCAGGTATCAAAAGTAAAGGGTTGACTGCTACTGCAATCAACCCTTTACTTTTGATAGAAATCCGGTTCTTAATCGTCGCTCCCTTTCAGGTCATATTTCACTTCTTTTTCTGTAAGAGAAGGTATACTCGGTTTGATACCGAATTTAGCAATATTGTTATCCGGGGTCCTGTCGATCAGTTTATTGTAGGGATCTAATCCTGCAAATTCAGGTTGCTCACTGACAATGAATTCGAAGATCTTTTCATTAGCATCCATTTTGATCTTTTGCAGGATCAAAGGATTGTAAGCAGACTTGGATTTATCTTTCACTGCTCCGAAAATGCCGATATCGATATAGTCATTCACAGGCACTTTTTTATTGTTACCGGCACTGTCTACCCTGAATTTAACCGAGCCTACAGTCAGGCTGACTTTATACCTGCCATCTGGCAATTTATCATACTTCAGGTTTTTCACATAGTTCTCATAAACGGTTATAGTCTCGAAGAAGTCTGTGATGATGTACTTCAGGCTATCTGGTGTTGCTGCCCTGATGTAATCCACAAATTGTCTTGAGGTGGTGTATGGCGGCTCCTGGAAAGCTACGGCAGCAATGTATCTGCGCAGGGCAGCATTCAAGCTGTCTTCTCCCAGGTAATCTTTAAGGGCATACATGATCACGGATCCTTTCTGATAATAAATATAGGATTGCTGCTCTACCAGCATCAGCGGTTTCTCCCCTTTTCCTTCAAAGGTGCGCGCCCTCAGGTAGTCGTCCATTTCATGTTTAAGGAACTTCTTCATATTGTCTTTACCGTAGCGGTGCTCCATCACCATCAGGGCACTGTACTGAGACATGGTTTCAGACATAACGGTAGCTCCCTGTACATTAGCGCCGATCACCTGGTGTGCCCACCACTGATGCGCTACTTCGTGCGCGGTAATGTAGAAGGGCATATCTATCTCATTCCAGTTGGCAGTATCTACTTTATTGGTAAAGCCCACATTTTCTGAGAAAGGAATGGTATTGGCAAAAGATTGAGCGAATGAAGCAAAGGCCGGGAATTCAATGATCCTCAACTGGCGGAACTGGTAAGGAGAAAAATTCTTACTGTAATACTCCAGGGATTTTTTCATAGCCAGCAGCATATTGTCTACATTGTATTCATGCGCTTTGTCGTAATAGATCTCCAGGTTCACATCGTTCCACTTATCGCGCTTCACTTTGTAGCGGGCAGACTGGAAGGCATAGAAATTCAGGATAGGATTATCCATTTTGTAATGGAAATAGTTCCTGCCGTTTTCCTGCCATTGTTTCTCCAGGTAGCCGGGCGCAATCGCTGTCTGATCGCCACTCGTACTCACTTTCGTTTCAAACCTTATCCAGTCTGCATCATTAGAGATGTAGGTATTGCCATAAGCAGCGGTATCGTTCAGCGCCTTCATGCTTTCTTTGCGGGCCAGGCCATATTTCTTACGCTCTGCATTGGAGCCTAATTCATATTGTTCATTATAGCCCAGGCTTGGCATGATGGAACTGTTGAAGAAGGTACCATTGGAAACGACCATTGTGCTTATATCGTCGTTAGAAAATCCCCTGGGTTTATAATCAAACTCGAAGTTGAGCTGTATGGAATCTCCTGCGGCTAATGGTGCATTCAGTTTGTAAACCAGTACACCGAACTCTTTATCATCTTTGAGGGTGGAAGCAGGTACGCTCAGGCTCACATTTTTATAGATGAAATTAGAGGTATTGTCCATCAGGTTGATGTAAACGGTATCCAGGGATACAGCGTGTTTGTTTTTCAACCAGTAAGACCCTTTAACATGGAGGCTTTGTGTCTCGGGATAGATGTCTACATCGAGGTTTGAAGCCACTATTCTCGGCATCAGGGTATTTTCGTATTGCTTATAGTTTTTCTCATAAGCGACCTGCTTACGGGTAAATTCCTTAGGGGAGATAAAGCAGTTCAGGATATTGGTGTTGTAAAATATGTAGCTCCCTGTAGCAATGAATATCAATGCAAAAACTGCGATCCCGATCTTGGTAGGTGTTTTTACTTCCATTTTAGAAAAACGGAAACGGGATTTCAGTTTCACTTCTTTACCCCTGGCAAAGAAGAACAGGCTCAAAAGGCTTACCAGCAATACAAAGGCGATCCAATATATCCTGTAGGTGAACCAGGGGCCAAGAGGCCCGTAGCCATTGAGTTCTGTAAAACGTAACCTCGGACCATCAGAGTCAAAATGATAAATATTATTGGTCCATTGCAAAAGGCTTAAGGCTATGCCTAATAACATTACGGGTATCAGGGAGAAAAAGAAACCGAGGTATTTGTTAGGGGCAATTACCTGTAAAGCCAGGCAGATGCCTATTGTGGTAACATAACCTAAAGTACCGAAGACGATCACGCTCACAAAGTATTGCCAGAGGTCTATCTGGTAGAAGCCCTGTGAAAGCTGCATACTAATCCCCATCAAGACTGCCAGTAACTGCATCACCAGTATAGCACCCAGCAAGCCAAGGTATTTTGAGAAATAAAGGATAGGATTGCTTACAGGTGTGGCGTAGATCAATTCATCGATCCTGTTTTCTTTTTCGCGAAACACGATGGTTCCGGCGTAGAAGATCACAAAAATATTGGCCAGTACACTATACACATTTACAGAGCGGATGACGGTCTGCGTGAGCGGTTGCATATGGGTATCGTAAGCGGTAGCACTGTAGTAGTAAATAACGCCGATCATGACCAGGGCCAGGGCACAGCAGATGATGAAGAAGGTACTTTGCACAATTTTCCTGAACTCAAACTTACTCAGGTAGAACAATTGTCTCCAGGAGAATGATGCGGAGTAATCTTGCTTCACATTGAGTATTTCGGCCAAAGGCCTGGTCTCAAACTCGGTCACGGCTTCTTCTTTTACTTTACGTTTAAATAAAGTGAAGGGAGTAAGGAACTGGGCAAATTGAAACTTCACAAAACTGCCGATCATGATCACCAGAGCGATACTGACCCACAGGAGCCTGTTGTACAACAACAATCCATTCATAGGCAACATCATTGTATTCTGCTCGGCTGCCATCCAATACTTGGTCACATAGCTGTATGCATTACTCCCAAATGGTTCCAGCATACCGGCACCATAAGCATAGTCCATATTGTTGCCCAGGTTCTCTGCCACAAAACGACCGATCAGCATAATGATACAGGTCATGTAGGCCGCAAGGGTATTACGGGTGAAGGTGGTGAGTGAAAAGAAAATAACGCCCAGGATAAATACATTGGGTAATAAGAAGACAAAAAAGGGTTGTAAAAAATTCTTGAGCTCAAAAGGGCCAAGCAGTTTGGTGCCAATGCCGGGAATCAAACCTGTTGCATAACCAATGAGCATACCGGACATCACAAATACACCTACTAAAAATGCGGCCAGGAAGCGGCCGAAAAAATACTGGGCTTTTGAGATGGGCTTGGTAAAGAACAGGGCATGAATATTATACTGGTAGTCTTTCTGTATGGCATTGGCCATAATAGCCACCAGCACGACGCTATTGAGCATACCCAGGATATTGCCGTTAAACCCTACCAGCAGGTTGGCTACTGCATAAGCGGAGTTAAGGGTAACATTAGAATCTGATTGTGTAGTATCAAAAGCACCCGTTGACACTAAAGCAATGAACATGCTGAACAGCAGGTAAATGCCAAAGAATATATAGGTCATGGGCCGCTTAAAGGCCTGCCTTAATTCAAAAGAAAAAATCGCTCCGAACATCCTAGTCTTTTTTAGGTAAGTTATTTACAATAGTAGAGAAGTACACGTCCTCCAATCCTACATCAGACAGCGTGAAGCCGTCTCCGGGGTCCGATTCACTGAATATCCTCAGCTCTAATGCGCCATGCACCATAGAGGAGAAGATGGCATTATATTTTGCCCGGTAAGCGCCCAGGCTGTGGTTGTCGATTGATTTCTGCCAGATCCTGCCGCGCACTTCTTCCAGCGCATCTTTAGGATTACCTTCGTAGAGTATGGTACCCTGGTTCATGATCACCATTTTCTTACACAGGTTCTTCACATCATCTACGATGTGTGTAGACAGGATCACAATGGTATTGGTAGCGATTTCGCTCAACAGGTTCTGGAAACGGTTACGCTCCATAGGATCGAGGCCTGCAGTAGGCTCATCCACGATAACGAGCTTGGGATTACCGATCAGGGCCTGGGCTATGCCAAAACGCTGGCGCATCCCCCCGGAGTAATCGCTTACATTGCGGTGGCGTGCTTCATAAAGATTGGTTTGCTGCAGCAATGCGGCCACCAGCTCTTTACGCTCTCCTTTATTTGAAATGCCTTTTAAGACGGCAAAATGGTTTAATAATTCCAGTGCAGAGACTTTAGGGTAAAAACCAAAATCCTGAGGCAGGTAGCCCAGGACTTTTCGTAAAGCGGTTTTATCATTGATCACATCAATATCTCCCAGCATAATGCTGCCGCTGTCCGGGTTTTGCAAAGCGGCTATGGTACGCATCAATGATGATTTACCGGCACCATTTGGTCCTAACAATCCGAACAAACCTTTGTCGATCGTCAGGTTGATATTATTAAGCGGCTTTACACCATTGGGATAGACTTTATTCAGATCCTTAATTACTAGCTGCATCTTATATATATTTGTATGCAACAAATGTACATCCCCGGCCGCAAAAAAGCAATCCCCCGTATAGGGGGATTTTAAACAAAAAATACTTTAAGAATAGCTTTTAGCGGCTATTTACACCAGTTTCCACCAGCAGGAAGCATCGTGATACTCCATAACCGGCTCTGCATTATTGTAATCTCTGATGTCTGCAATAAATTTTTTAATATCCATTTCAATATGCTTAATGCAGTTTTCATAAAGGTCTTTTCTAAAACCTTTATCGGTAAACTCTGCGGCAAACTGCAGGCAAATGAGGCGGGCTACGATCCTTCCGATCACGATAAGTTGTCTTTGGACCAGTATATCCGGTATAGAGAAGTTCAGGTGATTTTTGAACATGGGGGCTATTCTACGTGTAAGCTCGTAATCTTTGAGGTAAGCGTAGAAGTTATCCAGTTTATATTTTTTCATTTGCCGGGTCAATACTTCGGCAATCTGTGCATAAAGCATTTCATTAGAGCCTTCGAAGATCTGGAATGGCCTGCTGTCAATGATACCTCGGCCTGCGATATGGTCTATCTTGTAGCCACCTGATCCCGAAAGTTGTACACAGATCTGTGCAGATTCCTGCATCAGGTCTGATACCAGGGCTTTCATACTATTGGCTTTTATACCTTCTCCGGAAAGGTCAAAGGCAATGCCGCTCATTTCCGTGGCATGGGCACACATGGCCGATGCCAGGGTGTAAGCAGCCTGTATCCTGGAGAGTTGATAACGTACAGAGTCCATGGAGGAAAGGGAGCAGTTGCCCACTTTACGCTGGTTGCAGTGCTCAATAGCCTCGTCCAGCATCCGCTGGATGAAGCCTACTCCCATGGCCGCAAACTGCAGCCTGCTGCGGTGCAGGATGTCCAGCATCATTTTGATACCGGTGCTATGGTGTTCCAGTTTTTGATTTCCGGGTACTGTAATATCAATATTGTTCAGGCCGTAAGGGATCATGTAGAGCCCCAGGTTGTTGAAATATTGTTTTACTTCTATTTTCTGTTCCTCTATGCTGTTATCGGTCACGAAGAACTCCACATCTCTGGCCAGCTCTCCATTGGCCACTTTTTTCCTTGCTGCTACGATCCAGAAGTCGGCCATACCGGTAAGGCCCTGCCAATGCTTCTGGCCATGGAGCTTATAACCGCTGCCAACGGCATCATAGCTGGTTTGCATATTCAATGCATCACTGCCATACCCGGGCTCTGTGATCATCAGCCCTCCCATTGCCTTGTCGTTGATAAACCGGCTGAAGACATTTGCCTTTACTGCTTCATTGGCGTATTTGGCAAATGGTTGTAAAAACAGCCCTACATTGATCCCGAAGGTAAGGGCTAAAGGCAGGGATTCATAAGAGGCGGTCGAGATCATCGCCAGGCACTCTTTTACTTTCACCCCTTTTCCTCCATACGCCTCGGGCACTGCCACTGCTAAAGGATTAAAACTCATAATACTGTCCCAGACATTTTGAGGTAAACCCCTGTTGATGCTTAACTCGTTAATATTGGAGTCAGTATTAAATAAATTGAAAAGACCTTCTTTAAATCTTTCCTGAAAATGATTAAAACTTTCGTTCATTTCTTGCCTTGATATTCATAATATCGACTTTCACTTTTAATTTCCTTGTGTCGAGCATTCTCCTGGTTCCTGTTTTCATTTACCTGTAAAAAGATAAAATAGGGCTGAAGAGAATAAAAAACAAAATTGGTTAAATATTCTTATCGGGAATATTTAACATTTATGCCGAGTCTATACTTTGTTCTTAATTTCCTCAAAAGTAATAAAATTAATGCGATCAACATATGATATGGTTTTAAAATAGTTAACATTAGCAATATTTTGTCTCCCTAAACCATTCCAGGGCATCGGCTACGGCACTTTCTACACTTTTATACTGCAAGCCAAGGTCTCTTTCTGCTTTTTTGCCGGAATAGTAGTTATCTAAAGAAAGCATATATGAAGCCGCATAATTGAGTTTTACTGGGCGGCCCGATAAAGTCTGGAACAAAGAACCCATACGTCCCAAACCCCTTAACAGGGAACCGGGGATCTTCATTTTAGGACTGGAGCGGCCCATCTGCTGATCTATGATCTTAAAGAACTCTTTGTAACTTAAGTTATGCCCGGCCAGTAAATAATGTTCCCCTATGGTACCTTTTTCTATAGCATTCACCACACCGGCACACACATCTTCCACGTGAACAAAATTTTTACCCCCCGAAGGATAAGCAATAAGTCCTTTTTTAATGCCATGCAAGACCATCTGGCCGGAACTTGGCTTCACATCATAGCGACCGATCATAAAGGTGGGGCTCACAATGATTGCAGGCAAAAGCTTTTGCTGCACCTGCTCCTGGATATATTGCAGGGCTACATATTTGCTGTTGATATACCCCGAATTGATATGATGCAGGCCAAATGCGTTCAATTCTGTACCGGGATTGAGCTTAGATCCGGGTGCAAGGGTATTGGCAGTGCTGATGTAGATCAATCTTTTTACCCCATAGGCCAGGCAAGCCTCGGCGATCAGCTGTGTGGCATTGATGTTTATTTTTTTATACTCCTCGTAGGGCGTACCCCATTGCGTGGTTAAAGAAGCGGCATGCACTACATAGTCGCAGCCCGCTATAGCTTTGTCAACACAGGCTTTCTGATCTATATAGCCGTGCATGACTTCCATAGGGATGTCGGCAAGTACCTCTAGCCGGGCTCCGGGCCTCACCAGTATCCTGATCCTGAAGCCCTGCTGATACATATAACGCACGAGGTTAGCACCCAGCAGCCCGGAAGCGCCGGTAATTAATACGGTAGTTTCCATAAACAGTCTATTAAAAAGTGTAGGATAATTCTCTTTTCACAGAAGTGGAGATCAGGTGAAGGGCTGTATCGACGGGCAGCCATTCCAAAAGTTTTGCAGTGATCCGGTTCCATATGCCCGGCACTATCCTGGCGCGCTTCTTCAGGCATTTCAGGATCGCATCCCTGGCAATGGCATCAGTATTGATCAGTCCTAATCGTGCGACAAAGCCCTGGGCCAGTATACGGCCGGAGACATTACAATTGGTCATGATGGGGCCGGGATACAAGATACTTACCGATACGCCCTGCCCTTTCAGCTCTTCTCTCAGCCCCATAGAAAAGGAGGCAATGAATGCTTTCGATGCCGGGTAAACGGTCTTATAGGCAATAGGGGCAAAGGCCGCCATACTGGCTACGTTCAAAATATAGCTTTCTTTAAATCGGGATAAAGCAGGTATCATACTTTTGGTCACCTGCACGCCTGCTTTCACATTTAAACGGATGATCCGGTCCAGGGCCTGGAAACTGGTCTGGGTAATGGAAGCCGTGCCACCGATACCTGCATTATTGATCAGGAAGAATACCTGGTACTTTTCATTGATTTCCTGCAATGTTGCCGAAAGCTGCTCTTCATCACACATATCCAGTTCATAAACAAAGACCGCAACCCCAAACTGGTACTGTATATGCCGGGCCAGGGAAGGTGTATTTTCTCCCGGGAGCGCCAGCAAGACCAGGTTATAGCCCATTCCGGCACATTGTGTGGCAAATGCTTTACCTAAACCTTTCCCTGCTCCTGTAATTAAAACGAATTTCTGGTCTGACATAATCTAAAGTTTAAGGATGACTATTTAGTTCCGGCGGATCATGGGTAGCATCGCTATGTTCCTACGGTTGTTTAAAAAATGCGGTGTATGATAAGCAAACAGGCCCCGGCACTACGGCTGTTCTGTAATAATTTGGCTTAATCTTTTCTCTTCACTTTACCCGAACCGGTCACACTTTGTGTCACAGAAGGATTGCCATAGTAATTAATATTCCCACTGCCGGAAATAGTGGCATTCAAGGTACGGCTTGCCCTTACGGTAGCACTACCGGAGCCGGTCACACGCACGTCTGCATCTACAGCAGATAAATTCTGTGCTTTAAGATCACCGCTGCCGGTCAGTCTTACCTTAAGCTCTGGTGCATTGCCGCCACTGATCGTCATGCTGCCGCTACCGGTAAGTTCACTGTATAAAGAACTGCATTCCAGGTTACCGATATGCATATCCCCTGAGCCGGTAAGTTTCAGATCTATATCCTCGCTCACTATATCATCGGCCACCAGGTTACCGGAACCCATTAAACTTAGCCGTTCAATAACAGGGATCGTTACATAAACTTTCAAGCTTGAACCTGTAGAAAGGCGTAATCCGTTTTTTATTTTTATTTTCAGCACCCCATTGCTCACTGTGGTCTGCAGATCTTTCATGATATTTTCCTGGGCCTGTGCTTTCACCAGTTGGACCGCTCCTTGTACCAGGATCACTTCACCGGGAAATTCGGATTCTATCCGGGTAAAGGCATCCACATTACGCTCCTCTGTAACTACAGGACCCTGCCCTATTACTTTCTGGCAGCTGTTAAGACCCAAAACCGCGATGAAAGCGATGAATAATGTAATGATCTTGTTCATTTTTTTGAATTGTTATTTGTTTAGTTAAAAAAATTAAAGGGTAAAATGAATACCGGCAAAGCCTCCGAAGAACAAACTGTTGGTCGCCTGTGCCCCAAAGAAATTGTAGACGGTATTTTCGCGGTAGGCTTGCAGGCCGCTCATGTAATTCACATAGTTAAAACTAGGTCCGGCCACTATCTCCAGGTGTTTACCCAAAGTCAAGCCCAGCAAAGGTCTGAAGCTGGATTTATAGTAAGCATCTTGTTTGAAATTTGTATTTGCGGTATTGCTCACTTCCAGGTTCACTCTGAACAGTTTACTTACAGGAATATGAAACCCAAGACCTGCTTCCATCACATAGGGTGCATTATCCATCCGCACATTATACCCTGCTCCCATGATCCCATAAGTGTATTTACCGCCTGTACGAAGGGCCAGTACTGCATTGCCCGATTCATCAATGCTTGCACCGATTTGCTTTGCTCCATTTTTGATAAAGTTCAGGAATCCTATGGGATAATCGCTTTCCGCTGCGATATTGATGAGCCCGGCAATCTGAACGCCTTTTACTTTTTGGGCTATATTGATCAAACCTGCGATCTGCCCGTTTGCCTGAGCCGCTGTATTGATCAACCCGGCGATCTGTACGCCATTATTTGTCTTAGCTATATTACCTAACCCGGCCACCTGGAATTCAGCAGTACCGGCCACATTACTTAATCCTGCAGCCTGTACGGTAGCCTGCTCTTTAGCTATATTCAGCAATCCGGCCGCTTCCAGTCCTTTTGCAGACCTGGCCATATTGATCAAACCTGCAGCAGCAATACCTTTTGAATGTCCTTTTACCACATTTAGCAGGCCTGCTACCTGTGCGCCTTTAGCAGCTCCGGCAATAGTATTGGCCAGTCCGCTGATCACGACACCACGCTGGTCGCCCTTGATGATCGTAGCCAGCCCGGAAATAGCAGCACCGTCTTCACCGGCACTTACCCCGGCCAATGCGTGCAAAGAGATGGTATTGCTGATTTGTGCTGCGCGGGTCCCGTTCGTACTCAGTGGATAGATCAAGCCGATATGCGCTCTCTGGTGTTCCTGGGCAAAAAGTTGCTGGTTCATAAAGCCGGAGCTTAATACCAGGCTTGTCAATAAAGTGTAGCGTTTAAAGTAATGTGATCTTGTCATTTTTGTGTCTTTTAGTAATAAGACAGCGAATGGAACATATACCCCCACGCGATAAAAAAATAATCCGGGATTTTTATTGACCCGGAATACTTAAATGACCCGGAGCACTGTATTAAGCCTGTCCTGGCTTATCTTATAAGCAACAGACTCATCTCAGCGATCGCCGGATGAGCCTGTAGATTAAAGCATTTATAAAACAGTAACTCTGTAAATTAAAAAACAGAAACGCCCAGGGTCCAGCCTACCCAGGCTGTGACATGGGGAGCAATATCAAAGGACAAGTTTCTCGGTTTAAAAGGTATGCCAAAGCCTTCATAGGTTTGATCACGCTCATGATACAGCACAGAAAATGCAGGACCACCATACACCCGAAGTTTCGGATGTAACTGGTATTGAAACAGGATTTGATAGCGCACCATAAAGTTCTGATCATTCCAGTTACCTGCATAGAGCGTATTCAAAGTAGCTTCGTGCACAAAATCTGTTTTGCGTCCTAGCCTGATGGCATTACCGATACCGTATCCCACATTCATCATGCGCCTGTCTTTATAAGGATTGCCGCCCACCTGGAAAATATTGTATAGCCTGTTGTTGCCCGATTTATAGGAAAGACTGTACGGTTGCCATTCTGTGAAGTTGAGATCAATGCTGTGTTTTCCTTTCAGGATAATGCTGATGAGGCCCAGGCTTAAGCCGGAAGAAGTATCGGCAATATTGATCAGGCCCAGTTGTGTCCCATTTACTCTTTTTGCATAATTGACCAGGCCGCCTATTTGCGTACCGTTCAGGACTTTCCGGGTGATATTGATGCCCCCGGCAATCTGCACGCCATCGGTCTGTTCGCTGGTATAATTTATTAAACCGGCACATTGTACGCCTTTAAGATCATGATTGTAGTTGATCGCTCCTGCTGCCTGGAAGCCTTCAAAAGTACTGTCTGCCCAGTTGGCAAAGCCTGCGGTCTGCGCCCCCTTGCCCTGTCTCACTTTATTGAGCACACCGGAAGCTTGTAAGCCTTTCAGGTCTGTCCTTACCCAGCTGGCGATCCCCGTAGCCTGCACACCGGATACAGCTTCCGCATTATTGTACACGCCTGCAAATTGTACGCCGGACACATCTTTGCCCACATAGTTATACACCCCGGCAAACTGTACGCCATTACTACGTCCGCCCACAATATTAAAAAAGCCACCGATCTGCACATATTCCATATCCTGTTGCACGATATTAAATGCTGTGCCCAGCTCAAATCCACGTACCCCTGCGGTATAGCCGCCTATGAGGTTGAAGGAAAATTTATTGATGGTCTGGCTTTTCAACCTGTTCTTGGAACTCAGTCCCGGCAAGAAACTAAACTGGTAGGGCTGCTTGGAGAAATAACCGTCCAGGTTGATGCTGCCTATGCGCTCCTTGGTATTGATCAGCCTCCTGGCCAGCCAATGTTGCTGCACACCAATGACACTGACACTTTCCAGTTCTGCTACCGATCGTTTTAAGGCGATGGGCCGTTCTGCGGTAAGATTTTTCTGCAGATGGAGTACCGTATCAGAGTAGGACACTTTCGATATTACGAGTTCATAACTGGGCAGCGACTGCCGGATATGTAATTTAAAATTGCCTTGCTCGTCCGTTACCGTTCCGGCCATCAGGGATTTCTCATATACTGATGCATATTCAATAGGTCGGCCGGTCTCGGCCTCGATCAATTGCCCGGAGAATACAATACCCTGCCCGGAAGCCAGTTTGATGATGATATGATTTTCGGATACCTGGTAACGGTAAGCAGAACCCAGCACTTCATTGAGTACCGTTTCTACCGTTTGATTATCCAGGTGTACAGTGACCTTCTTTTGCTCGTCCAGCAGATCACTGTTGTAAGAAAAATAAAAGCCCCCCTGCGTTTCCAGTTGGTTCAGCACTTCTTTAAGGCGGGTAGCGGTGGCATCAATGCTGATCCTCTTTTGCAACAATTGTTGTGCAAAAGAGGATATAGATAGTGTAGTTAAGGCCAGGCATAATAGGAAATGTACCAGTTTTGCCCGGGTAGAGAAAGACCCCATAAGTAAATTCTTGTGATAAAAATAAAACAATTTTGAGCAATGAGCTTTCCCTGTTTATTTAAAAACGTAGGTGGCACCCTGCTTTTCCAGCCTTGCACTCAGGGTCAGGGCCACTTTTTCAAGAATGTTTTGTACAGAATCTGTTTTGGGATATTTGCTCGTCAAGTGTTGCCGGGTGAGTAAAGGATTCTCTACTTTAATCGTCACACCATAAGCATGGCTCAGGCAATTGACCAAATCCTGCAGGGGTGTGCTGTCGCAGACAAATACATTAGTACGGTAATACTGGTAGAGTTTATTTTCTATCTTACCCACTTCGGCCTGCTGGCTTCTTTTGCCGAGCACCAGTTTTTCATTGGCTTTTAACGTATAAGTATCCTTGCCCCTGGTCACTTTCACAATACCGGTTTCCACAGATACTTCCGTGAGATCGCCCGCAGAGCGTACGTTAAACGAAGTACCCAGCACCATTATAGATACATCTTCCACATGGATCAGGAAAGGCTTTTCCGGGTTTTTAGCCACATCAAAGAAGCCTTCACCCTCAAGTTTCACTGTCCTTTCTTTTTTATTGAAAGCGCGCGTATAACTTAATTTGGAATGATTATTCAAAGTGATCACCGACTCATCCGGCAGGGTCACTGTTTCAGACTGGGCAAGGGTTTCATATTGCACAGGGCTATTCCAGTAGAATAAAAAACCGGTGAGTACGATCAGCACTACGGCAGCGGCCATAGACACTTTTTTCCATTGTCCTCCTTTGCGCAATTGCATTTCCGCTCCAGGAGTATCGGCCGCCTGAGCGCGCCTCACTTTGAATTGCTGCCAGGCTGCAGCTACATCCGGTGTGGCTGCGATGCCCGGGATCTTACTGTTTTCCCAGATCGTTTTTACCCGTTCATAGGACTTCAGGTTTTCCGGGTCTGCCGCCATCCAGTCCTCAAGCTGCTTACGCTCCGCAGCATCAGCCTCCCCGACAATATATTTTATAAGTAGATCTTCCATCATAGGATACATTTAAAATTCAAATAAGAAAAACAAGATGGCCGCAAAGGGCAAATAATCACGCAACTCTTCCCGGAGTATTTTCAGCGCTTTGGACATTTGGTTTTCAACGGTCTTTATGGAAAGCCCCAATTTTTCTGCAATTTCTTTATAGCTGAACGATTCCTGCCGGCTCATAAAAAATATGGCCCTGCATTTTTCCGGGATCTTGTTCATCGCCTGTGCGATCTGTTCTTTAAGCTCTTTGGCATCCAGCATTTTTGAAGGACTGTCTGCATACTGTGCCGTACGTGTTTTCATATACGTCTGATACTTTGCTTTTACCTTTTCATGATTCAGTAAGTTCATGGCATTATTATGCACGGCCCTGTAGAGATAGGCCTGTACATTGGTTTCAATTTTGATCTGCTCTCTTTGCTGCCATAGTTTCAGGAACACCTCCTGAACGAGTTCTTCGGCCTGCATCTCATCGGCAATCAATCCTGATGCATACCGGTATAAGGGTGCATACAGCGCTTTGAACAAGGCTTCAAATCCAGATTCGTTATTCCATTTTCCAGGTAGATCCTGCATCATTTATTGCATTAAAATTTTTCTTTTCCAATTCAACCTATTCCCGTTTCCTATAATAAGACAAATTTAGACACTTCTACCCCTATGCCTTCCAAAATTTAATTTCACAATTGCCTGAAATCGAAAAATGGCCGCCATTACATTGTAAAGCAACCATTTATACAATTAAAAATATAAAACTACTGAACAGATTGTACCAGGAATGAAAGGGCAGCAGAATTATTTCCAGCTATTGATGGCTGATATTCCTGTAATTTTTCATCGTAAACCGGAAACCGGTATCCAGTACTTCGCCCATGCTCTTACAAAAATCAAAGCCGTTAATATAGGTCCGCTTTTTAAGATCAGATTTCAATTGATTGACATGCTCGATTGGTGCAATATGGTCTTTCTTCACCACCTTCATCAGGTGATCAAAGCGGTCTATATCGCTTAAGATACGCTTTACAATGGCAGAACGCACTTCTTTGCGGTATTGTTCTATAGAGTTTGGCCGGAGCTTTTGGGTCACCAGTTCCAGCATCACCTTATTTTCTTTGAACTGGTAGGGATCGTAAACTTCTATTTTACCTTCATAAGATTGCTGGTCAAAATCTATGGGCCTGATCCGGTACACTACCTGGTCAAAGTCATGGATCGGGATCACGACATAGTTATAACTGCGCATATCGCCCAGTAAACCGATGAAACAACGCTCATTAAATTTTACAAACTCTTTGGCGATCTGGGCTTTTTCCTGCTCGTTGCAATCCGGTAATTTCTCGGAGATGAAGACATCTCCGGGTATGCCCAGAATATGCTCTTCGATCAGGGTCTCCCGGTACAGCAAAAAGTTGATCCGGTTGTTGGAGATAATATCTTCCAGCTCCAGCCCGTAGACCCTTGACGCATCTGCCCTTTTGATGTAATAATTGGTGTAGTTATCGTTCAGGACATTGCGCACCCTTATCCGGAAAGGTTTAGAGTTACCAAAGGTGCAGAACTCAATGCTGTCCACTTTTAAATAAGGTAAGGTAGCGGTATCACCGTCTGAGTGCAGCAAAGTATATATTTTATTCAGATTGGCCTCCAGTTCGCGAAACTCGCTTTGGTCATAATAGACGCTCAGCCACAGGGTATCATTACCGTGCTTATCCAGTATGGGCGTGTAATCCCGGAACCTTAAGAGGTCTTCATAATTAACATTGAGCCGGGTTAAGCGGTTGTTCGCTTCCAGGTACTCCCTCAGTTCAGGAATGATGGGGTAAAATGGTTTTTTCTTTTCAATTAATACGTCGTCCATCGGGCACAATTAGAAATGTACTACAATATACAAAAATAGCTGCACAAACACGGGTGCAGCTATTTTATACATGTTCTTTACCTGGGTACCTCAACCCGGTTCACGATCTCTTTGAGTACATCATCGGGGCTTAAGCCTTCCATTTCCTTTTCGGGAGTGAGGGCGATCCTGTGCCGCAGTACGGCCGGAACGATGGCCTTGATATCATCAGGCGTTACGAAGTCTCTTCCTTTAAGTATGGCCAGGGCTTTAGATGCATTGAGTATAGCAATGGCTGCTCTTGGCGATGCGCCCAAGAACAGGGAAGGATTATTTCTTGTATCGGCAACGATCTGTGTAATGTATTGAAGCAATTTTGACTCTACTAAAACCTGTTTAACGATCGACCTGCAATAGTCAATATCTGCTTTACTGATCACGGGCTTCAGGCTATCCAGGGATACAGCGCCTTTTTGCTCATGATGATGGGTCAGCATCAGCACCTCTTCTTCCAGGCTGGGATACTGCACATTGATCTTAAACAAAAAACGGTCGAGCTGGGCTTCCGGTAAGCGGTACGTGCCTTCGTGCTCAATAGGATTTTGCGTGGCAATGACCATAAACGGCGCTTCCATAGGATAGGTAACACCATCTGTAGTGATCTGGCGCTCTTCCATGACCTCGAACAAGGCGGCCTGAGTTTTGGCCGGAGACCTGTTGATCTCGTCAATCAACACTATATTCCCGAAAATAGGTCCTTTCTTAAAATCAAAATTTGCTTTCTGAGGATTGAAGATATTGGTCCCGATCACATCAGAAGGCATCAGGTCGGGGGTAAACTGTATCCTGCTAAAGTCTGCTTCCACCATTTTTGCCATAGTTTTGGCCGTAAGGGTTTTGGCGACTCCCGGCACACCTTCCAGCAGCACGTGACCATCAGCCAGCAGCGCGGTCATCAGTTGCTCTATCATCAGGTCCTGCCCTACCACAATCTCTGCTATGGTATCTTTTACTTTATCCATCATCGCGGCTACCTTATCTACCGGTATTCTCGACTGGTATTCGTTGCCTTCCTGATTTGAATTATAGGTTTCCATATTTTTTAAAGGAGTTTATTTTTGTATAAATTTCTGAATGCTTACATACAGACTGTGCAGATATTTATCATCCACGATAACGGTATCTTCCAGTATGCTTTTAATTTTATAGATCAGGGCATTGGTCTCTGCCTGGCTATTACCGGAGCGCAGGCTCAGCTTCTCGCAGAAGGCCTCGTCCAGCTCATTTGTATTTAACTGGTAATGGGTACGTATGTTTTCAAACAGGTGCTGGATCATCTTCTGAGCGATGTTGCGGTTGTTCCTTTTGTTGAAATAAAGGCTGGCAATGGTTTCTACAAATGACCTGGAATCATTGACCAGGGGCTTGATCACAGGAATGATATTCTGTTTCCTTCTTAAATTGACCAGCACATAGGCAACAATACCCAGTAAGGCCAGCAAGATAGCGGTCCGCGTGGTTTTGTTCTGCCAGATCACGCTCCAGTTGGAATGATCATTTTCTCTTACCCCCCCCGTACTGTAATAGATACGGGATACATCAGGGTTTACATGGGACATTACCTCTTCTAAATAATGATAATTGTCTTTTTGCAGCAGGGCATAATTGGAAAAAGCCAACGGACTGTTGACCAGGATCAGGCGGCCGCCGCCCACTTCAAACAGTACGGCATTGGCATACCCCTTATCTACCGTACTGATCACCTGCATGGCACGCTTCAGCGTATCTCCCAGGTTGCCGGAACTGTCTATGGCAAATCCATTGGGGAACAGGTCTTTTTTGTACAGTTCAAACTCGTAGCTACGCGTTGTGGCACCAAACTCAGGGAAGGTATGTAAGGTAACTTTAGGGGGATTAGCAGCATTGTCCAGTGTTCCGGGAGCAACACTCGTATGCTCCTCCATACGCCAGTAACCGGGGTTGCCCAGGTATAAATAATTAGAAATCTCTGTACCGAATTCCGATCCGATCAATACGATATCGTTACCGGAGTTGAGCCACTCCTCCAGTTCCCAAAGTTCCTGTTCATTATAGTATATTTTTTCTGCCAGTACGATGTACACCGAGCGCTCACTGGTGTAGTTGGTAAAGATCCGGTTACTTACAGGCATAGCATTAGCCTTTACTCCCGGGAAAAGTTTAGGGATCGCGTCATTAAACAACTTGAAGCCGAAAGGGGAAGTTGCCGTGGCACTGTAAACGGGGGTCCAGTTTGTCTTTTTCTTTTCTTTACCCACACAGGCAGAAAAAAACAAACTAACAGATAGCAGGAATAATATGTAGTAATATTTTTTCAATTTTCTATAGTTGATCTCTTAGTTTAACATAGATCGATTTAATACCGGCATAGGCACTTTCACGGATATCAAATGAACCGTACCAGGTGTATTCATAGTGGCGCAGCAATTTCCGGAACTCTTCATAGGCATTACTTTTCTTCATCGCTGCCAGTACCTGGTGATTGGACAAAGACTTCTCCAGTGAAATGATTTTCCCCAGCTCGGCCAGGTGTAAAATGTGCCGGAAGCTATGCCTTACTGCCAGGCGGTAATTACCATTGACCTCCGCCTGATGGATGACCGACTCCCAGCTTTCGGGAATAAAGTCATCTGCCGTTTCATCCAGGTTTTTGTTTTTCTTAATCTTTTTATCGGAGCGTGCAAACAGGTAGACCCCTCTCCTTTTGAAAATCAGGAATACCAGCCAGGCCAGTATCAGGGCCACGATCGTCCAAAGGAGTATTTTTCCTGGCCCGGAAAACAAAAATTCAAAAAAACCACCCAGAACCTTTGCCAGCCAGGTTAAAAACGCGGTCAGCCAATTGTCCTTATTTTTCTGTTCTTCTTTTACTTTTTCTACCTCTTTTTCATACTGGAATTCCGGATTGCGGCTGATGCTTTGCCAGTCCGCCTCATTGATGGTTCTTTTACGAAATACAACCCTTTCCAGGGAATCGTTAAAAGAAAACCCGTTATAAAAAGGGCCGTAGGACTCACTTTCATAGTCTTCCTCCTCTCCTGATGTTACAATATCAGGATCTGCAGCATAGGGACCATCATCATACACTTTTACCTCTTCTACAGGCTCTTGTGCATATAGATCAACTTTAGTGCTGCCGGTGAGTGCAACACTAAGTATACCAAATAATAAAAATCGTTTTAGTTTCAGCATCTGCTTACTTTTTCATCATTGCTTCTTGCTTCATTGATTCTGCCAGTTCCTTTCCTAAATAGGCATCCAGTCTGCGCTCTGCAAAATAGATCACCGGTGTGAGCAGTATGGCCATCACAAATTTATACGAATAATTGATCAGGCATATCGCCAATACGAGTTGCCAGGACCATCCGTTCCCTATTTTAAAGGCGATAAACAAGACAATAAAACTGTCGACAAGCTGGCTCACTAAAGTAGAACCGGTTGCTCTCAGCCACACATGCTTATTACCCGTCCTTTGTTTTATTTTATGAAAAACAAACACATCTACCAGCTGCCCCAGCAAAAACGCAACTAAACTACCAAAAATAATCCACATTCCCTGTCCGAAGATGGCAGAAAAGCCTGCCTGCATATCCGGGACACCATTTGCAGCCTGGCTGCCCTTCCAGAAATCACTGGGAGGCGTACCGATGGCTATATAGAAAACAAAGAAGGCATAAAGGATGAGGACCACGGCAATATAGCTGATGCGCTTTACGGCTTTAAGCCCGTAATACTCATTCACGATGTCTGTGATCACAAATTCAAGCGGCCACAGCAAAACACCGCAGGTGAGCGTATAGCTTAATCCGGATTGCCCGAAAAGGGTAAAATTAGAGGGTGCCAGTCCGAAAACCGCTTCCAGGGAAAACAATTTACCACCGATACTTTCCGCAATGATCGCGTTTACCACAAAAAATGCCGTAATCGCAATAAAGACTTTAGTAGGCTTGTCTTTCCAGACGGCTTGCATCATAATCGTTAATTTGAATTCAAATATAATTAAACCTCAAAAACCAAAAACATTATTTTTGATTCCTCACGTCCAGCATATCCCGGATCGCATTGCCCAGCAGGTTAAAGGCCAATACCAATAACATAATAGCGATACCCGGCAACAGCGCAGCCATGGTATTCCCGGCAATCAGGAAATTATAATGTTCCTTGATCATCAATCCCCAGGAAGGCATGGGTGGTTGCACGCCTATGCCTAAAAAGCTCAGACCGGCCTCTACCAGGATTGCCGTAGCAAAATTGGAAGCAGCAATTACGGTGATGGGACCAGCTATATTAGGTAGAATATGCTTAAATATGATCCTCATGTCGCGGAAGCCCAAAGACCTGGCGGCTACGATATAGTCCAATTCCTTGATCTGCATCACCTGGCCACGGATCAGGCGCGCAGCGCTTACCCAGGAACTCAGGCCTATGGCAATAAATATTTCCCAGAAGCCTTTACCTATAGTCAGGGTGATGGCAAAGACCAAAAGTAAAGTCGGTATCGCCCAGAGGATGTTCACAAACCACATGACCAGGTAGTCGACCCAGCCGCCATACCATCCGGCCAGCGTACCCATGACAATCCCGATAGTCAGGGATAAGAGCACAGAGATGATCCCCACACCGATGCTTACCCTGGCCCCTATAAGCAGGCGCGAATAAATATCCCGGCCATAGCGATCGGTACCCAGCAGATAAGTTTTAGTCACCAAGAGTTGCTTCACTTCCGATGGCTGCGCACTTACTTTCAGTTCTTTATAGGTAAATTTTAAATTGTCCTCTATACCATCATCTATATAATGTCTTACCTGGATACCATCTGCCAGCAGCACCCAGCCATTGATCGGGATCCAGTCATAAGCCTCGGGTGTGCCGAAAAATAACCTGTTTATATAAGAAGAAGGCTCAGCGCCCTGCGCTTTGGGTACTTTCAGGAAACTTTTCTTGTAGCCAATCGGTTTAGCACTCAGCTCTACCACCATTTTATTGGCATTGGGTGACTTGTCCGAAGCCAGCGGGTACGCAAAGATAGCCACCAATACCACCAGAGCAATGACTAAAGTGGCAATGGACGCAGTTTTATAGCGCTTAAAAAACGTAAGGGCCTTTTTAAACAATATCAATTTTTATTTGGCGCAAATTAAGGTATTTATCGGCAAAGCTTAAAACTCTGTAAGGCTTATGTGGAAAATATTTGAACCGTATATGTAATTTTGCTTAACTTTGCTGGCTGCCCTTGTGGGCGATTTTATCTAAACACTTGTTAAGAAATGAATAATTCACAAAAAACATTTTTGTTTTGTACCGCATTAGTGGTTTTTGCTGTTGTTACACGTATTGTCAGCATCGAGAACGAATGGTTTAACTTTGCCAGTCTCGGAGCGATCAGCTTATTCAGCGGAGTAGTATTCAAGAACAAACCTTATGCTATCCTGCTGCCTTTAGTAGCTTTCCTGGTTTCTGATGTTTACGTGGAGCTCACCAAAGGTTATGGTTTCTACGGCGTATCTCAATTCTTCGTTTATGGCAGTATGCTCCTGATCGTTTTACTGGGTAGCTTGATGAAACGTGTAAGTGCTTTGAACGTACTTGGATTTTCCGTTGCAGGTTCTGTACTGTTTTTCCTGTTGACCAATTTCGGTACCTGGTTTGCCGGGTATTTTGCCAGCGCACAAATGCCTGCTTTATATCCTATGACCTTTTCAGGATTAATGACTTGTATGGAAATGGGCATACCCTTTTATCGCAACACATTGATCAGTGATATGCTGTTCAGCGGTGTTTTGTTCGGCGCTTATGCTCTGTTCACTTCTGTGTACAAAAGCAATACAGTGTCTGCTACTGCAAACTAACCGGACATACATTAAGACAACATAATTTACGGATAAGGGCGGACCAATGGTTCGCCCTTATTTATTTAATGGCTGATATTAGCTAACCTACAGGAAGGATAAAAACAGCCCGGAAGGAAATTCACACGAAGGTCTTTTATATCAGTTATTTTAACGATATGCATTTATCATAACAAAGTAAAAAGTGTACCTTTGCAGACTTTTGAGTAAAACAATGAATAAATCAGTTGCCTTTCATACATTAGGTTGTAAACTCAACTTTTCAGAAACCTCCAGCCTGAGCCGAAGCCTGGAAGCAGAGGGTTATGTAAAGACCAATTTTGAGGACATTGCTGATGTATATGTCATCAACACCTGCTCTGTAACGGAGAATGCGGATAAGGAATGCAGGCAGATCGTGAGGAAGATCCAGCGTAAAGCGCCGGACAGTATGGTGGTGATCACCGGCTGCTATGCCCAGTTAAAACCCAAAGAAATTGCAGAGATAGAAGGGGTAGACCTGGTACTGGGTGCTGCCGAAAAGTTCAACCTGGCCCGGCATATCAAAGATTATGATAAAAGCCAGGGCTCAAAAATACATAGTTGCGATATAGAAGATGTGAATGGCTTTAATGCTTCTTATTCTGTTGCAGACCGTACCCGTACCTTTTTAAAAGTACAGGACGGCTGTGATTATAATTGCTCTTTTTGCACCATTCCACTCGCAAGAGGCCACAGCAGGAGCGATCTCATAGAAAATGTAATAGAAAATGTAAAAGTACTTGCAGAAGGCGGGACCAAGGAAATTGTACTCACGGGGATCAACCTCGGAGACTTTGGTAAAGGAAACTTTGGCGGCAAGAAGAAAGAAGAAACTTTCTTTGACCTGGTGCAGGAACTGGACCAGCTGGACAGCATCAAACGTTACCGTATCTCCAGCATAGAGCCCAACCTCTTAAGCAATGATATTATAGATTTTGTTGCAGCAAGCGCTCATTTTATGCCTCATTTCCACATTCCGCTCCAAAGTGGTAATAATGAGATTTTAGGAAAAATGCGCCGCCGTTACCAGAGGGAACTGTATGCAGACCGTGTACAGCATATTAAAGCAAAAATGCCACATTGCTGCATTGGTGTAGACGTTATTGTAGGTTTCCCGGGAGAAACGGACGAGCATTTCGAAGATACTTTTAATTTTCTCCATGACCTGGAGGTATCTTATTTCCACGTGTTCACCTATTCTGAAAGAAACAATACCCTGGCTACAGAAATGGAAGGAGCGGTGCCGATGCAGGTGCGGAACGAACGCAATAAGCGCTTAAGAAACTTGTCTTACCAGAAAATGAGGTACTTTGAAGAGCAGCACATCGGGCAAAAACGCCCGGTACTCTTTGAGCATAAAAATAAAAACGGGGTGATGGAAGGCTATTCTGATAACTATATCAAGGTACAGGCTGCTCATAATCCTGAGCTGGAAAACCAGATCACCGACTGGGTGATTTAATATAATCCAATAGCACAAATCGTTACGAGACTTAATAAAACTTTACTATTATAAAAGTAAGGAGGGTGTCTAAAAAGCCAAGATTCTTGTCACATTGAGCTTGTCGAAATGCGGCAAGAATTGAGCATCAAATTTGTCTATATTTCGACAAGCTCAATATGACAAATTTGGGAGCCTTTTTAGACACCGCCATTGTTTTTATAAAATCAGTAGGTTCACACTAATATTATTCCGCTAATATGAGCATATAAAACATTCAAACAATAGCTTATTTATTTTCATATTATTATAATAACAAAAGGTTTATATTGTTATTATGATGAACATAGCGCCTTCTTTTGGAATAAGATTTTTAAACTATAAGAGCGTATCAAGTCCATAAAAATCATTTAAAAGAGCTATATTTGCCGCTGCAAAAATCCTCAATTTATTTTATGAAATTTTTTATCGATACTGCCAATTTAGAGCAAATCAAAGAAGCTAATGATTTCGGCATCCTGGATGGTGTGACCACAAACCCTTCCTTAATGGCCAAAGAAGGCATTAAAGGTACAGAAGCGATCCTGCAACATTATAAAGATATCTGCAGCATTGTGGATGGCCCTGTAAGTGCAGAAGTTTTATCTACAGATTTCAAATCTATGGTAGAAGAAGGTCAGAAGCTGGCTGCCCTGCATGACAATATCGTGGTAAAAATTCCAATGATCAAGGATGGTATCAAAGCGATCAAATGGTTTACTGATAATGGTATCCAGACGAACTGTACTTTGGTCTTCTCTGCGGGTCAGGCTATCCTGGCAGCTAAAGCAGGCGCTACTATGGTATCTCCGTTTATCGGCCGCATTGATGATGGTAGCTGGGACGGTGTACAACTGATCAAACAGATCGTTGATATCTATAATGCACAAGGCTTCATGACTGAAGTTTTGGCAGCATCTATCCGCAATCCTTTGCATATTGTACGTTGTGCAGAGGTAGGTGCAGATATTTGTACTTGCCCGCTGACTTCTATCTTAGGTCTTTTGAAACATCCTTTGACGGATATCGGCCTGGCTCAGTTCCTGGAAGATGCTAAGAATTTGTAATAATTTATCATTAAGTTGCCGTTAAATTCAGGCAATTTAAGCTTATATTTGCGTATTGGGCAATTCTTTGCACCAATACGCATTTTTATATATATATAAGATTTACACCAACTAAAAGAAGATGATCGAAGTCAGGAATGTCAGCAAGAGCTTTGGTGACAAGCAAATTCTTAAAGATGTAAGCTTTACGATGTACACCGGTAAAACCAATCTGATCATTGGTGCCAGTGGCAGCGGGAAAACGGTAATGATGAAATGCATGATCGGTTTGATCAAACCTGACCAGGGAGAGATACTCTATCATGACGAGGACATCACCAAAATGGATGATAAGGAACTGATTGAAGTAAGACGACAGATCGGGATGCTGTTCCAGGGTTCTGCCCTGTTTGACAGTATGACGGTGCAGGAGAATGTGATGTTTCCGCTCAATATGTTTACCCAGGATAATTTCAAAAAGAAACTGGAAAAGGTCAACGAAGTGCTGGCAAAGGTGGAGCTGACCGATGCCAATAAAAAGTACCCTGCAGAAATAAGCGGCGGGATGAAAAAAAGGGTAGCGCTGGCACGTGCTATTGTATTGAATCCCAAGTTTTTGTTTTGTGATGAACCGAATTCCGGCCTGGACCCGCAAACTTCTTTAGTGATCGATAACCTCATCAGCACGCTTACTAAGGAATATAATATGACCACGATCATCAATACCCATGACATGAACACGGTGATGGAAAGCGGGGACCATATTATCTATATGCACAAGGGAGAAAAGCAGTGGGAAGGCAGTAATAAAGAAATTGTGTACAGCGACGATGAATTATTGAATAAATTCATTTTTGCCTCTGACTTCCTTAAAGGAGCGAAGATGGCCCAGATACAGCAAAATGCTCAGAATAAGCAATAAACGCAAGAACTGTTCCGTTAAAAAATTGCTTCTGAGCAGCAGCAAGGAATATATAAGCGTGTAAATCAAAACTTTAAAAAGTTGAGCATGAGAAATAGCTTTTTTAAAATATTTTTTCTGTTTATTGTCCTTTTTGCCGGCAATTTTTCGGCAAAAGCTTCCCATATTTTTGGCGGAGATATTACCTATCGTTGTAGGGGCAATAACAACTTTGAGTTTACTTTTACTTTATACCATGACTGTTTATCGGGCGACCCTCAGGCTATAGCGCAGGACAATCCTTCTTATTTTGCTATTTTTGATGCCGTTACCAGTGATGTGATCATTGAAGGTTCTACCGGCCAGGCACTTTCCTCAGATGTGATCCCCCCGGGCTTCTCCAATGAGTGTATCAATAATATGCCCAATACCTGTATGCGTAAAACGATATTCAGGTTTACGGTAACCCTTCAGCCTAACCCTAACGGCTATTTATTTGTTTACCAGAGATGTTGCCGCAATCAAACTATTAATAACATTTACAACCCTGGTGTTACCGGTGCTACCTTTACATCGAGGATACCTCCGTTTACTGCAGGACAATGCTCCAATAACAGTGCGGTTTTCACCAACAATCCGCCACAGATCATCTGTGCCAACAATCCTTTTTCCTTTGATTTTTCAGCTACAGATATAGATGGAGATTCTTTAAGTTATGAATTGTGTAAAGCCTATATAGGTGGAAGCCCTACACAAGGCAATTCAGCCCCGGGTGCACCCTCTAATGTCCCGGTAGAAACCCCGCCCTACACACCGGTAGGTTATATACCACCTTATACAGATCAATACCCTATTCCATCTAATCCTACCTTTCATATTAACCCGGTAACCGGCTTACTGTCAGGAACACCTACTACCGTAGGCAGGTATGTATTTACCGTATGTGTTCACGAATGGCGCAATGGTCAGATCATCAATACCCTTTCCCGTGACCTCCAGTTTGTGATTACAAACTGTTCTAAAGCAGTGGTCGCTAACATCCCGTCCTATAACCAGGACCCTGAAGTGTATATAGCCAGGTGTGATTCCAACTTCAACATCCAGTTTCAACACACCAGTACAGGCGGCTTCAATTATTTCTGGGACTTCGGAGATCCTAATACTCTTGCTGACACCTCAAATGCAGAAAACCCAAGCTATACTTATCCTGATACCGGTACTTACAGCGTAAAGCTGGTGGTCAACCGCGGCTCTACCTGCCCGGACAGCATTGTTAAATTGGTAAAAATATACCCGGTCTTCAGTACCGACTTTGACATCATAGGTAAACTATGTAAAGGCGAACCGATACAATTTATAGACCGTTCTGAGGCAACCTTCCCGACGATCAATCAATGGCAATGGGATTTTGGAGATGGCACTACATCTACTCAGCAAAACCCCATACACCAGTTTACCAATAACTATGATGAATACACGATAACGCTCCGCTCAGGTACCAGTAAAGGATGTGAAGATACAGCTACCCGGAAAATCATTGTGCCGCGATTTATACCTTTTGCAGGGAACGATACCACAGTGATCAAAGGGCATACCTTTAACATGAACGGGAGCGGTGGTGTTCAATACCAATGGACCCCGACCACTTACCTGGCCGACCCTACCGATCCTAAAACACCTATTACGATTACAGAAGTAGGCGAATTTGCCTACAACCTTCATGTGGTGAGTGAAACCCTTTGTGAAGGCAATGACTCCGTGAGAATACGTGTGGCCGAGCGACCTTATTTTATTGTGCCTTCTGCCTTCTCTCCTAACGGGGATGGCAATAATGATGTGATCAGGCCTTTAGGTGCAGGCTATCCTTACCTTACTTATTTCAAGATCTATAACCGCTGGGGCCAGCTGGTCTTCCAGATGTTCAACAGTGAAACAGGCGGATGGGACGGTACCTTCAGAGGTAAAATGTGCGATCCGGGTGTTTATTTCTGGCATGCCAGGGCACTCAACCTGGAAGGAGTGGAAGAAGAATTTAAAGGCGACATTACATTGATTCGATAAAAGAATGAAAATATTTATTACAGGAGCAACTTCGGGTATCGGAGCTGCAGCAGCCAGGATATTTGCAGAGAACGGACACCAGATATGGCTGACAGGAAGAAGAGCAGACCGTCTGGCTGAAATGCAGGAAATATTAAAAAAGGATTTCGGAGTTGAAGTCTTATCTACAACACTTGACGTGAGAGACCTGGATGCGGTGAAGCAAGTGCGGGACGAGATCGAAAAGCAATGGGGCGCACCGGATGTGATCCTTAACAATGCAGGACTGGCCTTAGGCCTGAATACCATAGATGAAGGGGATATTGAGGAATGGGACACGATGATAGACACCAATATAAAAGGATTGCTCTACATCACGCGCCTGCTCAGCCCCCTGATGAAAGATCAGAAAAAAGGCCATATTATCAATATAGGCTCCACTGCAGGTAAGATCGTTTACCCGAACGGCAATGTGTACTGCGCCACCAAACATGCAGTAGATGCCTTATCGGAAAGTATGCGTATCGATCTGCTGAACTATAATATCAAGGTAACTTCAATCAACCCCGGTATGGTAGATACCGAATTTTCACTGGTTCGGTTTAAGGGAGATGAAATAAGGGCCGGAGCAACCTATCTTGGCTTCGAGCCGCTTCATGCAGCAGATATCGCAGCTACCATTTACTACTGCGCTACCCTGCCCCCGAATGTCTGTATCAATGACCTTACGATCACTTGTACGCGGCAGGCCAATGGCATATTTAAAACTACAGACGAGATCGTTCAAAACGCATAAACAAGAAGGCTTTCCGGGAATCACCAGATTGATCTGTTATAGTGTATTTGCCGTGCCTATCCGGGCAGGCAAAAAAAACCTATAAGGTTTCAAAATTTGTCTATATTCCCAAAGGCGTTCGCTGCCCGATCCAAACGCTAAAAACCTATAAGGTTTCAAAAACCTTATAGGTTTAGGCCACCATTTAACCAAATAATTGTACTGCGTTCTCTGTTGTGATCCTGATCACTTCCTCTTTGGAAACCTGCTTTATTTCCGCAATTTTATCCACCACATAAGCCAGGTAAGCCGTTTCATTTCTTTTACCACGCTTAGGTACGGGAGCAAGATAAGGAGCATCTGTTTCCAGCACCAGGTATTTCAGATCAATCGCCTGAAGCACTTCTGCCAGTCCACTGTTCTTAAACGTCACCACGCCTCCTATACCCATCAAAAAGCCCAGGTCAATCACCTGCTGTGCGATGTCCACGCCATCTCCAAAACAATGGAAGATCCCCCGCAATTTACCATTCTGCTTTGCCTTTACCATGTCAATACAGTCCTGGGTCGCATTCCTGCTATGAATAATAATAGGCAGGTCCAGTTCCAGTGCCAAGTAGATCTGCCTTTCAAAAGCTGCTTTCTGCTGGCTCACATAAGTCAGGTCCCAGTGATAATCCAGGCCGATCTCACCTATTGCCGCAAACTGCCCTTTACTCAGCCAATCATAAGCAATAGCCAGTTCCTGTTCAAAATCTTCTTTGATATAACAGGGGTGTATACCCATCATAGGGATACAAAATTCAGGATAACGGTCCACTAAACGCATCATCTGGTCAATCGTACCACTATCACAATTGGGCAGGTAAGCCTTTGTAACGCCTGCTGCCTTTGCCCGATCAATAACCGCTTCTATATCTTGCTCAAACTGCTCATCATACAGGTGAGCATGTGTTTCTATCATCTGTTAATATTTAAAATCTGCCTGCAAATTTAAAGATAATTAATGCTTACTGCTCTATGCACCTATTATATTCATTGATAATAAGCACATTAAATTTTCTTAATTAGCAGCTCATTAATTTAACGCGTATATAAATACATTATCTTTACAAGAACAGATTAATTTATTACACATGTCGAAGAAAAAAGGTAAATCACAATACATTCCTCAAAATAAGAAAAAAAGCAGTATTGAAGGGACGAATAAAGTAGGTGTTTTAGACATCACAAGAACAGGAATGGGTTTTGTGATTGTAGAAGGTTGGGATAAAGACGTTTTGGTCAGGCCCGACGATTTAAAAAATGCAATTGATGGTGACAAAGTGAAAGTCAGCATCACCAAAGTAAGTAATAATGGCAGACCGGAAGGAAAGGTCATAGATATCATTCAAAGATCACAGGAAGAGTTTACAGGGGTACTGGAAGTATCCGAATCCTTTGGTTTCTTGATCCCGGATAAAGACAATATCAACTTTGATATTTTCATTCCTACCAAAGCCCTTAAAGGCGGTAAAACGGGCGATAAGGCCATTGCACACATAAAAGAATGGGGCAATGGTAAAAAGAATCCCGAAGGTGAAATCGTAGAACTACTGACCGGCGAAAGGGATAACCAGGTAGCCATGAAAGAAATCCTTTTAGATGCCGGCTTCCAATTAAGGTTTTCTGAAGGTGCACTCAAAGAAAGTGAGGCCCTTTCTGAAACTTTACCGGAAGATGAAATTGCAAAACGTAAAGACTGCCGGGATATTCTTACCCTTACTATTGACCCTGCAGATGCCAAAGATTTTGATGATGCCATCTCTTTCCGTTTATTAAAAAACGGGCTTTACGAGATCGGGGTACACATCGCAGATGTGAGCCATTATGTACAACCGGGCACAGAACTGGACAAGGAGGCTTATCAAAGGGCCACCTCTGTTTACCTGCCGGACCGGGTATTACCCATGCTGCCGGAGCATATTTCCAATGTACTCTGCTCTTTAAGGCCCAATGAAGATAAATTTACTTTCTCCGCGATTTTTCAAATGACCGAACAAGGAGAAGTAAAGCAATACTGGATCGGAAGAACAGTGATCCATTCTGATAAGCGCTTTACTTATGAGGAAGCGCAGGAAGTGATCGAAACAGGTACCGGAACGCATTCAGAAGCGATCCTGACCCTGGATAAAATTGCTAAAAACCTAAGAGAAGAGCGCTTTAAGAAAGGTGCTATCAATTTCTCTTCCCAGGAGATCCGCTTCAAATTAGATGAAGATGGCGTGCCGATAGGTATTATGGTTAAAGAAAGCAAGGATGCCAATAAACTGATTGAAGAATTCATGCTCTTAGCCAACAGGACAGTCGCGGCTTATGTAGGCAAAAGGAAAGTGAACAAGACAGATATTCCTTTCCCTTATCGTATCCATGATCTGCCCAATGAAGACAAGCTGGCCAATTTTGCCCAGTTTGCGTCCAGGTTTGGCTATAAATTACTCCTGACTAACCCGGATACCATAGCCACCTCCTTCAACCAGATGTTGAAAGATGTAGATGGCAAACCAGAGCAGCATATCCTGGAGCAATTAGGGATCAGAACTATGTCCAAAGCTGTCTACAGCACAGAAAACATTGGCCACTACGGGCTGGGCTTTGAAGATTACTGCCATTTCACCTCCCCCATAAGAAGGTATCCCGATGTGATGGTGCACAGGATTGTGCAGCAAGTGATCGACAACGAGGTGAAGCTTGATAAACAAATGGAAATGAAATGCCAACACTGCTCAGACCGCGAAAGGAAAGCGATGGAAGCAGAACGGACGGCAGATAAGTACAAACAGGTAGAGTACATGAGCAAGCATGTAGGAGAAACCTTTGAAGCCCTGATCAGCGGAGTAGCAGCTACCGGCTTCTGGGCAGAGACGATCGAGCATAAATGTGAAGGCATGATCTCTATTGCTGATCTTAATGAAATCGATGAGTTTACTTTTGTAGAGAGTGAGTATGCCCTCGTAGGCTTCTCCACCAACCGTAAATTCAGGATCGGTGATAAGATCAAGATCCTGGTAGAGCGTGCCGACCTGGAAAAACGCCAGATCGACTTCGGCTATGTAGACGACCAACCGGCAAAAAAGCCGAAGAAAGCGGTGGCTTCCAAAACGAAGAACGGGCAAGCAGCAACGAAAGCCGCGAAAGCGTCAAAAGCAACAAAAACCACAAAGGCCCCGAAAGGACCAAAAGTGCAGAAAGAAAAAAAGAAAAAAGAAGATTAATAGCAATGATATAAATAGTGAAGGGATGGTTCAATGAGCCATCCCTTCACTATTTATATATTTATTAAAGCGTGCGTTCAATAATGTACCACCCTGAGCATCATAAATCATTGTCTTTTCTCAATAAGCTTAGCGCTTGCCCATACCGCCAAATCTCAGGTTAATACCGATAGATAGCTTAGGAAAGATATTTTCTGAATCGGTCGTCAATTCTGAGGGAACGATAGAAAAACCGGCCTGTCCAAAGAAACGGATGTTTTTTCCACCCACCTCTACTGCGTAGTAAGGTTCAACAACAGGATATAATTTGCCTTCCTTTACCTGGTAATAGTCCGGCGTAACGGTATTAATGGCTTGCCGGATATCATATTGGTAGAGGCTTGCCCGTATCCCGGTAGACATGCGGGCACGTTGCTTCACAAATACAACAGCCGGTTGTATACCAAATGCCTTGTAGTTATATTCCAGCAGCTCATCGGTATGCCGGTCAGATACCCTGTAATCGTGATACTGGTTATGACCCCACATAAGGTTAGCATAAACGGTAAAAAACATATTGTCATCTATAGGTGCATAATAGCCCAGCCCGCCTTCTACAGTAGTCCCGTTTAAGGTTTTACGAAAATCGTCTGAATCGGTCGTATACAGATCTGCTTTTGAGCGCGCACGGATGGCTGCTTTGATGGCCAGACGGTTGACCGGAGAGTAGCCCAGGCCCAGGTCAAAAGAAGGAAAGCCATAAGGAGCCATGATCAATACAGAGCCACTTGCGGTGACTTCATTTTTGCCGGCGATCATGGGGTCATGAACACTTTCCGGGCGGTATAAGGGCTTACTGCAGGAGAAAAGTGTCCAGCAGGCCGCAGTTGCGGCAAAGAGTGTAGTGATTCTTTTCATATGATTCAAATTTTCAGATCCTTGTTTTTATTATTATTGCATTACATAGTAACAAAGTTAGTTATAAGTTCCATCACAATGATGAAAACATTTTATTGCCGGGAATTGAAAATTTTGGCAACCATTACAATCGCTTATTGCTGTTCCGAAGGAGGATGGATAACTTAAATGGCTACTTAGGTAAACAAAAAAAGGCACAAACGAATGTTTGTGCCTTTTTCTATCTGTCTTTGTCCTTAAGAAGCTGAGCTTCCTTTGGTCTTATTCAAAAATCCTTCAACTTTATCTTTAAGGTCCTGAGGGATTTTTTCTTTGATCTTATTACCTGCATCCGCAACTTTTGCTTTCACTTTATCCTTGTCTTCTTTCTTCATGCCCCAGATCCAATATGCTGCTGCTGCTAATCCCAGAGCGAGCAAACCGCCACCTCTTGTTTTGTTTCCCATAAGATTTTCGTTTATTTTGTTTACGTTTTTGTTTACACTACAAATGTAATTTTTATAATCGACACCTATTGTTAGATAGATGTGAAATAATCCATAATTAAAACAAAAAACATTACTTCAATACAGAAACTTTCCGGTAGAAATCTTCTCCTGCATTATTTTTATACTTCAATATATAAATGCCTTGAGCAAGCTGTGCCGTATTGATCTTAAGGGCCGCATTGCTCCTGCTGATCGTCCCGGTCCATACTACCTGTCCTACTGCATTTACCAAAGCAAGCTTACCTTCCTGGGCCTTCAGTGTCTGTAATTCCACGTTCAGGATATCCATTGCAGGATTAGGGTAAATATTAATAGGGTTTTCTTTTACCACATCACGCACACTGGTCGTATTAGTGGTATCAAAAATGCTGGCCGTATTACCGATCACCACATTCATTCTGGAAAAGGAGAAGAAAATATTGCCGGAAGCTTTGATCTTAATACGGGCAGTATTAATGGCCAGGTCCGGGATCGTCACATCAGCACTACCGGTATTCGGCACATTCTGAGCCAATACCAGAGGGAAAGTAGCCCCTCCGTCTGTAGACAGATAAATATCTACATTACTGCAATTGATAGGTGCAACATCTGAGTTAGCCACATCCCAGTGAATAGTAGTAACACTGTTCCTGATGATAGAATCATTTTGGCTCGGGTACAAGATCCTGAAAGGTCCTGTGTTACCTACAGCATTAATATTTGTAAAGCTGTTGGCACTGTTGATCGTTCCATAACCATCAGCGTGTATTTCCCTGGCATTATAAGCGATACGGTAAGCACGCTCTACAGTCGTCAGTCGCTCTCCTTTTGTGGTGAGCAGGCCGCCTCTCAGGATGGTATTCCTCGGGAAAGACCTGTAATTATCTGCATTGGGAGTAAAAGACCGGAAAGATGGTCCATTGCCGAAGCTAGCGCTTTCCGTTTCATCAGAGCGGTAGTTACCCAGGTTATATTGTTCCATATTGGTCAGCACAGTGGTATTGGTACCAGCCGGCGTTACTACAGGAAAATCTAATTCAAAGGGAGTCTGCAACGGGATCTGGTACTCATTGGTACCTACAGTAAAAGTAGGTGCCGTATAGCCCGCTTGTGTGGTAGGACAAGAACCTACATTACCGTTCTCCAGCCATTCATTGATTTCGCCAAGGCTTGTCTTATGAAAATAGTCGTTTGAGTTGGTCTGCAAATTATTCACCGATCCGCAAATACCTGCGTAACCCATGATGGTAGATCCCCCACCCGGCTCATATGCCGTAGAAGCATTCTCTGTACCCGTACATTTATTAAAGGAGTGGTCTGCCCCGAATTGATGGCCCATTTCATGGGACACATAATCCACATCAAAAGGATCACCTACCGGGCTAGGTCTGCCCGTAACCCCTCTTGCTTTTACATTATTCTGGCATACGCTGCCCAGTATAGCTACACCACCGGCTCCGGTACTGAAGATGTGCCCGATATCATAGTTTGCATTACCGATCACGCTGCTGGTATTACTTTGATTTTGTCCCAGCAACTGGTCTCCGTTATTGTTTGCGGTAAAAGGGTCTGTAGTAGCATCGGTATAGATCACCAGGTCATTATTGGCAATAAACTGCATGGTCACCGCCAGCTCTCTTTCATAAATACCATTCACCCGGTTCATCGTCGTTACCATAGCGGCAAATACAGCCTGCTTAGTAGGGTTGACACCTGCCACAGCTTCTGCATACTCCCCGGTACAGCTCAATGCCAGCCTGTAAGTACGCTTAATGCTACCTAAAGTAAAACCGGCCACTTTTGTTCTGCCAGCCGGAGCACCACTATTATCTATATTTTCTTCTACCTGGCAGGCCACCTCATTCAGCGGGTTGATCTGCGCATCTGATTTCCAATAGGCTTTATATTCATTACTACCTACATCAGCAGGATCAATGAAATAAGTCTGCTCGCCATCAAAAACCATGGCATAAAGACCGCGGGGCGAATACTCCAGTTTTATTGTAACACTTTGATTATCGGTGCTGGTTCCGCTAAAGGACCATACATCCGGGAATTTTGATTGCAATGCTGCAGGTATCAATGTGTTTCTCCAGACTTTAAAACTCCGGGTCTTGCCTTCTGGGCTTGGTAATTCCAAAACACCTGCATTCAAATGCGTATTCCCGGCAGCCGTAAGTACTGTTTGTAAACGTGCTGCTTCCAACTTAAATCCAAAAGCAGGATAAGCTACACTTGCGGAAATCACCTTTGGTTGCCATGCCGGATTTTGGGCGAAAGCCACAGTTCCGATTCCTGAGATGGCCAAACCCATCAAAATTAATTTTTTCATTTACCCTTTAAAAATTTAACGACTATCTTTTAATTAAAAAAATCACACAAAGCATCCGAGCGGCTGAAAGTTAAACAGCTCAAAAGCTTTGTGTATTTACATTTCCCCTCAAATTTAATACTTTAATAAATTCATTGAACCTCCTGCGACTCCTGTAATAACAAGTTTAACAATTCTCTTCGATGACATTATCCTGACAATGCCATCAAAAAACGCCGGATTTCACCTGTTGATCCTTATAAAATAGTAGTAACTTTGCCTGTCAAAAATTAACATAGAAAAATTAGCTATATTTAAGCAATGAAAATATCCTACAATTGGTTGATGGAATATCTTCCGGAACCCGTAAATATTGATGACTTAAGTAATATTCTTACAAGTATAGGTTTAGAAGTAGAGTCAATAGAAAAGTCTGAAGCGATCAGAGGAAGCCTGGCAGGATTAATGATCGGCAAAGTACTGAGCCGGGAAAAACATCCTGATGCAGACAAGCTGAGCCTGACCACTGTTGAGCTGGACAATGGTAATATTGTACCCATCGTTTGCGGTGCGCCCAATGTGGCGGCAGGCCAGCTTGTAGTAGTAGCTCCTGTAGGGGCTACGGTCTACCCGGTTTCCGGCGAGCCTTTCCCTATTAAAAAAGCAAAAATAAGAGGATATGCCAGTGAAGGGATGATCTGTGCTGAAGATGAGATAGGCCTGGGCAAAAGTCATGAGGGCATTATGGTCTTACCGGAGGATGCTCCTGTAGGTACCCCTGCTGCGGAATACTTCAACATTGCTGCCGCAGACAGCACCATCAGTATCGGTTTAACGCCCAACAGGACAGATGCGATGAGCCATATCGGTGTGGCAAGAGATGTATGTGCTTACCTTAATCACCACAATGGCAGCAAGCATAAGGTGCAAAGCCCTGCCCTGAAAGCTACCGAACCCTCAGCTTCATTAGCGATCGAGGTACAGGTAGCCGATACAGAGGCTTGTCCCAGGTATATGGGAACGACCATTGAAGGCATTACGGTGGCCGACTCCCCGGAGTGGCTGCAGCTGCGCTTAAAAGCAATAGGTTTAAGACCTTTGAATAATATCGTGGACATTACAAATTTTGTGCTCCATGAATATGGCCAGCCTCTTCATGCTTTTGACTATGATAAAATAGCGGGGCAGCAAATCATTGTAAAAAAATTGCCGGAAGGAACGGTATTCAAAACCCTGGACGAGAAGGAGATCAAGCTACGGTCCTCAGACCTGGTGATCTGTGATGCAGCAAAAGGAATGTGCCTTGCCGGTGTATTCGGAGGTTTCGATTCCGGTATCACTGCAGGCACCAGGAACATTTTCCTGGAAAGCGCCTATTTTGATCCTAAAACGATCCGAAGAACATCCTTACATCATGGCTTAAGGACTGATGCTGCTACTCATTTTGAGAAAGGAGTAGACATCAACCTCGTACCGGTGGCCCTGCAAAGAGCCATAGACCTGATCCTGGAAATTGCCGGTGGCCGCCTGGCATCCGCCACAACAGACCTGTACCCGGTGGCCCTGCCACAACGTAATATAAAGACCACCTTTGCCTATATCAACCAGCTTTGCGGTAAAGAATATGACAACCAGGCGATACTGAATATCCTGGAAAACCTGGGCTTCAGCATTGTGGCGCATGATGATGCAGGCTTTGAAGTGCTGGTTCCCGGCAACAAGGCCGATGTACACCAGGCCGCAGACCTGGCAGAAGAGGTGTTAAGAATAGATGGCTTAGACAATATCAACTTCAGTGGCCAGATCAGCATGTCTTTAAACACACGCCCTGAACCTGCGGACAGGAAATGGAAAGAAAAAATCGCCAATCATCTGTGTCACCTGGGACTGCACGAGATCGTGACCAATTCCATTACGAACTCTAAATATTATCCCGGATATGACAATATGGTGGCCATGCTGAACAACCTTTCCAGCGAACTGGATGTCATGAGGCCAGAGTTAATGGAAAGCGGATTAGAAGTATTGGCTTATAACATTAACCGCAAGCAGCAGCATTTAATGTTATTTGAACTGGGTAATATTTACAGCCAGTCTGCTCCCGGCAACTACAAGCAGGAAGCTAAATTAGGCATATGGCTGACGGGTATGTACCGCGACCAGCAATGGTTGTCCAAAGCAGAACCTCAATCTATATACATTGCAAAAGGTATTGTAGCACAGCTTCTAGCCATCTCCGGGATACAAAAGACCAAAGAAAATACACTGGAAAATGGCATTGAATGGGTAAGAGGAAAAGCGGTGCTGGCCAAAGCCATAAAAGTTGAACCGGCAAGACTTAAAGAGTTTGACATCAAACAGGACGTATATTATATAGAGGCAGACCTCAAAGCGTGGACAGAGGCCGGTGATGCGGTAAAAGTGAAATACAGCGAATTGCCTAAGTTTCCTGCGATGAAACGCGACCTGGCATTGGTGGTGGACAAGTCGGTGACCTATAACAAGATCGCTGCCATTGCCCAGCAACAGAAATGGCCTGCTTACCAGGGCTACGAATTATTTGATGTATTTGAAAGTGAAAAGATAGGAGCAGACAAAAAGTCGCTGGCATTAAGCTTCACCTTCCAGTTGTCTGACCGTACGATGACCGATGATGAGGTAGATGAAATGATGCAAACATTAATTAAGACCTTTGAAAAAGAAATCGGGGCTTCCATACGTTTGTAAATAATAGGATCACCATATGTCGCTCTATACACTACAGGACAAACTCGGATTGTTGACCAAAGCTTACAAAGAGCTCAAAGGCAGGGAGGCTGCGCTTCAAAAAAAGGTAGCCGCCCTGGAAACCCGGGTCCTGGACCTGGAGCAAAATATGCAGGAACTTGAAGAAGCACTGCTGGTAAAGCAAATGAGCCAGAGTGAGGACCAGTCTGCCCTGAAACAATATATTGATGCCGTGATCGAGGAGATAGAACTGACCATAAAAAAATTATAAACTGTGAAAGCCTTACTTCCTGTTATTATCCTGTTGACCTTATTGAGCTCCTGTAAGAAGGACTTCCAGGAGTGCTATGTACCGCGCTCCGTCTCTGCCAAGGTCTATTTCAGGGTTATGGATACACTTATCACCGAAGATGCCAATGGTTTTATCACCCGGAAAATTGATATAAGGGATACGGCCCTCAACCGGCCCAGCCTCACCTCTTTAGGTATGGATACTACGATTATATTCCAGGGAGAACGCGGTATTACCAATATGTTTTTATTTTTAAATTCAGATAGCAGCCAGATCAGGTATGCCTTTAAGAGAAGTGAAGATGCTACGCTTATTGACACGCTGACCATCAGCTATGACCATTACCCGCAATTTATTTCTAATGCCTGTGGTTATACCTATAGCTACAACCTGCAAAGCATCAGCAGTACCCAGTTAAATATCAAAGAAGCGCAGATCATAGACCCTAATGTAAATCTGTCTGCACAATTAAAAAATATCGTTATTTACATTCCAAAACAATAGGATTCCATTGACCCGGCTTTTATTCAGACTTTTATTCCTTATTCCTTTACTCCTAATTGGACATTCATGGGCTTATGCCCAATCAACGGATACCGTCCCGGGTATCGCTGATACCCTCAGAAAGTCTGATAGTCTCTCAATAACAGCCTTAGACAGTATAATAGCTCCGGCAGACAGCCTGAAAAACGATACGACAAAAATTGCCGATTCCTCCTCGCTGCATACGGACACTGCTGCGCATAAAAAAATAAAAGAGCCCTTTGAACGCCAGGGCCGGGTTATGCTGGACATTTCCCATCCCATAGGATCGTTCATTATCCCTAATCAATACAGCTATGAGGCTTATTTTGATTACAATTTCTGGAAAGACGGCTTCATTGTCCTGGAAGCCGGTTACGGTGGAGGCAAAATTGATTATGAGAACCTGAAATACCGTTCCTCCAATGCCTTTTTCAGGATCGGTGTGGATAAGTCTATGTTTTCCCCCGTCTATAAAGGCGACTGGGACATGGTCACTGTAGGGGCAAGATACGGGATCGGGATCGGTCAGAGGGGGGAGGCAAAATTTACCGTCCCTAATCCTTTTGGTGGCATTACGGCGGATAGTGTCGCTGCCAAAAATTTCACTTCCCACTGGTTTGAAGTAACCTTGGGCTTAAGATTTGAGCTATTCCCACGCGTCTATACCGGCTGGAATGCCCGCATCCGTTTCAATCTCACCCCTGACATCTTCCAGGGGCAGGTTTCTCCCGATTTCATGGCAGGATATGGAAAAGGCGACAAAGCCACCTCATTTGGCTTCAATTATTACATCGGCTATTCATTAAGATGGCAAAAGAAGAGCAAAACACCAATCATTGCAAGCCCCGAAAATACCAGGAGCAATTAGCATAAATGCCAAAAAAGCACATCCGGACGATCCAGATGTGCTTTTTTGTCTTAACAAGCAATTAATAAGTAATTCTACTGAAATATTGTCAAGCTTTTTGACTTGGCAATATTTTTGCAAACAGTTATTCAAATAACCATTCCATAAATTAAACAACGAATAAAATACATTTTAAAATGGCAAAAAAACAACAGGCAAGCATTAAGCCTCTACAAGACAGAGTAATTATTAAAGCTGCTGAAGCTGAAACAAAAACAGCTGGTGGTATCATTATCCCGGATACTGCAAAAGAAAAGCCATCCCGTGGTACTGTGGTAGCAGCGGGCCCTGGTAAAAAAGATGAGCCGATGAGTGTAAGTGTTGGAGATGTAGTACTGTATAGCAAATATGCCGGTACAGAGATCAATATCGATGGTGAAGACCTTTTGATCATGCGTGAGAGTGACCTGATCGCAATCGTATAATTCCGGGTTAAAATCGTAAATATAGAGCGGTAGTAAATTAATTTAAAATTAAACATCCAAAATTCATAATATAAAAAGAATATGGCTAAGCAAATTTTCTTCGATATAGAAGCAAGAAATAAAATGAAAAAAGGCGTTGACATCTTAGCCGACGCTGTAAAAGTAACTTTAGGCCCTAAAGGTCGTAATGTAGTTATCGAGAAAAAATTCGGTGCTCCTTCCGTAACAAAAGACGGGGTAACCGTAGCTAAAGAAATCGAACTGGAAGATGCTGTTGAAAATATGGGTGCGCAAATGGTGCGTGAAGTAGCTTCTAAAACTGCTGACCAGGCGGGTGATGGTACGACTACAGCTACGGTTCTGGCCCAGGCGATCATCGCTGAAGGTTTGAAAAACGTAGCTGCAGGTGCTAATCCTATGGACCTGAAACGCGGTATTGATAAAGCCGTTGTTGCCATCGTGGACAACCTGAAAAAACAAGCGCAGAAAGTAGGTAACGATAACAAAAAAATCGAACAGGTAGGTACTATTTCTGCCAACAACGATAATGTTATCGGTAAACTGATCGCTGAGGCTATGGAAAAAGTGGGCAACGAAGGTGTGATCACTGTGGAAGAGTCTAAAAATACAGATACTACCGTTTCCGTTGTGGAAGGTATGCAATTTGACCGCGGTTACCTGAACCCTTACTTTGTGACCAACACAGAGAAAATGCAGGTAGAAATGAGCAATCCTTACATCCTGATCTTTGACAAAAAGATCTCTATGATGAAGGATGTTTTAGGCTTATTGGAAAAAGTAGTTCAATCCGGCCGTCCTTTACTGATCATTGCTGAAGATGTAGAAGGCGAAGCTTTATCTACTTTAGTCGTGAACAAACTGCGTGGTAACCTGAAGATCGCAGCCGTTAAAGCTCCGGGCTTTGGCGACAGAAGAAAAGAAATGTTACAGGACATCGCTGTATTGACCGGTGGTACCGTGATCAGCGAAGAGCAAGGTTACAAACTGGAGAATGCAGACATGAGCTACCTGGGACAGGCAGAAACTATTACTGTTGATAAAGACAATACTACTATCGTAGGCGGTAAAGGTAAAAAAGCAGACATCACTGCACGCGTCAACCAAATCAAATCTCAGTTGGCGGTAAGCACTTCTGATTACGATAAAGAAAAAATGCAGGAGCGCCTGGCTAAACTGGCCGGTGGTGTTGCCGTACTTTATGTAGGTGCTACTACAGAGGTAGAAATGAAAGAGAAAAAAGACCGTGTTGATGATGCTTTACACGCAACCCGTGCTGCTGTTGAAGAAGGTATCGTTCCTGGTGGTGGTACTGCTTACATCCGCGCTATCGAAGCTTTGGATAAAGTAAAAACAGAGAATAACGATGAAATAACTGGGGTTCAGATTGTTCGTGCTGCTTTAGAAGCGCCATTAAGAACAATCGTTGCCAATGCCGGTTTAGAAGGATCTGTGATCGTTCAGGAAATCAAGAAAGGTAAAGGTGATTATGGCTTCAATGCACGCACAGAGCAATATGAAAAACTATTGGCTGCAGGTGTAATCGACCCGGCTAAAGTAAGCCGTGTAGCTTTGGAAAATGCTGCATCTATCGCTGGTATGTTATTAACTACAGAGTGTGTGATTGCAGATAAACCAGAACCTAAATCTGCTGCTCCTGCTATGCCAGGCGGTGGAATGGATATGGGCTATTAATAGTGCTGAATTTTGAATGATGGATTTTGAATTCATTATTCAAATTATGAAATACAAAAAAGCGATACCTCATGGTGTCGCTTTTCTTAATTTTATGCAGGTCGCTTGTTGCGCTTTAGAGTTATTTAAAATGCTAAAGCAAAACCTAAACCAAAGTAATAGTTGCTAAGACTTCCTTTATATACACTTTCTTTAGTCGCTATTGCCTGAGTATTTATATTGGTGATTGTTTTGTCTATAGAGAAATGATAGCGGTCTGTGCTCCAGGCTGCATCGGCTTTAAACCAAAACCAATGAACCGGTTTATAGGCCACCCCAAGATCTAAAGAAGGGATTCCAAAAGTATCTCCAGCCTTAGATCGTTTAGCATATTTCACTTCAAAATAGGCATTTGCATCTTTTTCTTTCAGCGGGAAACTTTTTTCATATACAGCTACTTGATACAAACTCAAGCCCAATCCACCACTGACATAAAACCGGTGGTTTTCCCATCGGTATAATAAGCCAATAGCACCTTTAGTAGCAATTTTATTAAAATTCAAGCTGGCCGTTTCTATCCCCGGTTCGTTCAGTAAATAATATTGCCGGCCCAGATCATTTAGAAAAAAATTAATAAGCGCTCGCCTTTCGGCTGTCGATGGTTGCGACATGTTGTATAAACGTATTTGTGCGTAAATACCAAAGTGCTTCAAAAAGCACTCGGCACGAAGTGCCTGTAAGGCTACGTTTGTTCGCTGATAAGGAATAAATACATCCGTACCGGTGCCATTGGTCATATTTTTTGAAGCAGCGTTTACACCCATACTCCCAGATAAAATCAAGTGTTTTTTATAAGGTGCTTTTTTATTTTGTGCCATTGCCGGGATAGCGCACCAACAGAGCCAACCAAGGAGGAATAACTGCTTCATATCAGTAGAGTTGTACAGATGTAGTGTCCTTTAATATTGTTCCGTCCGATAAGTCAGTTTCTACTACAAAAGTATATAATCCGCTGTGCTCCGGTGCTTTGGTCAATAAAACATCTGCCTCAAGCGGTTCTAAAAAATTGGATTTAAACACCTGGGATTCTTGCTTATATATTGTTTCTATATCATAAAATTTACCGGCATCTACTTTCTTAAAATAGTCACTCAGCTCAGCTCCTGCAGGATGGGAAGCATCAAAATCATTCAGGGTAATGATCTTAATCATTTTAATTGCATTAGCCGGATTATATTCGCGGGCCAGACAGTTCCAAGTGGTTGCATAAGCGAGATTGCCTAAATGCCAATCATGTTGAACGGCTACTAAAATCCGTTCAATATTAACCCGAATACCGTACGCTTGCTTACGGACACTATCCGAACCACTGAGTTCCGCCGTAGAACCTGAATTATCCAGGCTCAAAACGGTTAACCTTTCATAAGCATAATTGAATTCGTTCGGCTCCGGGCATTTACAGGCGATGATACAGGTTTCTGCCAGGAAAAGAAACAGCATCCAGCCTAAGGTTCGTTTTAGTAGTATCACGATCAAAAGTGTTTCCTTAATAGACGTAATCAACTAAACTAATCTTAGGAGCAGGCAGCAAAAGCCTTTACTGTTGCGCTTCCGTCATCACCTTATAAAAATTATAGTCCGTCATGGGTGCATCGGTGACACCCAGGGCCCTACCCATAGTTACAATTTGCCCCCTGTGGTATAAACCATGATTGATGATATGCTGGATATACTCATACTTTTCATAATTGCATTGAAAATATTCCTGCTCAATCTTTACCGCTTTAGACAGTTCAGCTTCCGACAAGCCGGCCACATAATTTGCCAGGTGCTCTGAAGAAGCTGCATAGCCCTTAAAGATAGCTTCCTTCGAGAAGCCGCTTCTGTCAGGGTTAAATTCAAAGGCATTACTTTCCGTAATTATATCCACCCAATATTCCTGCGTGGTCCAGATATGATCCAGCGTAAGCAAGATTGTCTGAAAGCTTGAAGCTACAGGAGTATTCAGTGCTTCCTCTGTTTTTTGAGACAGCCAGTCAATATACTGCTGTGTGACCCAATTATTATAAGCGGCCGTGTTATTCATTAGTTTTAAGATGCTCATTTTCTGTTCTATTTTTTAATTGTAATACCTGCTCTTCCTATAAACCGCCCTTTACCGAGCAAAAAATCTATAGCTTTTTTTATATTAAGCGCTACACTCTTCTCTGTTTTCAGCAAAGAGATATAGCGGATCATTTCTTTTTGTAAAGAAGGGGTCAGCGTTTCAAAAACCTGCATAGCTTCCTTGTTTTCGGCTAAGGCTTCCAGGAAGCCGGGATTAGCCGGTATCGACCTGTCACCGGGATCATAAGCAATGGATACCTTTATCGTCTCCCCTACTCTTTTCGGGGAATTGTCGAGCATAGTGAGGTTAATGTAAAGCCGCCATTGGCCGGCAAACTTCACCAGGCTTTGTTGATAAGGTTTACCATTCACCGTACCCTGCACCGGTATCGGGCTTTTTGATTTCCCGGATTGTGTAAACAACTGCTGCAAGACCCCTTCCGGCAGGGCCACAAATGGATTGATGCCGATGAGGTCCAGGACTGCAGTAAATACGATCGTTTGCATATTGCTCCTTGCTTAATGGATGATCTGTTGACTATCTTTTTCAGGCATGATCAAACCAATTTTGCTACTATCAGTAAGGCGCAATTGCGGATAAAAATCATCTTTGGTGCCCGGTTCTCCGTCCTGACCGGATGAAAAAAGCTGGTATTTATCGCCTTCTTTTTTATAGTTATAATACCTGTTTACCGTCCCGTTCATACCCTGGCTTGCATCATAAATAAATGCCATTTTATCGTCTTGCAAAAGCTGGGACAGGCTATCCGGGTATTGTCCATGCAACAATTTATAGAACTCAACATTTTTCACTAAACTGTTTAGTTGCATTTTAGAAATATCTTCAAACCCTTTCTTAAACAAAGAACTGTTTGTCCCTATATAAAAAAGTGCTCCATAAACAAACATGGTCCATAGGATACCCGCTGCACCGATTATGGAGAGCCATTTATCTTTATACTTGATGATACCATACAACAAAAGTCCCAGGCCTACAAAGGCACCTAAGAGAGGTATTAAGCAAAGAAGTCCCAGCAGGTAAGGCGGCTTAGACTTTATAGGGGGTATTGTCTCCACGATCATTTATTCACTATTATTTCCTGATATAAAAAGTACTAAAATATTAAAAAATCATACACAACACCCGGGCTTAAGATAAATTAATTTACACCTGCCATATGGACATTAATCCTTACTTTTGCCGCGCATTGTGGTTCCTTCAAGTGAAGGATTAAAAGGGAATTTCGTGCAAAACGAAAGCTGTTCCCGCAACTGTAAGACTCATTTCATCGTTTGATCAACCCCGCCACTGGGCTTAATTCCCGGGAAGGCCGGTCAAACAGAGTCAAGCCAGGAGACCTGCCCGATGCCTGTTACCGGTTTGTTTTCGGAGAAAAAACAATGGTGAAGTCCTGATGCATCCTGTATGATGCCGGCCACTCCAGTTTTCCATTACACCAGTAGCTTTTAAATACGTCATTTCAAACTGAATAAATTAAACATGAGAAAGCTATTTTTACTTTCAATGATTTGCGGCATCACTCTTGGTGCTCAAGCTCAAGTACCCAAAAACTACAGCCTTACCCTCGTTGCAGAAGGTAACTTCGGAACACCTAACGGGGATATTTATAAAACCAGCAGGGTCAATGGCAGCAGCACGGTACAGCAAGCGCTCTTCCGCACGGCCAACAATATGACAACGGGCATTGATGTGCTCCAGGATTTCGATTACAACGGCAACAAAGCCATCCTTTGCGGTAAAGGCGCTCAACCGCTTAAACTGGCTGTGGTCAACTACCCGGCTATGGATACCGTATTCACCGTAAGCTCTGGCCTGGGAGCCGGTATTCAAAGATGTGGTATGGTAAGCCCGCATAAAGCCTACCTTTTCCCGGCAACGGGCGCTGTGATGCGCTATGTCGATATCGACAACCAGACCATAGGTAATGTAAGCGATCCTAACAGCTATTTCTCCAACGGGGTCCATTCCATGATCGGCTACAACAATGCCATGTATGTGGCTTATGGCAATAAAGTAGTCAAGATCGATACCCTCACCCAAACCGCTGTAAGCTCGATAAACCCGGGCATTACCGCGATCAACACGATGGTAAAAGACACGGCCAATAACTGCCTGTGGTTGTTAGGTAAAAGCGGCACTACGAATGCCCTGGTGAAAATATCGGTGAATAATGGTGATGCCGTGGGTACACCTATTTTACTTACTGGCTTTACCAATGCAAAGCTCTTGCGCGTAGGACCTAATAAATTGTACTTCGTCTCCACGAATAAGTTTTACATGTATGACCTGGCTAACCCGGTGGTGCCTGCTACGCCGATACACACTTCGATACTTCCCGGGTCGACCGCATCCCTTATGTATGACCGCTCTTTTATCGTAGATCCTGTAAGCGGAGATTTTGCGTATGCCTCTGCCGGAAACTATGTAGCGCCTGGTTATTATGCCATTGTCAACGGTACAGATTCCAGTGTTATCGATACCGGGAACTTTGAGAATGCAGCTATTCCTAATGAATTATTTTTAAGGACCTGGCCGGTAACCACCACTCCTGCCTGGGACACCACCAGCCTGCCGCCACTCTTCGCAGAATGTGCTATTAATCTTATTGCGCCTACAGCTAACTATGGTACGCAGCTTGTTGTGGGCACCACAGACAGCATGATGATCAGCGGCCAGGGCAATCATACCGTGACCTGGAAGTATGTTTCCGGCACAGACTCTATCACACAAGTGCAGTACATCACCATTGCAGATACCAGCGCTCCGGTACCGGATATGGCACTATTATTTCCTTTGAGTGGTACCTGCCCTTACACTTTAATACCACCTACTGCTACCGATAACTGTGAAGGCAGCATTACAGGCACAACGGATTCTTTAACCTTTAACACCGCAGGCAACTATACCATCACCTGGACCTATACAGATAGCCTGGGGAACAGCCGCACGCAGGAACAATTGCTAACGGTTACCTGCGAGCAGACCGGCATCCTTAAGCCGCAAGCATTGCAGGCTAAGGTATATCCTAACCCGGCAGATCAGCTGATTCATATAGCCTTTGAAAGTAAAACACAAGCTACCCTGGTTATTTACAATTTACTGGGGCAAAAAGTATGGAGTCAATCTATCCATGCTCAGGCTATTAGTCTTGAGACAGGAAGACTAAGTGAAGGTATTTATATGCTGGAACTGACCAATAGTGCAGCAGAGCGATACTATCAAAAAATAATCATTAAACATTAATCATAAAAACAGGAACGGGCGAGGCCCGTTCCTGTTTTGCTTTGACACAGATTTGACACAAGGTCAGGAACTTGTCATATTTCGGTCAAATATCACACAGGATACCGCTCGTTTGCCAGCTTCGGTATATTTTTGCGTTCAAATTAAATTCATAAAGATGAAAAATAAGTTTACATTAGCTTTAGCTGCTTTAGCGATCTCTGGTGCTGCAAATGCACAAACCTGGGAACATGACACCGTAATTACAGGAACTGGTTATATGACCAACGTTTACTACAGCCTGGAAAATGGAACTGCTGGAACTGCTGCTGCTGACAATTGGCACCTGGGTTTATCTGCAAGCCGTTTTAGTGAAGCAATCATTACGAACAGTGCAGATAAAAGTGTGAGAATATTTGAATTAGCTTCTGATACTGCTGATTACGGAGATAACCTGACTACTGCTTTATCTACTGCCATTACAGCTCACCCGATGTCTTTATACAATTCCAATATCAATTGGTCTAAAGGTGCATTCAATCAAGGTACTGCTCCATACGGATGGGCTACTTATGACGGAGGTACACACTGGCTGGTAGGCACTAAGATTTTCGGACTGATCACCGGTACAGATACCTTACAAGCGTTCATTAAAGAAAAACAAACTACTCCTGCAGGAGCTTCTCCTGTTTACGTGATCAAAACGGCAAAAATTGATGGTACCAATGCACAAACATACACCATCAATGCAAGTGCAAGCGCAGGCCGCAATTTCACTTATATGAACATCCTTACCGGTGCTACACTGGAAAGAGAGCCATTAAGCGCAGATTGGGATTTCCTGTTTACTAATTACAATGATGCTGCTGTAGTATTCCAGAATACACAATACAAAGTATTTGGTATCTTAAACAACGATGGCGTTGAAGTAGCTAAAGTTGATACAGTTGACACAGAATTTGACAACCTGGATTACACTACTTATACTTACGATACTTCTATCACTTCTATAGGTAGAGCATGGAAAGCTTCAGGCCAAAACGGTACTGTAGTGGAAGATTCTCTGACTTATTTCATCAAAGTAAACAACGGCGATGTATGGCAGATTGTATTCACTGCTCATAACAGCGGAACCGCTGCTACTGATCCGGGACTGGCTGCGTTCAAAAAACGTAAAGTATTTGCTGCTCCTGTTGATACCGGTACTTCTGTAAAAAACATCAACAACAACATCGGAATGTTGACGGTAGCTCCAAACCCTGCAGGAAATATTGCTAACATCGTTTTAGATGCTAAAGCAAACTTAGGTGCGATCACAGTAAGCATCACTGATATCAACGGCAGAACGGTACAATCCTTCACCAAGAATATCAATGCAGGTTTCCAGCAATTACCGATTAACTTAAATGGTTTAGCTACAGGAATGTACATTATCCGTCTGAACGGTGCCAGCATTAACACTGCAACTAAACTGATCAAGGAATAAGATTAACTTTTTTCATTTTTCCAATGTTTGAGACGGCAGCTATGCAAATGGCTGTCGTTTTCTTTTTATATATTTAATATAAACGCCCGATTATGTAACTTTGCCGCAATTTTTTTGCAACAGATCAGGAATCGCTTCCTGACCCGGACTTTACAAATAGAACAAATAATGAAATATAATTTTAACGAGATAGAACAAAAGTGGAAGGATTACTGGGTAAAAAACAATGTTTACCAGGTAGACAACAGCTATGACAAACCTAAATATTATGTACTCGATATGTTCCCCTACCCAAGCGGGGCGGGTTTGCACGTAGGACACCCACTAGGCTACATCGCCACCGATATCTTTTCCCGTTTCAAAAAAATGAAAGGCTTTAATGTATTACACCCTATGGGTTTTGATGCATTCGGCCTGCCTGCAGAACAATATGCCCTGGAAACAGGTCAGCACCCTGCCGTCACTACCGAGAAGAACATTAAGCGCTATATTGAGCAACTGGACAATATAGGTTTCAACTATGACTGGAGCCGCGAAATACAGACCTCTGACCCGAAATATTACAAATGGACCCAGTGGATCTTTACGCAGCTTTTTCATAGCTGGTATAATCCCGGGCTGAGAAAGGCAGAACCTGTCGCTAGCCTGATCTCCCTGTTTGAAACAGAAGGTAATGCTACCATCAAACGGGATGAAGAGGTTGTCTTCACAGCTGCAGAATGGAATAGCTTTGATGAGGCTACCAAACGTGAGCGGCTCATGCAGCATCGCCTGGCCTACCTGGACTATGCAGAGGTATGGTGGTGTGAAGCCCTGAATACCGTATTGGCCAATGATGAGGTCGTGAATGGGGTATCTGAAAGAGGCGGACACCCGGTAGAAAAAAAGAAAATGAGCCAATGGTTCCTGCGCATTACCGACTATGCCGATCGCCTGATCGAAGGCCTGGACAGCTTAGAGTGGAGCGAGGCCATGAAAGAAATGCAGCGCAACTGGATCGGCCGCAGTAAAGGAGCCAGTCTTCGCTTCCGCATCAAAGATAAAGAACAGGATATAGAAGTATTCACTACGCGCCCCGACACCGTATTCGGGGTAGACTTTATGGTGCTGGCACCAGAGTTGGAGCTGATTTCTGAAATAACTACTGCAGACCAAAAAGCAGAAGTAGCGCAATATATCCAATATGTAAAAAGCCGCTCCGAGAGAGAGCGTATGGCAGAGAAAAAGATCTCCGGTTGTTTTACCGGGGCTTATGCCATCCATCCTTTTAGCGGCAGGGAGATCCCCGTATGGATCTCTGAATATGTACTCGCCGGCTATGGCACAGGTGCCATCATGGCGGTACCTTCTGGTGATGACCGTGATTTTGCCTTTGCACGTCATTTTGATATCGCGATTACCAATATTTTCGGGGATCGCTTTACCGGAGAAGCTGCTTATACCTACAAAGAAGGTACGATTGAGAACAGTGATTTCATTTCCGGCAAAAGCATCAAAGAGGCGACTAAAGCTATTTTTGAAGCCATTGCTGCCAAACATTTAGGGGAAAGAAAAGTAAACTATCGCCTGCGCGATGCCGGTTTCAGCCGTCAACGCTACTGGGGCGAGCCTTTCCCGATTGTTTATAAAAATGGCGTTCCTTATACCATTGAAGAATCTGAGGTAAACCTGAAAGCGGAAGATCAGCAATTACCAGTGGTATTGCCTCATGTAGACAGCTACAAACCTGGGCCTGAAGGGCAAGGACCTTTGGCAAACATTGACAGTTTTGTCCATATTGAAAATGCATCCGGCGAAACGCTGAAACGTGAAACCAATACGATGCCGGGCTATGCCGGTTCATCCTGGTACTTCCTGCGCTACATGAGCCCTAATGATGAGGCAGCGTTTGTAGATGGCGAGGCCTGTAAATACTGGCAACAGGTAGACCTGTATGTAGGGGGCACAGAGCATGCGGTAGGACATCTCTTGTATTCCCGTTTCTGGACCAAAGTTTTGTTTGACCTCGGCTATATCAATTTTGAAGAACCCTTTGCCAAACTATTGAACCAGGGCATGATCCAGGGCAGCTCAAGGTTTGTGTATCGCATTGCCGGTACGCAGGACCAATTTGTATCTGCAGGATTAAAAAATCAATACGAGGTCAATGCCCTGCATGTGGATGTAAGCCTGGTAGACGGCACAGAGCTGGACACAGAAGGCTTCAAACAATGGCGACCTGAATATGCCAATGCACAGTTCATCCTAGAAGACGGTAAATACCTCTGCGGTGTAGAGACCGAGAAAATGTCCAAATCAAAATACAATGTGGTCAACCCGGATGATATTGTAAAAGAATATGGTGCAGATACATTCCGTATGTATGAAATGTTCCTGGGGCCTATTGAAATGAGCAAACCCTGGGATACCAAAGGTATTGAAGGGGTGCACCGCTTCCTGAAAAAATTATGGCGTTTGTTCTTCGATGAGCAGACCGAGCAAAGCATCGTGACAGAGGAAGCACCTACGGCTGCAGAACTGAAAGCATTGCACAAGACCATCAAGAAGATCACAGATGATATCGAACGTTTTTCTTTCAATACCTCTGTATCCCAATTCATGATCCTGACCAATGAATTATCAGACCTGAAATGCCATAAAAAAGCGATCCTGAGCGAGGTGGTAACACTGCTGGCTCCTTTTGCACCACATATCGCAGAAGAACTCTGGCACCAGTTAGGGCATGAAGGTTCTGTAAGCGCTACAGCTTATCCTGAATTTGTTGCCGGCCATATAGAAGAGATCAACAAGCTCTACCCTGTAGCTATCAACGGCAAACACCGCACCAATATTGAGTTCCCGGTGAATGCAGTACAAGCAGACATTGAGCCCGTGGTTTTAGCCAACGAGATCGTTGTGAAATGGCTCGAGGGCAAACCGCATAAAAAGATCATTTTTGTACCGGGTAAAATGATCAATGTGATCGTATAATATGTTCCCAACCTATAAGGTTTCAAAAACCTTATAAGTTTAATAGACCGGAGGCTATTCCCTGGCGGCTCCGTGGGAGCTCAGCAGGACCATAAAAAAATAAAATGTTCCAAACCTATAAGGTTTCAAAAACCTTATAGGTTTAATAGACCGAAGGCTATTCCCTTGCTGCTCCCTCGGAGCTCAGCAGGACCATAAAAAATAAAAGCGTTCCAAACCTATAAGGTTTCAAAAACCTTATAGGTTTAATAGGCCGAAGGTTATTCCCTGGCTGCTCCCTGGAAGCCCAGCAGCACAGCAAAAAACAAAAGCGTCAAAAAGGTTTCATCCTTTTTGACGCTTTTTTATCTTAAACAGCTATATCCTGGCTTATTTACTGATCGTATCTACCGGAGCGACGGCAGGCGCAAGTGTATCGGTATTGCCCGTGCTATCACTGGCAAGCGCCTTCCTGGCCAGGCCAAACAGTTCCCAGACATTATTGAAAGAACGGCGATAAGAGATCCCCACACCCTGACGGGATATATTTTGCTGGAACAGGGCATCATAATTACTGGTACGGAAGATATTAAAGCGCACCCGGCCATCCCTGCGGATCAGGTACTGCGCCATGAAATCCCCGGCCAGGTTAGCCGTATAAGAACCTCCGGCACCTACCTGTGAAGGCCGTCCCCAGTCATAAACACCCCCGACATCTACCAGGAGGCGGTTGTTGAGGAAGTTTTTCCGGACACTCAGTTTCGCTTCATTCCGGTTCAGGTAATCGATACTACCCGGGCTGCCCCCATTATTTAAACTGTTATTAAGGTTATAATTCTTATAGCGTACCCCCACGTGCAGGTCTTCTACCCGGAACAGCTTATTGGCCCAGTTCGTCAGTTGAGAAGAAGCTACAGAAGATACGATATCCGTTACATTATTCAGTGTGCCCGAAGAGACTGCAGCCGTATTGTTCATAAAGCCCTCCGGTGGTGCAAACTGGTCCAGCAGGAGCAAAGAAGCTACCTGGTTCAGCAACTGCGTTTCATCGGTATTAAGACGTTCCAGTTTCTGGTAAGCATAAGTACCGATAGACCTGTTCTCCGTAAGCTCTATCTTAAAGGCAATATCAGGGTTCTGCAAGGTATTGGAGGCGGTAAGCCTTACATTAATGATCTGGGCAAGCTGCGCATCTGCGATCTCCTGCTGGGAGAGATTTACCCGGTTCACTTCATTCGCGATGAGGTCATACAACCTTGCTTTTACGGTAGTGATACCCGTAACGTTCAGGTGAGCATCATACAAGTCGCCACTCCATACTATGGTACTGCCCGGCACGATGTTGAACTCCCTGTTGTAGTTCAGTATCTGCATCTGCCGGAAGGCGAAGTTATAATGACCGCTTTCTATCTTATAATTTCCGTTCAGTTTAATGTCCCCGTCAGAAGGTATTTCCATCACGATGTTGCCCTCTCCCCTGGAAAACAGCTCATCATTCGTCTTGGGGTCCATGACGATATTGGTGCTTAGGTTATTATTGATCACCGCATCGATCCGGATATTATATTTATTGGAAAATTTCAATTTCTTTTTACGCCAGGCAGAAAGCTGCTCTTCCGTTTTCTTGAACTTGATGTAATTGTAAGTACCCACATCACTCGAAAAATCCAGCGGGATCACCAGGCTCGAATGCTCCAAAGGTTCCAGAGCAGCCTGTACTTTAATATCTGTCGCTGCACCCGTGATCCTGGCATCCAGCTTGGCATCTATGGTCCCGTAATACTGCCCCGTTTCCGGTGCGGCAAGGTTCAGCACCCTGAACTTATCACTCTTAACGGTAGCATCAAAATCATAAGAGACCAGGTTTTCATGCCGGATCACCCCGGACACCCTGGCTATATTATCCTGCATATCGTGCAGCTCAAGACTGCCCAGGTCTATTTCATCAGATTTAATATGAACAAGCCCGTAAGGGATCGTATAGCGTTCGCCCAGTACTTCGGGACGAGCCGTTACCTGCTGCAACTGGAGCTGCCCTTCTGTATTCAATTTGTCCGCATTACCTGTAAGGACGACCTTACCCGTGAGCCTGCCTCCCAATTGGTTGACATAACCTTTTAAGATGGGGCTCAGCCACACCAGGTTAGCCTTATCAAAATCAATAAGCCCCGACATCCCGTTTATATTCTGTGCCCCCAATGCCCAGGAACCGCTTACCGACATTTTACCGTCTTTATCTGCTATACCACTCTGCTCATCGAGGTAAAGCATGCCCTGCCCCTGCTCATAACGGCCCTCCAGCTTAAGCGATTGTATCGGTTCATTTTGCACCATCACATCATTAGAAGACAAAGAGAAATTAAAAACAGGATGGTCCATGATGTGCACGACATCTACCACTCCGTTGATCTTACCGCCACTTACAAAATGGTCTACCTGCAGCAGGCGCGACATAGGCGCTATGCCCAGGTTGATCAGCTCGATATGAGCGGCATCATCCTGGCTGCCCGATTTATTGATGTAAATATGCTGATCATCTGAATTGACCTCGAAATTGGCGATATTCAGGCGGCCATCATTGTACACTATTTCATTGCCGGCAGGTATGGTCCAGGTATTGTTATTGACAAATATCTGGGAAGGCAAAATATTAAGCACCACCTTATCGCCCAGCAATTCGCCTTTACCATTCAGGCTTACATTGCCAAACTCATCTAAAGTAGCTGTGGTTATTTTGAAATCCAATAAATTATTGGCCAGGGTAGCATTTACCTTAAGCCTGTTGAGGAATACATTGGCACCATATCCTAAAGTAGCAGTACCGGCAGCAATGTCAAAGGCCTGTTGCCCGCCCGTCCCTTTAACGAACATAGAGTCCATATGCACGCCACTCATCACAAATTCGGGCAGGAAGGCATCTACAGCAACCTGGTCCGTGGCGGCATTCAGCGTACCGCTTGCCGTTCCGCCTTTCGGCAATTGTATATCTTTATTGAATACAGAAAGTAAATCCGTAATATTCTGTGCATTTACATCAAAATAGATCAATTGATCCGGGTCATACTTTGCCGGTGCTTTAAAATAATTGGGCAGGTATTTGGATAAGAAATGATTGAGTGTCTTGGGTAGCTCCACGATCTTGTAATCGCCCCAAAGCCGCGCAGAAAGGTTACTGGTACCCAGGTACAGGTAGCGGATATCGTCTTCTACCAGTGATTTCAGGTAAATAGAATCGATGTCTAAAATATCGGCATCCTGCTTTACGGTCATTTGCTTTAAGGTAGCCTCTCCCAGCATCTGCTCCACGCTCAGGCCTTCGAAATGCCCTTCCAGCAGGCCCGCCAGGGTAGTTTCATCTTCTACCAGGCCTAAGGATTTTAAGTTCAGGTGCTTGATATCTGCTTTTATATCCCCTTCCGGTTTAGACAATAAATTCCTGATGCTGCCTTCAAAATTGAGCACCGCATTTTCATCTTCCAGGTCAAACTTTCCTTCAAATAATCCCGGGCTCAGCAAACCTTTGATCGATAAATTGTGGAAAGCATAGGATTTCGTTTCAATCCATTCAAATTTCCCTTCGGTATTTACCTGGAGTTGTTCGGGATCAAAACGTTTACCGGCCACATTAAAGTTCCCGGTCGCCTGCTTCAACAAGTCTGTATTCATAAAAGCGCCCAGGTCAAAACGGTCGAGCCTGAGCTTTGCATCATATTCCGGTATGCCTTCCAGCAGGTAGCTGAAGTTCCCATCCACACCCAGCTTCCCTAATCCGGACTCAATATTAGTGTTCACCTTAAAGCTGTTTACACTGCCCAGCAGGTCAAAAGGTGCCGTAATATTTTTAAGGGCGAGCCAGTTAAGCTCATTGCCCGATGCGATAGCAGGAAAATAATGGATCAGGTGTGCTCCCGTGGTCTTCAGGTAACTATTTTGAAAACTCATTGTCGTCCGGTCAATATCAGGCAGCCCTTCCATGCGAAAGTCGCCCACTTCCAGTTGACTCCTGCCATCATTGATCGTGACATTAGCAGCATAAAGTTGATCCACCGTACCGCCACCGTACCCGTCCAGGCGCACCTGCATACCTTTGAACAAAGCCATCTCCGGTGCAAAAAAGGCGATATCGTCCATCGCCACATCTGCTGCTTTAAAATGCCCTTCCATCTTCACTTTAGACATATAGTCTATAAAGTCCGGGAAGCGGTCGTAGTGCATGGCATAATAATCCTGCAGTACCGAATTGTTCGTGGCCAGGTAGAGCGATTTACATTCAGAGAGCTTGGGCGACACCGTGACTTTGGCCCGCATTTCTTTGATCTCTACCCCACTGCGATCTTTGGCCGACAAAAACTTCAAATCCCCGGTTAAGGTATCCCCGTTTATTTTTATATCCTCAGCGCGCAGTTGAATGGGCTGTATGTCCATCTTCCATTCATCATACAGGCCCGGCTGCCCGGCAGGCTCATCAGGGTTATCCAGGAAGAAACGGCTGTCTTTAAGTTCTATCTTATGCAGTGCCAGTTGCCATCCATCCGGGTTAAACGGAGTGGTATCTATGGCCCGGTTGCGTTTCGGCTTCAGGTTGTAGGGCCTTCCACCCTTATAATCGCGCATCCCGTAGCTGGCATTTGCGATCAGTATCTGATCAATAATGATTTGCCTTTGTTGCAGGTCCATTTTCCGGACATCAACAGTCATTTCCCCTATATGTGCCTCATGGTCTTGTCCCGACCACAGGTCTTTGGAAATAAAATGTACATTTTCCAGGACGGCTTTGTTCAGTGTAAAATTCAATCCGTTGCCCTGGTCATCCGTAGTTTTTTCTTTACTGGAAAAAGCATCGGCAATAAACTGGTAATTCCATACCGAATCATTTTTGGGGCGGTTCAGGTAGATATAAGCATCTTTAAGCCCTATGTATTTTAATTCTTTTTCTTCTTTAAAAATAAACCAATCGGTAAGATTGACCTCAAGGTGGCCGGTGTACAATAAAGTATCCTTGTTCAGGTCCCGGATGAAAACGCCATCCAGGCTTAGCTTATCCAGGAATCGGAGGCTGAAGCCTTCAACTTTCACTTCAGTTTTCAGCTTTTCTGAAAGCCAGCCAGCAGCCTGTTGTGCCACATATTGCTGCACGGCAGGAATACGTACAACGATGATCGCTGTCAGCAATAAGACCGACAGCGACAGGAGTACATATTTTGATATTTTCCAGAGTTTTTTCAGCAGCGTATTTAAAGCCCCAAAGATAACTTGAAATACTGAACTGTGCTAGCCAAAAGGCTTGTTAAAATAGTTTAATATCAGGCAGATAATGTAAATTATAGCTACAATTTAAAAATATCCCAGATATGTTTGAGAGTATTTGGCAAATTCCACGTGGACCGTATCCCCTGCATGGAAGGTCTTAAAATCTTCCAGGCTCACTTCTATGCTGTTGAGGCCGGGGTAGTTCAAGTGAAAATGAAAAGTCTGGGAGAGCTCTACATATTGTTTTTGCTGAATGCTCAATGCGATCACTCTTTTCAATCCATGTTTCAGATCGGCACGGTACTTCCTCGAAAATTTCTTTTTGCCGTAAATAGTAATACCCAGTAAAAACAGTAAGGAAATAGTAGAAGCGATGATATAATTAGATAAAGAAAACTGCTCTTCAAACTTATTCTCCGGCTTTACAAAAGAAGCGATCAGCCCGATGATAATAATGATCACTATGGCTACCAGGAACATCATGCGCAGCACCCTGAAATAGCCTACAGAGTCCTGCTCCAGCAGTTGCGCAATAAATGCTTTTTCTTTATGGGTCATTTCTTCTTCGTAAACCGTTTGCTGCATAGCGGAATTTTAAACCCTACAAATCTAAATAAAATTGCAGAAGAATTAAAACCTGAATAAAGTAAGCCTAGCCGTACCATTTCTGGAAAAAAGACCAGGCATTTTCCCGGAAAATGCGGCGGACAATTTCTTCCGCAGCCAGTTGATTGACAGGATGCTTCATGGGATGCGGCACATTAACCCCTATAAAGTTACGGGCATGGATCAGCAGGAATTCTTCCAGCGCACCATACTCTTCCAGGGTCCAGAAACGGTTTAAAGGATCTACAATGCCATCAAAATCGGAACCGATCGCAATATGGTGCCAGCCTGGCAATCCACGGCGATCGGCCAGTTGAGCTATATACTGTACCTGGTGCCAGACCAGTTTACTATATTGAAATTTTTCATTGTATTCTGTATTGGCCGTTTTTTTCAGCTTCTTAAAGGTCATATCATTGGCGATACGCCTTTCATCCAGCTGTATCCCTATGATACCTTTGCTCCGGATCATATCCAGGATCTCATCATCATAAAAATTGATCTGGTTGGTATCGATCAGTTTACCGGTACGGTCATAACCGGCCTTCACACTCTTTAATGGAATATCATAAAAATCATTCCCTATCGTTTGATGTGTAGGGCCACCAGCCGTATAATCTTTAGCCCCGTTACAGACCCCATGACTGATGATGAGCGGCACTTTTCCCTCATATTTAGGCTGCTTGATGAGATCAATATAATAAGTACGGGCGGCAATGCTCATATGTTTCAGGTCAACAAATACAGGACCGCCATCCGCTTCGCTCAACAGCACTTCCAGCACCTCCTTCCCTAAGTCTGTAAAGCCCGAATCCATACCCTCAGACTGGTCCAGGGTATTGATCATCGGTGATTTAAAACTCCGGGCATGACCGCAAAGATCATTAAAGAAATGATGGCAGATGGATACAAACCAGGGCCGGGCAGGACTATTTTTTAATGCCTTCAGCTTTGCCAACACATCGGCCCGGTTAACCGCCTTGCCTAAGCCGGTATTCAATATATGCAGGCCTTCCACGCAGGGAATAACGGCTATAGTTACAGGCTGGCCGGGAGTGTTTTGCTCAGGCACCTGTTTATTCTGTTCTATAAGCCGGTTCAATTCGCTGAAGTTCCGGACCAGTTTATAAGTCATCCAGCGATTATTCACTTGTACCGGACGACCTTCTCCGCTCCTGATGAAGGCCGCTTCCTGTTGAAAATCGCTCCAGTAGTCCTCCATATTCTTGAGCACCTCTATTCTTTTCTTCCCAAAGCCCGCCGTCAGGTTGACGAGCACTTTCTCAAATAAGCCCGCGATGCCTTTAAACTGGATAAAGCCTTTTTCAATGCAGCCTATAGCCACTACCATGACCTGTACATCGGCTTTGGCAGCAGCGCTTAGGTTAGCCTGCGGAAACTGGGTGATACCTAATAAATTATTGGCTGCTTTATCGACATAACTCGGAGGGGAACTGTACCAAAGGCTGCTTACCTCCTTCGCATTTTCTGATTGGATCAAAGGGCTATAAGCATGAGCCCGGCCATAGGGCTTCAATTGGGGATGACAATGGATATCTATTTTGAAAGACATAGGATGGATCATTAAGGTTATACCAAAAATAAGCAGCCTAAAGCAATAATCGGCCTGATCACAAAAAATTAAAAATCCACAATTACATATTTTACTTAAACAAATAGAAGTACAGAGGCCCTAAAACACAACAGGATTGCCACTTTCGCAGCAATCCTGTTGTATGTATAATACCTTTAAATTAAATACCAAATTTGAGGCTTTTTCCCGGGTAGTAAGCCAGGTCGCCCAGTTGCTCTTCGATACGTAGCAATTGGTTGTACTTAGCCATACGATCAGAACGGGAAGCAGATCCGGTTTTGATCTGTCCGCAGTTCAATGCTACGGCCAGGTCAGCGATAGTAGCATCTTCTGTTTCACCACTACGGTGACTCATGATGGTATTGTATTTAGCACGTTGTGCCATCGTTACCGCATCAATGGTTTCCGTTAAAGAACCGATCTGGTTTACTTTTACCAAAAGACCATTTGCCGTGCTTTCTTTAATTCCTTTTTCCAGGCGCAGTACATTGGTTACAAACAAGTCGTCCCCTACTAACTGTACATTGTTACCAATCGCATCAGTCAAAGCTTTCCAGCCTTTCCAGTCATCTTCGTCCATACCGTCTTCAATACTTACGATCGGGTATTTTTTCACCCATTTTTTCCAGAAATCTACCATTTCTTCAGAAGACAATTTCTTGCCATCCGATTTCTTGAATACATATTTCTTGGATTTTGCATCATACAATTCAGAAATAGCGGCATCCATAGCGATCACTACATCATCACCCGGTTTGTAGCCTGCTTTCTCGATCGCTTTCAATACGATCTCGATGGCTTCTTCATTGCTTTGTATATCCGGAGCAAAGCCACCTTCATCACCAACATTGGTGCTGAAGCCTTTTTCACTCAATACTTTTTTCAGGGAATGGAAAATCTCAACACCCCAGCGTAAACCTTCGCTAAAAGTATCTGCACCTACCGGCATAACCATAAATTCCTGGAAATCGATTTTATTGTCTGCATGCGCACCGCCATTCAGGATGTTCATCATCGGTACAGGCAAGGTTTTTGCATTAGTCCCGCCTACATAACGGTACAGAGGCAAGCCAGCTTCTTCTGCAGCCGCTTTAGCTACTGCCATACTCACGGCCAGGATCGCATTAGCACCCAGTTTAGCTTTATTGGCAGTACCATCTAAGTCCAGCATATATTGGTCGATACCCGTCTGGTCAGCGATATCAAATCCATATAATTCATCTGCCAAACCTTCATTGATATTTTTAACGGCTTTTAAAACGCCTTTACCTAAATATACTTTTTTATCCCCGTCACGCAGTTCTACCGCTTCGTGCTTACCTGTAGATGCTCCGGAAGGAACGGCTGCACGGCCAAATGCGCCATTTGATGTCATCACATCAACTTCTACAGTAGGATTGCCACGGGAATCTAAGATCTGGCGAGCGTGGACTTTAGTAATAATGCTCATAATATTTTTTAAATGGGTTAAATATTGATGGCCGCAAAGTTAAATTTTTAATATGATAAAAAAGTAAAAAAAATGCCGGTGAATGCCTTGAGTCCCCATTTAAGCGGTATCCGTTTAAGCTAAAAAAACGACTGAGACCTTCATTCAGATAAGCTGTATTTTTGGTTTATGTTGCTGTACCTTTGAGCCCTAATCTAATTAAATGAAATTTGAATCGTTAGGCTTATCTGCAAACATTTTACATACAGTGAAGCAAATGGGCTTCGCCCAGGTTTTTCCCATACAAGCGCAGGCCATACCGCCGATTTTGGCCGGTAAAGATGTTATGGCTGTGGCACCAACAGGTACCGGGAAAACGGCCAGTTTTGTCATGCCTGTTTTGGACCAGTTGCAGCAGGTCCAAAATGAGCGCAACCGCTCCGTGCAAATATTGGTATTGGTGCCTACACGCGAATTAGCCGTTCAGATTGACGAGGTGTTCCGGGTATTTTCAGAACCTTTACGCAGATCTATTCGCACTTTGGCGGTATATGGCGGCGTTTCCATTCAACCTCAGATGAAAGCTATAATGGGCGTTGAGGTATTGGTAGCCACTCCGGGCAGATTGCTGGAACTGATCGAGAAGCATGCAGTTGATATTACTGCCATCAGGCAGTTGGTGATAGACGAGGCGGATAAATTGTTCCAGTTGGGCTTTGAGGCGGAGATGGATCAAATATTGTCGCTGCTGCCTGCGCACAAGCAGACTATGCTGTACTCAGCAACGCTCAATGATAAAGTGACTGAACTAAAATCGAGATTGGGCATACAGCCAGTTGTGATCACCATTGAGCCCGAACAACAATCTATAGAGGACATTGAGCAGCTTGCCTACTTGGTGACGGCTGCTACCAAAGGCCCTTTTTTGCGCTATTTGATCAAAGAGCAGCAGCTGGATAAAGCACTGGTGTTCGTTTCCTCCCAAAGAACGGCCGATAATGTGGTGGATAAATTAAAAAAGAATAAAATAAACGCAGTAGCCGTTCATGCCAATAAATCGCAAAATACACGAATGGAAGGACTGGCAGGGTTTAAGGCGGGCAAGAACCAGGTATTGGTGGCAACCGACCTGATTGGTCGCGGCATCCATATTGAGTCATTACCCGTGGTGATTAATTACGAATTGCCTCGCGCTCCTTTAGATTATGTGCACCGCATTGGTCGCACCGGCAGGGCCCTGAAGCAGGGAAAAGCGATTACTTTAATTACGGAGGAGGAACTACCACATTTCAAACTCATTCAAAAGAAAATGGGAAAGAATGTTACTATTATTGATGCCGCAGACATTAACCTGCATGGTTATTAAACCAGGAAAACGCTAAATTCAATGTCGCTGGTCAAAAGACCGACAAAACCTAACCAAATTCAATAAAGGTGTCTAAAAAGGGTGCAAAATTTGTCATCCTGAGTTTATCGAAGGGTAGACAAATTTGGAACTCTATTCTTGCCGTACAGAGCAGGTCGAAGTATCGACGGAGCTCAATGTGACAAGAATCTTAGCTTTTTAGATACCATCGGCATAAAATTAAAATCTAATGACGGATCAGGAATATATTAAAAACGCCAGGAAGGCTTCCAATGCGGCTATTGCTCTAAAAGATGTGGAAGGGGTAACGAAACATTATCAGGAAGATATCATTGTGATTTCGGGCGAGGGCGGAAAACATGCAGGAAAGAAAAGCCTTGCTAAAATATGGAAGGAAATGTTTAGCGCTGGCATTGTTTTATTTGAAAGATTGCCTGCTGAAATTATTGTGGGAGATAGCGGCAAATTAGCCTGGGAAACCGGCATTTGGAACTATAAAGATGGCGCAAAAGGGGGCAACTATTCAGCAATGTGGTGCAAAACCGGTAATGTCTTGAAGACGAGGACAGAGCTATTTGTGTCGCTTGATTAAGCCCATCCTGGTCTTCTGAGCAACAACATCATTAATCTCAAAAATCCGTCCGCCATCTATTGCGGCATAGTTGACAAAATCAACCTAAGAGATAAGGCTGACCTACACTTAAAAGATAAAAAAACCGTATATTTGTATATTAAATCAAACTGCATTAATCATGGCTCAATCAGTTCAAGAGGAAAGCATTGACAATCAAATAAAAGCATATGTCAGCAGCTTGTCCGACAAAAACAAACAGGCTGTTTTGACTGTAGTAAGAACGATTGCAGAAGCGGAAGAAGAGGCTGTATTTGAAAAAAATTGGGGAAACGCAGTTCCATTGGAAAAAGCGAGAGCCCATACATTAGAAACGGTTAGAAAACGCTTCAATGAAAGAGATCGCTTTCAAAAATGAAGTTCTTCTTTTCCTGGACGAATTGATCATCTCCTTAATTAGAAAAGACGTATTCTGGTTTTATTGAAAGTGCCGAAGCATATGTAAATCATCTTTATGATGCTATTCTTAAAGATTTACCCACACTGAAGCCTCAGGAAACACCACAAGAGTTGATTCATTACGGAAAGTACTATATTAAAATAAAAGCAAACAGGCGCACCACATGGTATGTATTCTTTGAACAATTGCAAAACCGTTGCCTTGTTCAATTCATTACCAACAATCATACCCCGCAAAGTGAATATCTTAATCAACTATAGTTAAGTACAAAGTTAGTTGAAGACTCCGTGACATCGGCCGTTACGCTCATTATCTATTGCAGCAATGGAATTGTGTCCTGGCAAAATGGAAACAAATCCACGAATAATTGACTATTCGTAATGGATATTGTAAATTTGGGCTCATTTCCTAAAATTACAGCGCTAAAATAGCCAGATGAGCACATTTGAACAGTTTAAAGAGATCGTTATCCGCAGGAGAACGGTGAAGCCCGCACAGATGAACGGGCAGGTTATCCCCGAACAGGACATTAAAGATATTATCGCTACGGCAGACTGGGCACCTACCCATGGCCGCACAGAACCCTGGCGCTTTTTTGTACTCACGGGCGAAAACCTGGAAAAGTTTTGTGAACACCATGCAGAACTCTACTGGGCCAATACAGACGAAGCCATACGTACAGAGAGCAAAAGAGATACCATTGCTAAAATGGGCGACAAATCTTCTCACCTCGTAATTACCGTAATGCGCCGCACCCCGGAGACCAAGATCATTGTAGAAGAAGAATATGCTGCAGTGGCTGCTGCTACCGAAAATATGCTGCTGGGCGCTACTGCGAAAGGTATAGCCTCCTTCTGGAGCACCGGTGGCATGACCCACCACCCTGCTATGAAAATGTACCTGGGATTGACTGAGAATGACCTGGTCATGGGACTGATCTACCTGGGCTATACAGAGGAGCAAAAAGAAGGTACCCGCAAAATCCCTTTAGAAGATAAAATCATTTGGGTCTAATTGGTATTGTTGAATGTGTAGATTTGTGAATTCGTAAATTGTATTATTATCATCATTACAAACTACATATCCAACCACTTAAGACATTAACTAATTTTCAAATTCTCTAATTTTCAAATTTTAAAATATGGAAGCCTGGAAAGCTTATTTAGAAGACAATAAAGACCGTTTCTTAAACGAATTATTAGATTTATTACGCATTCCTTCTGTGAGTGCAGACAGCAAATACAAAGGTGATGTAGCCAAGTGTGCCGAAGCGGTAAAACAAGCGATGTTGGATGCCGGTTGTGATAGCGCAGAAGTATGCCCTACCGCAGGCCACCCGATCGTATATGGTGAAAAAATAGTGAATCCTGCATTGCCTACAGTACTGGTATATGGCCACTATGACGTGCAGCCTGCCGATCCTTTGGAACTATGGCACAGCGGTCCTTTTGAGCCGGTGATCAAAGAAGGCAAGATCTTTGCCCGTGGTGCCTGTGATGATAAAGGACAGTTCTATATGCACATCAAGGCATTCGAGATCATGGCGAAAACCAATACACTGCAATGCAATGTAAAAATGATGATCGAAGGCGAAGAAGAAGTAGGTTCTGCCAACCTGGCGACTTTCCTGGAAGACAATGTTGAAAAACTGAAAGCAGACATCGTTTTGGTTTCAGATACTTCTATGATCAGCATGGAACACCCTTCTATTGAGACCGGCCTCAGAGGTCTGGCTTACCTGGAAGTAGAGGTTACCGGCCCTAACCGCGACCTGCACAGTGGTGTGTATGGCGGAGGTGTCGCCAACCCGATCAATGAACTGTGTAAAATGATCGCTTCTTTACACGACGAAAACAAGCACATTACCATTCCTGGTTTTTATGATAAGGTACAGGAACTGACGGATGCAGAGCGGAAAGCCTTAAACGATGCACCTTTCGACCTGAAAGAGTATGAAGAAGAATTAGGCGTAAACAGCGTAGCTGGCGAAAAGGGCTATACTACCTTTGAGCGTACCGGTGTACGTCCTACTTTGGATGTAAACGGTATCTGGGGTGGCTATACCGGAGAAGGCGCAAAAACGGTTTTACCGTCCAAAGCTTTTGCCAAGATCTCCATGCGCCTGGTGCCTAACCAGGTTTCCCAGGAGATCACCGAATTATTCCAGCAACATTTTGAAAGCCTGGCGACTCCGGGAACTACCGTAGTAGTACGTCCGCACCATGGCGGGGAGCCGGTGGTGACCCCTACAGACGGTAAAGCTTACCAGGCTGCTGCCAAAGCCCTGGAAACTACTTTCGGTAAAGCACCGATCCCGACACGTGGTGGTGGCAGTATCCCGATCATTGCTTTATTTGAAAAAGTTTTGGGCCTGAAGACTGTTTTATTAGGTTTCGGACTGGATAATGACAATATCCACTCGCCTAATGAAAAGTACGATGTGGCCAACTATTTCAAAGGCATTGAAACCATCCCGTATTTCCATAAATACTTTGCAGAGTAATAAGCACCGCAAAAAATAGTTTCTATTCTCTCTATAAAGGAGTAAAATTTTATAAAAATTCTTGTCCCATTGAGCTAGTCGAAATGCGGCAAGAATTTTCCTTTTGGAGCATACTTTTTTGTTTCATGCTCCACGATACCGCATATAATGTTTAAATTTGCGGATACTTAATTACATCAGGATGTCGAAGTTTACTGTCAGATTTGTTATTCTTGCCCTCTGTGTTGCCGGTTTATGGACCTCCTGCGATGAGGCGGCACAAAATGACATCAGCAGTAAAGGCCTGCACCAGATGCGGGTAAAGAAAGGAGAGATCCTGGTCTTTTCCCTGCCTCAAAACAAGAGTACCGGCTATGAGTTGTGCTGGATGAACGAGTCTAAACTCAACCGACAGTTCAAATTGCAAGGCGTTAAATCCATGCTCAAAGATCCCAATAATGTAGACGGTGGCGGAGAAACCCTGACTTACCAGGTGCTGGCTACAGAAACCGGTAGTGATACTTTGAAGTTCAACAACTGCCCCACCCGGCTGTGGCAGAAAGACTGCGATTTCTTTGCCGTGGATAGTGTACGGGAGCAGGAGAATGGGCAGATCGTGTCTACTTATGCGCCCAACAGCAGTGCAGAATACCGGATCGTGGTTACGGTAACGGAATAAATAAGCATGAATGTATTATTTCATTTAGCCGCAGGACTTGGTATTGCATTAGCAGTCTGTAGTGATGTGCCTGAACCCAAAACAATGATCAGGGCGACCGCAGGTGCTTTTATCGCCTTTGTGTCCCACGCACTATTAGACTATACGCCACATTGCTACCCTATAAATTCAAAACTTGATTTCATTGCAGGCTTTATCTTATTGGTTACGCTCAGCATTTTTGCCCGGAAAGGTTATAAACTGATCATTTTTGCTACTTTATGTGGTGCCATTTTACCAGATATAATTGACCTGCTTCCTTCAATAGTCTCTAAACAATCAGGCATTAATTTACCGGCTTATCCCAAAATCTTTCCCTGGCACTGGAAAATATACTCCGGCTCCATCTATGATGGTAGCTGCAGCACCTCTCATATAAATATCGCAATGATATGTTTTTCTCTATGTGCCCTTATTATTGCAAAACACAAAACAGTAAAAAGCATATATTTTGAGCGCAATTGACTGTTACATTATCAATTTCCTTAATTGGAACATAATTATCCCCAATAGGTGCTTAAGCCTATTTCTTAATCATAAATAATAATTGTAAATTTGCACCTCATTTAACCACATATTTTATATCCCGATATGAATCTTTTTTCAGCTTTACAGCACGAATTCAGCCGTCGCCACATTGGACCTAATGAAGCTCAAACGCAGGAAATGCTTACCGCTATCGGCGTTGACAGTGTTGACGCATTGATAGACAAGACCATTCCGTCTGCTATCAGGCTTCCCAAACCCCTGAATATACCTCCGGCACTGAGCGAGCAGGACTATTTAAGAATGCTGAAGCAGGTATCTATAAAGAATAAAGTATTCAAAACGTATATCGGGCAAGGTTATTATGACACGGTAACCCCTTCTGTTATCCTCAGGAACGTTTTTGAAAACCCGGGATGGTACACCCAGTACACGCCTTACCAGGCTGAGATCTCTCAAGGTCGCCTGGAAAGCCTGCTGAACTACCAGACCATGGTTTCTGAGCTGACGGCTTTACCGATCGCCAATGCCTCTTTGCTGGATGAAGCTACCGCTGCTGCTGAAGCAATGGCTATGTTCTTCCATGCTTTAAATAAAAGTACTGCAGCTCCGGAGCGTCCTAAATTCTTCGTAGACAAGCATACTTTCCCGCAAACTAAAGATGTAATCACCACCCGTGCCACACCATTAGGTATTGAACTGGTATTCGGTGATTATAAAACGATCGAGATCGACAACACTTATTTCGGTGCTTTAGTGCAATATCCCAATGCTATGGGTGCGGTAGAAGACTATCGCGCTTTTACTGAAAAAGTACATGCAGCCGGCGCTTATATCGCTTATGCTACCGATTTGCTGGCACTTACCTTATTGACCCCTCCGGGTGAACTGGGCGCTGATGTAGCTATAGGTAACTCTCAACGTTTCGGAGTTCCATTGGGCTTCGGCGGACCGCACGCAGCCTTCTTTACCTGTAAAGATGAATTCAAGCGCAGCATCCCGGGCCGTATCATCGGTGTGAGTATTGATGCACAGGGCAACCGGGCTTTGCGTATGGCTTTACAAACCCGTGAGCAACACATTAAACGCGAAAAAGCAACTTCAAATATCTGTACCGCACAGGCATTACTGGCCAATATGGCGGCTATGTATGCCGTGTACCACGGACCTCATGGTTTGAAAAACATTGCTTCCAGGGTAAATATCCTGGCACAGGCTTTAGCTACTGCCTTGAAAGAAAACGGCCATCAGTTATGGTCCGATTCTTTCTTTGACACCGTAGTGATCAAAACCAATAAAGCAGCCATCATCCAAAGCCAGGCTGAAAAAGCCAAGATCAACTTCCGCTATATCTGCGATGAACTGGTGGGTATCTCTTTAGATGAATCTACCAGCTTTGATGACCTGGCCGATATCATCAATATTTTAAACGATGTGGTGAATGCAGTAAGCTACGAAGCAGATGATGCACACTTACTGGCCGGTGTTCCGGAAGTTTTAGTAAGAACAAGCGCTTACCTGACTCACCCGAACTTCAATAGCTATCACAGTGAAACAATGATGATGCGCTATATCAAATCTTTGGAAAACAAAGATCTTGCGCTGAACACGTCTATGATCTCCCTGGGTAGCTGTACCATGAAACTGAATGCGGCTACAGAAATGATCCCTTTAAGCTGGAGCCATTTCAGTAAAATACACCCTTTTGTACCTAAAGAACAAGCTGCGGGTTATTTATCCGTGATCAAAGACCTGGAGCAATACCTGTCTGAGATCACTGGTTTTGCGGGCTGCAGTCTGCAACCTAACTCCGGTGCAAATGGGGAATATGCAGGTCTCTTATGTATCCGTGCCTACCACGAAAGCCGTGGTGAAGGACACCGCAACATTATCCTGATCCCGATCTCTGCACACGGTACCAACCCTGCATCTGCAGTAATGGCCGGCTACAAAGTAGTGGTGGTAAAAGCTCTGGAAAATGGTAATATCGATGTGGAAGATCTGAAAGCAAAAGCAGAACAACATAAAGATAACCTGGCCGGTGTGATGATCACCTACCCTTCTACTTACGGTATTTTCGAAGAAAGCATTAAAGATATCATTAAAGCGATCCACGACAATGGCGGACAAGTGTACATGGATGGTGCCAATATGAATGCACAGGTTGGCTTAACGGCTCCTGGTTACATTGGTGCAGATGTATGTCACCTGAACCTGCACAAAACATTTGCTATCCCTCATGGTGGTGGTGGCCCGGGTGTAGGCCCGATCTGTGTGGCTGCTCACCTGATCCCTTTCTTACCGGGACACGTGATCAACAGCACCGAGAAAAACACGGCGCATAATGCAGTTTCTGCAGCTCAATATGGCTCTGCTTCTATCCTGCTCATCTCTTATGCCTACATCAGGATGCTGGGTGCAGATGGCTTAAAAGCAGCTACTCAAAATGCTATATTGAATGCCAACTACATGAAAACACGCCTGGAGAATGACTATGAAGTGTTATACAGCGGTGCGAACGGTACTTGTGCCCACGAATTCATCGTGGACCTGAGACCATTCAAGAAAACTGCTGATATTGAGGCAGAAGATGTGGCTAAACGTTTAATGGATTACGGATTCCACGCACCTACGATGAGCTTCCCTGTTGCCGGTACGATCATGATCGAGCCTACAGAAAGTGAAGATAAGAGTGAACTGGACCGTTTCTGTGATGCGATGTTATCCATCAGGGATGAGATCAGACAAATAGAAGCAGACCAGGCAGACCGCAAGGACAATCCATTGAAAAATGCGCCACATACCATGTATGTAGTTACAGCTAACGAATGGGAACATGCTTACAGCCGTCAGACAGCCGCTTTCCCTTTACCTTATGTAGCTGCCAATAAATTCTGGCCTACCGTTGCCCGTATCAACAATACACATGGCGACAGGAACTTAATTTGTACCTGTGAGCCGGTAGAAGCCTATATGGAAGCATAAGCTGCTCCAAACAATTATTACTATTATTTCACACATCATCCTTATCCTTATTTTAACAGGGTAAGGATGATGTTTTTTTTACCTTTGCGGTCACAAAAACAAAACAAAAAAGCATGAAAAAAATATTACTTGCAGCACTGTTGCTCAGCAGTGCCCGGGTTGGCTTTAGCCAGTTTTCCGTTGGAGTACAGGGCGGAGTTACTACGTCACATACCGATGCTACCCCGGACCAGTCCCGTTACTTTTACGGGGTCAATGCGGCCTATAGTTTTACTCCTTACCTAAGCCTTCAGGCAAATTTGGGTGCTGGTCAACTGGAAGGCGGAGCGGCGGCTACAGCAAATGCCATGCATTACACAAACGATTTCTACCAGGCAGACCTTAACCTCAAGGTCTTTCCCGTAGGCATCCTGAAAATGGCACAACAGGAAAAATACCTCTATTATCTTTCTAAAATCTATGGAAGTGTAGGTATCGGGATGATGAAGAGTAAGACCCAGATAAGTTATCTTCCCGGGCAGGTCGACTTGTTTGAATTTATGGGCAATTATTCCGGCACAGATATGGTTATTCCTTTAGAGTTTGGTATAGACATTCCCTTAAGCAAAGCATTTGTCCGGAAAGGGCTTTATGTTAACCTGTTTTACCGCATCAATTACCTGAATACCGATAAGATGGACGGCTACCAGCCGAGGCTGCAGAGCAATGAAAAAAATGACACCTACACCAATTTCGGTGCCGGCATCAGCTACCGCTTTTAAGCTTAACTATTATTGTACATAAACAAATAGCCCTGTGAAGCATCACAGGGCTATTTTAGTATAATGAATTGTGTTGTGATTAGAACTGGTTAAAGATCTGGCTATCGGAATGATTACTTGGCAAGCTTTTCATTTTATTCTTGTAGGTAGCCGTTTGCACCCAGTACACGATCCATAAGACAAACACTGCAAGGCCTATGAAAGAACCTAACATTGACAATGCACCGCCGGAGGCATTCTGCACAGCCATCATCTCTTCATAATTGCCACTGGAAGATGCGGAATAAGCAGCCATCGTGTCGCCATAAGTATCTTTAAACGTGATGATCGAAATAAGCATACTTACTGCTGAACCGATCGCCATTGCCATACCCACATTATAAGTCGGCTTGGGATTATCCGGAACTTGCCCTTTTGAAGCATATTCTGCTTTAATGGTCTCTGAAATTCTTTTAGCGACCACAAACATATAATAAGTGCTGAAAAGCGGGATTAAGAGCAGCCAGACATTCACCGGGGGCATCTTACGATTTTCGGGAGAAGCCGCTTTAAGCGTGTTTTGTAAATTCAATAAATAAAGGATTGCGATCACTAATCCGATCCCAAAAGCGATGAGTAGAAAAAAGAGCATTGCGCCCAGTGCAGCTGCTGCCATAATTTTAAATTTTAGATAATTTTACGCAAAATAAGATTTTCATTTAAATTTAAGAAATCTCAAACACTTTTATTGAGATTGCATTACAAATCATTAAAAATCGTATTATTTGAATTATTATCAGTAAGTCTTTTCATTTTCTTCTTGTAAATGGCCGTTTGTACCCCATACAAATAAACAATACAAACCAGTGCAGGGGTAGTAATTGCATCCATACATCGCCCGGTTTCATCTTCCTGTTTTCAGGACTTACGGCTCTGATCGTATGCTGCAAATTCAATAAAAAAAGTATAGCTACAAGCGCCATTATCGTCCAGTAAGTAAGCTTAATTATGGTTTCTAATGACTCCATTTTTTTTATTTTGAGCCAAAATACTGATTTATGCTAAACAGGGGGATTCCGGCCTTTATTTTTATTTATCAACATTGTGGAAAATAGGTATTTTTTGACACTTATTAGGGCTTAAAAAGCTTATATTTGCGATACTTTTTTAAGAAATTGACATGAGTGAAAACAACAATGGTTTACCTCCTGATGAGATAAATCCTGAATCGGAAAGTAACAGGGTCGTAGCTGTAAATATTGAAGAGCAAATGAAGTCTGCTTATATCGACTATTCTATGTCGGTAATTGTAGGCCGTGCCCTTCCGGATGTCAGAGATGGCTTAAAACCGGTACACCGCCGTATCCTGTACGCGATGAACGAGCTGGGTATGGACTTCAACAAGCCTTACAAGAAATCTGCGCGTGTGGTAGGGGAAGTACTGGGTAAGTATCACCCGCACGGTGACTCTTCTGTTTATGATGCTATGGTACGTATGGCCCAGCCCTGGAGCATGCGCTACATGATCGTAGACGGGCAAGGTAACTTCGGTTCCCAGGATGGTGACGGACCGGCAGCTATGCGTTATACTGAGGTGCGTATGCAGCGTTATGCCGAGAGCATGATCGAAGATATTGACAAAGACACGGTTGATTTCGGTTTGAACTTCGATGACAGCTTAAAAGAGCCTACTGTATTGCCTACCCGTGTACCGCAATTGCTGGTGAACGGTTCCAGTGGTATTGCCGTGGGTATGGCCACCAACATCATGCCACATAACCTTACCGAGGTGATTGACGGATGTATTGCCTATATCGAAAATAAAGACATTACAATAGAAGAGCTGATCCACTATGTGAAAGCGCCCGATTTCCCTACAGGTGGTATCATCTATGGAATAGATGGCATCCGCCAGGGTTTTATGACCGGCAGGGGACGTGTGGTCTTGAGGGGTAAAGTGGATATAGAAACCCTGAAAAACGGAAAAGACCAGATCGTGATCACCGAAGTTCCTTACCAGGTGAGCCGTGATGCACTGGCAGAAAAAATAGGTTACCTGGTGAACAATAAGATCATTGATGGCATTACCCACGTAGCCAATGAATCGAATAAAGACGGTACCCGTCTTGTAGTGGAACTGCGCCGCGATGTGGTGGCACAGGTGATCATCAACCAGCTCTATAAATACAGCGAACTACAGACTTCTTACGGGATCAACAATGTGGCATTGGTCAACGGCCGCCCGCGTACCCTGAACCTGAAAGATATGATCTCTGAGTTTGTCGCCTTCCGCCTGGAAGTAGTGACCCGCCGTACAAAATATGAATTAAGCGAAGCAGAAAAGAGAGCACATATCCTGGAAGGTTACATGAAAGTGATCGGCACTAAAGCTGACCTGGATGAAGCCATCCGTATCATCAGGGAGAGTACCACTCCAGATGAAGCCCGTGAAGGCCTGATCACCCGCTTTGAACTTTCAGAATTACAGGCAAAAGCTATTCTTGAGCTGCGCTTACGTACGCTGACCGGTCTTGAAATTGATAAGATCAGGAGCGAATATGAAGAATTGATGAAGACGATCGCTCATTTGAAAGAGTTACTGGCTAATGAATTCATGCTTTTTGATATCATCAAGGAAGAATTATTAGAGGTTCAGAAAAAATATGGCGATGAGCGCCGTTCTGAAATTCAATATGCTTCCGGTGAAATGCGCATCGAAGATATGATCGCTGACGAGGATGTGGTGATCACCATTTCTCACCTGGGTTATATCAAGCGTACTTCTGTAGCAGACTACCGTTCTCAGAAACGTGGCGGTCGTGGGGCTATGGGCGGCAAGACCCGGCAAGAAGATTATTTAGAGCATTTATTCATTGCTTCCACCCACCATACCCTCTTATTCTTCACCGAAAAAGGAAGGTGCTACTGGTTGAAAGTTTATGAAATCCCGGAAACGGATAAGAATGCCAAAGGACGTGCGATACAGAACCTGATGCAGATCCCTTCTGATGATAAGATCCGCGTTATTCTTGACGTACCTAATTTATCTGATGAGGCATTTGTAGAAAATCACAATATCGTATTGTGTACCCGCAAAGGTATTATCAAGAAAACTAAACTGAAAGACTTCAGCCGTCCGCGCCAGACCGGGGTGAACGCGATCACGATCAACGAAGGTGACGAGCTGCTGGACGTAGCGCTGACCGACGGTAACAGCTTCGTTATGATGGCCGTGAAATCGGGCCGTGCGATCAGCTTCCCTGAAGACAAAGTACGTGCAACAGGACGTGGCGCGATCGGTGTAGGTGGTATCGAACTGGATTCGGAGAATGATGCGGTGATCGGTATGATCTGCCTGTCCAAAGAGTTTAAAGACAGGGACAAGCAGGTACTGGTGGTATCAGAAAATGGTTTAGGCAAGCGTACACCGTTCTTTGAAGCACTTAGTGAAGCGGCGACTGATGAGGATAAAGAAAAAGCATTTACCCTGAAGAATGAAGATGGTACAGAAAGTCTATACCAACTCAGCTACCGGATTACCAACCGTGGCGGTAAAGGGGTAAAAACCATGAATATTACCGAAAAGACGGGTGCCCTGGCAGGTTTATTATCCGTCAACCAGACTGATGACCTGATGATCACTTGTAAAAGTGGCTTAACGATCCGGATGAAAGTGGAAAGTGTAAGAGAAGCCGGCCGTGCTACGCAGGGCGTGAAACTGATCAACCTGGACAATAACGATCAGATAGCTGCTATTGCGCGCATACAGGAGCAGGATGAGAAAGAAGAAGAAATTGAAGTAGCAGAAGGGGAAGCGGGAACAACAACGGAAGCAGGTCCTGATACAGAAGGAACAACACCGGGTGAACCCGCAAATGAAGCTCCGGAACAAGCTTAAAGCAAATTAAACGCAATCAATGGCACAATTAAATTTAAATAAACCCGTAGCATTCTTTGACCTGGAGACCACAGGCGTTGACCCGGCTAAAGACCGTATCATCGAGATCGCTATCGTTAAAGTATTACCCGATGGCAGCAAGGAACGCTATGAGCGCAGGATCAATCCTGAGCGCCCTATCCCGGCCGAGACCACTGCTATCCACGGCATCAGAGACGAGGATGTGAAAGACTGCCCTACTTTTAAACAGCTGGCACATGAGATCAGTAATTTCATCAAAAACTGTGACCTGGGCGGCTACAATTCAAATAAGTTTGACATTCCCTGCCTGGCAGAAGAATTGTTGCGCGTAGGCATTCCTGTTGATTTTAAAAACAGGAAGCTGATCGATGTACAGCAGGTTTTCTATAAAATGGAACCCAGGACACTCTCTGCAGCCTATAATTTTTATTGTCAGAAAAACCTGGAGAATGCCCACCAGGCCATGGCTGATGTGGATGCAACGATTGAGATCCTGGAAGCTCAGCTGGACAAGTATGATGCAACCATTGAAAATGATGTAGAAGCCTTACACAAATTTACAGGCGGAGATGATTTTGTCGATTACGCACGTCGGATTATACTGAAAGACGGGATCCCGGTATTCAACTTTGGTAAACATAAAGGAGTTGCAGTCGCTACTGTATTCAAAAAAGAACCACAGTATTATGATTGGATGATGCAGTCTGACTTTGCCTTGCACACCAAGCAATGTATTTCTGAAATACTGAATCAAATGTTATTAAAAAAGCCTTAAAAGAGGAATAACGTAAATATATAAGGTGAAGAAGGTCGTAATTATCCCAACTTATAACGAAAAGGAAAATGCCCCATTGATTATCGCTGCTGTCATGCAGCTGGAAAGCGATTTTCATATATTAATTGTGGACGACGGATCTCCTGACGGCACAGCCCAGATTGTAAAAGACCTGATACAAAATGAATATGCCGGAAGACTGCATATCATTGAGCGTTCCGGAAAATTAGGATTAGGCACGGCTTATATCACAGGCTTCAAATGGGCACTGGCCCAGGGCTATGATTATATCTTCGAGATGGATGCCGACTTTTCTCATAAACCTGTAGATCTGCTGCGCTTATTTGAAGCCTGCCATACCGGGGGCGCTGATGTGAGTGTAGGATCAAGGTATGTGAAAGGCGGAAAACTAGAGAACTGGCCGGCAGACAGGGTATTCATTTCAAAAGGGGCCTCTTACTATACCCGTTTGATCACCTGGATGCCTGTGCGCGACACCACTGCAGGCTTTATGTGCTATAAACGCAAAGTACTGGAAGCGCTTCCGCTGGATGAGATCCGTTTTATCGGTTATGCCTTCCAGATTGAAATGAAATACAGGAGCTGGAAAAAAGGATTTAAGATCAAAGAAGTACCGATCACTTTCACAGACCGCGTTTTAGGTGCTTCTAAAATGTCGAAAGGCATCGTTAAGGAAGCAGTGCTTGGCGTATGGAAGATGAAGTGGTTCATTAAATAAATTACCCTACCAGGTACACAAAAAAAGAGTTCAACTGTTCCTTACAGGACCTGAACTCTTTTTTATATACGAAAATGATGGCCCTACATGGTCACCAGTTTATTTTTGATCGCGAACAATACCAAACCTACTCTTGACCGGACATTAAATTTATCAAACAAGGCTTCCCGGTAATGGTCCACTGTTTTAGGACTCAGGCACATCTTATCGGCGATCTGCACATAAGTATCATCAGTACAGGCCAGCTTTAAAAATTCCAGTTCCCTTTCCTTCAGCTCCATATCCTGTAATACCTTACCATTACGCTTCACAATATTATTCAGCAAGCGCGCGCTGGCGATCTCTGAACTGTAAAAGCCTCGTTTCAGGATAGTTTCCATCGCCTGCACCAGTTCTTCCGAGTCTGAGGTTTTCAGGAGATAGCCCCTTACGCCCCTTCTCAGCATGTTGATCACCGAAGCATCATCATCATTGATCGTTAAGGCCAGCACCGGGATCTCCGGGTGATTCTTCTCCATCCATTCCATGGTCTGGAACCCATTCATGACCGGCATATTAATATCCAGGAGAATGATGTCGGGAAAATCATTTTTGACATTTTCCAGGTATTGGATCAATTCTTTACCGTTCCTGGCCTCATGCAAGACCTCATAGCCGGGCACAGAATTCACCAGGTCGCAAATGCCCCTGGCCATTAATTGATGATCATCTACTACGATTACTTGAATCTTGTCCATGCTATTCAAAATTATAAATAAGTGACAAACGGGTGCCTTCCCTGGCCGAGGAGGCTATATCAATACGTGCATCTATGATATCCGCCCGTTTACGGATCGCCGTGAGCCCCGTACCTTCAGATATGCTATCCAGGTCAAAGCCACTCCCGTTATCAGCGATATTTACCTGCAGCTCCTTATGCCGGTATTGCATTGTAAGATCAATTTTATCGCACAGTGCATGTTTCAGGGAGTTGGCAATAAATTCCTGGCATATCCTGAAAATGATCAGCTCTACATTGGCATCCAGTTTACGGTATGCTCCCTTTACCACAAAGGTAATCTCTATGGCATTTAATTTGGAAAGGTAGGAGACTAATTTCTCTACCGCAGCTACCAGGTCATATTTCTGGATCAGGTCATCATTCAAAAGTTTGGAAAGCTGCCTCACTTCATTAAGTGTGCTTTCCGCCAGGTCCCTCATCGCATCCAGCTTTTCCGGGTTAAACTCTTTCTGCAAAGATTTAATGTACATCAGGTTCAGGGCCACCATTTGTCCTATATTATCATGCAGTTCACCGGCCACCTGGCTCAGTATCCCGTCTTTTACCTCAATTCTTGCCTTATTGATCTCTGAAAGGTAGCGTATTTCCCGGTCCTGCTTTTCTATTAAAAGCTTATTCTTTTTACGTACAAACATGACGAATACAACAATCACCATCACAACCAGTGTGACGGGAATAATTGTAGCAATAAACATCAGAGTTTCATTATTCATAACGTTTACACAGCATGGCAATAGTTAAGCAGGTATATAAAGACAAAACACTCATGAACGTAACAGAGATATGGATCACTTGCTGATGCTTAAAAACAATTTCAAAATAATTTGCTACCAGGAAAAAGGAAGCGGAACTCTGGTAAAGCATTAAGCCAAGCGAGACCCATATCATGGGGTTGTTATTAAAGTTGATAATATTATCTGACCTTAAAGCCTCCAGTAAATATGACATCGCTATAATGATCAAAAACAGGGAGGAGAGAAAATAGGACAGTATATTATAATCCAGGACTTTTACCCAGGGCACATGGAACACAAACAACAGCTCAGATAAAACAAAAAGACCGATCAGTACAACAGCCAGTAGCCGGTTAAACTTTGATGTTACCTGTACAGCATACAGGCTACTGAAATAGATAAACTCCAAAAAAGTAACGACATCATATAATGCCATTGTAGCCCTGTTCTCCAGCATTAGGTATTTGGCATAAAGCTCCGAGAGCAACATCAGGACCAGGAACCAGGGCAACATTTTAAGCAGGCCCCGGCGATGCTGGTAGGTCACAAAACCTACCACGATAGCACCCAGCATAATAAAATACAGGAAGTCTAAAGGTGTCATCTTATATTCAATGCCAACCTGCCGCAATTCACCGGGCAAGGCCTCATTTTATTCATAATAAAACTGCGGTCAGAGCCGGGCACATTTTTAGACAATATCGCTTCCGGCCAGTCAACAGGAATATCTGCTTCCATATTACTGGGCACAAAGGCCAGGTTTTCCGTTCCCGTCGCCGATTTAGTAAAGTAAATCCTTATCCCTAGATTTTCCAGGGGCAATTGATTGTCCTCTGCTCCTTTACGCACGACACACATATAGTTCTGCAGGTCTTCAAAGCTGGTCCATACTGTTTTGGTAGCATTCGGGAGGTTGGCCCTTTCTTTTACAAACTGTGTATGAGAATTGGTCAGATCCTGCAAACTGATACTTCCATAAGTGGGTACTACATCAGGGCCACAGGCTACACCATACCCATCAGACCTTGTGCTGAACAGGTAAACATTGAGAGCAATGGATCCTATTAAAAGGACAACTAAAAATGTGCGCATAAAATAATTTTTTTTAATAATGAGGGTGATAATCCGAGAATGAATGTAGGACATTTAATTGAACAATTAAAACGTAATATGTCCTGTAATTTATAAAAAGAGTATACGAAAAGTGCTGTAAAACACTGCTATAGAGCTATTTACAAACCAAAGAATCCGGGGAAAATTCCTAAGTACAAATTCCATACGATCTCTTTCAGCACAATAAAGCTGCCGAAGAACCGTTTATAAAACTTGAACCCTATTTTACAAGATGAAGATGAAACTACTACTATTTTTTACCGGTCTGGCCGTTTCAACAGGCTGCCATGCACAATTAAGTACAGATACTATTATTACAAAGAGACTACCGCAGGGTGGCTACCGGTATTACCATGGAGACATCCGCCTGAATAATCAACAATTGGTCCGGACCGTAAAATCAGATCCGCTCGCGAAAAAGACCATGCAGTCTGCCCAGACCAATGAAGTGTTTGGTACGGTACTAAGTGCCTCGGGAGGTGCATTGATCGGCTTTCCTGTCGGGACTTATATTGCAGGCGGTAAAATGCAATGGGGGTATATAGCTGCAGGGGTAGCTGTGATCATCTGCTCCTACCCGCTATACAATAATGCCTATAAACTTAAACGTAAATCCATCAGCCAGTTTAATGAGGGGGTCAATAACAGGACAACTTTCCTGCAAAGAAGTGAATTGAATATAGCTGCCTATAACAGCGGAGTCGGGCTGACCTGGCGTTTTTAATAAAACAGATAGATTGAGAAAGCCAAAAACCTATAAGGTTTTTGAAACCTTATAGGTTTAAAGTCCTTTTAAAATTTAAGGAGATAGTAACTGATTGAGACCATTTCCTTCCTATACCATTTATATTGCTCGGCTACAACGTCCTTGCGCTCGGAATAAGGGCCTTTTTAGGTATTCCCTGTATGATTAATAATATTTTCCTTCCTGAAGATAATGTTCTATATAATCTTTTATCCCTTCCTCTATGCTCATGAAGGGTTCCTCGTATCCCGCAGCTCTTAATTTATGCATATTGGCCTCGGTAAAATACTGGTATTTATCCCTAATATCTTCAGGGGTATCTATATAGTTGATCTGCTCGGGTAATCCTAATGCCGTAAAGACACTCTTCGCCAGGTCATTAAAAGTTCTTGCCTTGCCCGTGCCAAGATTGTAGATCCCGGAATGAACCTGGGTTTCCATCAGCCAGACACAAACTTTAACCAGGTCTTTTACATATATAAAATCGCGCATCTGCCCGCCATCAATAAAGTCGGGATGATGGGAACGGAACAGTTTTATCGCATTATTATTCTGGCTTAAATTATTAAAAGCATGGAGTATGACAGAAGCCATACGGCCTTTATGATATTCATTAGGGCCATATACATTAAAAAACTTCAGCCCTGCCCAGAATGGCGGATGAGTAGCCTGCCCAAGCGCCCATACATCAAACTTTTGCTTGGACACACCATAAGGATTAAGTGGTTTCAAACCCGGTATGATTGATTCATTATCATCATAGCCCAGTTCACCATCGCCATAGGTGGCCGCAGAAGAGGCATATACCATCGGTATAGCCTGCTCGCAACAATACTCCCAGATATCTTTAGAGTATTTAAGGTTGAGGACCTTAAACACCTCTTCATCCATAAGGGTGGTATCTGTACGGGCACCCAGGTGAAAGACGGCATCTACCCGATGCTCCTTCAACCAGTCCATAAACTGGGCCCGGTGCACCTTGGTACTGTATTGCTTATCCGTAAGGTTGTCTACCTTTGATTTATCAGAAAAGTCGTCTACCAACACCAGGTGATCAAAACCCAGGCTATTTAAGTATCCGACCAGGACACTACCGATAAAACCGGCCGCCCCAGTCACTGCTATAACATCATTCTTTTTCATACACTATCAGGATTGCTGTAATCGATCCGCTAAAAAAAGGCTAAGCCGGAGCCTAACCTTTGGTTGTATTTTTATTTCAATATCTGTTGATTAGTGGGCAACTGGTGCTGCCGGAGTACCATGCACCGCCTCAGCGTGTGTCGTATCTGCACTTGCACCGGCTTTACCATCTTCAGCAGTAGTACCTGTATCTTTATGAGCAGCAGGAGCATGAGTATCGCTATGTCCTGTAGCAGGATGCGCCTCATGACCACCGCCATGTGTTGCTTCGGTAGAATGGCCTTCGCCATGTCCTTCTTCTGAATGCCCCATGACCTGAACAAAATTGGCTGTTGCGATCAATAATCCAACAATAATTAAGGCAAAAAACATTGCGGCTTTGGTGGTAACGGTTCTGCTTTTGTTATCTTCTGTTGCTACGGAATGTCCCATAAATTCTGATTAATTTTCGTTTTTAGATTTTTGCAAATGTAATTAAATATTTAATGCCAGCTACACTTTAGAAAGCAAATGCCTGGTCTACCAGCATTTGTTGTTCCTGTACATGCAATTTAGCAAAACCTGTAGCAGTAGCAGCGCTCGCTTTACGGGTCAGGTAGCCGAGATTAAACGGTTTGGTCAGGTTCATTTTAAGGAAGGAAGCAGCGCCCATATTTTTAGGCTCTTCCTGTACCCATAACCATTGCGCTCCGGCATATTTCTGATACAAAGCTGTCAATTGCTCTACCGGCAAAGGATGTATTTGCTCCAGGCGCACAATCGCCACATCTTCACGTTTTTCAGCCAGTTGCTTTTCGCTTAAATCAAAGTATATTTTACCGCTACACAGCAATACGCGCTTCACTTTAGCCGCTTCTGTGATATTCGGATCATCAATCACCTCTTTAAATCCTCCTGTAGTGAACTCACTTACTTCAGAATAAGAACGTACGTGTCTCAGGTTAGCTTTAGGAGCAAAGTTGATCATCGGCTTACGGAAAGGCAATGCCAGCTGGCGACGTAATGCATGGAAGTAGTTGGCCGCAGTAGTAATGTTGGTAATAAACACATTATTCTCTGCACTCATTTGTAAGAAGCGTTCCAGTCTTGCACTGGAGTGCTCTGGTCCGCCACCTTCATAGCCGTGTGGCAATAACATCACCAGGCCATTCTGAGTTTGCCATTTTTGCTCTGCACTGGTCACATATTGATCAATGATGATCTGCGCACCATTGGCAAAGTCACCATATTGCGCTTCCCATACCACAAGATGCTTAGGACTGGCCATAGCATAGCCGTAATCAAAGCCTAAAACGGCATATTCACTCAACAGGGAATTGTACACATAGAATCGACCTTGCGTATCGCTTAATTTGGATAACCTGTTGTATTCTTCATTGGTCTTTTCATCCCTTACACAGGCATGACGGTGAGAGAAGGTTCCACGTTTCACATCTTCACCACTTAACCTTACATCGTAGCCCTCATTCAATAAGGTAGCAAAGGCCAGTAACTCACCGGTAGCCCAGTCGACCTTCTGGCTTTCCTGGAATAGTTTTACTTTATCGGCAAGCAATTTGGAGACTTTCCTTAAAGGATTAAAGCCTTCCGGGCAAACCATTAATTTATTAAATAAGCTGTCGAGCACAGAAACAGATACCGCGGTATCCGGTGATTTTACAAAATCAGTTTCTTCACTTTTCCTCAAAGCCTGCCAGGCCAGTTCTGGTCCCTGGTAAGTATAAGGCATCGGGTTTTGTTTATTTTCATCCAGGCGGTCCTGCAGCTCGTTCCAGAAAACGGTTTCCATTTCTTTGGCCAGGTTCTGGGCATCAGGTGTACCGCTGCTGATCAGGCGCTCGGTATAGATCTCTCTCGGATTTTTATGCTTTTCGATCAGGGCATAAAAATCAGGTTGGGTAAATTTAGGTTCATCCCCTTCATTATGGCCATGTTTACGATAACATACCATATCAATGAAAATATCTTCGTTGAACTCCTGGCGGTATTTAGCCGCAAAGATACAACACTTCACTACCGCTTCCGGATCATCTCCGTTCACGTGCAATACCGGTGCATGCACCATTGCAGCCAATGAAGTACAGTAAGTAGAAGAACGTGCATCTTCAAAGTCTGTGGTAAAACCGATCTGGTTATTGATCACAAAATGCACGGTTCCGCCCACGGCATAACCTTTCAGGCGGCTCATTTGTAATAATTCATAAATAATGCCCTGGCCCGCTACTGCAGCATCACCATGGATCAATACCGGCATTACTTCATCATAATTGGAATTGTAAACGGTATCAGATTTGGCACGGGCAAAGCCTGCTACTACCGGGTCTACCGTCTCCAGGTGAGAAGGGTTAGGCAGCAATTGTAAATTCAGGTCTTTATCATTAGCCGTTTTCACAATAGAGCGGAAGCCCAGGTGATACTTAACGTCACCGCTACCCATAGTCATATCGGTAGGCATAGCTCCTTCAAATTCAGAGAAGATCTGGTCGTATGTTTTACGCAGGATATTGGCCAGTACATTCAGGCGGCCACGGTGGGCCATACCGAAGATCACTTCTTTCACGCCCAGGTCAGCAGCCTCTGTCAGCAATGCATCTAATCCGGGGATCATGCTCTCGCCACCTTCCAGGCCAAAGCGCTTCTGGCCGATAAATTTAGTGTTTAAGAATTTTTCAAAGATCACACCGTAATTCAACTTATACAAAGTTCTTTTCCTTTGCTCAAAAGTGAATTCCTGTTGCATGAACTCTTCAAAATGCTGCTCTACCCACTCATATTTCTTTACATCATTGATGTAAGTATATTGGATCCCTACGCTACCCGCATACAGATCGTTAAGTTTTTGATAAATATCTTTCAGCCTGGCTTTTCCTAAACCCAGGAATTTTCCGCTGTAGAATTCTGTTTCCAGGTCCGCATCCGAAAAACCGAAATCGCTTAAGGCCAGCCTGGCATTGCGCTCTTTACGGGGACGGATCGGGTTGGTTTTGGCAATCAGATGCCCTCTTTTCCTGTAATACCTGATCAGGTCAAATACAGCTATTTCTTTAGACAGCTGATCACTGTTCAAAGTTGCGCCATCACCCATATCGGCAGCAACAGCAGCTTTAGTTCCATTTGAACCAACTTTTCCGACTGCAAAATCGAAACCTTCAAAGAATTTCTTGTACTCCGGGTCTACATTTTCCGGATTACTCAAATAGTCATTATAAAGAGACTCAATATAAGAGGGATGTGAATTGGTCACAAAAGAAAAATCTTTCATTTTTTAGATTAAAAGTATTTTTGAAAAAAACTTAAATTATTTTAAAATATCAGTCGAAAAAGGGTTTAAAATACCCGGTTTCAAAATTGACCACAAATATAAAACAAACAAAAATGAAAAGACAACTATTTGTAGGTTTTAGGCTGCTAAGCAGTATATTTTTATAATTTTTACTATTTTAATTCGTTAATCTTGTCAAAAGATTAACGGTTTGGCAACTTTGCGCATAAATTCCAATTAAATCGGCTTGCTACAATTATGGCGATTATATAGTCTGATCATTGTTCTTACAGGGACTTTACATTTTCTGGCCTCTGGTCAGCAGATCAACATGCGCAATAATCTCCGCAGCAGGTATCTCCTCCCTACAAAAGATACCCTGGTGCTGGACAGCCTGAGCATAGTGCCGGGCAGCCTGAGTATCGAAGGACTGGATACCACACTTTATTTCTTCGATCCCTTGAAGAGCCGGCTGGTATTCCTGCACCCGGAACAGATCAGGGATAGTGTAAAGATCGAATACAGGAGATTCCCTATTTCTTTTCACCAACCTTATTTCCATAAAGACCCTGCATTAATAGAAAAGAACGTGATCCTGGGCAGCAATAAAGGCTTCCAGTACAATGCCAATACCACCAACAGCCAGTTCATCGATTTCAATACCATCGACTATTCGGGTACCTATGGCAGAAGCCTGTCGGTGGGCAACAACCAGGATGTGATCCTGAACTCCCAGTTCAACCTGCAACTAAACGGCTATCTCCTGGACAGCATCAAAGTGGAAGCAGCCATTACCGATAACAACATCCCTTTTCAGCCGGAAGGCAATACCCAGCGGCTACAGGAGTTTGACCGGATCTATATCACTTTTTCCAAATACAGTCATAAACTAACGCTGGGGGATTATAATATTGAAAAACCCAATGCCTATTTCCTGAACTTCAACAAAAGGGTGCAGGGAATACAATACCAGGGCGGCTTCTGGCAGGACAAAAAAGTAAAAAACAAAGTCAGCTTCAGCGGGTCTATGGCCAAAGGGCAGTTTACCCGGAACGTATTCCAGGGCATAGAGGGCAACCAGGGACCTTATAAACTGCAAGGCGAAAACGGGGAGCAATTTTTCATTGTACTGGCCGGTAGTGAACGGGTATTTATAGATGGAGAATTGCTGCTTAGGGGAGAAGACCAGGATTACATCATCAATTACAACCTGGGTGAAGTTACGTTCATGCCCCGCCGCCTGATCACCAAGGATAAGCGGATACAGATCGATTTTGAATACCAGGCCAGGAATTACCTCAACACACTGCTGCAGTTCAATGACGAGATCAGTATCGGCAACAAATGGGAGTTCCGGTTCAACGTCTATGCCAACCAGGACTCCAAGAATGAAACCTTCAACCAATCTCTATCAGACGACCAGAAACGTTTCCTGGCCGGCATCGGCGACAATATAGACCAGGCTTTTTACAGTACAGAAAGGATAGACACTTTTGCGGCCAACAAGATTCTCTATAAAAAAATAGATACCCTGGTGAACGGTGTATTCTATCCCGGTATTTATAAATACAGCACCAATCCCGACAGTGCGATCTATAACCTGGGCTTCAGCAATGTAGGACAGGGAAAGGGCAACTACGTGATATCCGACCTTAACACCAATGGCCGCTCTTATCAATGGGTAGCACCGGTCAACGGAACACCTCAAGGTGCTTTTGAGCCCAAAGTATTGCTCATTACCCCAAAAAAACTGCAGGTATTAACGGCTGCAGGAAGGTATAAGATCGACAGCCTCAAACAAATCGATTTTGAATGGGCAGGGAGCAATTATTCCCCCAATACCTTTTCCAAAATCAATAATAATGCGCATTGGGGCAATGCCTTACGCTTCAGCTATAATGAAGCCCGGATACTCAAACGGGATACGGCCCGGAAAGTGAAAACAAAATGGATCAACAACCTTAGTTATGAATTTGTGGACAACAGGTTTGAAGCAGTAGCGCCTTACAGGAATGTAGAGTTCAACCGGGACTGGAACATATTAGGCACCACACAAAGACAAAACGAACATTTGGTGGACATCAATACCGGCCTGGTGACCGAAAAGGCAGGCAGCCTGAAGTATAAATTCACTTATTACAAGAGGAACCAGGACTACGAAGGCAGCAGACATCTCGTGGAAGGTGCCTGGACCAAAGGCTTGATCAATGCAGGCACTTACAGCAGTGCACTCTTCAGCAAGTCGGCACTGGAGAACAGTATTTTCCTGCGCCCCCAGTTTTTTATAGAGACCTATACTTCAAAAAAGAAAAGTTCGGTACTCGGATTCAAATTTGAAAAGGAATACAATGCCCTCAGAAATAATACCACGGATGAACTGACGGCCCTGGCTTATGATTTTGATGTGTCGCGCTTGTATTTCAAAACTACAGGCAATAAGCATTTATCCCTGGACCTGGCTTATAATTACCGGAGGGATTTTGCACTGAATGGTGCAGACTTTGCACTGGGCAATAGCGGCCACACTTTTGATGCGCAGGTGAATGTAACAAAATGGAAAAATCATGTCATCAACATGAATGGTTCTTACCGGATCCTGGCTGTGCATTACGATCCCTCCGGTACGTTGAAAGATGAGCATACGCTCGTAGGCCGGATCAACTATAACGGCAATGTAAAGAACGGGTTCTTCACCCCTACCCTGCTCTATGATTTCGGAACGGGGCAGGAGCAAAAAAGACAGTTCACTTTTGTGGAGGTACCGGCAGGCCAGGGCACACATATGTGGATCGACTACAACAAGGACAGCATACAGCAGGCCAATGAATTTGAAATAGCCGTCTACGCAGACCAGAAAAGGTTCATAAAGATCATCACACCGACCAATGAATATGTAAAAGTAAATTTTGCCAATCTTAACCTGAGCTTCCAGCTGATGCCGGAAAGTCTCTGGAGAGGAAAAAAAGAGGAAAAAAAGAAATGGCAGGTATTCGCCTCAAGATGGAGCGACCAGTTCAACCTGCAGGTCAATAACCGGGTGCTGAACACGGAAGGTTTAAGGGTGTTCAACCCGCTCATTACCGACTTTACCGATACGGCAGTGGTGAGCACCACCGCCACGCTGATCAATACTTTTTACTTCAACCGCAGCAGTACCAGGTGGGGACTGGACTATACCACCAGTGTTAACCGGAACCAGGCCCTGCTTACTTATGGACTGGAAACACAGATGCTCACCAGGCATAGTGAAAAGGTAAGGTGGATACTCAACAAGAACATCACGCTCACCACTACAGCCTTGCAGGGCAAGCGCTCTTTCCTCTCTCCTATTGCAGATGGCAGAACGTATGAAATCTACTCCCAGGGCCTGGAGCCTTCCGTCGTATTTATCTACGGCAGCAGGTTCCGGATGACACCGACTTATCGCTATGAGGCGCGAAAAAATGGTTCCGCTTTTGGCGGCGAGCAGGCCTTTGTGCATAACCTCAGCCTGGAGGCACGCTGGAGTGCGCTTACGGTGGGCAACCTCTTGGCCAGGGCTTCTTACAGCAAGATCGCTTATAATGGCTTACCCAACACGCCCCTGAGTTTTGTGATGCTGGAAACTTTGTCTAAAGGTAACAACTGGCTCTGGTATCTTAACTGGACTACCCGGCTCAACAAGACTATAGAGTTCTCCATAGAATATGATGGCCGTAAACCGGGCAGCCAATCGGTGATCCATACGGGCAGTATGAGTTTAAGAGCCGTGTTATAGGGAGGTATAAGACCATAAAACCTATAAGGTTTTTGAAACCTTATAGGTTTAGCGACAGCATCAGCCAGCCAAAATAAACTTAACCGGGATGGTCATCTTTACTCTTACAACATGACCGTTATGCCTTCCGGCTTTCCATTTCGGCATCGCCTGCACCACGCGCACAGCTTCTTCTGAACAGCCTCCACCTACACCCCTCACTATTTTCACATCTACAATCGATCCGTCTGTATTCACCACAAAGCTGACATGAACGGTGCCGGAAAGCTCGTCCCGACGGGCATTCAGGGGATACACCAGGTTTTCTGAAAGGTATTTTTTCAGGGCTGCTTCTCCGCCGGGGAACAGGGGCTTCTCACTGACATAAGTCCTGGGCTCATTATCTGCAGGTATATCATGGCCACTGCTATTACCTTTCTTACTTAAATGCTCTCCGGGATCTTTTGTACCGTCCTGGAGCGTATGATCCAGTGCGATGGCCGTGCCTCCATCCAGGCCAGAATTGTCTACAGGTCCGGCCAGCGCATCATCAGAAAGACGCTTCAATTGCGGCCTGTCTACCTGGTTATCTTTAACTACTTTAGTCACGGCGAATTTTTCTGTTTTGGCGGTTCTTCCGGAATGATTATGAATGACCTGTTTTTCAGGTAGCTTTTTCTTTTCCGGCAACTCTATCGTTGTGAGTACATAAGGATCTACACGAGGATGCGTCGTATTTTCCAATTCTGTTACGGCATCCTTTTTAAGCGCATTCCAGCCGACAAACAGCAGTACGAATGAGCACATCAGCAATCCGGACAGCAGCATTCTTTTGTCGTAATTTTTGCGCAGTTCATAAGCGCCATAATGTTTATTGCGGTGGGCGAAGAGTATATCTAAGTATCCTCCTTGAATTTCCTTGTTCATAATATTTCAGGTTTTATATATAAACAGGAAATCAAAAAAATTCCATAAAAATTTTTGATCCCCAAAAAAGCAAAGTGCTCGGAGATGGGCTCTGCTGCACATCACACATAAGCAAAAGCTGTTGCGGATGCGCAACAGCTTTTGCTTATGACTAAAATAATATAGCTACAAAAAGTATGCTCAATTATCCGGTGCACCGGCATCAACCCAGCTTTTGATCTTCGCAATGGAACAACTGTCCAGCTTAGGCCCGTCTTTGGGCATGACCGGCGCTCCCGGGGCATGGGTGATAGCTGCTACCAGCCTTCCACTGTTAGCGGCGGCACGCACATCGGCATATGTGGCAAAAGTATAGCGGGTAAGGCCCCTGCTATGGCAATCCAGGCACTTACTTTGAATCACCGGCACTACATCATTGAAGTAAGAAATATCCGAAATATTGCAAGCCCCTGCCGGAGGATACATATCTGCGCCATTGTCTTTTTTACAAGCATATGGCATTGTAATAATAGCAGCCGGGATCATTAGCCATGCAGTCTTCATAAGTTTTTTTCTGAACAGGGGTACGTACTGAATTATCATGAAACAGCCGCTTACTCTTTTACAAATTTCCCAGTGGCAATCACGCCTGTATGATCTGTAAGCGCTACAAAATAATTACCCGCTGCAAAGTTTTTTGTACTGAAAGATAGTTCTCCGTTATTTATGGCTGTGCCTGTATAAACAATACTGCCTTTCACATCATATACCTTTATAAACTGCTGATGTTTCAGCTGCTGCTGATCTCCGAATGTCACATGCACTATGTTTTTTGAGGGATTAGGAAACAACTGCATCGAAAGCTTCTCTTTGGTCTTATCCGTTACACTCAGGGCATTTTGCAGGTTATAGGCCCACATATTCTGAAAATAAACTTCAGGTCCATCCGGCCGGTGCACTCCTCCAAAAAGATAGAGTGTACCATTGATAATAAAAGAGCCGGGAGCCCATAAGCTGCCTCCGGGATGAGGTTCCAGGGTTTGCCAGGTATTGGCAGCCGGGTCATATCTCCAGAAGATAGAGGGTGTAGAGGGCATATGATGATCTCCTTCTCCGCTTAAAACAAATCCGTAACCATTATAGTCAAACTGGGTTCCTGCAATTCTTGCACCTGGAGCATCTGCCATCCTGGCCCAGCTATTGTCGGCAGGATTGTACCGGTAAAAGTCAGCAGTAGCCATGGATGCACCATCATCATGGCCCAGGCCGCTATAGCTGTAAGTTCCTATAGAAAACTGGAAAGGATGGTGTCTTCTCGTACCCGGAAAATCTGCCTTAGCTGTCCAGGTATTCGTAGCTATATTATACTCCCACCAATCTTTTAGATTATTGGTCAGGTTATTCCCTTCACCTACATATAATTTACCATTTTCTTTATTGATTGTAAACGAAGGGTGTTGTCTTCCTGAACAAGGACAGCTGGCCAGCTGCTCCCAATTACCGGTTACCGGATCATACCGCCACAGATCATTCAATAATCCGGTATCGTTAGACCCAAAACCCAGATAGGCTTTCCCCTGATAAACATCTCCGATAGAATAAGTACGTTCAGCCCCGGGAAAGTCGGGTAAACGCTCCCAGGAGTCTGCAGCAGGGTTATATTTAAAGAAATCTTTTGTGCTTTCATCCGTTTCTGTAGCCCCTGTAGCAGAATAGCCGAAGCCTCCCAAAGCCCAGCTAACCGGGTGATTGCGGGCATTACCACTTGGCAATCCTGTCTTGTTGACCCAGGTCTGTGCACATAAAGTTTGAGACAACAATAAAGTTGCCGAAAAAAGAAAAAAAATCTTTTTCATATTAGAATGTAGTTTAATTGGTTTTTCCTTAATCCAGGTTCATAAGTTGCCAGAGTTTAAGGAAGAATAATTGATTAATTAAATGAAGGTTGAAAAACGAATGTACGCAATTCATATAAATTTTCCTAATACAAAAAAAACTATAATTTTAAATGGTCAACACGCATTTGCCTTTACACCTCCTTAAAGAAGCATCCGGAACGATTTAATCAATAGCCCGAAAACAAAAAAAGGTCGCAAAATTTGCGACCTTTTCGTAGTTCAACCTGGATTCGAACCAAGACAAACAGAACCAAAAACTGTTGTGCTACCATTACACCATTGAACTATCCGTTCCCTTTTGGGATTGCAAAAATAATCAAAAAATCTATGTTGCAAAATTTTTTTTATTTTTTTCTCAATCACCTTAAAAAGCAGGTACAAAAGCATCGTACAGCTATAAGATTAAAAACAAAAAAGAGAACGCTTATTGCGCTCTCTTTCGTAGTTCAACCTGGATTCGAACCAAGACAAACAGAACCAAAAACTGTTGTGCTACCATTACACCATTGAACTATTCCTCTAAGGGTTGCAAATGTAATAAGCATTTGTATTATTTCAAAAATCTGCTACATATTTTAAATTCAGACATGGTTTAGATTATATATATCAGCCAAAAATTCCGGTAGTATCAAAAACTTTCTTTTGAATTAAATGTTAAAATTTAGTGCTGTATGAAAAATTTAAAATCCTGTATGCTAACATTTTACGTTATAATTAAGCCTTTCCACACTTCAACACGAAGTAAATTGTTAAAAAAAAATTTCGTATAATAATAATTTAGCTTTAACATTGTCTCTTTATTTAACACTTATTAAAATTAAAAACACATGAAAAAATTTACGAAAAACCTGACCCTGTCCGGCCTGACCATTCTTGCAGCAAGCTCTGCCTTTGCCCAAAAAAGCTGCGATCTAGCATTAACGCTTATTTCACCTGCTGCAGCTACCGTTTATAATTTCAACGATAATATAAATATAAAATTTGATATTAAGAATAACGGACCAGCTGCTATAGCAGCTAATGATACTATATTCTACCTGCTTCCTTTTGGAGGTACTCAATCAAATCCCGGAACTATTCAGTCTCTAACCGGAGTTGCTGTTGCGAGCGGAGGCACTACAACAGTAGACCTGGGTCCTGTAATCCAAAATATAAATGCAACCGGCACCGACCAGACTGTAGATTTTTGTATTAAATTACTGGCTCAGAACACGGTTGGAGTTAATGGCCAGCCTGCAACTACCACTTATACGGATGCTGTAGCCGGCAATGACCAAGACTGTAGCAGTATTACATTGAAAACAAAACCAACCAGTATTTTTGATGTAAAAGGAACGAAGGAAACGTTAAGCCTCTTCCCTAACCCTGCAACCAGCCAGGTGAGCTTTAACCTTGCTCTTGAGCAGGCAGAAGCGGTAAGTGCTGTGGTAAGAGACCTTACCGGCCGTGAAGTAATGAGCAAAGATTTTGGTAAAGTACAAACAGGCATAACGTCTTCTGTGCTCGAATTAAATATTGCTAATCTGAACAACGGCATTTATGTAGTTGAGGTGATCGCAGGCGATAAAAAATTCATTGGAAAAATTACCAAGAAAGACTAATACAAGCAGCCTCAACAGGATGCTGTACGAGTAGTTCAGTAATTATATTCTTAAATAAAAATAAGCAGGCATTTCAGCCTGCTTATTTTTTTGCTGCTCCTTCCTGTAAGGAAAACAATTATTGTAATTGATCCATTTCAGGAAAATATACAGCTAATGAGCCATTATAACGAAACAGCCGGAAAGGCAAAAAAATATACTCAAGGGCCTTAAATAACAAATGCCCGTTAAAAAACGGGCATTTGTTATTTCCTGTAGTTCAACCTGGATTCGAACCAAGACAAACAGAACCAAAAACTGTTGTGCTACCATTACACCATTGAACTATCCGCCCTTAAGGGGACTGCAAAGTTAATATTTTTTCTGAAAAGCCAAAAATATTTTAGTTCAGAAAAAAATATTTTTTATCACCATACAAACTTATAAAGTATGAAGAGCAGGCCCATAATACCGGTAGCAATGATCACCCCTTTAGTGCTTTGGTAAGCTTTCCTGTTCAGGAAAAAATAAAAAGGTGCCAGGTTGCAGATCATGGCCAGGCTGATGTTCTTTGCCGCATAAGCCGGTGTCGGCTCCATACGGGTAAACATTTTTACATAAAAATCAAACCCACGGCTTTGATAAATAATGAAATACACAACCGTCAGGCCAATGATACCGAATACCAGGCCGGACAAGAGTCCGAGCATAGCATTATCCATAGGCTTACGTTTTTTCCGCTGCACCTGTACGCCAGGTGGTATTCTTTGCTGCATATTAAAAATTGCTTAAACTTATTTACGTTTCATATATCGTTCAATTTCCTGAACGGTCATAGGTATCCCTTTGAACAAATCAATGTTCCCGTTTTTGGTGAGCCAGTAGTTATTTTCGATCCGTACACCGACCTGTTCTTCTTCAATATAAATACCCGGCTCTATAGTGAACAACATTCCTTCTTTCACCGGCTCGTTCCTTGTACCCAGATCATGTACATCCAGACCTAAATGGTGGCCGATGCCATGATAGAAATATTTTCTATAGGCAGGATTTTCCGGGTCCTGGTTTTTAATATCTGCTTTTGAGATCAGGCCGATTTTCATCAATTGTTTTTCCATTTCCAGGTTCACTTTATTGATATAGTCGGCATAGTTTATCTTCGGCTTCAGGATAGAAGCGCAATAAAGGTGCACATTAAGACAGGCATTATAGATCTCGGCCTGGCGCTTGGAAAACTTGCCGTTTACAGGGATAGTACGGGAAAGATCTGCACAATAGTTACCATATTCCGCACCGAAGTCCATAAGGATTAATTCACCGTCTTTACACTCCTGGTTATTATCCACATAGTGCAATGTCCTCGCCCTGTCGCCGCTGGCCAGGATGCAGCCATAAGCATGACGGGTAGCCCGGTTGCTCAAAAATTCATGTGTAATTTCTGCTTCCAGTTCATACTCCATGATACCGGGCCTGATCACACGCATGACCCTCAGGAATGCCTGGTGGGTAATATCAACTGCTTTTTGTGTAATATCGATCTCCTCACGGGTCTTGATCGCCCTGAGCTCTTTCATGATCACTGCCGCACGCTCATATTTATGCAAAGGATAGCGTTTCATGATCTTGTCTACAAACAAAAGATCGGTACGCAGCACATCTCCTCTCCGGTCATTTTCATTGGTATCGAGGTACACATACTCTGCATGATGCATCCACACCTGCAGCATAGCATCAATGCTGTCTACATATTGTACATTTTGAATACCGGAAATCGCTGTTGCTTCGTCTTTACGCAGCAGGTGACCATTCCATTTTTCTAATAATTCATCCGGCCTTTGTACCACCAATACTTCACGTGCCGACTGGTCCTTATTGTCCGGGTATAAGATCACCATAGTCTGCTCCTGCACAATGCCTGAAAGCCAGGTTACATTTGAGTTTGCTTTATAAGCATACACCGCATCTCCGTTCTCTGCAACCACCGGGCTGGCATTGAAGATGGCAATACTATTCGGCTTCATGGCTTTTATAAAGCGTTCCCTGTTTTTCTGATATAGCTTCTGATCGATTGGTAAATATTTCATTGTAATCTTATTATTTGATTTTAATGGACGTAAAGGTAGGGATAATTTGCTTAGATCGCAGGGATAAATGGTGCCGATGAATACCTTTTCCACCTGTATCCATAATGCTTCACCTTAGACTTCTTCTTTGAGCCTGATGGCTAATATTTCACCTGTGGCACAGAGCACTCCGCGGGCGCTCAGGCTCATATCAACCCAGATCTTCCTGCCATCAATATGTTTTAATTGCCCTGTTAATTCCAGGTCAACGCCCATAGGTACCGGTGCTTTAAAATCCACTTTCAGAGATGCGGTAACGCACCTTACCGGTATCACGGCCTGGTCCAGTGTAATGCCTTCTGCCTGGCAAGCAAAGGCTGCTGCAGAACCGGTGCCATGGCAATCCAGCATGGAGGCGATCAATCCGCCATAGACAGAGCCGGGAAGTGCCGTATATTTTTCGTCCGGGAGGAAGTGCGCAATGGTGGTATCCCCTTCCAGGTAAGTTTTTAACTGGTGACCGGCAGGATTATTTTTCCCGCAACCATAACAATGGGCCAGACTTTCCGGGTATAGGTCCTGGATGGCTTTTTTCATATCTAAACTATTTTACGCCACAATATTCGCATGAAAAGAGCTAAAAACAAAGACAGTGCAGGGAATAATTTATTGCCCAAATGATCAGCCGGGTTTAAAAATTAGGGAATTCCAGTATTGTTTAATCTATAAAATAGTTGGAAATTTGCAGTTCAGTAAATTATGATTCAACACATATTTACCGACTAAATACCACAACCCTTTGAAAGACAAGCCCTAGTATGAAATGAACCATCTACCTTCAGGTGGTTCTTTTTGGGGTGTTTTCCTTTTTTACGCTGCACGGTATTAAATTCAGGAAATCCCCCAAAGCGGATAGTATCATTATAAGTTTAACTTAAGTGTTCTTTTCGAATAAAAACATACCCGGCGAGCCGGTGAAAGTCTGGCACTAATCTATATAACAACAAATAACAAGCAAAGTATACTTTAGCAAGAGTTCGAATGCTGCGACCGGGTAACAATATTAAAAGACAAAGCCATCCTTCAGGATGGCTTTGTCTTTTATAGCCTTGCTGCACGCTTTATCTTAAAGTGTGCAGCAAGAAATATTATAGCAGGATATACAATACACTATACCTACACTGCAGCGCGCTGCACTATACGGCATCCCGGGCACACTCCCTGAATTCACAGGAGTTTCACATCGGCTTAAACATCGCCTGGGCATCCGCCTCAACAGAAGAAGCTCCCCACACTTTAATCACAGATTCTGCTTTGCGGAGGTTATGTGCTGCCTGTGGCTTGAGTGAATTATCGCTAAGACCAAATAAAACCACTGCTTTTTTAAGGTCATTCACACCACTCATGTACAAGGTTTTATCATTGATTGTTTCCCCCAGCTTACATTTGGCAATCCCCCTGTTGTTCAGTGAAGTATGCAACGTTAGGTTGTCCTCGTAGCTGTCCATTTCACTAATGCTTATTTCAATCAGTTCATCAAATATTTTAATTGACTCCTCATGCCTGCCTTCATCCAGTAAGCTTTTACCTTTTATAAATTCTTGTTTAATTCTATCATTTGCTACCATTTCCATACTTGAAAAAATTTAATACCCAAATATCCAAACTTAAAATGTATCATACAATACGTGAATTCCCGTATTTTTCGTGATTTTGGCCTATTTCAAAAAAAAATTTGTCACTATTTGGTGACAAATTATCTTAATTTAATAATTGATGGGGTATTTAAGGGCAGAAAAGATCGTTTTATTTTGGAGGCAACTGAAATTCTTTCAACAAGTCCAGGCTATATTGTTTCTTTCCGCTTTTATTCACAAACTCCATTTTTTGCGTTTGTTCATTCACATATAAATAGCCGCCGCTATCCCTGCCGGAAAGTACCAGGTACTGCTGCACGGGGGAATCCCTGGCCTGGATTACCTTCAACGCAACATCTTTATTGAACTTGGTAGAATCTTCGCAGAAATTACAAAAATAGCTGGTGTCTTTATCTTCAAAGATGATCTTATGCAGTTTATTACCTTCATCGAAGGCGGCATACTGCACTTTATATTTTTCATCCATCTGCTGCACCAGTGCATTTTTATCTTCCGGCACTTCTGCCGGCTGATCTTTACAGGCTCCTAACAGTAAAAACAGGGGTAATATTATAATTATCGACCTCATAGTATTAATCATAGCTCTAAGTATGTAAAGATAAGCAGATTACATAAAAGGCATTGTTATAATCGGCATTATTGCAACAGGCTTAGCTATTCAAATTTGGATTGCTTATTGATTTTCCTGCAATTTGAGGCTGTACAGGCGCTTTCCTTCGGCATCAATGCATTCAAACTTAAGGCTCAATTCATTGATATAGATAAATTTCCCACTGTCGGTACCCGAAATGATCGTGTATTTACGAACATCATATTCTGTAACCTCATCCAGTACCAGTTTGGCGTTCTTATTCAATTTTTCTTCGCCTTCGTAGTAAGAATTTAAATAAACACTATCCTTAGCATCAGAAAAGATGACTTTATAATTTTTGCTTTCAGGGTCAAATGCGGAGTACAGCACTTTAAAGGCCTCCGCTTCGGCCTGCTTACTGCCTGTTGCTTTTGTTTCCTGTGAAACCTTATCGCCCGAGCAGGAGCCCAAGAGCAGGCCCGCCATCGTCATACAGATCAAATATTGCTTCATTAAATATGATACTTCTTTTTATCTCTTTATCTTTTAAAATTACTTTTCGGCGGGACAGATCACCTCCAACAGTTGTTCTTTAGTATTCACCTTGTATAAGGCATTCCCTTCATTCACTTCTGCTTTAAAATCCATTGTCTGATAGGTATCGCCCTGGCTGCTGATATATTTTACGGGTTTACCCTTATCGAGATAGATCCTTAACTCCGCCTCTACGGCTTCGGCCCCGGTTGTCGGGGGATAGTAGACTTGTTTTCGATAAATAAAGAACAATGTCCCGGCTTTATAATAGTATTCCGTCAGTTCCTCCGTTGCATCCCCGGCCAGCCAGCGTTCGATCTTCTCCGGGCGGCTGCCAGTTGCATTATAAATAGTGGCGCTGGCCGTAGTACCGCAGTCCTGGGCCATGGTGCCCTCTTCTATTTTAAGGATTTTGAGGTTCAGCTTTTTTTCATTGATCGCGGCATAGTCGGCTTTTACCTGCTGCACCACTTTTTCAATGGCTTCTTCTTTTGCTGTTTGCTCCTGTCCGGCCATGAGGGTTCCGGGATAAGTATGAGTATCATTACCGGCCAGTACCTGGCTGCTGAGGCTACAAAGTAGCGCAAGACTTAATAACAATCGCATAATCTTTTATTTTGTAGATAAATTTCTGATTAAAAACTGAGAATTGCTAGTGTTCTAACATAATTTTCAGAAATGTTAGTTTTTGCATTTGATTGTGTTTGTGTACTTACAGCACAGGAAGAATTCGATAAACCTTATGCCTCTGAATTGCATATCCGGAACAGCTAATAAAAGGATTTTAGATCCCGGGTTATTGATTGTTCGACATACGCTTCGCTAACCTATCGAACAGCACGATTTATTTTATAAAATAATACCAATAAATACATTTTAAATTCAATCATTTCAATCTAATAAGAACATCATCGACATGATCTTCTATTCTACCTCAAGTGTTTCCTCTAAAGATACTGGATCAGCCTCCTCCTGGTACTCCATCCATTCTTTTTCTAATTCTTTGTTGTTTTTCATGGCATCTTCAATTGCCAGACTTTCTTTGTACTGCTTGGCCTCGGCTGACATAGTCCATTTGGCTTCAATCCCCAGTTGCTCTACTGCATACTTAATATTCAGCAAGCCGATTTTGAAAAACTCTTTTCGAGGATTGATTTTGTTTAATTGTAGTTTCAGGAATTTTCTGTGTAACTCTCTTTCCAATTGAGGCGCATTCTCACTATAGATCATTGCGTGTACATCAAACTCGAAAGGTACACTCGCATCGCCAAGTTCTCTAACCCTGTCAAGCGGCTCTAAACGTCGTGTCATGCCTATTTTAAATACATCTTCTCCAAAAGAACCTACATTTGATATGATATATACATTGCCCGCTTTCGTTTGTTGCGCCATAGATATGGCTCGTTGGTTTTTTTCTTCTGCGGCGTACAGTCTAGACTCCAATTCGCTCAGCCTTTCCATTTGTGCGGCACGTTCAGCTTCACTTGCCTTTGACACTTCTTTCTGCGCTTTTTCGATCAGTTTCTTAAGCAGTTGTTCTTCTTTCTCAGCGTCTCTCATAGCTTTTTCAAATTCTCTTCTCGCTTTCTCCTCTTCTCTAATCTGTTCTCTGATTATTCGCTGCTCTTCTTTCTCCTGCCACTTGAGTTCTTGAACAATGACTGCCCAATGCAATTCTTCAATTCTTGCCAAAAGATACTCTTCAAGAATTCTGGCATCCCGGAAAGCCTTACCATTATTATTAACCAGATAAAATGAATCCTGGATTTTTTGTTCCAATATACCAAAGTTGTCTTTCTTGACTTTGGACAAAATAGAATCTACTTTACCATTGAATGCATCCAGTACAAAATTGATCGCCGTAGTCTTACGGATTTGTTCAACATATTCGCAAACGGCTGCATTTCCAGTCAAGACAAGTGTATTACTTCTTTCCCTTGCTATTTTTAGTTTTCGGCCTGCTTCTTCATGTCCAAACTCTTCGGCCAGGTCATCAATCAGACTAAAGGTAGGTTTTAAATATTCGTCTCCATATCCCTTAATAGTGTTCTTCATGGCAATAACTATACGCTCATATTCTTCCGCATTCTTCATTGCTGTATATGCACTGCCAGCAATTTCTTCTGCTTTCAGTTCAGCATCTTTTATTATTTTAGAAGAATGGTCAAATGCTTTTGTAAGTTCCGACTGGGCATTGTCTAAAAGATTCTGAGCTTTAATTTGAGCATTAAATAAAGTATCTTTTGCTTTACTTTTTAACTCGTTGATTTCTATGGCTGCTTGGAGTTTCTCCTCATTCGACTGTTTTGCCAGGTCTGTTGATGTATTTTTTGCCTGAGCTATTATTGCAGCTGCATCTTCTTTAGCTTTCTCCTTAATATTATTTGCTTCTTTTTCAACATCAATAATTGCTTCGTATTTTATTAAAGCATCCACTTTCTCACTTAAACGGTTATTAGTTACATATAGCCGAGTATTGTCGTTTTTAGCATCAATATGTTTTTTTATTTCTATTTCATTTTCTTTCTTAAGTTTTCTTAGCTTGACAACAAGCCATATAATGAAAAGAACTGAAATTGTAAATAATGCGCTACCCATGTTATAAATTTTAAATTACTTAGCAATATAATCTATTAGCTACTACTGCACAAAATATAGGAGCCATTTAAAATTTTTGGAGCATCCATTATCGTGCATGATGTTTAGAAAGTCTGAACAGAAAGAATTCGATAAACTTTACACCTGTGAATTGCATATCCGGAACAGCTAATAAAAGGATTTTAAATCCCGGGTTATTGATTGTTCGACATACGCTTCGCTAACCTATCGAACAGCACGGAAACAAATATCCAAAGTACTTTAATAAAACGCGCTTCGCGAGTTTCTGAGTGCAACATCGCCATTTAGCCTATTTATAGCAAAATATTAAGGAAATTCTCACTGCCATTAAACACTTTACTGGTTATAATGCATTAATTTACAGTCCTAAAATAGCATTTTATCCTACGATATTATTTGCTACAGACCCTTTAGTATATAACATGAAAGATATTTCAGCATTCGAAAAGGAATATCAGGAACGATTACGCCCCTCAAAAATTAAAGCATTATTAAATTGCCTGATAGAATCCGGAAAAACAAAAGAACAGTCCGGGCATATAGCCAAAGCTACTGTTGATTATGAAAATTGCATCAACTCTGCGCTACTGGTTAAAGATTTGCAGCATATAGCCCTGCCTATATTACAAAAAGCTGCAAACAGGCTGCTTTATATTTATCGCAAAAAGGAAGATATTAAAAACAAGTTCAGAATTCTTACCCTGATCATTGAAGTGATTAGCAAATTTAATAATGAGAGTTACCAAAATGCATTAGTAAAATATCCTGAACACAGGGACCTGATCAAAGAATCTATAGAACAACACAGGGGTCTGTATGTAGACAAAAAATTGATTATGCAGCACATCAGGCTCAATAAATATATCTCAAAGCTTGAAGGCCTCAAGAACAATCCATAAACACTAAAATCTCTGGCGGTAAAACAGGTGTTCGTCCAACAGGTCATTGATTTCTTCAATACTTTGTTGTACTTTATAAATCCCGCAAACTGTATGAATATGGGATTTAACCTTATCAATACTCTTAAGCGCTACATCTTCCACTGAAACGATGTACTGGGTACTTATGTAAACCGAAGTATCATCTGCTAAGTTCACTTTTATAAATTTATCCATACACTAAATATATGCATAAAAAACCAGATAAGTATATTGTTTAAATATCTGCCATTAGTAGCCTCTTCTCCTCCTCCTGCTTAGCTGTATCGATATTTTCGCGATGCTTCCTGTACAAACTGCACTTATCCCATTAATTGTGAATTTGGCTTTATTTTAAGCTTAAAAACTCCTATAACATTTGTAGCACAGACACGATTAAATAAAAATAGAATTAAGACAAGCTTAAACACATATTTACCGGGCATAAAAAAGCCGCTTAAATTGCTTTAAGCGGCTTATCTCGGGGGAGGCTAATGGGTCTCGAACCCACGACCTTCGGAACCACAAACCGACGCTCTAACCTACTGAGCTATAGCCTCCGTGTCGATTGGATTGCAAAGATAAGATAATAATTTTTCCTGCCAAATATTTTTTAATAATTTCTTAAACATGTATTTCTAATCCCTCGAAACTCGCTACTGTATTGGGAAACACGCGTTTTGCCTCTGCTTCAAAAGCCTCTATTTCTTTGTACCGGCTGGAGTAGTGGCCCAACATTAATCGCTTCGCATCGGCAGCCTGTGCCAACTCCGCAGCCTGCACAGCAGTAGTATGATACCTCAATATCGCCAGGTCTACATCGGCATCCAGGTAAGTGGATTCATGATAGATAAGATCGGCACCTCTGACATCTTCCACAAAGGACAAGGTATAACGTGTATCGGCACAGTAAGCGTACACTTTATCTCCCGGTCCAGGCAAGGTTACCGATTCATTGGGAATTAAAGTACCGTCTTTCTGCTCGTAATCATCTCCGGCCTGTAATCGCTTATAGAAATACTGTGGTATCTCGTATTTCCTGCAGGCTTCAATATCCAGTTTACGGGCTTTGGCCTTTTCGGTAATTACAAATCCATGTGTGGCAATCCGGTGCTCAACCGGGAAACAACTAATCTTGAATACGTTATTATCCACCAGTATGGTCCTTGCCCCGGCATCACTGATCGTATGAAAATGAAGCTCGTAAGGCAAATGAGCGCTGGAGGCATCCAGTTGTGCCTGGATAATTGCCGGTAATAATTCGGGACAATAGATATGTAAGGGATCGGTCCTTCCCAGTAAGCCGAAGCTATTGATCAGACCGATCAAGCCAAAATAATGATCTCCATGCAGGTGAGAAATAAGGATATAGCGTATTTTACTGCGCTTGATCCCGTATTTGATCATTTGCATCTGGGTACCTTCTCCGCAGTCTATGAGGAGTAAAAGGTCCTTTATCTCTACAATCTGGGCGCTGGGATTGCGGCCATGCGCCGGGATGGCAGAGTTATTTCCAAGAATAGTGATTTTCAAGATTTCGAAGATTACATTTCGTTCAACAATCCACGCGCCATCTTCTCATCATTATTCACCAAAGTGATCGCTTCTTCCATTGTATTGGCCAGCTGAAGACTTAAGTGAAGACGTTCCTGCTTTATTTTTTGTAAAACAAGTTCTTGAACATTGGTAAACACCAGATTTCCTTCTGTTGCTTCCACAGCTTCCTGGATACACAAAAGAGGATGTACACTGTCATTAACCATTTGTTGAACAACTCCTAGATCTATAATGAAATTCTGATTTGCGTTAGCTTCCAATCCCTCTTTAATCTTGGCAAATAATGCCTCTGCAAATTCCTTATCCATTACGTCTACTTCCGGAGCTATTATGGTATAATTCGGCTCTAATTCAATCGCAAATTTCATGTCTGTTCAGTTTAAGGTTCTAAAATGGTCTACTGGTTTCCTCAAACACCCTTCTTTTAATCCGGATGTATGGCTCCATCAGCATTAATTATCTATATAGACGTAAAAATAACCAATATGGTTTATTGTTTCACAAATTTTATTGATCTTTTACTGCCTCCATATTTCAAAATACAATAATATACTCCGGCCGGCAAAGCTGAAACATCAACAGCAGCGCCACTTTCCGCATTTCCGCGTTTAACGGTGCTTCCATTAATATTAACTATTTGATAGTAAAATGCCGGTAGCTTATCTGCATGAATCACCATAGTATTCTTTACAGGATTGGGACTCAGCGTAATATAATGATCATTATCTGCAGGTTTGATCGCATTTGGTGTAGCATTCAATACGGCCACACCGGTGAGGTCAAAACCTCCGGAAGCAAAGACGGTAGCATAAGGATCGTTGATCATCCTGCCCAAAGCATCTTTACTACCTATTGCCGTGTCCAGGCTGCCAATAACATCCACAATGCGCACGTGTGTGATATTATTGATATCGACTGCTGTGCTATCGCTTAATTCTTCCAGGTCAAAGGGCGTACCATAACCATGAATATACCTGCCGGCAAGATTGACATAGTCTTGTCCTTTCACATAAGTAAAGTTAGTTACCTGAGCCGTGTCCTGGCCATTGTAATAGGCCGGGAAGCGCACATAATTAACGCCATCAGAACTTACTTCTACAAAAGCCAGTTCCAGGAAAGCCAGGCCACTGTCTGTAGGATGCAGGAAACCGTTTTCAAAAACAGCAAAGTCCGGACCTGCCATATTCTTTATAGGCTGGGCAAAGGTCAGCACGGCTACCCCACTGTCGCCCAGGCTCACGATATTAGGTGTGGTACTGGACAAAGGACCGGTAGCATTCTGATCGGCACCTGCAGAAGCATAGCCCTGGCCTTTGTCGGCAATATCTATCCATCCTCTTTCTACAACACAGGTTGCTGCCCACTGAGAGATCCTTGCATCATCGGCCTTTATGGCCGCAGTATCTATATTATGTTGTGCAGAAGCGCCATAAGCAACAGAAAGCATCAAAAGGGCAGACAATATTTTGTACATCATTTAATTTATTTGAGTTTATTGAAAAATCTTTTGGTCAAAGATAAAGATGAAAACGTTAACCCGATAATGAAACCTAACCAGATACCGGAAGCTTTCATATCAAAAGCTACGGCCAGCCAGTAACCCAGCGGCAAACCAAGTACCCAATAGGCCACGAAGATGAGCAATGTAGGGGTTTTCACGTCCTTGATCCCTCTTAGAATCCCGGCGCTTACGGCCTGCGTGGCATCGGATATCTGGAAGAGACCTGCAAGGAGGAGCAAAGAAGAGGCTAAACCGATCACGGCACTATTACCGGTACCGGAACCATCGTCTTCTAAGAACAAAAGCGGCAAGGTTCCTTTCAGGGCGATAAAGAATAAGGCGCAGAAGATCCCATAGCCCAGCGACATCAATAAGGTGCTCTTACCGATATTACCGATCCGGATCTTATCTGATTGCCCGAATGCATTGCTGGTTCTTATGGAGCCTGCCTGGCTCAATCCCATAGACACCATAAAGGTGAAGGAGGCGCATTGCAGGGCGATCTGGTGCGCAGCCAGCTGCATAGCACCAAAACTACCTACAATGATGGCGGAAACGGCAAACACTCCGGCTTCCATACCCACCTGCAAACTACTGGGCACGCCAATATTCAGCAGCTCTTTGATGCTCTTTTTCTTTAACTGCCATTGTTCTTTTCTCAATGACATATACGGCTTGTAGATCCTGTGGGTAAAGATGATATAGGCCAGGATCAGGAATATGACCGTACGGGTAATGAGTGTACCATAAGCCGCCCCCACCATTTCCAGCCTGGGAAAGCCCCAATTACCGAATATGATGAGCCAGTTGATAAATACATTCAAAGGCAAAGACAGTACTGATAAAACCATAGCGGTACGGGTATATTCCAGGCCATCGGTAAATTGTTTTAAGGTCATGAACAATAGCATAGGAATTATGGAGATGCCCATTACTCTTAAGAAAGGCTGTGCCAGTTGCGCCACCTCTTCGTCCTGGCCTAAATGAAACAGGATATTTTGTCCCAGTTCCAGTCCGACTGAGATCAATACTGCGGCTACGGCACACAACCAAAAGCCGTTATAAAAATAATGAGATATAGCGCCGTCATCTCCTTTACCCTTAGCCATAGACACCAGTTGAGATACAGACATGGTAATACCGATACCCAATACAAAAGGGATATTGATCACACTCAATGCCAATGCAGCGGCAGCTACCTGCTTGTAACTGTCACCGCCCAATGCGCCGATCATTGCAGTATCTATAATGTGCAATAACATCTGCGCCAATTCGCCAAAGATCAATGGCAAAGCTAATTTTATAGTCTTTCCGGACTCTATTTTAAGGGACATAAAACTTGTTTATTCTATACACTTACTATTTATACAAGCACCAAAAAAGGCTATACGATACTACCCGTATAACCTTTTCTGTATGCTTCCCAGGCACACTATATTAATTCTAGTGTCCTAAGATATAAGAGAAAATCAGGGGTGCAACAATCGTGGCATCACTTTCTACAATATATTTCGGAGTGTTAATGTCTAACTTACCCCAGGTAATTTTTTCGTTCGGTACGGCTCCGGAATAGGAACCATAGGAAGTCGTGGAATCAGAGATCTGGCAGAAATAAGACCAGAAAGGAACATCATGCCATTCTAAATCCTGGTACATCATCGGTACTACACAAATCGGGAAGTCGCCTGCAATACCACCACCTATCTGGAAGAACCCGACTCCTTTACCACCGGAGTTGGCACGATACCACTCGGTCAGGTAGATCATATAGTCGATACCGCCTTTCACGGTGCTTACCTGCAACTCGCCTTTGATGCAGTAGCTGGCAAAGATGTTACCGGTCGTGCTGTCTTCCCAACCCGGGCAAACAATAGGCAGGTTCTTCTCTGCTGCTGCCACGATCCATGAATCTTTAGGATCGATCTCATAGTATTGCTCCAGTACGCCACTCTTCACCACCTGGTATAAAAATTCGTGTGGGAAATAGCGCTCACCTTTAGCTTCAGCATCTTTCCATACCTTCTCCAGGTGTGACTGTAAACGACGGAAGGCTTCTTCTTCAGGAATACAAGTATCGGTTACACGGTTGTAATGGTTTTCCAGAAGGTCCCATTCATCCTGTGGAGTCAGGTCACGATAGTTAGGTACACGTTTATAATGAGAGTGAGCCACCAGGTTCATCACATCTTCTTCCAGGTTAGCGCCTGTGCAGGAGATGATTGCCACTTTATCCTGGCGGATCATTTCTGCCAGAGAAATGCCCAATTCAGCAGTACTCATGGCACCGGCCAGGGAAATCAGCATTTTACCGCCTTCATTCAAATGTGCTTCATAACCTTTGGCTGCATCTACTAAAGCTGCTGCATTGAAGTGCCTGTAGTGATGTTCTATAAACTGGGAGATCGGACCTTTACTCATTGTATAATTCTTTATTTTATTATCTGTTTTTCAAATATCCCGGCAAAATTAAGCCAAATAAATCAAACGATATTTTACAAATGATAAATTCTCATTAAGAAAACAGACTTTCCGGATCTTGCCTGAATATGCCCGGGCGGTGTATATTGCTTAGCAATATCCTTTCTTTATTTTCCCTTTGTATTTCATTTAAATTGGTACTTTTGACAGATTGTTGACAATAAAAAACACGTTTATATGTCGGTACATAGTGAAATAAAAAGAGTGACCACGCATAGTCTTCAAAAGATGAAACAGACTGGCGAGAAGATATCGATGATTACAGCCTATGACTATGCCTTTTCCGGCATTTTTGATGAAGCGGGTATAGATGTTATCCTGGTGGGCGATTCTGCTTCTAATACCATGATGGGTTATGAGACCACGCTTCCCATCACCTTAGACCAGATGATCTTCATGGCCGGCTCTGTAGTACGTGGTGCTAAAAGGGCCTTTGTTGTATGTGATCTGCCCTTCGGCTCTTACCAGGGCGACAGCAAAGAGGCGTTGAAGTCTTCTATACGTATCATGAAAGAATCAGGAGCACATGCGGTAAAGCTTGAAGGGGGTAAAGAAATCTGTGAATCGATTACCCGTATTGTTTCTTCGGGCATACCGGTAATGGGCCACCTGGGCTTAACGCCGCAATCTATTTATAAGTTCGGCACCTATACGGTACGTGCCAAAGAAGATGCTGAAGCAGAAGAATTGATCCGGAATGCACATATGGTGCAGGAAGCCGGTGCTTTTGCGCTGGTGCTGGAAAAGATCCCGGCAAGCCTGGGTAAGCGTGTATCTGAGGAATTAGAGATCCCTGTGATCGGCATTGGTGCGGGTATGCATGTGGACGGACAGGTACTGGTGATGCACGACCTCCTGGGTATTACCAAAGATTTCTCTCCGCGCTTCCTGAGGAGATATGCTAATTTAAGGGACGACATCCGTACGGCAGCTGCCAATTATATAGCTGATGTAAGAAGTAAAGATTTCCCCAACGAAAAAGAACAATATTAAATTTAAGGTCCGGCGTAGCCAATAAATCTTGATGCGCCGGACTTATCTATAGCAATATTCTGATGGTTAATACACTCGCCTACTTATCTCTTTCTGAACAACTCAAGAATCAAAATGTAACACTGGTAGCTGTTTCAAAACTGAAACCGGCTGCTGATATAAAGACCCTGTATGATTTGGGACAAAGAGATTTCGGGGAAAATTATGTACAGGAATTACTGGAGAAAACAGGAGCGCTGCCTGAGGATATCCGCTGGCATTTTATCGGGCACCTCCAATCCAATAAAGTAAAATACATTGCACCATTTGTACACCTGATCCATGGAGTGGATAGCTTAAAACTGCTGCTGGAGATCAATAAACAGGGCAAAAAATCAGGCCGGGTGATTGATTGTCTCCTGCAGGTACATATCGCTACGGAAGAGACCAAATTCGGTTTCGACAATACAGAATTATTCCAGTTTGGCGCTTATTATGAAACCAACAAAGCTGAACTCGCTCATGTGCGCATCCGCGGCATGATGGGCATGGCCAGCTTTTCAGAAGATGAAAGCCAGGTGCGAAAAGAATTCAATGCACTGAAACAGACTTTCGAAGTGCACAAATCAGGTACTTTTCTTTTCGAGCAAAGTTTCGATACATTATCTATGGGCATGAGCGGTGATTACGAAATGGCGATCGCTAAAGGTTCAAATATGGTCCGTATCGGCAGCTTGCTGTTTGGCAGAAGAGGCTAGTCGGGGCAAATAATGACCCTTATACTAATAGAAGGCGGTGTCTAAAAAGGCAAACAGATTTATCCTATTGAGCACCGTCGATCCTTCGACCTGGCTCAGAATGACAAATGTCAGGCTCAATTCTTGCCGCATTGCGACAAATTCAATGTGACAAGAATACTGATTGTTCAGACACCTTTAAAAATTTAATTATAACACATACTGTTGCATCAATCTTTCCACTGCAGTGTCCAGGTCCTCTGCATATCCCGGATGTATAGCTGAAGTCTGGATAATGGTGCTCCTGTTTGCACTCAGCCAGCGAAAGCGGGAAGCCTTGTCCAGTGCTGCTATTGGCGACTTACAGCTTTTTTCTCCTTTGGTAATTCTTTCCAGTCCCTGCAATTGTGCTGCAATGAGGTCGATATCTGCAAGCGGATCTAATGCAAGGATCTTCTCCCTGTTTACCACAAAGCGGCCCGAAAGGTAATTGGCTTTTTTGGAATACAATAAGATACCGGCATTGATGAATTCGCCACGCTCTACACGGGGTACGATACGGACCACGGTGTATTCATACAGGTGTTTATCTTGCATCCCTGGCCTGTTTTAAAAATTGAGCATTATGTTGCAGGCGTTCATTTAAAAACTGTTGATACCCGTTTTTAATTTCCGCCAGGCTTCTTTCCGGTTCTGACTCCTGCATCCATTCATCAGGAACGAGCGCAACAACGGCTGCTATATTTTCCGGTGTCAGTATGGCTAAAGCTTTTTGTGCTGCAGCATCCAGTTCTGTAGCATAAGGCAGCAGGACATGATCTTTGATCATCGCAAAAGGACTCTGCAAAGAAGTGGGTAAACTATCCCAGTTGTGGTGAAAATACATGGAAGCACCATGATCGATCAGCCAGAGTTCTTTGTTCCAGATCAGCATATTGGTGTTCTTCGCTGTACGGTCAATATTCATCAGGTAAGCATCCAGCCATACGATGAGGCTTGCGGTTGCTGCATCTACTTTATGTACTTCCGGGTCAAATGTAATGGCAGCACTTAAAAAGTGTACGCCGAGGTTAAGCCCGGTGCTTGCTTTCAGGAGGTCTTGTATTTCTTCATCAGGTTCTGTCCTGCCGAAGCCTTCAGCGAGCTCTACCAATACCATTTCGGGCATTTTCAGCCCCAGCAGCCTGGCGATCTCTCCCCCGATCACATCTGCGATCAAGGCTTTCAATCCCTGTCCCGCTCCCCGGAATTTTAATACATATAAAAAATTATCGTCGCCCTCGACAATAGCAGGCAATGAGCCGCCTTCCCGGAGGGGTGATATATATCGTGTGGCATTTATGGTTCTGAGTGGCATTTTTTTTAGTGAATAGTGAATAGTGAATGGTGAAGAGTGAAGAGTGAAGAGTGAAGAGTGAATAGTGAAGAGTAAATAAGTACGCTATTCTTTTTGATTAATGTTACTCTTTGCTATTTTCAAACTTGCAGTAAGTAGTTTCAGTAATTCATCGCAATCTATCTTCAGGGAGCAATATTCTGCTTCCAGGATATAGTCTGTCTTATACATCAAGTATAACCAATAGGTCGCTTCATTTGCTTCTTTTACGGCTATGTGAAGTTTCGTAATAAAATCAGGCTTCGTTTGGGCAAATTGAGCTTCACTGATCATAGCACCAACGGCAGTTCCTGATCTCAACAATTGTTTGCTCAACACAAACTCCTTCTTTTCAGCAATCAGGTATTTATACAAGTTAATAATCCTTATAGCAAAAGAAACACTTTTTGTATGTAATACACTTGCTCTCATTTTTGAAGCTTTTTTTTGTGCAAGCTATGATTAATGTTTAGAAAATTCCTGATATACCACTATACTCTATTCTCTATTCACTTTTCGTTAAATCACGGAAGACTTCTTCTAATGACTTCGTTTCTGTTTGGAGCGAAGCGATGGTATAATCTTTTTGAAGTGCCCATTGCATTAATGCTTTGCGGAGTTTATCGGGATGACTGGTTTGTAAAGCCCAGGTTTTGCCTTCTAACAGGCGAATGGACTCTATGGTAGCAATCTCTTTAAAATCTGCCTGCTGCAGGTCTATTTCCAACGTCACTATAATGGTATTTTTATTTTCTGTCTGTGCCTGTATATTACCAATGGCATCATCAGCTACAATGCTGCCGTCTTTGATAATGATCACGCGGCTGCACATGGCCTGTACTTCCTGCATGATGTGGGTGGACAGTAAAACAGTCTTTTCTTTCCCGAGCTTAACGATCAGGTCGCGGATATCTGCCAGTTGATTCGGATCAAGGCCGGAGGTGGGTTCATCCAGGATCAGTACATCCGGGTTATGGATCATAGCCTGTGCCAGACCCACACGTTGCTTATATCCTTTAGATAATTGTCCTAGTTTTTTATGTACTTCTTTGCCCAGCCCGGTCATCCCGATCACGTCTTCTACTTTTGCTTTAACATTGGACAACTGATGTATGCCCGCAGCAAAGTTCAGGTATTCTCTTACGTACATATCATAGTACAGGGGATTGCTCTCGGGCAGATAGCCCACATGCCTGCGCACGGATAAAACGTCTTTTTCTATATCAAATCCGCAGACTGATGCAGTACCTGAAGTGGGCGGCACATAGGTGGTCAGCATTTTCATGGTCGTAGATTTACCGGCCCCGTTAGGACCTAAAAAACCTACAATACCTTTTCCTATATCAAACGAAATATTATTTACGGCTATTTGTTCACCGTACTTACGGCTAAGCCCTTTAACGATTATCGACAAGACAGATTCAAAATTTAAAAGTGAGAAAAGTGATAAGTGATGGGTGATGGGTGATGGGTGATGGGTGATGAATACCTTGTTATTTTTAGTTTAATCCTAATGCTCTGAAAGTATTCCCCTGGTTTAAATCTCCGGTTTTATAGCCTTTCATAAACCATTCCATACGTTGCTGGGAAGTGCCATGTGTAAAGGCATCCGGCACCACATATCCCTGTGCTTCTTTCTGTAATTTATCATCCCCGATGGCATTAGCGGCCTTTAAAGCAGCTTCTATATCTGCCTGATCAAAGATCTTCCTCGCCTGCTGGGCTTTATTGGCCCAGATACCGGCATAAAAGTCGGCCTGCAGTTCAAGGGCTACGGAGTACTTATTGTATTGCGCTTCGCTTAAACGCCCCCTCATACTTTGCACTTTGGCAGAGGTACCCATCAGGTTTTGAATATGATGGCCCACCTCATGCGCGATCACGTAAGCAATCGCAGCCTCTCCGGGGGCTTTGAACTTATCTCTCAGCTCTGTACAAAAGGCCAGATCAATATAAACTTTACTATCTGCCGGGCAGTAAAAGGGGCCCATGGCTTCATGTCCCTGTCCGCATGCAGTAGCTGTACTGCCGGTGAATAAAACTAAAGTAGGCTTTTGATAACCTGCATCCGCCTGGCGAAATATATCTGACCACACATCTTCTGTGCTCGCCAATACCATACTCACCAGCTGTCCGGTAGTATCATTGGGATCGGCTGCATTCTGGTATTGTCCCTGCTGCACACCGCTGGTCTGCTCGCTATTGCTCATCATATCACCGATCAGCATAGTGGGGTCTTTACCCATCAACAAACCGATCACCAAAACTATGATCGCTCCTAAACCACCACCAACGGCGACTTTACCGCCGCCACTCATTCCCCTGCGGTCTTCTACGTTATCGCTTTGCCTTTCGCCTCTCCAGCGCATAAGTATAAAATTTAAAAATCAATAATATTGTAAGGGTAAAAATAAAGATGTTTTCTGAGATATACACTATCCCTCGCCATATATACCTGCATTATAAAATAAGGCACGATCAGTCGCGCCTTATTTTGTTTATTCATCTATATCGTATTCTTTGATCTTCCGGTATAATGTTCGCTCAGATATGCCCAATTCATGAGCCGCATCCTTGCGTTTACCTTTATGTTTCTGCAGCGCCTTGGTGATGAATTCTCTTTCCCGGTCTATTAAAGACAGGGACTCTTCCACCTCTTCATGATCATGTATATCACTACCCGGATTGATGATGACCGGGCTATCAGCAGAAGGATAGCTCACGAAAGGTTTTTGCTCCTGTACGGGCTGCTGCTGATTATAATTCATCGCCGGTGGCAGGCTGAAGCCTTCATTAGCCGTGGCCTGATTATTTTTGGGTACAGTATTGCCCATACCCTGCTGTTGCAGTAATTCAAACAGTAATTGTTTGATATCATTGGAGTCTTTCCTCAGGTCAAACAAAAACTTGTAAAGTATCTCTCTTTCTGTAGAAGAAGTGCCGCTATCGCTACCTGCATTCGGGCTGCGCATAGGCGCATCCGGTGGCGGTGCCAGCATCGGCATGGTATTGCCAGGTTCTGTCTTTGGTAAGAATTTGCCCAAAGCCGTTGCATTTACAATTTTATCTATAGACAAAACGGATATCTGCTCGGCCATATTTTTCAGTTCGCGTACATTCCCCGGCCAGGGATAATTGGTAAGCATCTGGCGGGCCACATCGTCCAGCTGGATGGGAGTGGCTTTATAGCGTTCTGAAAAATCGATCACAAATTTCCGGAACAAAAGATAAATATCTTCTTTACGCTCTCTCAAAGAGGGAACGCGGATAGGTACTGTATTCAAGCGATAGTAGAGATCTTCCCTGAATTTGCCTTCCTTGGTCAGTTGCAAAAGGTCTTTATTGGTAGCGGCAATCACGCGCACATCGGCTTTCATCACTTTAGATGAACCCACACGCAGGTACTCCCCGGTCTCCAGCATACGCAACAAACGTGCTTGTGTACCCAGGGGCATCTCCCCGATCTCATCCAGGAAAATTGTACCACCGTTCACACTTTCAAAGTACCCTTTACGCTGATCGCTGGCACTGGTAAAGGAACCTTTTTCGTGACCGAACAATTCCGAGTCGATAGTCCCTTCCGGGATCGCACCACAGTTCACCGCGATAAAGGGGTTGTGCTTCCTCGCGGAAAGGTTATGTATAATCTGGGAAAAAACTTCTTTACCGACACCACTTTCACCCATAATGAGTACGCTCAGATCGGTATTGGCCACCTGGGTCGCTACCTGTAAAGCATAATTCAAAGCAGGGTCATTTCCTATAATTCCGAATCTGTTCTTTATTGCTTGTAAATCCATTCTTTAATTCAAAATTTAAAAGTCAAAAATCAAAATTTTGCTTCCTTGATTTGTACTACGCTACCAGGTAGACCAAAAGTGTCCCGGCATCGACAGCTCAACATCAGCACATTTCCAAATTTTACAATTAAACAAAAACAATTTCCCCGATCAGGGTACCGCTGGTCGCATCATTGATTTTCACCGTAGCAAAATCTCCTTTGTTCAGGTTCCAGTCTCCCTTAGGAAACACGGCCATACGTCCCTGTGTGGTCCTGCCACTCCAATGCTCCTCGCTCCGCTTACTATTACCTTCTATCAGCACTTCAAAGGTCTGCCCGATACAGGCGCTGAACACTTCAATGCTGGATTTACCCTGCACCTCGATCACTTCCTTCAGCCTGCGGCTTTTCACCTCATCAGGCACATCATCTGTATAGCGGCGTGCAGCAAGTGTACCCGGCCTTTCAGAATAGATGTACATATAAGATAAGTCATATTTACTATAGCGCATCACTTCCAGGGTCTCCAGGTGATCTTCCTCTGCCTCGGTACAAAAGCCGGTAATAATATCACAGGTGATGGCACATTCCGGCAATACCTCGCGAATGCGGTCTACCTTTTTCAGGTACCATTCTTTGGTATAAGTACGGTTCATCAATTGCAAAACACGGGTAGAGCCGCTCTGCAGGGGTAAATGTATATTTTTACAGATATTGTCATACTTTTTCATGGTAAACAATACCTCATCGGTAATATCTTTAGGATGGGAAGTACTGAAACGTACCCTGAGCTTAGGCGATACCAAAGCCGTCATTTCCAGCAGTTTTGCAAAAGTTACTTCTTCTGTGCCATCCTGGCTCATCCAATAATAACTGTCTACGTTCTGCCCCAGGAGGGTTACTTCTTTATACCCTCTGTCTACCAGGTCCTGTACTTCGCGGATAATAGAATGGGCATCGCGGCTACGCTCACGACCACGGGTAAATGGCACCACGCAGAAGGTACACATATTATTACAACCACGCATAATGCTCACAAAGGAACTTACGCCATTTGTATCCAGGCGCACCGGGGCAATATCAGAATAGGTCTCTTCACGGCTCAGCAATACATTTACGCCTTTCTGGCCACCTTCTGCATCGGCTATCAGGGCAGGTAAAGAGCGGTAAGCATCCGGGCCTATTACCAGGTCCACCAGCTTCTCTTCTTCCAGCAGCTTTGCCTTCAATCGCTCTGCCATACAGCCCAATACCCCTACCAGCATTTCGGGACGGCTCTTTTTCAGTCCTTTGAAATGCACGAGGCGGTTGCGCACCGTCTGCTCTGCTTTCTCCCGGATAGAACAGGTATTGATCAGGATCAGGTGGGCATCTTCAATATTACGGGTAGCTCCGAAGCCGTTTTCGTTCAGGATGGAGGCTACAATTTCGCTATCATTAAAATTCATCGCACAGCCATAACTCTCAATATAGAAATGCTTCCTGTATTGGTTAGGGTCATTTTGAAAGGCTTCAAAAGCCTCACCCTGCCGGGTCTCGTCGATGGTCTTTGTAGGGGTTTCTAACATACTCAAAAATAAACTGCAAAACTACACAATTCAGACAATTAACTGACAAAATAGCAGAAAAATAAAGTTAAATAGAAGATATGTATATTTACATAGATTACCTGTTACTCATGAAGCAGCTCCATTGCCCCCGACTTTATGTTTTATTGCTGATTATCATCCTGTTCTCTTTAAGGGGAACGGCGCAGACCGAAATGCCGTTTCGCGGAGCAGAGACCGGATTACTGACTGATACCTTAAAAACGGACCGGGAGGGCACTTATTACCTCTGGCGGGAAAACGACAGTTTATGGACCGTATTCCTGAGTTTTGATAAACCCTATACCTACCGGCTCCTGGATATGAAAGAGCATGTGCTGGTGGAAGGAGAACTGGGAGAGGAGCTGGAAGGCGGCCATCTCCTGGTGAAAAACGGGCGCTGGTCAGAATTCTATAAGAATGGCAGTATAAAATCTGTCGGCTACTATGAAGCTAATCAAACGCTCGGCTATTGGGAATATTATCATCCCAACGGAGCAAAACGAAAGACCTTTCAATACTCAAAAGTTGAATGGGAGGGCATGGAATACCTTTTACTACTGGGTGCCTATGAAGAATTTTACAATAACGGGCAGATCAAGATCCTGGGCAAATACACTTACCGGATCGATACAGTAGAGGTGGCAGGTACGGTAACGGCAAGCGGCGAACCTGAGGTCGAATTGATTCCCGTCTCCAAAAGAGCGGGCATATGGTATTATTACCAGGCCAATGGTGAATTATTTAAAGAAGAAAAATATTAACCGGAAAGGCATCTCTTACAAGTCCATTTCACTCTTTTGCACAAAAATCTATCCATAAAAACCTATTTCCATCACTAGCAACCGAACCTAAACGATGCGTATATTTAAAACAAATCCGCTGCGTTTCTTCCTGTTTATTTATCTGCTTGCCCTGCATACCGACAAACTATCGGCACAAAGTAAATATCCATTGATCCGGGAAGGCTGGCGCGCTTTGGTAGCGGACAAAGACAGCCTGGCCATAACACTGTTCGATGCAGCCTTATCTTCCTCTGAGCGGCAAAACGATGCCCCGGGCATGGCAGAAGCCAACCTGTACCTGGGCTTTGCAAGCTATGGCAGCAGCCTGGTTAATGGCAGGACCTTTGCCCTGCGCTCATTAGCGCTCTATGAATCTGCCCTCAAAAACCATCCGGGGGCAGCAAGACTGGGTATGGCCCGTGCAAAAATCTTACTGGCCACTATAAAAGCCCGGGATGGTGCCACCGCAGAAGCATTAAATATGGGCTTACAGCTCTTAGAAGAATACGATTTTAAGCAAGATACCACCGGCAGCCTGGGTATTCTCTATCAACTGACCGGCAATCTCTACCTGAAACAATCCCAGCCAAGGCAGGCAGAAACTTTCTTTGCAAAGGCCTTGTCTCAAAGAAAAATGGAGCAAGATTCCGTTTACCTGCCCGGCTCTTTGATTGCAATGGGCGATATTTTGCAGGCACAGCATAAAACAGCAGCCAGCATTCCCCTGTACGGGGAAGCCTTATTGATCGCACAAAAGACCCAAAATGTACAGGCACAGGTGCAAGCAGAATTGGCTTTACACCGATGGTATAGCAGCCATACGACCAACGATTCAGCTACTCTTTTTTTGAATGCTGCAATTACTCATGCCCGCACGCTCAATGACTTAAGCTTCCTGGTCAAAGCCTTAAGCGCTAAAAGGACATTACTCCAAGATAAAAAGCTATTCCGGGAGGCGCTGGAGATACAGCTTGATATAGATGCTGTAAAAAGCCTAAGGGATAACCAGGAACAAGAGCAGTTAAGTAAAAATCTTGAAGCCCAGTATCATAGCGAACAAAAAAGCCAGGAGCTTATGGTGGCTAAAGAAAAAATAAGGACCCATACCCTTATCTCTGCACTGGTAGCCTTCATCCTCTGCGCTGTAGTCCTTACCTTGTACCTCTTCCTGAAAAAGCAGCGGCGCATCCACAAGCAACAGCAGGAGATCCTCCTCCTGCAGGAAAGTAATTGGACACTGAAGCAGCAGGCACTCCTGCAGGAGCAAAAGGTATTGCAAAACGAAATAGATTTTAAAGAAAGTCAACTCTCGGCTATGGCGGTACAGATGAGCATCCGGAATGAACTGATCAATGACCTGAAAGAAAGCATCAGCCCGGCCTACCTGCAGCAAAACCAGGCAATCAATAAGCTCCTGCAGATGGGTGCATCCAGGGACAAAGAATGGGAGGAATTCCAGCTCAGTTTTGAAAGCCTGAACAAGAATTTCCAACAAAAACTCATTTCCAGGTTCCCGGACATTAGCCCGAATGAAATAAAGATCTGCTGCCTCATCAAAATGAACCTGACGATCAAAGAAATGGCCAATATCCTAAATATTGCGCCCGATAGTGTGAAGACGGCCCGTTACCGGCTCCGGAAAAAACTGGGCCTGCAGACCGAAGATAATTTTGCTGCATTTATACAATCGCTTTAGTTCTATACCTGCTCTCACCTTTCGTTCACCTGTTTCCCGGGGCCGGTACACCTGATGTACACCTGTAATACTATTTGTTTCAAAGGCCTTAAAGTACTTTTACCCTATTCTTTAACCCTTTAATGAAAACATTATGAAAAAGTACTTGATCACCCCTTTAATACTCATCAGCGCTATCCTGACCGGCAGGGCACAAATCCCGAATGCGGGTTTTGAACAGATCAATTCGGATAACAGCCTGGCCTATTGGCAGCCGCCTACCATAGCTATTACCGTTGGAGATTCTATAGTATTTAACGGCCCGCTTACAGAGCGTTTCCCGGAATCTGTAGCAGGTAAGTATTGCCTGTCTATGAGAAATGCCTATGATTTCACCCAGGATTATGGTATTGCCGGTGGAGCCTATGCCAACAATGATTCCCTGGCCAGTTCAAGTTTCCAGAGTCATTTTGCCCTAACTGACCGACCGGATTCTTTGATCTTCTATTATAAATATAAAGTGAATGAAGGGGATACGGGCAGCTGTACCATAGAGATCCTGAATGAGCATATGTATGAAACAGGCCGGGGATATATCGAAGTGACAGGTGTAACTAATGACTTCCTCCGGGTAAGTGTGCCTATCTCCTATCAATCTGCTGATCCTGCTGCCTTTGCCCGGATCTATTTCAAAAATGGCTTGTCACAGCCCAAATTTTCCACCCATTTATTGATCGATGAACTGTCTTTTATCTATAATAACCCTACAAGCATTCATCATAAAGACAATATAGCTCAACAGATCATGGTTTACCCCAATCCTACCAGGGGTCGCATTAATATTAAAAGTACCCTTCCCATAGTCCGCACCTCTTTAATGAATACAAACGGCACTGTGCTCCGGCAGTATGAAAAACAGGAGGTACCTGATCTTAGTGCATTTCCCCCGGGTATTTATTTCCTGCACATCAGTAGTGTAGCAGGGGAGATCGTAAAAACGATTACCCGATATTGATTTTTTTAAATAGCTTAGCCATGCAGGAATTTTTATTCCTGCATTTTTTTTGCACCCTACGCAACCATCAATACAAGTGTACATTTATATTGGTAAGCGAACAGCATGAACCTATCAGAGCGAGATTTAGTCAATTATTGTAAGCAAAATAATGCAGCGGCCCAAAGGCAGCTGTACCAGGAGCATATCCAGGGTATTTTAAAGTTGTGTCTAAGATACCTGGATAATAAAACGGATATAGAAGATATTGCACAGCACACTTTTGAAAAAGCTTTCAACAAAATATCGACCTTCCAGATTAAAGGGGAAGGCAGCCTCAGGGCCTGGCTGCATCGTATTGCGATCAATGAATGCCTGATGCACATCCGGAAAAATAAAACCTTCCAACTGAGCTTTACCGATGAAGAGGCCTGGCTGGAAGACAAAATGGACCATTCAGAAAACGATCCCGAGCCTGTACCGGCTTTTGAACTCAGGCAGGTACTGGACTGTATCCGTCAACTGCCGGATGGCTACCGCACGGTGCTGAATCTTTATGTGTTTGATGAAATGAAGCATGAAGAGATCGCTCAAACCTTAGGCATTAGCCTCAATACTTCTAAATCTCAATTATCCCGTGCCCGTAAATTATTAAAACAACTTTTAAACAGCACATTATGAAGAACGAATCGGACCAGCAGTGGAGGGAACAATGGGAAGCTGCGGAGCTTAAGGACTTTGACCTGCATATTGATACGGAAAACCTGTGGCAGAAGATCCAGAAGCCGGAAAAGAAACGAACCGTGACGTTTACCTGGCTGCGCTATGCAGCAGCTATGCTGCTGGGTGCCCTGCTCACATTTGGGCTTACGCAGCTCGGCAAGCAGGAAGAGGTACTGGTGCAAAAAGCGGCACAGCCAGGACCTGAAGATAAAGCCGTACTGGCAGCAGTGCCGGCTACACCGCAAAGGACTCTGCCTCAGCAAAATGACTCAGGCCCTGCAGCACCGGTAAGGCAAGCGACCTCAGCGCCCAGAGTACCGGCCAGCAACCAAGTGGCCACTGCCCGTAAAGAGAGCCCTCCTATGGAGATGCCGGTAAAACAAGCGGCCGGAACCCTCCCGGCTCAACAAGAGATCATGCAGACACCTATTGTTCCGGAAGATACCCGAATGGCGAGTGTAAGGCCAAAGGTCAAGCCCAAAACAATCCACCTGCTTGACCTGGAAAAGAAAGAACCTGCAGCGCAGAAACAAAGCAAATTCATGATGGCCCTGGATGAGCACATTAACCCGAAAGCAAATGACATGGCATTTTCCACCAAAGTATTAACCAAACAATTTTAACCTGTAATGAGACAAACCCTTTCCACCCTCCTGCTTGTATTCCTTAGCGGTCTACAATATACCCATGCACAAGGCCCTGCAACAGATACCCTATCCGGTAAAGAGTCAGCGAAGCATCATTTCTACGTCAAACTACCGGGACAGATCAGCTTCAATCTTTCGCTGAACAGCCTGGAAGACTGGGATGCCAATGATTTTTTCTATACGATTAGCAATCCGGTAAAAAAGCATATCCAGTATTTTGAAGACAGTATGAACCGCCAGCCGGCCTTTCAAAATATCCTGGATATAGAAAAAAAGCCAAACGCGGATTATGAGCAATTGAACTTCCGGCAGGTAGCTCCGGCAGCAAGTGAAATGGTATTTAAAGACGGCACATACTATCAATTAAAAAACAGTATAGACAGCCTGTGGTACACCAGTTATGTGTCCGGGCCACAAACCAGGCAAGGAACAGCAGCCCCGGAGGAAAAACAGCTACTCATAACGGCAAAATCTCTGGCAGACATCGGAACGCTGACTATGGCACAGGTGCAAAATGTACGCCAACAGATGGATAGTATGGTACAGGCAGCCCGGCTTAAAGCAAAAAGGCACAACAGTAAGCTTTACAGCAGCAAGTCCGGCTGGTCGCTTTCTGAAACCGGGGAACAGGCTTCGACTTTTAGCGATCAAAAGCCTTTTATGAAAATAGTGAACAATTTCAAACTCGGTGTAAGTTATGGCGCGATCGTGTTCAACAATTCCATTTCTCCTACGATGGAGTTAAACCTGGGCTACATCTTAAAAAGATCCAGGCAGCATGCTACCTTCATCGGTTTAAACTATAGCCTGTTTTCAGAAATAGATCTCCGGAACCGCAATAACCTGGTCGGCTATTTACCCCTCAACCTGGAAGTAGGTACGATCCGGAACAATGCAGGGCTCATGCAGCGGAAAACCTCTATCGGGTATGGTATGATGCTCAAAACCACGAAAGAGTCCGGCTATAGCACCACTCACTATTTATTTAATATGCAATTGAATTTTGCTTTCAGCAATACCTTATCCTCCAGTTTAATGATCGCTTCCCAGTTCAGGAGAGACCCGGAACATTACGTATTAGGGGTTTCTTTCAAATACAACCTGTAAATAATCTTTAAATAAAAAAGAAAGGGCGCTGCAATATGATTGCAGCGCCCTGATCTTGTAGAAATGTTACCTTATTTTAAAGAACATTCAGCTGTTGCTCCAGCCATAGCTACGGTAGATTTGTAACTATCACATGCAGTTTTAGCTGTAGACTTAGATGTTTTAGGATAAGTCTGAGCTACTTCCATTGTAGTACCACCAGAAGTTACTTTACAAGTACAAGTGTAGTCTTTTTTGCAAGATGCAAAAACGCTCATGGAGATTGCTGCCACAGCAATCAGGGTAATTTTTTTCATGCTTTTTGATTTTTTTGAAATTAAAATTATAAATCGGGCCAAAAATAATTACAAAATCCAATTAATCAAATAATTATCTAAATTTTTCTTAAAATTATTCACTTATTGGTGACCATTTTAATGTAAGATATTCATTAAAAGAAGCAAGCAAAAATGAGAGGCTAAACAGGCAGGACCTGGAAAATTTCAAAAAATAATTTTTTATTTTGTGAAATAAAAAACAAAATATACCTTTGCCTCCCATTCAAAAAGAAAGGGTGTTCTTTAAAACAAATATGGAAGCATAGCTCAGCTGGTTCAGAGCATCTGCCTTACAAGCAGAGGGTCCGCGGTTCGAATCCGTGTGCTTCCACAAAAGAAGTTCTTTAAACAGTAATAATACAATTGGAAGCATAGCTCAGCTGGTTCAGAGCATCTGCCTTACAAGCAGAGGGTCCGCGGTTCGAATCCGTGTGCTTCCACTCCTTTAGAGACTATCTGAAAGTCGTCGTTTTGGGATTTCTTAATTGGAATATCCGGATGACGACTTCTTGGTTTTAGGTAGTTTTTAATCAACCATTGCGGTTTTAAGGTGCATTATTATACATAGCTGGCTGCCATTTTTCATAATGTTGTATTCTAATTTCACCCAACTGTTTTAAAGGAATTTTTGAAACTCTTATTAATTACCCCTTTTCTGATTGCTCAATAAATTAATATAATTTGTTTGGTAGAATAAAATTTATAGCTACCTTTGCAGTCCGAAAAAAATTAAAGTATTAAGAATGCCAACTATTCAACAATTAGTTCGTAAAGGACGTACAGCCATCAAAGCTAAATCTAAATCTCCCGCGTTGGACGAATGTCCGCAACGTCGTGGAGTATGTACGCGTGTATATACTACAACGCCTAAAAAACCTAACTCTGCACTTCGTAAAGTAGCAAAAGTTCGTTTGACTAACAAAATCGAGGTGATTGCTTATATCCCGGGTGAAGGTCACAACTTACAAGAGCACTCTATCGTATTGATCCGTGGTGGTCGTGTTAAGGATTTACCAGGTGTACGTTATCACATCGTTCGTGGTGCATTAGATACTGCAGGTGTTAAAGATCGTAAACAATCACGTTCTAAGTACGGTACTAAGAAAGAAAAAGCAAAAAAATAATCAATTAATTATTGCAGCTGAGTAAAGTTATTTTTAATCTTGAAGTAGCAGCCTGCAATAAGCTTAAAAATTAAAAAAATGAGAAAACAACAGGCGAAAAAATTACCTTTGGCCCCAGATCCAAAGTTTAATGATAAATTAGTTACCCGTTTCGTAAACACTTTAATGTGGGAAGGAAAGAAAACTGTAGCTTTTACAATTTTCTATGATGCATTGGATAAAGTGTCTAAAATTACCAGCGAAGAAGGATACGAAATTTGGAAAAAAGCATTACAAAATGTAACTCCTGCAGTTGAGGTACGTAGCCGTCGTATCGGTGGTGCTACTTTCCAGATCCCTGCAGAGGTTCGTCCGGATCGTAAAATCTCTTTGTCTATGAAATGGATGATCCGTTTTGCTCGTGAGCGTAACGGTAAAACTATGGCAGACAAATTAGCTAACGAGATCGTAGCAGCTTCTAAAGGTGAAGGTGGTGCATTCAAAAGAAAAGAAGACACTCATCGTATGGCTGAAGCTAACAAAGCTTTCGCTCACTTCAGAGTTTAATTTTTTTCGGAAAAAAAGGAAACTCAATTTCTTTATCATACAAAAAGCGTTCTGTCTACCGGCAGAACGCTTTTTCCATTATGTTATCTCCAGGAATGAATTCCCTGTGCTGTACCGGATAATAAAGGATCAATGTAAAAAGTTGTGGAGTTGGCATTATTAAGCATAAAGTTTAGCAAGTCTAAATAAGAAGAATTCGACAGACCTTACCCCTCTAAATT
>MKTB01000007.1:168948-231751 GCA_001897525.1 Bacteroidetes bacterium 43-16 | reverse complement strand
TATGATGTGCAGGTGTATTAGAAATAAGAAAGATAATATACTGACTTTATCCTTTTAATCTATGTTACAAAGACAATAAATTTTGAGGTTTTATTTACCATAAATAGTTAAATCAGGCAATCATTAGGTTGCCTGATTTTATTGTTTTAGGGCTGAATAAATTACCTTAAACTAAAAATTAAATAGGTTCAAAGAAAAGTGCCTGTTGCTGTATATTTGTCCAACCAGGGAGCAAAACAGGTATATTACAATAACCTTGCCGTCACCCTGCCCCCGGAGCATTACTCGAAGAGAAACACTATTACCCCTATGGCCTGCCGATACAAGGCTGGGGTACAACCGGCCAGCGGTTCCTTACCCAACCGCCAGCGCTACCAGGGCAATGAATACAGGGAAGAAGCAGGGCTGAACTGGATGGATTTTCATAACAGGGAAGATGGTGCTATAGAAATATTCCAGTCTCTTCAAAATTTTTAAAAGCAACGTCAACTATAATGAAAGGGACTGGTCTTATAACTGGAGTAGCAGGATTAACTATAACATATGTACAATATTCAAATGGTGAAATGTCAGGAAAAGTAGTATTAGCAGATGTTGCATTTGGAACAATGGGTTTTGGAGGAAGCAGGGGTGCTACAATTAGTATTGCTTATTTTGGTATTAAAGCTATATATGAATATTCTACAGAAAATTCGGTATTTGAAAAACCAGGAGGAAATTAATGAGAGCACTCAATTATTTAATATTCCGAGTTTATAAGTTTTATACTGATAGAATGAAAGAAAGTGATATTCCTTTGTTCTCGACATCAGCAGTCTGTTCTGTATTGATAGGGGTTAATTTTTTATCTATACTATTTTTATTGAAGTATTTTGATGTTATAAAAATTCCGTCAAATAAGTATTTTGCACTTATTCCAATAAGCATTGTGTGGATTTTAATTCATTTTTGTTTTGTTAAACCAATGCGATTTTTGAAATATGATTTTAAGAAAGATATAAAGGGAGGTGTGATTGTTATTTTATATATTGTAACTACTGCTATGTTGAGTGTTGGCATTGCTAATTTAAATCGTACTAAATTAGTCAAAGAACGTTTAATGGATCCTGTCAACAAAGAAGATGTGAAAAAGAAACAGTCATTGGAAGGGAATGTAAAAAGATGGTTTGAGGATAATTTTTAAGTTTAAATTAAATTTATTAGTGTTACCTTATGTTGTTGTTACAGAATTGTCTCGTCCTGAAATAGCGATACAATATAAAGTATCAAAATGGAATCATTAAATGATTGAGTAATGTACTCACTTTGTCATTTTTTAACTACGTTACGAAGGCAATAAAATCAATGAGGTTCCATTTTCCATAAATAGTAAATCAGGCAATCATCAGGTTGCCTGATTTAATTATTTTAGAGCAGAATAAATTACCTTGAATGAAAGATTAAATAGGCTCAAAAAAAAGTACCTGTCGCCGTATATTTGTCCAACCAGGGAGCAGAACAGGTCTATTACGATAACCTTGCCGTGACCCTGCCCCCCGGAGCATTACTCGAAGAGAAACACTATTATCCCTATGGCCTGCCGATACAAGGCTGGGGTACAACCGCCAGCGGTTCCTTACCCAACCGGCAGCGCTACCAGGGCAATGAATACAGAGAAGAAGCAGGACTCAACTGGATGGATTTTCACAACCGGCAGCTTGGCCTGTCCTGAGTTTATCGAAGAGACCCTCAAAGGGCAGGTTCTTAGCCTTAGATGCTTTAGCAGATGCCGGTGGACAACAAGTATTAAGCCCTTACCATGCTATGAGCTGTAACCCTGCTATGATGGTGGATACTTTGGGATTACAGAGCGGAGAATCGGGCAGTTTGCAAATAGTAGATAATAAAATAAATTATGAGATTTTTTCTATTGATATTGTCAATGCTATTTTATTTCTTTAGTTGTGCAATTGATTACGCTGATACACGTTTAGAAATTTATAATAATTCAACAATAAATATTTATGTTCAAGAAGATAGGGATACAACTCAATTATTACCGCATGCTAAAATAGGATTTGTGCTCCCTCAATATTTGATTAAAAGTGGAGCATTTATTCGAATGAAAAAGCCAGGTAGCAAAATTGCCTGGGAGTCATACATAAATAATACTCCAGATAAAAAGTTGCATTTGTATGTATTCTCAGAGGATACATTGATTAAGTACACAACAGAACAAATAATTGAGGGTAAAAGATATCTTAAAAGAGTAGATATTAGTCTTAAAGAATTAAAGGCTAATAATTGGAAAGTGATCTATACTAATACAGTACGCTAGTGCTTCTACATTTAGTAATGACAACAGGTATTAAGTCCTTACCATGCTATGGGCTGCAACCCGGCCATGATGGTGGATCCATTGGGATTAATGGGCTCAATGGTAACCGATCTTCCTGCAATTGAAGTGATCGCCCATCGTTGGACCCAAAATGTAGGTGGTAATTTTGTTGCAAACGGAGCAGCATTTTTGTTTGAAGGTTCGGCTTGGAATGCAGAATCTCGTTCTCCATTTGATGAAACAGAAGATCTTCTTGATCGTGCACTTGAACAGACGACGGGTGGTGGACAGTCAAGTGAGGGGCATGATCAAGATCCGCAAAGCAAAAAGAAAACAGACCCATTAGGACTTGCAATAGTAGCAAATGTAAGCGATGCTGTTTATGGAAAAGGACATAGTGGATTATTAGTACAAAAGCAAGATGGAACTTGGCAATTTATATCTAAAGAAGGTAGAGATGAAGACGGAGATGGAAGTTCTAACAATGCTTTGAGTGGAGGCCCTGCATTGAAAGCTGTCGATGTAAATTATAAAACACTTAGTGACTTTTTTGCAGATAAAAATCAAAGTAGATACAACCGCTTTGCAATGGTGATCATATCGGATGTTAACAAAGTGGAGACAACAATGCGTCAAGCTGCTAATTCTAAGTATAATTTAATTTGTGCAAATTGTGGAACAGCAGTAAATAATACATTAGAAGTAGGTGGAGTTAAAGTAGGTTACTATATTACACCGAATAGTCAATTTTCTGCTATCACTTCACGTAACGTAATTTATTGGTATTATGAAAGATAAAGTAATAATTGTTTTTATGGGAATGTCACTTGGATTGTTCGGATGTACTTTAGGAGTTAATGAGGTGAATCCGCAAGCATCCAAAAGTATAGAGGAGTCTAAGAATGATGGCTTTTTTATTAATGAATATATGGCTATACAGGAGCCTAAAAGATTGTTTGATATAGTTGAAGTCTGGGAGGAGAAAGTCTGGTATAATAAAGTTATAAACCTGTTTAAGAAAACTAAGGTTGCTTCAGGAAATAATAGTTCATGGATTGTAATAAAGACTAAAGAAACTTCTCAGTCACCATACGTATATGCAAATTATAGTACAGAATGGCAGTTATCAGAGTCTGGAAATTTGACATCCTCTGTAGGGTATGCAGGAGGCTTATTGACAGTTTCATTAAAAGAAACAGTATCCTTTCCTGATTCACTTCGACTGGTTTTAAAAAAAGGACAAGAACAAATTGGAATACTTACATTAATTCGAAAGCACTAATATTATTGGTTTCCTTAGCCAACCGTCGGCGCTACCAAGGCAATGAATACAGAGAAGAAGCAGGACTGAACTGGATGGGTTTTCACAACCGGCAGCTTGGCCTGCCCTGAGTTTATCGAAGAGACCCACAAAGGGCAGGTTCCTGGCCTTAGATGCATTAGCAGATGCCGGCGGCCAACAAGTATTGAGTCCTTACCATGCTATGGGCTGCAACCCTGCCATGATGGTAGATCCGTTAGGTTTACAGAGCGGAGAACCAGGCAGTTTGCTGACAGGTGGAAATGTGCCGGGTTCATCAGGCTGGGGTGCCATATCGGGCTATTACAAAAGCTCTTTAGTACCACAGAGCCAACGTCCTTTGGAATTGCAAGGAATGCTTGGAGCTATGGCGATGATGCGTATCTTAAGCGGAGATGCAGCCGGTTATGCTAGCCGTACGAGTGGAGGAGGATCTGGTATGTTGACAAGTTATGAGCAACTGTTACAGATATCTTACTGGCAGAAACAGTGGGGCGATGAGACTAAGCGAAGAGGGAAAAGTAAAAAGGAATTTGGAGGGCCTGGTTCACTTTGGAATTTAATGCTTGATGGAGAATTGAAAGGAAAATGGAGGATAGATGAAGTTGATGATTTGGAAAATACGGTGTATTATCAAAAATCAGATGGTACTTATGGTTCTGCCAGCTTATGGAATGCGGTAGTAGAATTGAAACATCAAAATAAAAGTGATGAAGTGGAATATCCTTGGGTCAAAAAACTCAATGATATGTATGGACAAGGGACATTTATAACTGCAAGTGTGTTATCCTTTTCAGGAACTAAGTCTGGAAAAACTTTGAGCATGGGAGGAGCCTATGTTTGGCGAGCAAGTACTTATTCTGCTCAAAAAGCATTACTTACAGAACTTGCTTATGGGAGTAAAACAATTGGTAAAATTGGAAATAATTTAGGATACGCAGGACTTGTCATTACAGGAGTAGATATGTACATGAATGGAATAAACACAAGCAATTCACTTGATGCTGTGATGGGAATTGTGAGCTTTGTACCTGGATGGGGTTGGATAGTGGGAGGTGTATACTTTATTGGAAATGCAACTGTTGAGGCAGCAACTGGTAAGAATATTGGACAGCATATTGATGAATTAATTAAATAAAATTATGAAATTGTTTGATTATCTATTTTTTAGAGTGTATAGTTTTTATAAGAAAAATAAAGATTCATCTCCTGTTTGGATGGGGTGTTTAGTATTGTCTTTATGCGTATGCTTTTCAATTTTTTCAATTGTTGCATTATTGTCAGTAGTCTTTGGCTTAAATTTTGATAATATATTGATGCCGATAATGCTTGTCTTTTTGATTCTTTTCCCTATTATTTTTTGGCGTCGATATTCTAAAGAAGAGCCTATTAATAGCCAATTAATAGAGCGCTTTGAAAATGAAAATCTAAAAAGTCGATTTTTAAAAGGTTTTTTATTTGTATTGTATCTAATACTGGTCATTTTAATACCTCTTTCAGTTGGTTACATGCGTCATAATTTAGGAATGAATATATAGGTCTTGGGGAGAATGAATCTACTTTTTTTGTTTTGCAAGAAGTGGGATTTAACAGATACTAAAATAAAGGTTTCCATCTTTTAAAACAGTACATCAGGCAATCATCATGTTGCCTGATGTACTGTTTAGGGTTGAATAAATTACCTTAAATGAAAGATTAAATAGGTTCAAAGAAAAGTGCTTGTTGCTGTATATTTGTCCAACCAGGGAGCAGAACAGGTGTATTACGATAACCTGGCCGTGACCCTGCCCCCCGGAGCATTCTCGAAGAGAAACACTATTATCCCTATGGCCTGCCCATACAAGGCTGGGGTGCCATATCGGGCTATTACAAAAGCTCTTTAGTACCACAGAGCCAACGTCCTTTGGAGTTACAAGGTATGCTTGGAGCTATGGCGATGATGCGTATCTTGAGCGGAGATGCAGCGGGTTACGCGACTCGTACGAGTGGGGGAGGATCTGGTATGTTGACCAGTTATGAGCAACTGTTACAGATATCTTACTGGCAGAAACAGTGGAGCGATGAGACTAAGCGAAGAGGGAATGGAAGTCGTAAATATTTCTCTGCAGGTCAAGGTGGTTTCTTTAGTGAGGAGAGTGCGGAAGAATTAATAGGAGCTACAATAGACGGTTTTGACCTTAAAGAGAATATAGTAAGCGTTACCTTGGCTAATGGGGGCGGCAGTAACTACTCTATAGCATATGAAGGTACTGATTTTCACTTACAAGAGGATATTTGGAGCGATATTTGGAATAGTAATTTTGTAAGGGGGATTATTCCAGATAAGTTGTCAATTAATATTGGAGGAGATATTGGATATATTTTGGGGGGTGGAGCACATCCGATTAATTTTACTATTTTAACAAGGGGAAAAGAGCCTGGAATATATTTAACTCCATCTTTTAATGTTAATGTGGGTATGCTAGCCGCAGCTGAAGGTAGTATAAACTTCGGCTGGGGTAATTTCACAGGAGATCCAAGAACTATAAACAGTTCAATGTTACCTGGAAATACTTTTGGATTAAATTTAAGTATAACAGCTGTACTTGGAGCAAATGGAGGTATTTCTTATTCTCCTATAGATATTAACAATCCATTTACAGGCGGAGGTTTTGTAAATGGTTCGATAGGAATAAATGCAGGGGCAGGCTTTTCTGTATCAGGACAGTATCAGTATACTGCAGGTGCAGCTCCAATATGGCAATGGTAAATAAGAAATAATAATAAATATGGCGAAAAGTAAAATATTGACAATTGTAAAAATAAGTGCTGCATTTATTCCTTTGCTAATACTTGTTTATATGCATTTTAGAGGGCAAAGGATTGCCAAAGAGTTTTATGAAAAGGAGTTCTCTGCTACTGTTGTTAATTTTAGTAATTGGCAGGGACGCTCTACTGACTTTTATCTCAACAATAAAATCACTTTAAACTTTTCAAATCCTGTTGATGGTGAAATTGAAATAGGTGATTCTATTCGAAAATCCTCCAATACATATATCTATTCAATCTATAGGAAACAAACTGAAGGCAGTTTTGAATTGATTGGAACTTATGATTATCGTAAAAGAAAGTAGAGGTTTATTTTAACAATAGCTGTATATTGTTAATATTACAATTAATTTCTGATTAAAATATAAAGTTTTTAGAAAAAATAAATCTAATGAATATTAATTATTTTTCACATGCAATTTTGAGGATATACAATAAATGTCTGATTGTTTGCTTTAGTATTTTGTTATACTCCTGTAATATTGAAGGTACTTATGAGAATCGAGAACCTGATAAAAAAGACGGAGAGAGAATTGCTGTAGCATTTTATAATTTAATACAGCAAAGAGATTATGTAAAAACTTATTCTTTATATACCGAAAGATTTTTTACAATAACAGATACATCAAAGCTAGCTTCATTGTACTTTCAAATTGATAGTACTTGTGGAAATGTTAAAGATTATACTTTGTTGGAGTGGAAAACTAAGATTGTCAAGGGAGTTAATCCCATTTCTGAATATGTTTATTTATATGATGTCAATTGAGAGAAATGTAAGACAAAAGAAACAATATCACTCAAAAAAGAAAACGACAATGTTCGGATTACGAGTTATGATGTGCAGGTGTATTAGAAATAAGAAAGATAATATACTGACTTTATCCTTTTAATCTATGTTACAAAGACAATAAATTTAATAAGGTTTCATTTACCACAAATAGCTAATCAGGCAATCATCAGGTTGCCTGATTTAATTGTTTTAGGGTTGAATAAATTACCTTAAACGAAAGATTAAATTGGTTCAAAGAAAAAGTACTGTCGCCGTATATTTGTCCAACCAGGGAGCCGAACAGGTCTATTACGATAACCTGGCCGTAACCCTCACTCCGGAGCATTACTCGAAGAGAAACACAATTATCCCTATGGCCTGCCCATACAAGGCTGGGGTACGACCGCCAGCGGTTCCTTACCCAACCGGCAGCGCTACCAGGGCAATGAATACAGAGAAGAGGCAGGGCTTAACTGGATGGATTTCCATAACCGGCAGCTTGGCCTGCCCTGAGTTTATCGAAGGAATCCCCAAAGGGCAGGTTCCTGGCCTTAGATGCTTTGGCAGATACACGGGGCAACAGTACATTTAAATAAAATTTCAGATAAATTATGAGACGCATCAAAATGTCAATATTGGGAATTAATTTTTTAGTATTCTTAATCAGAATTTTTTTTCATCATACAGTTGCTACAGTTAAGTTAACTTCTAAACGTATAGTTGGCTTTGAACTGGGTACATGGGAAATATTTTTTTATCTAATGGTTTCCCTAATTTTAGCGCAATACATTTCAAACCCTAATAAAAAAATACTTTTGATTTTAGTGCTTATTGTCAGTGCTATTTTGTTGGTATTGCATTTTATTGCAATGTTGTCCCGTCCTGAAATAGCAGTAGTGTTTTCAAATTGTTGTTTTCCAAAATAGCAGGTTAACACATAGTAAAATAAGGTTTATTATTTTTTAGAAAATGCCAAAGCAGGCAATTTTATGCTTGCCTGCTTTGGAGATTAGTAAGTGGTCAGCAGATGTTAAGTTCTTACCATGAAATGGGCTGTAACCCGGCTATAGTCGTGGATACGTTCGTAAGGGACATCGAAAGAACAGATTTCGGTTCTAATCAAACATGGACTACTGCAGATAAAAATTATTGGCCTGGAAACAACGGGTATGTATATAGGTGTAGGTAGTAGGACAATAAAATAAAAATGAATTAACAATGAAAATAAAAATGATTTATACAATTGTATTAATTCTAGTGATATTAGTTCTAGGGTTTGTTGTTACTAACAGAAAATATTTTCTGTCATATGCGAGCAATTATAAGGTTTATAATGAAAATGGAAAACCATTACCAATTCAGATTTTTCACAGGTCTATTAATCATGAATATGGAAATGCAGATAGTTCAATTATTGAGGAAGTATTATTGTATATAGACGATGAAATTGATATGAATGATGGTAAATACAATAATGGCCTATTATCTATTCATCCTAATAGGGCAAATATTATGTCTTCTAATGGAGGAAGACATATTTTTACTAAATTAGGGAAAAGAGTTCTTTTTCAACATGATTTTTATATGACCGATGAATTTAGACTCTTATACAATAATGGATTTAATTATAAAAGTAAAGATGAAGAGCCAATAAAATTTTTCATAGCAGAAGGTAATACCTATAAGTTTAACACCTTTGCAGGTTTGAAAGCTTATGGGGATACTGTAATTGTTGAACAGCTGGATGGTAATATAAAAAAGGAAGGAGTATATAAATTGGACAAATAATAATTAATAGAGAGGTAAAGCAATGTCTCTAATTTCTTATTTAAAGTACTTAATAAAATAAAACGTATCTACATTTTAGGAACATCAAAATCAGGCAATCATCAGGTTGCCTGATGTATTGATTTGGCTGAATAAATTACCTTAAGCTAAAGATTAAATAGGTTGAAAGAAAGACCTGTCGCATTATATTTGTCTAACACGGGAGCCGGACAAGTGTTTTATGATAGCCTTGCCGTGACCGTAAACCCTGGTGCTCCCTTAGTTTGCCAAAGGTGATGATTTTGACAAGGACTAGCGCGCATAGGCCAAATATCCTTGTTTAATTTTGGTCATTTAAATAATGATTTTATTAGGTATAGAATGCTTTTTGTTTTTTTAATTTCAAGCATTTTAATTGTTTCTTGTAAAGAGCAATTAAATGAAGATGTTGCATCCAATGTAGCGTTAAACAGCTTTGATGAAGACAATATTTGCTTTTTAATGAAGCAATTCTTAAATGATTTTCAGGGAAATGAAAATGTTGACAGTCTTTTTCTGAATAAGGAGTTTGTCAAGTGGGATGAATCGCTATATTTTGATTTTAAGGTCAATGGTATTAGTTGGCTCCCCAAATCTGAACCCGAAAGAATGCAACGATTATTAAGTAGTGACCTGATTGATCCCTATCCAATATTATTTTTATTTGCTTTCCCTATTACTGATTCATTATTTGATGAAGCCGATAGACATTATATGAGCGCCCAAACTCAGGACACTCAAAAAACATTTATTTGTATTGATAATCGAATCAGGAATACACGTGATGAAGAAAAAAAAGTAAATAATATAGCCATTACAAAACCATTATTTAGTAGAGATAAACAAAGAGCGGCATTTGTAGTTTATTCAGATTATTCCTATAAAAATAATGCTATTCATGGAGTAGTGCAAAACGTTTATTATGTTAAGACTTCAACTGGTTGGGTTCATACTTTTTCAACGTCTAAGTGGCTATTGTAGGGAATTTGATAATGTTTCTAAATTGTTGTTGGGAGAAGTGAATGAGTATAGAGACTATGTGAGGAATAATAAATGAAAAAAAAGTAATCATGAAAAGGATAGGTGTCATTATTTTGATTTTAATAGGTTTAGTAGCTGTATTTGTTATCGCAAACAGGAACTCTTTCCTATCTCGGGCAAGCAATTACAAAGTGTATAATGAAAAGGGCGAGTCTTTGCCTCTCTTACTTTTTGATCGGTCTACTACTCAAAAATTTAATGAAGGTAGTATCATGAATAAGGAAATATTACTATGTTTTAATGCCGGCATAGAAAATGAAAGTACACAGGGAACTGTGCTTGCAATATTAGTAGAACAACCTCATTTATATGGCGTGGATGGAGGAAATAGTCAATTTACTAAGCTGGGTAATTGGGTTTTATTTCAACATAACCTGAATAGATCTGATGAGTATTGGCCACTGTACAATAATGGTTTAATATACGCAAATAAACAGGACGAACCTATCAGGTTTTTTGTAGCAAAAGGTAATACCTATAAATTTAATACTTTCGGTGACTTAAAGGTTTTTGGAGATACAATCATCGTAGAGAAATTAGATGGTCCAGTAGAAAAAGAAGGCGTGTATGTTGTAGGGGAATAAACGACTATACATGCGCTCACCTTGGAAGAGCTATACAATAATGAATGACCCTAATGGGATCATAAAACGATTAGATAAATTTGAAGAGCGTATTTTAGATCATATAAGAAAAGAGTAAAGTCCTAATCTAAGGACAGGATTAAAGAAAGAATGTTAACCGTATATGAAAAAAAGCACACTTCGGGTATTGATTATTTTAGGGATTGGAATAGTTATTGCCTTTTCCATGCTTGTTTATCGCTCATTACCTGCTATGCAAAGCAGGCCGCCGGAAACGAGAGTCGGGAATATTGTATTTGCTCCTGATACTTTACCCAAAGAATATTCAAGGCTTTTCGATGCGCAACAATTAACGCATATAACCGTTTCAAGTATTACCTACGATGAAGGAGATTTTCCAGTGTGCCTATTGTCCTTTATGCATCAATATGATATCATTATTTTTAAGAAAAAAACAGATACCATTCATTTTCAACTAAGTAAATTTCTTACCGTTGAGCGTCCTTTAAAAAAACATTTTATTAATGATAGAACGTATAGTGCAACCGACGGATATATCAATTTTAAATGGGCAACAGAAAGGACCTCAACATCAATCAATAATCTGTTGATGACCATTTCGGAAAAAGGAAAATTGAGACAGGAAATAGCTGATGAAACAGAGATGGGTTATATCATTGATGATTGGCAGAAGGTTAATTTCTTCTACGGGGAACATAAAAATCCGGACCTTATCTTTGAAATGAACACCCTTCCTTTTGGAAAGTCAACAGCAGCTATAGGCCTATTGTTGAAACAAGTAGAAAACGGTATTTGCCTTATATTTTTGCTTCCAAAAGATGAAGATAGTCCACCCGTTTCGAAAGAACTTTTAAAAACCTTGATGTAAGAGTTAAGCAGAAGTATTGTCGATAATAAAAGATTGTTTACTATCTATTAATTGTATATAAGCCTGTACCAAATAGATATGGAATAGAAATACAGTTTGATAACAACTTTAGCTTAAATAGCCTGTTTATTGGAAATTTGTATTCAGTTAATGGAGGGGTTATTGGAGGTGGGAGTGCTACTTTTAAAAATGGATTTGTATATGAACCAGATAAATAAATATATTCTGCTGTGTATTCTTGTTGTTCTTCATTTTGGGGCTGCATTTTTTTACTCAAAATATATATTAAGAAAAGCTGTTAAATTAGCTATAGAAAAACTCATTATTCCTTATTTAGAAAAAAAACAGTTTAAGTATTGTAATTTTACTCTGCTGCCTAATCAATATTTTGGGATATGTAAACGAAAAGGTGATTGGAAAAATGTACCCATTTTTAAGCTATTTGATGATACTAGGTACAATAGAAAACTATATGGTAAACTGAGATACAAAAGCATGGATGGTAGAGGGGATTTCTTCACAACAGTTAAGATTTCACTAAATGGACAATCTCAACCTATTGAATTTGATTGTTACCCTGGAATCTAATTAATATTAAATTAAAGGGGTATAGTTCCTCTTTGTTTGACTATAGCATTAAAAGATCCTGAAGCTATTTTCAATTTTAGTACCAATAGGTTCAGCTGCATGCTTTCAAAAAAATCAACAAGAAATAAGCTGATAATACCTGTTCCAAAGAGGTAGATCGCTGCAGAAGAGCCGAGTGAAAATGATGCATCAGCTGAATACATCGGCATCACAACTTCAACGACAAATGCACCATAGGCTTATGGTCCAGGTTATAAGGGAAAGCCATGTCCACACGGATAGGATAATTGGCCAGGATTGTTTTCAGGCTAAGGCCGAAACTATTCCTCCGCTGCCAGTCACTCCCCGGTTGCCAGGTCGCCCTGCTGTACGCTACATCCATAAAAGCACCCAACTGCAACAGGTTGATAAAAGAAAACCTTGTTTTGCCGGGAATTATACCATTAAATACCTGAGCAAATAGTTCCGCATTCACCAAGCCATAAGCATTGCCCCACATCGTATTTTGCCGGAAACCCCTTAAAGGAGCCACCAGTTGCTGGAAGACATAAGGCGCATCCTGGGCAAATACAGCAGCAGAGTCAATCCGTACGATCACATTATTATCCATACCGCCAAAATTGTATAAAATACGTTCGGGGCCACCGCTATAGCCCGCTGCTACCTGGTAATGCCCGTTGAGCCAGGGATAAATGGGTTGGTAGCCATCCAGGCTTTGCGTAATGCCATAGCTGAACCTGCTTTTCCGTTCCACACCCACCACAGCATCCAGCATAGCCTTATACCTGATCCCTTTCAGCATCATCGGCCGTTCCGGAACAGACCGGATGTTATTATACGTATAAGTAAGCGTATTGATATTCCATAACTCCTTCAGCGGCGGGTATTGCAGGCTGTATTTATCCGTAGAGAGGAACACCGTCCTGTTCTGCCGCAGCGCAACGGTTAAACTGATTGCCGAATAATAATTAAACGGATGATCGATCCCCGCTTCATAATAAAAACTCTTCACCTTTGCCGTGGGCGGATAAGGCCGCCCCAGCGCATCAAACCATTGATTGTCCCCGGTTGGCTTCAGGCTTTCCACCTTACGGTAATACATCAGCCACCAGTCCGTCTTCTGTTTCTTGTTCTTATACCTGAAAAAGAAATCACTGCCCTCAGTGCCTGCAGGCATTTTGTAACCAATATTAAATTCGTGGTTATCAAAAATATCAGCATAGCCCCCCGTGAGCATAGCGCCCACTTCCGGGAACTTGTAAATGCCCAGTTGCGACTGGTAAGGCTGTAGCCGGTTGATGAAATAATCATTGTTTACCGAGGCATTAAACCAGAGATTACTCAATTGCAGTAAATAAGGCCTTACTTTCCGGGCATCATACAACTCCTCCTTTGCTGTTTTAGCCGTGTCAGCAAGTTGTGCACTGGCAAACACGCCCGAGAGGAAGGATGTACTGTTTTCCTCCTTTCTTTGCTGCGCTGCCCGCTCCAGACTATCCCTTTCCTGCTCCTGCCGGCTATAAGCCTGCAGCCAGTACCGCTGATGCAAAGGCACCAGGGCCTTGTCCCTTTTAAAGACTTCAAGCGTTTGTTCAAAATCAGCACTGTCACTGTGCAGCAATACCTCTTCCGGCTCCTTTGAGTCAATGGCCAGGCTGTAAGTGCCATAAGCCTTAGCATGAGAAAAGACTGTAGTGTCCCGCTTTAAAGCTTCCGGAAACCCCGAGCGGTAACTTACCCTTCCCGGGCTTTCTGGCATCATGGCTAATGCCGTATTATCCGCAAGATCATTAGTGATTGCCCGCAGCGTGTACCGCTTTGGGTTAAACCGGACCAGGTCGCTTCTGCCCCTCGTATAAGCCGTCAATAACCAATCCTCCTCACTGAGTACTTTAAAGTCAATAATGCCCGAGATCAGTTCCGGCAGCTCTATAGTACGGAGTACTTTGCCCGAATGATTATAGATACATACATAATGTACCCCATGCTCCAGGTACAATAAATACCATTTGTCCATATAGGCAGCAGCAAGCGGGTAAGCACTCTCTGTCGTTTCCAGCCATAAAGGCGACTGGAAAGACTTCAATGGCTGGACTTCTTTTTTATCGCCCCGGGCCAGGTAAATCATTTTACGGTTGTTCCTGAGCCTGGAGATGAATAGCCGGGAACTATCCGGGTTGCTAAAAAGCGTATCGTACTGCACAATATTCCTGGCTTGTCTGCCCGTATCTGCAGGCGCATTGAATGGCTTACCGGGCAGCTTATAAATATGCTGTAGATAGGCCGTGTACACCAGCATCAGTTCCTGCCAGTTTCTCTTCGTCACCAGGCGCACAGCCGTTTCAAAAGACTTCTTTTGCTTCAGTTGAAACACGATCTGCTTCAGGGCATCTTTACGGTAATGTTGCGTCAGGAACCAGCAAAAACCTTTACTCAATAAAACCTGCTGCTCCCGGTCTGTACCTTGAAGCAAAGCAGGTACACCACGCAGGCTGCTGTCGCTGATAAAATTAAAAAGACGTTCATTATCTGCCAGGCTAAAACCCGATGCCAGGTAATCCAGGAAACCTTCACGAAACCATTGCAGTTCCGGGGCTACAGGCCCCGTACTATTGAGCAGGCCGGACTGTTCAATATTTTTCTCCCATAGATGACGGGCAAGCCCGAGACCCAGGTCACGGGTGTACCTTGCGTAGCTACCCTTAAAAGCAATCAATATCCTGCCCCCGGCATCAAAGCTGATGGTCGGGTAACTATATGTACGGGGATTGTGACTGCCGATATTGGTTTCGAAAAATTTATAGACAGAAGGGTAGATGATGATATTATTGATCCCCCTTGATTTAAGGCCGCTTTCCTGCTCCAGCCGCTTGAGCAGCGGAGGGTAATTGGCTAAAGTATATTTGCACAGGCTGTCTGTACCCGCTGCAAAATAAAAATGCGCGAAGCTCGTCCGGTAACTGTTCCATTTCAGTTCAGGTCCATACTGTATGCGCCTGCCCGGGTTGAGTGCAGCAGCATTATATTGAGCAAATGAGTTAAATGCGGGTAAAAAACAGGAGAGTAAAAAGGCATAGACGTATTTTAGCTGCATAAGATCGTGAACGGAATGATGACCCGGACAGCAAAGTAATATAATTTTCATAATATTGTGCGGTATTCAATGCTGTATTCTTGTGCGTAAACCAGGTCAACCGGTACAATTTTTATGTAAAACAACACAATGGCCGGGCAGATGCCTGCTCCTGCTGGCTGTGCTCTGTGCCTCTTTTTCGCTGCATGCACAGCCCAAAGACGTATGGCGCAGCCTGAGCGATCAGCAACAAAAAGCCCTTAAACAAAAAGAAAAGAAAACCCGCCAGCTCAAAAGCCGGATCAGCCAGATCAGGGAATGGGGATTGGAGGATACCTATAAACATGAATTGTCATTAGGTGTAAACCTGCATACTAATGGGGTAGGAGGGCATCTGCGCTATATCACCCATAAAAAAGGCAGTACACAAGATGTGTGGCTATTACGTGCACAGTCTATACATCATGAAAAAGAGATCAAACAGCAAAGAAAAGGAAATACATTTCGGGAACTGGGCGCTTTTAAACCCTATAGTTTTGGCAAGATCAACAGCGTTTTAAGCATTCAGCTCGGCTATGGAAAAGAACAGCTCTTATTGCCTCCCGTCATCAATGAAAATATTGCCGTTTATGGCAGCCTGACTGCAGGGGCATCCATCATCCTGCAGAAGCCCGTGTACCTTAACCTGATCTATACAGATGGCAATGGGGTAAATTTTGTGCAGTCAGAGCGATATGAAGCACAAAACGCAGAACACTTTTTAAATAATGCGCAGATCCTCGGCGCAGATAAATGGGTGAAGGGCCTGGGTGCGGCAAAGATCATCCCGGGACTGTTCCTGGAACCTTCCTTAATTTTTGTCCCGGCCAAAAACAAATCTTTCATTCAAAGGATCTATGTAGGCGGCAATATTGCCTATCACCTGCAATCTGTGGAAATTATGGCCTTACGTAAAGCCCTGCCCGTACAAGCCTCATTTTTTGTAGGGATAGGATTTGGTAAAAGATGGAAGTGATCTACCCCCGAAGTACCCGGATAAATTTATTTAAATTATCTTCGCAAAAGGACAGCTTGTTGTACTACCTGTAATAAGCCTTGCCCTATTATCCTGTAAAAGCTTAAAACTAAATAGAATGATCAAAAGAATCTTATTATTTGCGGCTACTTCTACCTTATTATGGTCTTGTGGCAACGAATCCGCGGAAGCAACTGCAGACACTGCACCTGCGACCACTCAAACCCCGGCTGCTAACGGAGCTGCTGATGCAAATGCATTAACAGATGCCATGCAGCCCAAAGACGGAGCTGTAGCGCCTCAGGCCGCAGCGACTGATGCTACAGCTAAAAGTGCGGCTGCCGGTGATGTGAAACTGAACCCGCCGCATGGTGAGCCCGGGCATCTGTGCAGCATAGCCGTAGGAGCACCATTAAGCAGTGCCGGAGCAGCTACCACAGCGCCTACACCACAATCGGTACAGCCGATGCCGGTAAGCCCTGCAGCTGCACCCCAGGCCCAGTTGTTGCCAGACGGGAAGGTGAATCCGCCTCATGGTCAGCCGGGACACGTATGTATGTAATATAAATGTGCAATAAAAAAGGCGGTAATGATTCCATTACCGCCTTTTTCGTACCATTTTAAGTTTCTTCTTTAGTCAAAATTTACGTCCACCATGACAGTCTTGCCATCCGCTTTTTTGACCTTATAATAAGCACGTTCACCCGTCTTGAATTTTTCTAAAGTCATTAAATAACTTTTGGCATTAAAGATGGGGAAACTACCGATCTGCAATAAGACATCTCCGCTTTGGAAACCCAGCTGTGCCCCCCTGCTATTCGTAGAGACAGATTGGATCACCGCGCCGCCTTCTCTTTTATCCAATTCATTGATACCAATGCCGAGGAAATCAACTACGATGTTTGAAGCACCCAGGTAAGGCTCTTCTACCGGTAATTTAGCCACCGTTGCAGGCTTATTGTTTTGCGGTTTTATAGAAGATTGCGCGCTATTGTTTTTCAGGTTGTTTTTTGCCTGGGCCAGTTTCTGAGCGCTAGAAGGCTCCTTAGGGCTTACCGTTTTAGGTGTTTTGGCAACAGGAGGAGCTGGCGGTGCCTTCTGGATGACCAGGTCCTGGTCTTTTACCTCAATATTGTTTTTAGCAAAAGTGACCGTTCCGCCCTGGTTGACCTTAGTCATCACCGCTACCACAAAGCGCAGCGTTTGCGCCATACCGTTAAAATTGATCGAAGAGATATTATCCTCTCCGCTTAACTTCGCCGGGTAGCCGGTAGAGAAAGAAAGCGTAGGGAGATCACTGTCTATAAAAGCATTGAAGGAGGCATTATAAGGATACTTTTCGCCCACTTTAGGAGTATAGCCCTCAGATACCTCTTTGATCGCAGATCTGAAGCGTACAGAGCTGCCCACACCATTAATGAAAATTTCATTTTGGGGGTTCAGCTTGCCTACCGCATTCAAGTCTACCACATAAGCAATTTTAGCCTTTATATCCGGGATGCTCAGGAAGGACTTCGCGCCCAACTGTCCTTTTGCACTACCCGAGAAAGCAGCAAAAGCATAATTGTAAGTTTTGAATTCCGGGGCTTTAAGGATATGGCTTAACTGCAACATGAGCGTTACGCCGCTGGCTGTTGCATTGGCACCGGGATTATTATTATCATGTTCAAAAATAACCTGGTCATAGTCTGCCATGACGAGTACCGTTTTTTCGGCTTTATTATCAATAAGGCCTACAATATTATAGCCCTCATCATAAGTAGTTTTGTAGCGCTGGCTCGTATTGATAGGGATAACAGAATAAACATTCTTAAAATTATCGGTCCACGCTTTTTTCGCAATCACCCAAACCGGGATATGGATATCCGGGTCAATATCCACACCTTTAAATTCAAACTCTTTCAGGTCCAGGGTGCTGCCAGTCCTGTCATCATAGAAGTAGATCGCATTGGCCCCGCGCTCCTGGGCATTTAATATAGTTGGCTTCAGCAGCCGGGCAATATTACTTTCTGTGATGTTATCATTAGGCAAGGGCAAGGTCCATGGTGCATGAGCTTCATTGACTTTAGGGATGAGGTAGGCATTGTTGTCCTCCGTAGGGGCAAAAGGCATAGGAAGAACGTCCTTATTCATATGTAAAGCCTTTCCTTCCACATAGAACTTAGATTCTACAGAAAGCTGCCTGCCCACTGGATATTTAAAAGTGCTCCTGTAACCTACCGTACCATAGCGGATCAGGCCCAGCTGTTGCATTCTTTTTTCGAGATGGCCGGAGAGGTTTTTATACCCCGTTGTGCCCATTAAACGGCTGTTGTATTTATTTTGGACCAATTCCTGCAGGTCTGTCCTGAAATTCTGGATCAGAATTTCATTAGAAGGAACAGGACTGTTGCTGGAACTGCCTAAAAGATTTTTTAGAATTTGAGATTGGCCTTTGAAACCAAAAAAGGGGGAAATAAATAGTAATAAAGCAATTTTCTGTTTCATGTTATATACAAGTCAAATTCGGTCAGCTGATCATTAATTGAATAAAAGCAAATCTATCGTGTATTGATTTTCTTTTCAAATTATAAACGTTAAAAACGCTGTTGAATAGCACATCAACAGCGTTTTTAACATTTGGTATCCGTGTATCAACTGTCTTTTTTCTTTTTGAGTTTTTTTAGATCCACCTTACTTTCATTCCCGTGAATGAGCCGGTTAATATTCTTGTGATGGGTAAGGATCACCAGCAGGGCAGTGGATATGGCAAATAAAGTATAGGCCGTTTCCTGTCCTTTAAAAATAAACAGTAATAGAACCGGGAAAGCAATACCTGCCGTAATAGAGCTTAAGGAGACATAGCGTGTCAGCAAAAGCATAATGAGGAAAACCGCCACCAGGCATAAGGCTACGATCCATTGGATACCCAGGATCATCCCGAATAAGGTAGCGATACCTTTACCGCCTTTGAAGCCGGCAAACAAGGGGAAGATATGACCGATCACGGCCAGAAGGCCTAAGGCGACCTGTAAATTGGTAAACGCGTCATTGGTATCATTAATCGCATATACAGAAAGATAGGCCAGCTTAACTGCCGTAAAACCTTTCAGCATATCGATGATCATTACTGCTATACCTGCTTTCTTACCCAGAATTCTAAAGGTATTGGTAGCGCCTGCATTGCCACTTCCGTGCTCACGTATGTCTAGTCCAAAATATTTCTGACTCACCCAAACTGCTGTAGGAATAGATCCGATCAAATATGCAATCGCCAATAGGAATACTTCATTCATCATTAATTCTACGATAAAATTCGACCAAAAATAATCAAATAATTCTAAAAACCATGTAAATGTTAACTTAATGTTTCCGCGTTTACGCCCAATTGCGTAAAGGTGGCCTGCTTTTTAAGAAAATATTTAACGATGATACTTTTATTGAATACTCCTGATATAATATGGTCTTTTTTAAGATCTGCCCGGGCCGCTTTACGCTGTTTGAGCCAATAGGGCAGTGTACGGTAAAAACTAAAATGTGCCCTGGCTACTGCCAGGATATTTTTAAAATTGCCTTTCGTTAAGAAAGGAAGGCAGGATACACCATCTAAAACCAGGCGCAGGGGGATGAGCCATAAGAGCTTCGCCCTACGCTCGTTTTTTACCAGTAAGGCAAGGTTGTTCCTGTAATTGTAAAAGGTTTTTTGAGGGCTGCCATAAGAGATCACGCTGCCCCCGACATGGAATACAGTGGAATTGCCGATAGCTCCGATCGTATAGCCCCTGTTTTGCAAACGCCAGCAGAGGTCGATCTCTTCCATATGTGCAAAGAGTGCAGTGTCTAAACCACCGGCCTCAAAATAGGCATCAGAACGCACCATAAAACAGCCACCGGAAGCCCAGAAGACCTTTACATCTTCATCATACTGCCCGGAATCGGCTTCCAGCCGGTCAAAGACACGACCGCGGCAGAACATATAGCCCCATTTATCCATATAACCGCCTGCCGCACCTGCATATTCAAAAAGCTCCGGTTGTTTCCAGTAACGCACTTTAGGCTGAACAGCCGCTAAGCGTGCATTATTTTCCATGGCAGCCACTAAGGGCGGGTACCAGTTGTCGGTCACCTGGAAGTCGGCACTCAGCAGGATGAAATATTTGGCTTTTACCTGTTCCAGTGCTGCGGCATAGCCGCCGGCAAATCCCAGGTTCTGCGTTAAACGAATCAGCTTCACCGAAGGAAAATGCGCCTGAATATAATCAGCCGTATTGTCCGGTGAAGCATGATCTACAAGTACTACATCATATCCTGATGCAGCCTGCTCTACTATTTTAGGTAAGAATAGCTTGTGCCATTCCAGGCTATTATAACTCAGGATTACAACAGCGGTCAGGGAGTTACAAACTATCACTTAAAAAACTACTTATACTTAGGTTCGTACAAAGAGCTTTCATTTACAGGGACCTTCTCTTTCTGATCTACAAACTTATGATGATAAAGATTGTAGCATCCGGACCAAGCAAAAATGAAAATACCAAAAAAGCCTAAAAGAAAGAAGAATCTTGAAGAACGAGGTTTACTTAATTTAATATCCAACTCGTTATCCAGTTCCTTCATCTCTAAATTTTCGTTGTGTGCCATCTCTTGATTGTTAAAGCAAATTTAATTGCTTGCAAATTTAATAGAATTTGCCGCAACCTGCAAAGCTTTCCTCGTAATTATTTTACATTACATTGATAAAACCGGTCATTGCTTTATTGACTTCAACTTTATTATTAGTGCGATTTGCCAGGATTACCTTATTAAAGGCATCTACCAATTTTTCATATTTGGCAGTTTGTTCAGGCGCTTCACCGCTTTCTAATAAGTTGTTCTTTTGAACTGCGATCGCTTTTTGCATCAATACACGAAAACGTTCGAAGTTAGATGCATTATCCTTTTCTTTATTATATACCTTTTGAACAGCCAAAAGATCATTTTTAGAAACTTTTTCAAGCGCTACAGTTTGTGCCATTGCAACATGAGGGATTACAGCAGCAGTACCGGATAAAGCTAAGGCAACTACAATAGATTTAATTATATTCATTTTGAACGGGTTTTTAAAGATCAAATATACTTTTTTTATTATTATTCTCAAAAAAATGAGGCTTAATTGTTTACATTTTATAATGCCTTCCGGTACATCTCATAGAGTTGTATACTCTCCACAGCTTCCTTTACATCATGTACCCGGAGCATATGCGCCCCATTGTTCAGGGCCAGCATATGTAATGCTGTAGTACCGTTGAGCGCTGTTGCTGCATCTGCATCTAAAACTTTATGCACCATAGACTTCCTGGATAATCCGGCCAATACAGGCAATTCCAGCAGCTCAAAACTGTTCAGGTGCTTGAGTAAGCTGTAATTCTGAGCAATGGTCTTTCCAAATCCAAAGCCCGGGTCCAGCATGATATCATAGATGCCATATTCCCTGGCCAATTGTACCCTCTGGTTTAAAAAATCAAAAACTTCCACCACAATATCTTCATACTCAGGCTTGTTTTGCATGGTCTCCGGCGTACCTTTCATATGCATCATTATATAAGACACTCCTAAATCGGAAACGGTTTGAAACATTTTTTCGTCCATCATGCCCGCGCCGATGTCATTGATGATATGGGCACCGCTCTCTACAGCCGCCCGGGCTACAGCCGCGTGAAAAGTATCTACCGAAAGGACCGCATCCGGAAATCTTTTGACGATGGCCTCAATAGCAGGGATTACGCGCTGTAGCTCTGCCTCCGCACCTATTAAGGAGGCTCCCGGCCTGCTGCTCTGTCCGCCGAGGTCTAAAACGGTAGCTCCCTCTTCCAGCATTTTCCCGGCCAGGAAAAGCGCACCGTCAATACTATTGTGGATGCCTTTGGTATAAAATGAGTCCGGCGTAAGGTTAACAATGCCCATAACTTGGGGGCTGTCAAAACTTAATAATTTACCGGCAGGATTCAGGGATGGGGTCATCTTGCAAATTTACTTATGTTTTTTTACTAAAATCAGCAGGTACCTTTAAACCTCTTTAACAATAGCAAGTCTGAGCTATATTGAATGACCTGAAAACGTTTTAAAAATGAGAAGGATAATCTACGCTTCGATCGTGTTAAGTTTAATGTTGGTATGGACAGGCTGTACCAAGTATTCTTTCCAGCCTATGCACCGCAAAGTAGTGGGCACCTGGAGTTTTGAAAAAGTAAAACACCGTCCCGGTTTCCTGCAGGGAAGTATGGATGTAACCAAAAACTTCTCCAGCTGGGAATTTACTTTCCTGGACAATGGCATTGCCGAGGCTTATAATATTAATACCCGGGAAACCAAGTCTGGTAAATGGCAAATGGAAGAGTATATTGATACCTATTATGATGAGGATGGCACCAGCACTTCAAGGTCTGAATATGTACTTCGTTTTTACCTTAGAGAGAGCAGGGGCGCAGAGGAGAACTATGTATGGAATATAGGTTCTATAACGGCAAAAAGATTAAGGGCCAGCGAGTATATGGGTAATGAAACCTATACTTATGTAATGGCAAGAAGATAAACGGATCAACCCTCCTGATAAAAAAAGACCAGATGTTTTATAACATCTGGTCTTTTTTTCCGGCCAGTAAATAAAGGGCTGCCATACGTACGGCTACCCCGTTTTCTACCTGGTCGAGTATAATAGCATTCTTGCTGTCCGCCACATCGGAACTCAGTTCCACACCGCGGTTGATCGGGCCAGGGTGCATGATCACAATTTCTTTATCGATGCTTTGCAGGACTTGCTTGTTGACCCCATAGTACATGGCATATTCCCGCAGGGAGGAGAACAAGGGTTTGTTCTGCCGCTCCAGTTGAATACGTAATACATTGGCCACATCACACCATTTCAAAGCTTCTTTGATATCGTACATCACGCCTACTCCGAGGCTTTCAATATGTTTAGGGATCAGGGTAGGAGGGCCGCAGACTACAACCTCTGCACCCATTTTGGTCAAGCAATAAATATTGCTGAGGGCCACCCTGCTGTGCATGATGTCACCGATCAGCGCTACTTTTTTACCTTTAAGGCTGCCGATTCTTTCCTGGATAGAAAAGCTGTCCAGCAAAGCCTGGGTAGGATGCTCATTGATGCCGTCTCCTGCATTGATAATACTTGCATTGATGTGCTGTGCCAGGAAATGGGGGGCACCGCTGGCCGAGTGGCGCATAACTACCATATCCACTTTCATGGATAAAATGTTTTTTGCCGTATCGATCAGTGTTTCACCTTTAGACACAGAACTGCTGGAGGCTGCGAAATTTATCGTGTCGGCGCTCAGTCTCTTTTCTGCAAGCTCAAAGGATATACGGGTACGCGTCGAGTTCTCAAAAAACAGGTTCACGACTGATGTGTCTCTTAGCGTAGGCACCTTTTTAATAGGTCTTTGCAATACTTCTTTGAACTGGGCTGCCGTTTTGAGGATCAACTCAATATCAGAGGGAAGTAAATCTTTAATGCCTAAAAGATGTTTTACAGATAGTGACATATTTATATTTTCAGCGCTATTTTTTAATATTATAATAAGATTACTTCATCCTTGCCATCTCTTTCTTTCCAAAGGACCTTTACCTTCTGGTTGTCGATGACATCTACTGCCATGCCTACATAGTCGGGCTGTATAGGCACTTCGCGGTTGAACCTGCGATCTATGAGTACCAGCAGTTCCACATGGGCCGGGCGGCCGTAGTCCAGTAAGGCATCCAGGCCGGAGCGAATGCTGCGACCGGTATACAGGACATCATCTACCAGGATGACATGTTTGCCTTCGATGTTGAAGTCCATCTGGGTCTCAGAAACCTGGAGCAGCTGGCCTTTTTCATTGAAGTCGTCTCTGTAGAAAGTAATGTCCAGTTTCCCGTAGGCTATTTTAGTTTTTGGTAAAAAAGACTGTACTTTCTGATGAATACGATCAGAAAGGAAAATGCCGCGGGGCTGAAGCCCGATGATCACCGTATTCTCGAAATCCATATGATTCTCTACCAGCTGGTAAGCCAGGCGGGTAAGGGTGATATCAAGTTCTTTTTGAATAAAAAGGGGTTTCATTTTAGTCGTATACGTTTAAGGTGCTAACCTGGATTTTTGCCAAAGCGTTCCATCCTTTTCAAATAATACCCGGTCATGAAGCCTGTTGCTTCTTCCCTGCCAGAATTCAATAGTATCAGGTGTAAGGTGGTAACCTCCCCAATGCTCAGGCCTGCTGAGGGTTTTGCTTTCCATCAATTCCTTTACCCGATGTTCCAGTTCTTCCCTTGAAGCAATTTTGCTGCTCTGGGCAGAGGCGATAGCGCCTGCCTGGCTGCCTTGCGGCCGGGAGTAAAAGTATTCGTCAGACAATTCAGGGCTTACTTTGGTGATGCTACCTTCTACACGTACCTGTCTTTGCAGTTCGGGCCAGAAGAAGAGCAGGGCGGCACGTTTGTTGGCCGCTATTTCCATCCCCTTATTACTATTGTAATTGGTAAAGAAAACGAATTGTTGCTCCTCCAGTCCTTTTAGCAGAACGATCCGGGCATGAGGTTTGTTTTGGGCATCAACAGTAGCCAGGGTCATGGCATTGACTTCTGCACAGTCGGCATGTTCTGCCTCTTTAAACCATTTGGCAAAAAAAAGGACAGGGTTATCGCCGGTCTCTTTCTCATCTAGTGAGGATAGGCTATAGTCCTGTCTTATTGCAGCAATGTTTTTGGAAAAGCTATCCATTTTTATTTTGCTTTCTCAAATTATTCGGAATAATTATTTCAGATCTGAAGTATCCAGATATTTGTACATCACCCAGATTAATAAAATAACCCCGAAAATGGTTAAACCGTAAGCAGAGTATTCTCCAATTTTATCACCGATCTTGTAGAAAGAGTTTAATAATACAGATTCCATTGTTATTTATTTATTGTGCTGCAAATTTACTTATTAATTTCTATATAAAAAAGGTATAAGTAAATACTATATACTTATACCTTTTCCAGCTTAAAGCAATGTTTTTTTACTTCAGATGTGTATCCTCAACGTGGTACACACGCTTGTCCTCGCCGCTGGTTGCATTATGTACCAGGGCAACTATATGAACGTTATTCAGGTTCCAGTTTTTATGACGGAACTCGTTGTTGTCACTTAAATCAGGTTTGAAGGTATAATTGGTCTCATACACCCTTCCGGCAACTTTCGTCGGCAGGGTATCCAGGATCGGGACACCATTGATCGGAGTAATGGATTGACGGTACACATGCCTGAATGTATAGTCGGGTATTAAAGGTACGATCTGGTAGTCGACAATACTGTCTTCGATTAAAAAGATGCTCAGGTATTGGGCTTCGGAAACATTCTCCGTATAGGCCAGTTTCACTTTAATATTATAAGCATTCAGATTCTCATCGAAGGTGCTGCTTAAGTGAATATTTACCGGAGTCTTTGGATGGGTGGCTTTTGCCGTATTGAGTGCCACGTCCCATTGGCTGTAAGGCCCCAGAAGCGGGTTAGTACCCGTGTACAGTTTCATGCGGTCTATAGAAGCACTCGGTTTGGAGGGATCTCCTGAATAGATCAGGGTCATTAATTGCAATCCCTGTGCAGAGCTAAGGTCCTGTTTGCTGCCTTTTGTATAATTAGGAGAGGTAAGTGCCCCGGCATGAATCGTTACGATCTTCAGTCTTCCCTTATTGGCTGGGACTTCACTCATGGATTCTAATTTGGCTGCACCCTGAGGGCAGTTTACACATTGCACACCGGAAAACTCTTCTATATAGTAGTTTTTATCCTGTACCGGTTCCACAGAGGCAATGTAGGTCGTGTCCGATTTTTTGCCCTCGCCAAAATCTACACCGACAGGTTGCTCTTTACAGGAGTAAAGAAACAATGAAGCGAGGCTGACGCAGGCAAGGCCGCTGAATATTTTTGTCATTTTATATTGCAGGTTTTTAAAATATAGAAAACTTAATGATCCACCGAAATTAGCGAAATATTCCAAATTTTTCACAAAAAAAATTCATGCTTGTAAGTCAATGACTTGGGCTTTATGCAATCAATTTTTTTAGGCTGGAAATTAGCTGTAATTTTAACCTTCAAAATAAATGATATGCAAGAGAGTAAGCGTCAACGCCAGGTAGGGCAGCTGATAGAAGAAGAGATGGCTTCTATTTTCCAGAAGCAAGGTATTAATATGATTAAAGGAGGAATGGTATCTATATCAAAGGTTGGTGTAACGCCTGATTTGCTGGAAGCCCGTGTTTATCTTAGTTTTTTCAAAATAGAACATCCTGATGTGTTGCTGGAAGAGATCGTTGCAAAGACCGGAGAATTGAGAAAAGAATTAGGTAACCGCTTAAGACATCACTTAAGAAGGATCCCTGAGCTGCAGTTTTTCCTGGATGATACCCTGGATTATGCATTTAAGATGGAGGAATTATTTAAGAAAATCAATGAAGAAAAAGGACCAGAAGCAACCGGATCTTAAATAAATGAGCTTAGCTTTAAAAATTGCCCTCAGGTATTTTAAAGGCAGGAACAGTACCCAGGCCATCAATATTGTCAGCTGGATCAGTATGGGCGCTGTTGCCTTGTCCACCACCGCTATGGTGGTGCTTTTTTCTGTGTACAACGGACTGGAATCTTATGTGAAGAATATGTACACGGCCTTTTATCCCGAAGTAAAAGTAAGTGTGATCAAAGGAAAATTTTTCACTCCTGATGAGCAGCAGCTACAAAAGTTGTCACATATTGAAGGGGTGAAGCAGGTAGGTCTTTCTGTAGAAGATATGGCCTTGCTGGAGGGGCATGACCATCAAAAAGTGGTGCGGCTGAAAGGGGTCAATAATGAATGGTTCCAGGTGAATGGCATGGACCGTTTTATCAATACCGGGACGGCTTCCTGGCCCGAGCAGCCTGCAGAGGTGCCTTCTAATATAGGCGTGGACATCGTTGCCGAGATGGGTATTGAGCTGGACAATACTTTCCAGAAAATTCAATTATATTATCCCAAGGCCAATGCTTCTTTTGCCGGTATGGACGCTGCTGCTGCACTGAACGGGATAGCGGTAGCCCCTTATGCCAGTTTTAAGGTGCAGCCAGAGCTGGATGGTATGTATTTCCTGGTGCCTTTAAAAGCGGCACAGCATTTTTTTAATGCCGGCAACCAGTTGAGTGCGGTAGAGCTTTCCCTGGATAATCCCCGCAATACGCAAAAAGTTATCGCAAAGGTCAGGGAGATCTTTGGCCCTGATTTTACGGTCTTGAGCCGCCTGGAGCAGAACAAGACCTTGTTTATGGCTACGGAAATGGAGAAATGGATGATCTATGGCATTCTTTCCCTGGTATTGGTGATCGCCTCTTTTAATATGGTAGGTGCTTTGTCGATGCTGGCCATAGAAAAGAAGTTTGATGTATCGGTATTAAAGTCCCTGGGTGCGGAAGCGAAAACAATTAAAAAGGTCTTCCTTAACCTGGGTATGCTGATTGCCGGTACCGGCGCGCTTGCCGGCCTGGTATTAGGCCTCCTTATTGTGCTCAGCCAGATGCAGTGGGGTTGGATAAAGATGGGGGAAGGCTTCCTGGATGCCTACCCGGTTGAAATGCAATGGGCCGATTTTGTGGTGGTATGTATTACTGTATTGATCGTGGGTTTGGCGGCAGGCTGGTACCCGGCGCACAAAGCAGCAAAGCAATTAATGATTTTTAAAGATGAATAGCCTGATCACTTCTTTACCTATAAAGATACAAGCTCCCGATCCGCTGATAGAGCACCGGGATAAACTGATGCTTATAGGTTCCTGCTTCAGCGAGCATATGGGGAAACGCCTGGCAGATGCAAAGTTTGATGTGCTGGAAAATCCGCATGGCATTCTCTTCAATCCCTTAAGTGTTTGTCACAGCATCAGTCAGTATATACACAATGCTCAAGCGGAGGATTCCCGGTTTGCTTACCTGAACGAGACCTGGAATCATTGGGATTTTCATTCCCGGTTTTCTGCCCTGGAAAAGGAGCATGCAGCTACCTTAATGAGTGATTCTATCCGGCTTGGCCACGACTTTCTGCAGCAGGCCGATTGGCTGATGATCACCCTGGGCTCGGCTTTCCAGTATTTTTTAAAGGAAGGCGCTGTGCCTGTCGCCAATTGTCACCGGGCACCGGGACAGTTGTTTGATAAAAAACTGCTCAGTATTGAAGCCATCAGTACGGCCCTGCAAGAGACTATTGAAGCATTGCATAGCTTTAATCCCAAACTCAAAATCATCTTTACCATCAGCCCGGTGCGCCATGTGAGGGATGGGGTAGTGGAAAATAACCGCAGTAAGGCCCGGCTCATAGAGGCGGTCCATGCAATGACAGACCTTTTTCCACATTGTTTTTATTTCCCGGCTTATGAATTGTTGATCGATGTGCTCCGGGATTATCGCTATTATGATATCGACCTGGTGCATCCCAATTTTGCTGCGACACAGGTGGTCTGGGACCAGTTTACAGCGCACTTCTTTTCTGTAATATGCCGCAAAACTGCGGAGGATATGCAGGCCTTAAGTACGGCCAGGCATCATAAGGTAAGGTTTTCCGAAACGCAGGCTTATACCCGGTTTAAGGATAACTTTTATGCGAAGGTCATGGACTATGAGCAGCAGTATCCCTACATCAATTTCGGGGAGGAAAAGGAATACTTTAAGCCTGAATAGCGAAACTGGTTCCCGTAAATTAGCCTTTCCCTGAGCTCCTTTAATTACAGCTCTTTTTTATCTAAAGAAGCTTCATACATTTTTGTATAAACGCCCTCTTCAATTTGCAGCAGGCTGTGGTGATCTCCTTTTTCAATAATATGTCCCCGTTCCAGTACGATGATCTGGTCGGCTTTCCGGATGGTAGACAGCCGGTGTGCGATCACGATGGCGGTCCTGCCTTTGATCATCTTATCTATAGCCTGCTGGATCAGTATTTCTGATTCGCTGTCTACAGAAGAGGTGGCCTCATCCAATACAAGGATGGAAGGGTTGAACAAGAGGGTACGTGCAAAGGACAGTAATTGACGTTGGCCTTGGGAGAGGGTACTGCCACGCTCGGTAACGCGGTGCCGGTAAGCATCCGGCAATTGTGTGATAAAGTCATGAATGCCCAGGGTACGGCATACTTCCATTACCTGTGCTTCTGTTATCTCCGGGTCTTTCAGGGTAAGGTTGTCCATGATGGTGCCGGAGAAGAGGAAGACATCCTGCAAGACAATACCTATATGTTTACGCAGGTTGTAGATATCATATTGGTGCAATTCGATGTCATCGATAAAGATCTTCCCGGAACTTATGGGGTAAAGCCTGGTGAGTATAGAGATGATGGAACTTTTACCGGCCCCGGTATGTCCCACCAAAGCCAGGGTAGCCCCGGGCTGTGCTTCAAAGCTGATGTTGTTGAGTACCGGGATGCCTTCTTTATAGGAAAAATTGACCTGCTCAAACTTTACTGAACCTTTTACGGCAGGGGCTTTCAGTGTCCCGTTCTGTTGCATATAGTCTTCACTGTCCAGTACCTGCATCACACGTCCGCCGGCGATCAGGCCCATTTGCAGGGTATTGAATTTATCGGCCAGCATCCTCAGTGGCCGGAACAGCAGGGTGAGGTACATATTGAATGCGATGATCACCCCCGGTGTCACCTCGTAGTTCAGCATTTTAGAAGCACCATACCATACCAGCAGCCCCATGGAGATGGCCAGTATGATCTCTACCACGGGAAAGAAGATGGAATAGGCAAATATGGATTTGATATTGGCATCGCGGTGTTCCCGGTTGATGGCTTCAAATTTCTTCTTTTCGCGGTCTTCTGCGGCAAATACCTGGACGATATACATACCGCTGATGTGCTCCTGTACAAAAGCATTGAGGGCGGAGACGGCATTACGGACTCTTTTAAAGGATTTATTGACGGCTTCTTTGAACCAATAGGTGGCCAGCAGTAACAGGGGGAAGACGGCGAGGCTGACCAGGGTGAGCCGCCAGTCGGTGTACAGCATGATGCCGATGAGGGCCAGGATGGTGAGTACATCTGCGAGGATGGCAATAAAACCTTCAGAGAAGGTATCATTCAGCGCTTCGATGTCGTTGATGGTCCGGGTGGTGAGGGTACCTATGGCATGCTGGTCGAAGTAGCTGAGGTTCTGGTAGAGTATTTTTTTATGTACTTTTTTCCGGATGTCATTAACTACGGTCTGGCCCAGCCAGCTGGTAATGAACATGAAGATAAAGCGCAGGGCGGTTTCTAGCAATAGTAAAGCCAGCTGAACAATGGTGATGTACACCAGGCCCTGTAAGAGCCTGCTTTCTATGTAGTGGTCGATAGAGTACTGGATGAGGTAAGGCCTCAAGGGGGCCATAACAGCGAGCACGATACTTAAGGATATGCCCCACCACAGCCTTGATTGGTATGGTTTGGCAAAGGATAAGATTCTTAAGAATAAACTCCGGTCAAATTTTTTTTGCTGTGCTTCCAAATTTCTATTCGCCTTAAGGGGGCCGTTTTTAACCCGGCAAAGATACTTAATAAAAGAGGCTTCGAAAGTGTTAAAACCTTCGAAGCCTGATATTTTAATGATTTGATCTTTTGAGATTAAACCGTTACTGAATCATTTAAATCTATATCTACCAGGATACGACCGCAATGTTCACAAACGATGATCTTTTTGCGTTGCATGATCTCGGTTTGACGCTGAGGAGGAATGACGTTGAAACATCCGCCACAGCTATCGCGTAATACCGGAACTACTGCCAGACCGTTTTTGTAGCTTTTGCGGATACGCTCGTAAGCTTCGAAAAGGCGGTTGTCTACTTTTTCTTTAGCTTCTTCTGAACGTGTTTCTAAAACCTTTTCTTCTGCTTCTGTTTCCTGGATGATCTTGTCCAGTTCTGCCTTTTTCTGCTCTAGCATTTCACGCTTGGCATCAATAAGGTTTACATTCTGCAATTTGATCTGCTCGCGCTCCTGAAGTTCTACCAATGCATCTTTGATGTTTTTGTCACAAAGGCGCATTTCCAGGTGCTGCATTTCGATCTCTTTGGTCAATGCTTCAAATTCACGGCTATTCTTTACATTGTCTTGTTGCTTTTCGTACTTGGCAATCAAGGCCTCTGCATCCTTCTTGGCATCTTTGCGGGAGGTGATATATTCGTTGATTGTTTTGATTTCCTGCTCAACATTGCTGATGCGCGTTTGTAGGCCCTCTACATCATCTTCCAGGTCGCTTACTTCCATAGGAAGTTCACCCTTTAAGGTTTGTAATTGATCAATTTTAGAGTCGATCTTTTGTAGAGAAAGTACTGCTGCCAGTTTTTCTTCAATAGAAAAGTCTTTTGCTACTGTAGCCATATTAGAAATAATAATTTATTGGGTTTGTTTTTGTCTGAGACAAATAGACTGCAAAATTAGGAAATTTTTCATTTATTACTTCATTAAATATTTCCACGGTAAATTGTTCCGATTCATAATGCCCGATATCGGCAATGATGATGGCCTCTTCTGCCTCAAAAAACTGGTGGTATTTGTAATCTGCGGTTAAAAAGAGGTCTGCTTTGGCTGCTTTTGCCCGGTTGAGCAAAAAGCTGCCGCTGCCGCCGCAGAGGGCAATGGTCTTTATTTTGTCTTTGATTAAGGCCGTATGCCGGATGACGGGGGCTTTAAGCTGTGTTTTGATCAAAGCCAATACTTCTTCCACGGGCATAGCTTCCTCAAAAGAGCCGATCATGCCTGCACCGAGGTCCTGGTTGCTGTTCTCAAGGGCGATGAGTTCATAGGCCACTTCTTCATAAGGGTGGCTTGCCCTTAAGGCATGGAGGACATTTGTCTTGAGGTGCTCAGGAACGATGAGTTCCAGCCTGAGCTCTGCCACACGCTCCATGGGCCCGCCTGCCTGCCCTATAAAGGGCTGTGCTTTTTCTTTTGCCTTGAAGGTGCCTGTACCTTCTGTGTTGAAGCTACAGTGTTCATAATCCCCGATGCTCCCGGCACCGCTGTCAAACAGGGCCTGGCGTACTTGTTCTATATGTGTTTGGGGCACGTAGGTATAGAGTTTGTACAGCTTGTTTGGCATGGGGCTGAGGATGGAGCGCCTGCTCAGGCCTATTTTTTCTGCAATTCTATCATTTACTCCTTGTTGCATATTGTCCAGGTTGGTATGGGCAGCATAAAGGGTAATATTATGGCGAATGGCCAGGATGATGCAGCGCTCGATGGCATTGTTGCCGGCGATCCGCTTTACACCACTGAATATCAGTGGATGATGTGCAATGACCAGGTTGCAGCCTTTATCTATTGCTTCCTGTATTACTGCTTCTGTGATGTCTAAAGTGAGTAGTGCGCCTGTGCAGGCAATATTTGTAGCTCCTACCTGTACACCACTGTTGTCATAAGATTCCTGGTAGCAGGGGGGCGCAAATGTTTCTATGGCCTGAACTATGTCTTTTATCTGCATATTTGTTTATTATTGTAAATGTACCATCATTCATTGTTGTACGATGAGGATCAAAATTAAAGAAAAGAGTTTAGTGGCAAAAATAGCGGCCCGTAAGCTGAAATCAGATCATGTAGCTATGGTTTTAGGAGGCACTATTTATTTAAGCGGGGCTACCAAGGCCGATTTGTTAAATAACAAAAGGTGGCTGAGGCATGAATTAAAGCATATAGAGCAGCAGCTCAGGTACGGGTTTTTGTGGTTTCTTTTGCTCTATACCTGGTACTCGATACGCCATGGATACTATAATAACCGCTTTGAACAGGAAGCCAGGGCTGCAGAGCATACTGCAGGTTACTTAGAACAATTTATTTAGGTATTTATTATTTAAATGTTAATTTAAGGCGTGTGTTATCCTGTTTCTGATTTATTTACTAAAAATGAAAACCTTAGATTCATTAACTTCGAAGGATATTTTTTTATAAACAATAAAGGGACATGAATTTTAAGTCTATCTCCATGTTGGTCGCTTCCACAGCACTGACATTCTCTCTTGCCCATGCGCAGGAATCTCTTCAAACATTAAACTTTAAGGACGGAAGGGTTGCCCAGAATTTACGAGGGCAGAAAGTACTGGCAAGTGTTGATGGTAATATGCTGGTCAAGGCATTGGGTCTTGCTGAGGGAAATACCTTCAGAGTTGTGAAGACTACAACGGATAAATTAAATATAACGCATACCAATTTTCAACAGTATTATAATGATGTGATCGTAAGCGGTGCTGTCATTATGACCCATGCTAAGGATGGTTTATTGCAAAGTGTAAACGGTCATTACCTGGAGGTAAACGGTCTGTCTACAAGTGTCTCAATGGATGATACCCGGGCTACGGGGATCGCCCAGGAAGCCATTGGTGTGAAAACGGTCATGCGCAATTATGCACCTGAGCTCCAGATCATAAAACCGGCAACTGATGAGGCAGCTGTGATGACTTACGCGATCCGTATCGATGGTACCAATGATCAGGGTGTATTGTTGATGAAAAGGGTATATATAGATGTGCAAAGCGGTAAGGTGCAGGATGTAGAAGAGTTGATCGCTCATACCGATGTTGACGGAACGGCACATACCTTTCACAGTGGTCAGCGCACTATTACCACAGACTTTGATGGGGTGAACTCTTATCGCTTGTATGATAATGCCAGGAAGATCCAGACATTGGATGCAACAAATGCCGATCAGGCAACTTCAGGTACTAATCTATTTACCAATGCTAAGGAATATACCAACAGCACTACAGAATGGTTGCCGAGAAAAGCGATCATGTCTACGCGCTTATCGGTAGCTACCAATAATATCTTTACAGGGCTAGGTGGCGGAATGTTCCCGGTAGCCTTGCTTGGAACACCGGTTGGTACTGATTTCGAAGACCCGTCCTGGCCACAGGTTTTCTTTAATAGTACTACCACACCTTTAAGGGCTCAGGGTTGGTTTCATTTTGTAAATCCGGGCAGCAGCTATTCGGGGGCTTTTGTTAAGGCCAATGTATTTAACAACAGTGCAACCGATAGTATCATATTCCCGATCAATACCGCAAACCTCGGCCCGAGTACCTGGACGGATGGCAACGGTAATTCCGGCACTTACCTGATCGATTCTGTGGCTAACCCGGCCCTGGATGCGCACTGGGGTATTGCCCGTACTTATGATTATTATGTTGAGAAGTTCAGTCGGGACAGCTATGACGGCCAGGGCGGCAGGATCATCAACTATATGAACGGTATCTTCCCTATGGCTTATAGCCAGAATAATGCGGCGGCCCTGCAGGCTCCTTATAATTCAATGGTATATGGCTTTGGAGACGGTATTTATACCAATCCTTTCTCTGCACTGGATGTTACCGGGCATGAATATACCCACCTGGTGATCTCCAATAACGGAAACGGGGGCTTAAGGTACCAGGGTGAAGCCGGTGCTTTGAACGAGTCTTTTGCAGATATGTTTGGTGCGAGCATCGTGTTTTATGCTAAACCGGCCTCTGCAAACTGGAGAATAGGGGAAGAAGTGTATATGGGATCAGGTTACATGCGCTCAATGTCTAATCCTAAGATCGTATCTAACCCTAATACTTATAAAGGTCAGTACTGGGTAAGCACCAGTTCTAACCAGGATAATGGCGGTGTACACACCAATAGTGGTGTGCCGAATTACTGGTACTACCTGCTTGCTGAAGGTGGCTCGGGAACGAATGATAATAACTATGGCTACAACTTCACGGGTATAGGCCTGGAAAAAGCAGAAAAGATCGCTTACAGAACGCTTACGGAGTACCTGACGTATAATGCAACTTTTGCAGATGCTTTTGCCGGTAGTTTACAGGCAACCATAGACTTGTTTGGTGCTGATACCACAGCGGCCGAGTATGTTGCGGTTAAAAATGCCTGGTATGCGGTAGGTCTGGGTGAAGGTTCGGTATCTGTGAAGGAGGTGAAAACGATCAACCCTAATATCGATATCTATCCTAACCCGGTAGCGGCTAATGCCAGCTTTACGATCCAGTCTAAATTAGATAAAGCGGTATCGGCTACTGTTTATAATACTTTAGGACAAGCGGTTAAGGTATTGACCATTAAAAACGGCAGCAATAATGTACCTGTAGGTGGATTATCTGCAGGGGTTTATACGGTAAGCTTTAATGTAGACGGTAAACAATATGTACATAAAGTGACTGTATTCTAGGATACAGGCTTTATATTGATTAAAAGCCCCGGAGCAAATGATGGCTCCGGGGCTTTTGTTTGGGGCAACTTGAGCAGCCTGGCATTAAAAAAGGTTACCGTAGGAGATACGGTAACCTTTTTTAAGTTATAACCAGGAAAGCCTTAAGCTTTTTGATGATTATGAATGTATTCTGCCATTGTATTTACAGAGGTAAGGATATTGCGGCTCTCTTTAGGGTCTTCTAATTTAATACCGTAGTTTCTTTCTAATAATACAATCAGCTCCAGGGAGTCGATGCTGTCCAGTCCTAAACCGTCTCCGAATAAAGGCGCATCATCAACGATGTCGGCCGGTTGCATATCCTGAAGGTTCAAGGCTTCAATGATCTGTTCTTTTAATTTTAGTTTTAACGCTTCCATTTGTTAGTTTAATAATCTTGCTTGTTCAATATTTATTCGGCCATCATTTGTTCGATCACGTTGGCAATTTCTTCCGCATTAGGTTTGGAGAAATAGTCGCCGTCTGTAGCATAGGCAGGACGGTGTGCTTTAGCGGTTAATGTCCTCGGCGCTACGTCCAGTAATTTATAGCCACCCTGGATCTCCATCACCTGCTGGAACATATAGGCAGCGGCACCTCCCGGTACGTCTTCATCGATAAATATGATACGGCTTGTTTTTTCTAATGATTTAACGATGCTGTGGTTGATATCGAAAGGTAATAAGGTCTGCACATCTACCACTTCTACACTGATGCCCTGTGGGGCCAGGTACAGATCGATGGCTTCCTGGATCACACGTAAGGTAGAACCGTAAGAAACTACGGTGATGTCTTCTCCTTCACGGATCACTTCAGGCATCCCAAGAGGAGTGGTAAACTCCATCAGGTTATCCGGCATTTTTTCTTTCAGGCGGTAACCGTTCAGGCATTCTACCACAACGGCAGGCTCATCACTCTTCAATAAAGTATTGTACATACCGGCAGCCTGAACCATGTTTCTGGGCACACAGATGTGCATACCACGAAGTGCATGGATCATCATACCCATAGGAGAACCACTGTGCCAGATACCTTCTAAACGGTGGCCCCTGGTACGGATGATCAAAGGACATTTCTGCCCGCCTTTGGTACGGTATTGTAAAGTGGCTACGTCATCGCTTAAGGTTTCGAGGCCATACAGTAAATAATCCAGGTACTGGATCTCTGCAATCGGTCTTAATCCTCTCAGGGCCATACCCAGTCCCTGACCTACAATAGTAGCTTCGCGGATACCGGTATCGGTGACCCTCAGTTTGCCATGTTTTTCCTGCAGGCCGGCAAAGGCCTGGTTCACATCCCCGATCTTACCTACGTCTTCACCGAAAGCGAATACTGCAGGGTTATTGGTCAAAGTCTGGTCGAAGAATTTATTCAGGACTTCGAAGCCGTTCATGACCGGGCTGTTTTCAGAATAGCTGGCTTTTACTTCAGGAATATTGCCCACTGCCTGTGCAGATTGGGAGTATAAATGGGAGTTAAAGGTATCGGCAGCTTCGGCAACCAGTTCACCATAATAGTTCCGCAGGTTGTTTACGGCTGCTCCGCTGTGGCCGGTAGCTAATTTAAGCACACGTTGTACCGTGCGGAAAACGTCCTTGCGGATCGGCTCTTTAAGGCCAAGCAGTTCCTGGGAAATGGCGGCCATTTCCTGGCCTTTAGGATGACCTTCCATCACCAGTTGCTGGATGAGTTGGGTAGATTTCTCGATCTGTGCCCTGATGGGTGCGAGGAAATTATTCCAGGCTGTTTGTTTGGCCGTTCTGGCACTGTCTTTAGCCTGCTCGGCAATCGTATCCAGTTCTTCTTCAGATGCGATATTATTGTCGAGGATAAATGCTTTTAATTTTGCGACACAGTCCATTTCTTTTTCCCATTCCAGGCGCTCTTTGGATTTGTAGCGCTCATGGGAACCGGAGGTAGAGTGGCCCTGTGGCTGTGTTACTTCCTGAACATGGAAGAGGGCAGGGATCTGCGTTTCTCTTACACGGGCTACTCCTTCTTCAAAGGTTTTTACCAGAGCGGCATAGTCCCATCCTTTTACTTTATAGATCTCGATACCGCTTTCCAGCTTCTCATCATACTGGAAACCTGCGGTAGCTTCTGAAATAGAATTTTTAGCGGTCTGGTATTTTCTCGGAACGGAGATGCCGTAACCATCATCCCACACACATACGGCTAAAGGTACTTTAAGTACGGCAGCTGCATTCAGGGTTTCCCAGAACAGGCCTTCTGATGTAGAGGCATCACCAATGGTGACAAAGCTGACTTCATTACCATTATCGGTGAACTTTTCAAATCCTTCTTTTAAATTGTCGCAATTGCGGTATAATTTAGAGGCATAAGCTACGCCTAAGGAGCGCACCATCTGTCCTGCTGTAGGAGAGATGTCACTGGTAGAGTTAGGCTGTGCCATTAAGTCTTTCCATTCTCCTTTCTCATCGGTCCAGCGGGTGCCGAAGTGACCATTCATCATCCTGCCTGCTGTGGCGGGTTCTTTTTCTACACTTGGATTGGCATACAATTGAGAAAAGAATTGTTCCATATTGGACATCCCGGTCGCAAACATCAGGGTCTGGTCACGGTAGTACCCGGAGCGGATATCGCCCGGTTTAAAGGTCTTTGCAAGGGCGATCTGCGCCAGTTCTTTACCATCACCAAAGATGCCGAACTTAGCTTTACCGGTCAACACTTCTTTACGGCCAATTAAACTGGCTTCACGGCTGGCAATGGCCAGTTCATAGTCTTTTAATACTTCAGCTTTTAATTCCTCAAATGAAATCTGAGCTTCGGTCTCTTTTGTGATATTTTTTGACGCCATACGAATTTCTCTGATATATGGCACAAATATACAGTTTTGAATTTTATTCGGTGGAAATTGTCCTCATAAAAAGACTTTGAATCTTTCGTATGCAGATTTATGTAATGCTTCCCGATCGTCGGGATGAGCAATATTTATTAGTGCTTTGGCCCTCTGGCGCAGGTTGAGTCCAAACAGATTGACCACACCATATTCTGTAACAACGTATTGTACGTGTCCCCTGGTGGTAACAACCCCGGCACCGGGTTTCAGGGTAGGTACGATCCTGGGTAATCCTTTTTTTGTCCTGCTGTTGATGGCGATGATCGGCTTGCCTCCCTTGCTCAGTGCCGCGCCGCGCATAAAGTCCATTTGCCCGCCGATACCGCTGTATTGATAATAGCCGATACTGTCAGAGCAGACCTGGCCGGTAAGGTCCAGTTCGATACAGGAATTAATGGCGACCACTTTGTCGTTCTTCGCGATGATGGAGGGATTGTTGACATAGTCAATGTCTAAAAAAGTGAGGCCCGGGTTATCGTCTACAAAGTCGTAGAGTCTTCTTGTTCCCAATACAAAGCTGGTCACGATCCGGTTAGGGTGGAGATTTTTATACCGGTTATCGATCACATCTTTCAGGAACAGGTCGATGACCCCGTCACTCAGCATTTCGGTATGGATGCCGAGGTGTTTATGGTTGTCCAAGTAGTTGAGTACGGCATCGGGGATGGTGCCGATACCCATCTGCAGGGTGGACCGATCTTCGATGAGGCCGGCTATGTGCTGACCGATCTGGCGATCGGCATCGCTCATTTTGGCACTATAGTCTACTTCGGGGAGTTCGGCTTCATGAAAGACCATTTTGTCAATCTGGGTATAATGGATTAGTCCGTCTCCGTGTGTCCTGGGCATTTTTGGATTGACCAGGGCAATGATCTTGTTGGCATTATTGATGGCGGATCGTGCGATGTCTATAGATGTGCCCAGGGAACAGTAACCATGCTTGTCGGGTGGAGATACATGGATAATGGCGGTGTCCAGTTCGTAGATCTTATTGTTGAACAGGTCGGGAATGTCGCTGAGGAATATGGGCACGAAATCGGCTTGCCCGTTATTGACCACATTCCTTACGGGGGCGCTTACAAAAAGGCTGTTGATGTAAAAGGACTCCTTATATTCCGGCTGCGTAAAGGCCAGGTCCTGTCCTTGCAGGGAGATGGAAACGAATTCCACGTTTTTTAACCGGTGGGCTTCTTTGGTCAGTTCCTGTAAGAGATAGAGCGGGGTGCAGGCACTGCCATGTAAAAAGACGCGCGTATTACTCTCTATCAGGGCCAGCGCTTCGGCAGCAGCAACATAGTTATAGTCCATAAATGGGTAATGGTTGATCTTGATGCAAAGATACCTGCAAAAAGATCAACCATTGTTCACTGCTCTGTCAATTTATGGATTTACTGGGGCTGATAGATAATTTTATATTCTTCAGAACTATTTTTGAATTGGATTTTCAGTACATAAAGATCACCGACATGGGCCGCATTTTTAAGGGATATCTTTTCTGTACCGCTGAACCGGTTCTGGTCGATCCAGCCGGAAGCTATTTTATGCCCTGCTACGGAGTATACTGCCCAGTTGAAGCTTTCCTGCTTATTGTTGTACCAGCGGAAGTAGACAGTGCCGTCATGTGTAGGATTAGGGAATACCTCGAACCTGGAAGGGAGGTTCTCCCATTGCAGCTTGCGTACAGGGCCGTAAAACACTTTGCCATCAAGGCTTGTATATTTAAGCCGGTACTCTACATAGGGCCTGGCAGGTAAGCCTGGTGTGTCTATATAGACATATTCATGCAGGGGATCGTGTATAGAGCCGGTTTGTGCTAAAGCCTGGAAGCCCTGTCCCTCGTCATGCTGCAACTGGTAGTTGGCCACCTGGTCATCAATGGTATTGATCCAGCGCAGCCTGGCCTGCCTTTCGCCTTGTTTTTCTGCAATGAAGTTGAGTGTGTTGAGTGGTAGAGGATTGCTCCTGGTCAGTCCGCCGTCGTTGAACCAGTATTCGCCCACCTGGTTGGTTTTGAATTGTGCGTAATAGCCGTCAAAATAGGGGACCCAGGTCACTTTTTCGCTCGGGATAAATAAAAATACCCCATTGGAATCATCCTCTAAGGAATTATTAATAAGGCCGGGATTGTTGTCGGTGTAAGTAGTCACGCCCAGCTGGTACACTTCCCGGGGATGAGTAGGGCAGGTGCTGCAGGCGGTAGAGGAGCGCACTACTTTCATGAGTGAATCGCGGACATATAGACTCAGTTGAATACTGTCCACAGGGCCGTTGCCTGCTTTGGTCACCCCAAAATTCCTTGGCAGGAAGAGTTGCTGGCTATCCTGGCTTACATGGGTACTGTGCTTGTAGGACTGGAAATTAAGGGGACCTATATTCTGGCTTAAAGGGTCTATGATACCGGAAATGTTCCCGTCTTTGGCAAATTCGGTAATGCCTGAAACATTATGGGTGATGGGTACCGGGAAGCTGTCTTCATCAGAGATAGGTTTTATGTAGTCGAATATGTGAATGTCATCTAAACCGATACCGCCAAACTGGGCACCCACATCGGAGCTGAACACCCACCTTAAGGACAGGCTTGCTGCATTGGGCAGGGGTATACTGGCCACCTGCCAGTAATTGGTCGAGGTGCCGGTCCAGGAATGGTTCACCTCATTATACCAGTTATAGCCTTCATCATGCCTGCCCAGGAGCGACCAGCTCAGGCCGCCATCGATAGAGTATTCTACATATGCACTGTCATAAACGCCATCGCTTCCGGGTGTTTCTATTTCCGAGAACAGGCTGAAGCTGAGCATGGGCTGGGCCAGGCTGCTTAAGTTAAAGCAAGGGCTGTACAGGTAAGATAGTTCTTCTGAATTATAGGAAGTAGTGAGGCCGGTCTTCCAGGCTCTCTGCCCGCTGGCTGCGTGGTCCAGGCTGGTGGAGTTAGGGATGCCATAGGCCCAGGAGCTGTTTTTGCCATCGGTGAAATAGTAGCCGTCATTGGTCTCGAAGTTTTCGAGGTAAGGGAAGGTTTGCACAACAGGCTGGTTGTGTATTTTGATGTCTTTAAGGGTATCATTTGAGGGGTAATTATCTCCCGGGAAGGCGATCCATATCCTGAGGTTATGTGCACCGGGCGCAGCAAGGTCCATTAAATTGCTAAAGGTGTAAATGATGGTATCTTTCGCATTAATGGATGGGATGAGCTCGCTGACGATGCTTTGATTGTCTACCTGGTAGAATATAGGAATATTGGTTTTTTGCGTCATCATGGTATTCGCCACTTCTACCTGTAAAGGCACTGCATTGCTAAGCCCGCAATTGAAGTTTTGGATATTGAGGGTTTTGACAAGCCCGATATCATTTTGTGCAATGAATATCCTGAAATTGTCCAGGGTTAAACCTGTACCATAGTTGATGCCCGAGATCAGGGTAATGTCGCGTTGCTGGATGGCCACCTGGGTGGACGTGCTGTATTGCTGCCCGTTGGCTGCCAGTATATCGCGCAGCATCACTTGCCCGTATTTCTGTATGCTGCCGGTTAAATTGGTATCAAAAGGTTGCAGGGCAATCCAGGGATCGGTTTCTGTACCTCTTACTTTCACCCGGTTCATGGTATCGAAAAGCGGCACACTGTGCAGGCGGTAATCAAATTCAAACCGGATCTCATCCTGGGAGATGTTATAATTATTTAAGTTGAAGGTACCCCTGAGCTGGTTGAGGCTGCTGGCGGAAGTGTCGTTTTTCTGATTGGCGCTCATATCCATGCTGAGGGAGCGCGAGCCGTCAATGGTTACGGGGATATTGACAAAAGTCCTGAGGCGGCCAAGTGGTTTTGAGATATCGAAGTCAAATTTTTCTGCAAAATCAATACCCAGGGTGTTGTTTTGGTAAGTCGCCACAGCGGTATTTTCGTAGGTCTCCAGGTAATCAGTCGCCAGGTCAATGGCCGGGTTGGGAATATGTTTGATGCTGAAGCGGATGGTATCGTTCTGAGGGATGGGATCGCTCATGCTCAGGTTCCTCACTACGGCATCGATATTATACACCCCGAATGCGCTTAAGTTTAGGCCCGAAACGGATACCGGGATCTGCCCCAGTGCCGGGATGGTGGTGCTGTGGGTAGAAGTGATCCAGGAGCCATTATTGATCCTGTAGCTGAGCTCGAAACTATTGCAGGGGCTGTTGTCCCTGTTGTCGATATTAAGGGTCAGGGTAGCATTGCTGCTGAGCGCGCTCAGGGTAAACTGTCTTCCGCTCAGTGGTGCTATTACATTCCTGATGGCCAGGTCGCCGTTAAAAGCCGGGCTATTGCAGCTGCCGGTTTCGGGTTTGCGGCTCAGGGCCAGGCCTCTTAATCCTTTTGCATTGTTTACAGAAGCGGCTACAGATACCCAATAGGTACTATCGGCATTCAAACCGGTGAACGTATAGTTGGTACCGGTGGTGGAGTCTATAAGTGTCATTTCTGCACCGATCTGGCGGTACAGGTAATATCTTGTACTGCCGGTGATGGCGGGCCATTCTATACTGATGCTGCCGGGGCATTGCTCTGCCGACAGCTGTGGCACAGGCATGGCTATAATGCTGAACCTGCCTGTGGTGGTGGTATTTCCCGGTCTGCTTACGCGGATGATGGCCTGGTCTGTAGCTATATTTACCGGAGTCCAGAGGGTATATCTTTTCTGTGCGGTTGCGGTACCTACATTTTGCCAGTTGCTGCCATTATCGATAGAATAGGAGATGGTGAAGTCGCCACTATTGCCCGGTGCTTCCCATTGGATGAGTGTGGAGACGTTCGCTTCCATTTTGGTGCCTGCGGTAGGGTAGCTGATCTCAATTTCGTTGGGGATGTAAGTATAAACGATTACGTATTGCTGGCTGGCTGTGGGAATATTGAACCCACTGATGTTAACTGTATAGTTGCCTGCTGCCGGGTTGTCAATGACGACCTGCTCTACATTATTCAGGTGATCTGCACCCTGTACGGCAAGGTCGGTAACATGTGCCGGATCGGGATTTAATACTAAAGGAAAGTTAGCTCCTCCTGAAGGTGTTGTTACAGTGAGGTCCAGGTCATTTACGAGTGCTTTCGGATTATTGGGCGAGGCCGGGGCATCGTTCCAGTAGAGCATGATCTTTACCTGGGCGGTATTAGCCGGTACGGGAATGGAATGGGATTGTTGTCCCAGGTGATTCACCGTGCCTGTGAGGTAAAGGTTATTATTGATGACCTCCAGGGCCTTCCCTACATTCAACCTGCCAAAGCCATTGACATAATCGGGCCCGGCATTGCCCAGGTCAGAAGCGCTGTTCATTAAAATGGTTTTCAGCAGGGCATTGGAAGGGTACTGGTTGCCATTAAGCTGCTTAAAGCGTTCCTGGAGCAGGGCTGCAGCCCCGGATACGGTAGGGCAGGCCATGCTGGTGCCGCTCATGATCCGGTAGTCATTGTTGAAGGTAGTGGAGATGATCTGGTGGCCGGGAGCGGTGATCTCCGGTTTTAAACGGCCGTCTTTAACCGGGCCGCTGCTGCCCCCGTTATTGATGTGGTCTTCATATTTCCCGGTAAGGCCCACTACCAGTGTGTTTTTGGCGGCCTGGAAGGAGCCTACTACTGTGCCGTATCTTAAGGGGAAGGGACCGCAGGTCATCCCGCCGTCATTCCCGGCGGCAAATACATTGAACAACTCGGGGTTGGAGAGGCTCAGCTGGTCCATATATTGTGAGGTGGCATCATAAGTACCGGCATAGGCGCAGTTGCCCACGATAGCAGCATATGAATTGTTGGTCACTTTCATGTTGAACGATTGCTCATAGGTCTGGGCATTGGCAATTACCCTGCTGAAATAGTCGGTGACCAGCTTGGCTTTGGGGGCATAGCCGGTATAGGATTCATACCTGTTGCCAGCCCCTGCTGTAGTGCCTGCAGTATGTATACCGTGGTCGGTAAGCAGGTTGGGGTTGAAATTGGTCACCCGGTTATTGAAGTCTATATGCTCGGGATAGGTATCATCACCCACGCCAATAACTATATTATTGCCCAGGAGGCCAAACCCTTCCGGCTTCCGGGCCAGTTCTGCATTGGTATAAGCAATGGCCTGGTAGTTCAAACTCTGGTCTTCAAACTTGGGGCTGATGCTGAGGATATTTGGATTGGCCGCTATAGTTTCCAGCTCGGCTACCGTAGTGTTTACGATCCATTTATTCTGGCTGGTCCAGGGCTGATCATTCGCAAAGTGAGCTTTTGCCTTTGCCAGTGTGCTGCTGATAGCAGAGGTATCGCTGAAGGTGCCCAGGCTTAAAAATACAGTCACCGTGCTGCTCTGGTCCAGGCTGTTGAAGTAGTCACTGATCTTATCTGCAGCCTTTGCCTCTGCCCATCCTGCTATGTTCTTGTCGCTGAACTGGGCAGGAAGCGGCTGTGTCAGCAGGGCTATGAAGGTATTGTGTGCGATATAGTCCTGCAGCTGTATACCGGCAGTGGCAAGCTGCTTGCGGTCTGGCGCGCTATGGAAACTGATATAGCAAAGTAAGGGTTGTGCCTTACTGGCTTTCCGGCTCATGGACAGGAAGCGGCTATCGGGTGTATGTATAGCAGTAGTCCTGTTTTTTAAGACCAGTTTATTCGCCTGTGCAAGGCTTTTTCCGGCAAAACCAACCAGAAAAAGGCTTAATACGGTCTTTATATAAAAAGAAGTAGAAAGTGTATTCATCTTAACAATTCTGTTTAATATGGTAAAGATATCTAGTTTGTAAGGTTAATGCAAAAAATAGATATGTATTAAAATAAAAGTTTATAGTTCCTTGCAATTGATATTTTTTAATATTAAATTTGAGTGAGAAACAACAGATCCATTAACCCTTAAAAAAAACGTCAGTATGCTCTTTAATACAACTTCAAGACTTTCGAGTAAAATGAATACTGGACAAGTGAAAGAGGCTTTGGTAGGTAAACATGTTCAGATTAAAGAATTAGATTTCGAATTTAAAGAATCAGAAGGTATCATAAAAGTCATTCCTCATACCGAGAATGATGAACGATCCAGGCTGGTCCCTATAACACATATTACCACAGAGACTAACGGGAATGGAACACAAATTCACATCAGCGCCAAGCCCAGGAGAATAGACGTAGGCGGACTTTATCTCGCATTGGGGTCTATTTTCTTACTGGCTTTGATCGGGGTTTACTTAAGACTGACTTACCCGGAGCAATCTCCATTAGTAGCAATAGGTGTTTTAGTACTTGCTGCAATTGCTTTTATTATTTTCAGGATGAGACTGCAATCCGGCTATTATGGCTATATTGGTAATATAAAAAGCTTTATTAAGAACCAGACCGTTTAGGGTGGCTTAGCTAATTTATTTTTTTAGGAAAAATAGAATTTGTTCTTTTGTCTTTCAATTTTGAGAGATGAGCAGCAAATTCTTTTTTATTTTACCCCTGTTTTTTTTGATTGCCTGTAGTTCACCGGAGCAGGAAGAAGAGCAGCAGGAGGTGCATCCTGCATTATTGAATCCCGTGATCAGGCCTTATACAGAAGCCATAGCACAGGATTCTACCAATGCAAACCTTTATTTTCAAAGGGCGGAGATGCTGAACCGGCTTGAACTCCCGGAGCTCACTCAAAAGGACCTGGAAACTGCGGTGAGACTGGATGGAAAAAACACGACTTTCCGCGAATCATTAGCTGCTCTGCTCATTGATCAAAAGCTGTCTGAGCAGGCATTGACACATATACGTATCTTAAAACAACAGGCACCTACTGATACCAATTATATACTGATGGAGTCGGAGGCTTACCTGGCCGGGGGGAATACAAAAGATGCAGACCAGATCGTACAGGTCCTGTTGGCCTCGAAGCCGCGCAACCCCTACATCCTGCTGAATGCCTCTAAGATCAAGGCGGCGGAAAAGGATACCGCTGCTGCTATAGCTTATGCCAAAACTTTAACGGAAGCTGCCCCGAAATTTTATGACGGATTATACCAGCTGGCAGATCTCTACAGCGCGTCTAAACAGAAAGAGGCTCTGGTCTGGTATGAAAGACTGTTTCAACTGGATACTTTGAATGCTAATCCCTATTTTGATATGGGTAAATATTACCAGTCTGCAGGCGATGTGGGCAAGGCAAAACAGTATTTTGTAAAAGCTGTGATGGTAGATAAAGACTTTGTAAAAGCTTACCTGGATTATGGTACTCTCCTGCTGGCAGAAGATAGTATTGATAAGGCAGACCGTCAGTTCCAGATCGCTACAGAGGTGGCCCCGGCCAATGCGGAAGCTTATTACGGCAAAGGCCTGATTTATCTTAAGAAAGGAAATAAAGAGCTGGCCGCAAACTTCTTTGACCAGGCTTTGGTCTTTAACAGCAGGCATGAAGGCGCTAAAGCGGCCATTGCTCAGTTGAAGGCTAAATAGCTTCTATAAACCTGCGGATCTCGGGACTGTTTTGTTTCCTGAGTTTTTGGAATTCAAGATCAGAATAGCCGGCCCTGCGGTAGGCCCTTACCGTCCATGGGGCTAATGGCGCTTTTTCCTGCCATAGACCTGTTTGCTGCTGCCGGGCTTTTTCTGCTGCTGTGGCCAGCGAAGCTTCCTGGTTGTATTGCTTGTAATGCCAGGCATAGCCTGCTTCCAGCATGACCAGGCTTAGGTCTTTATGGGCACAGCTTACTTTAGCAATATACCTGCCATAGCGGTCTATGGATACTATCCTGATCTCTATGTCCTGGCAGAGCAGGAGCGCTGCCAGGTATTCTTTGGCTTTTTTAGCATAGGGCATACCCTTTTCCGGGGCATCTATGCCATCCAGTCTTATCTTATAGGGTGTTTTACTCTTGCTTAAAAAGGTAAAGGTATCTCCATCGTCGACTTTAATACTTTTACCTTTATATATCTTGTTGACCTTAAGCGGAATGCTTTGTGCTACCTGGGTTTGCTGTGCCTGTACTACATTTGGCTGCATACTGATACAGGCGATCAGCAGCAGGCTGAACAGGAGTCTACGCATTTTTGGCAGCGATACTTTGCGGGTATTGAAACAGGTTGTCGGGGTCCAGTGCTTGTTTGACCTTTTGCAGTTTTTCATAATTGTTGCCATAGTAGGCCTGCTGCCAGTCCGGGAAATTAATGTCGGGATAATTGCGGTATTGTGCGGTAACGCCTTGCTTCCTGATGAGTCCCTGGATGTCTTCAAAGGCTTTTAATAAGCCGGCTTCCTGTGCCGGGTTGTCCCAGTAGGCCTGCAGCTCGCTGAGGTAAGGCAGGGCACGGTGGGGATAGCAGGAGGCGCTTTCAAAGGCTTTGTCATTGATCGCTCCTCCCAGGGTATTGATCTGGTAGATCATACCTTTGGCCGCAACTACTTTTTCAAATATCTGCGGTGCAATAGCGGCTATGTCTTCATAGGACTTGTAAAGGCCTGCCGATGCATTTTTAAACAGGATAGGGCCTTTGCGGCCATAGTATCTTTTCATGGCCTGGGGCAGGTCTGTGCTGCTGTTGGTAGCGCTGTCTGCAATGCTTACGAGCGGGGCTACGTTTTGCTCCAGCTTGCTTTTATTGCCGAAGGTAGTGGCCAGGATGGTGAGGGTGCTGCCGTTGAGCACAAAGGCACAAAAGTCTTCGGGGTTAAGGGTTTGGCTCACCGAGAACCAGGTCTGTATAGCTTCTGTAAACCGGGTGGCATCCAGTTTGCGGAATTTAAGTACCTGCGCATGAAAGGTGGCAGGCATATCTTCTGTTTTAAACACAAATTTAGTGGCTACGCCAAAGTTGCCGTTGCCGCCACCTCTCAGTGCCCAGAACAAGTCTTTATTGTCTGCCGCGGAGTGTACCTGCCCTTTGCCGTCTACAAATTCTACATCGACCAGGTTGTCGCAGGTAAGTCCATACTTCCTGCTGAAAAATCCGTAGCCGCCGCCCAGGGTAAGGCCTGCAATGCCTACGGTACCGCAGCTTCCTGTAGGGATCAGTCTTTGTTTGGAAAAGAGGGCTGCCTGTACCTCCTGTAGTAGGCAGCCGGGCTGCAGGCTCACCTGCAATTGGTCGCCCCAGCTTACTCCTTTCATCTGGGAAAGGTTGATCACCAGCCCGCCATCGTTGCTGGAAAAGCCTTCAAAGCTGTGTCCGCCACTTTTTACGGCTACGGGTAGTTTTTCTTTTTGGGCATGGGCTACGGCATATTGAACGCCGAGGGTGGTTTTGCACAGTGCTATGTAAAGGGGTAGTTTTTTGATCCTGCCATTGAAGCCTTTATTCAGGCCGGTAAATTGTTCATCGGTTCTTTTCAGCAAAATGACATCGTCGGGGCTGGCCTTAGTAATGTCTAAATCCTTTTCTTCCTGGCTGCTCTTTGCCGCCTGTGGGGCGGTGCCGGGTTCCTTGTCTGATGCTTCACCTTTCTGCTCTGACTGGTTACTGCCACTACAGGCTGTATAGAGGGAGATAAAGGGTAAGAAGGCGAGGCCCAGGCCCATTATTTTCAGAAATTCTCTTTTGCTGTATGTTTTCATCCTTAGTTTATTTTACATTGTTTTTGTTGGCCCAGGCCCGGTAGGCGGCAGCATTTACTTCCTGCTCTGCCAGTGTTTTGGCAAAGAGGTGGTAGCCCGGCCTTGCGGTATCGGCCACGAAATAGATATAGTCATGCTTTTCGGGTTTCAGTACTGCATCTATCGCAGAAGGATTGGGCATACATATAGGTCCCGGAGGTAAGCCTTTATTGATATAGGTATTGTAGGGCGAGGGAATCGCCAGGTCTTTGTAGTAAACCCTGGAAACTTTCTGGGTAAAGCCCTGCTGCATTTTTTTGAGGAATACAATAGTGGGGTCGGCATCCAGCTTCATTCCTATCTTCAAGCGGTTGAGGTAAAGGGCGGCTACTCTTGCCTGTTCATCTGCTTTAAACGATTCCAGTTGTACGATGGAGGCCAGGGTGGTCACTTCCAGGGGCGACATCTTTGCAGACTGTGCCAGTTGTAAGCGTTCCGGGGTCCAGAATTTCTGGTATTCTTTAAACATCTTATCGGCAAATTGCTGACCGGAGGTATTCCAGTGGAAATTATAGGTATTGGGTAAAAAGAAGTATAGTTTTTTGGCTGTATCAATGTTCTTTGTAAACTCAGCATTGACGATGGCTTCAAGGATCTGGGCCGAGTCTGCTTCTAAAATATGGCCCAGTTTTCCTGCCAGTTCAATGATGCTGGCATAGTTGCCTATCCTGATGGAGATTTCATCCTGCTTGCCTTCCTGGATCATTTGCACGATCTCTTTATTGTTCATCCCGGCTTTGATGGAATAGCGGCCGGAATAGAAACGTTTTCCCAGGTCTTTGTTTTGGGCAAATTTCCGGAAGCTTTCGGCATCTTTCAGCAGGGGTTTTAGGGAATCTACGATTTGCTCAAAGCTGGCGTTGGTAGGGATATGTAGCTTGCCATCTTTGGCTACATTATTGCCCAGGCCACAGGCGGCCAGATAAAGGGAGCCTGCACTGATGAGGCTGATGATAATACTGTTTTTTATGGTGGATCTCACTATTATGCTGCTATGGATGAGGACTTATTTTGAGTAGCAAATTAGACAAAAAAGTTTAGATCCTGTTGATTAAAACATTTTGTTTATTGCATACTGCTTTTTTGTTTTTCTTAGGTTATTGTAACTGATAATAGTATTAATTTTGTGTCTTTTTTCTGATTTATTCAAAAAGATGTTGATGAAGAAAGGTGTTTTCGGATCGGGAAGGTTGCTCTGCTATCTCAGCAGGATAGTGCCTTTAAGATTGAAAAAAGTAAAGGTGGACGACAAGCGTAGTATAAAGCTATTTCTCTATAAAAAGCAGTTCAAGCTACAGTATGGCCGTGTGTTGTATTCTGACGGGACGGAGTATTTTCCTTTTAAGATGGCTTTCAGTAAAATGAAGACCCGCCTGTCTGAATCAGAGAATGTGCTGGTATTGGGTGCCGGTATTGGTAGTGTGGGTATGATGTTGCATGATAAATTCCCGGCGAAGCAGTGGCAGATGCATTTTGTAGACATCAGCCGGCCGATCCTGGAGACCTGCTCTTCTGTGATGGACTTCTTTCCTAATGTGAAGGGGGAATATACACAGGCTGATGCGGTAGCTTTCATTCAAAAAGCTCCCGGCAAAAGGTATGACCTGGTGTGTATTGATGTGTTTGAGGAAGATAAAGTGCCTGATGAGATCTTGAGCGAAGGCTTCCTGCATGGGGTAAAGAATGTACTGAAGGAGCAGTCTGCCGTGGTGATGAATATGATGTTTGAAAACGATACGCAAAAGCAAAGGTTCGAGCAGATCCTTACGGATGAGTTCAGGGTTTTTGACCGGCTCGAAAAAGAGCAGAACAGTATCTATATACTGCCTGCGAAAAGTTAATCGGCTACTGCCGGAAAAGAAAATGGTCTTTTTATAGTCCGCCTGTTGTCACATTTAGCTTGTCGAAATGTGACCGCAGGCGGATTTTTTATAAGCCTTTAAAGGGGGCTGTCTGATTTAGGAGTATTTGCTGCATCTTGTTTTTTACGCAGCTTGATGTTCAATAATTCAACCACAAGGCTGAAGGCCAGGCAGGAGTAGATGATGTTTTTGCTCACATGCTGATGGATACCTTCTGCTACCAGGATAACGCCTATTACTACCAGGAAGCTTAATGCCAGCATTTGCAGGGTAGGGTGTGTATTAATGATCCTGGCTACTGCTCCGGCAAATATCATCATAATGATCATGGAAATAATGACGGCTATGATCATGATGGCTACATTATCGACCAGGCCTACGGCGGTAAGGATGGAGTCTAAGGAGAAGATGGCATCTACTAAGATGATCTGCAGGATAACGGCCATCAGGGCTCTGCCCACAACTCCGCTCACTTTCTTTTCTTCTGCTGCGGGTTGTGCGGCCTGTTGCATTTTATGGTGGATCTCAAGGGTGCTTTTGCCCACTAAGAAGATACCACCACATAAGAGGATGATGTCTTTCCAGGATAAGGCTAATGCGGCCCCTGTATCATCGGTAAACCAGCCGATGGTCATCACCGGGTCTTTAAGCCCGATGATCCAGTTGATCATTAAGAGTAAACACACCCGGAACAGCATGGCTGCGCCTAAGCCTATATTCCGGGCCATGCGCTGTTGGTGCTTCGGCAGCTTATCTGAAATGATGGAGATGAAGATAATATTGTCTACACCCAGTACGATCTCCAGGAAGGTAAGGGTCAGCAGGCTGATCCACATTTGCGGATCGGCAAAATTGAGGTGGGCAATACTTTCTTCGAGATTCATAGTTTTCAGGAATTAGAACAAATGGATTGTACTATTGTGCTTATTTTATGGACGGCTTCTTCTAAATCGTCATTGACTACGATGTGGTCAAACTGTTCTGCAAATGTAGTTTCTACACTTGCTTTATTGACTCTTTCTGCTATGGCTTCGGGGCTGTCTGTATTCCTTGACTCTAGCCTTGCTCTTAAGATATCTATGCTGGGCGCTTTAATGAATATGGATACGGCATTGGCCCCGTAAAGTTCTTTTACTTTAAGTGCGCCTTTCACGTCGATGTCAAACAGGGGTAATTCATCCTGCTTCCAGATGCGCTCCAGTTCTGTTTTCAGGGTGCCGTAATATTTGCCTTCGTAAACCATTTCCCATTCTACAAAGTCATTATTGTCGATCTTGTGTTGAAAATCGGCTACGGACATAAAGTAGTAGTCTACGCCATCCTGTTCCTGGCCCCTGGGGGCGCGGGTGCAGGCAGAGATGGAAAACCTGATCCGGGGAAATTGTTGTAATAATCTTTTTGTGATGGTCGATTTTCCTGCACCGGAAGGTGCAGTAATGATCAGTATTTTATTCAAAGCCAAACTGTTTTTGCCAAAATTAGAAAATGCCCAGGAACTTTTTACGTTTTTTGTTGTCTACCAGCTTTTCTATGTCTGGTATGGCCTGGTCGGCGGTCATGTAAGCGCCGATCACTTTCCCGTTGGGGTCCAGCAAAAATGCCTGTGGTATGTATTGTACTGCATATGTTTGGGCAGCTTCTGAGTTCCAGCCTTTGAGGTCGCTCATGTGGTTGCTCCAGTAGAGGCTGTCTTTTTGTATAGCGGCCACCCAGGCATCTTTATCTTTATCTAAAGAGACGCTGAGTATGTCAAAGCCTTTTTTGGCTCCGGTAAATTTTTTATGGGCATAGGTCTTGTAGAACTTCACCAGTCCGGGGTTGGCCCTGCGGCAGGGGCCGCACCAGCTTGCCCAGAAGTCGATAAGGATATACTTCTTGCTGTTGATCTGTTTTAGGCTGATCTCTTTTCCTGCCGGGTTACTGAACAGGAGTTCCGGGGCTTGTGTGCCTACGGTTATTTTAGGATTTTGAGCCTGGGCAAAGGTGGATGCACCGGCCAGTAAAAGGGCAAAAAGGGTTTTCTTCATCTTTAATAGCTTTAAAAAAAATAAACAACTATTGGTAGCAACCTATGGTCGGAGGATTAGTTCTTGCCGTACCTTCGATATCCACGGTGGCCATTCCCGGGAATGTGATGCCTCTTGCTTTGGCAGGGGAGGCATCTTCTACATGATAATCATTGGCATGCAGGTCATTGGGATCGGTTTCCAAAAATAGCGGATTTTCGTTAAAGATATTGTTGGATTGTTGTACCCAGGCCGCAATGGCATCTGTTCTTTTGATCAGGCAATTTTCGAGGGTGACGACAGCGCTGGCATCGTCCACTTTATTGGCAAAAAACTCGTCTGCTGCATTACCGTAGATAATACAGTTTTTGAAGTCGGCGACCAGTGGAGCAAAGACGTATTGATTATTGCCGATATTGAAAAAGTTGATTGCGGCTACGCCATAGTATTTCTCTGTTGCGGTGCTGATCCTGGAGGCATAGCCTGCTATGGTACAGCCATAAAAGCGGTACCAGCCGCCCCGGATCAGGGCTACATTTTCCTTGGCGCTGGCAAAGACCAGGCAGTTCTCTGCCCGGATGCTGCCCCCGAAACCGAAAATGCCGTATCCTCCTGAATTGCGTACGATGCTGTTCTTGATGTCCAGTTTGAAATTACCATTGCCCATGTGCAGGGTGTCGGGGTCTACCTGTATGGTAGCATCCATAACGGGATCGCCGTTGAGCATGGTGGTGGCACCACCATTTTTGAACAGGGCATAATTAATATGATTGTTATAGCTGTTCTGGGTGATGTAAATACCGCCCCATTCTCCGCCCACACCGTTTACGAAGTCTTCATCATCAAAATAAACTCTCCTGTCGATACGGTCGCCCTGGAAGACTACGCTATCGCTGCGTGTTCCGTTGATATTGAGGCTGCCTAATACAAATAGACGGGAGTCGGCATGTACATAGACCCTGGTGCCTGGCTGTATATTCAGGGTTTGGCCCTCGTCTACATAGGCATTGTTGACGATCACATAAGGTTTATCAGCGGTCCAGGTTTGGGATTGCAGTAAGCTGTCGGTGATGTAGATCGCATCTTGTCCGTATCCCAGTACGGGTAGGATAAACTCTTTGTCGCCCACGGTTGCGATCAGGCGGTCTTCTACCACAAAGGGATCATTTACATTGCCCGGATCTATATTTACTGAGGCGAAGACGTACAGGCTGTCATTGGCTTCAATGTCTACATTATTGATCGTTTTGCCGCTTTCTCCGTTTACATTAATGAAGTACGGGGAAGAAGCGCCTCTTTGCAGGCGTATGGAAGAGATGTTCAGCCTGCTTTTTTCCTGGTTGATGATCTTTACCGAGCGGGTAGAGGTGCCTCTTGCGGTAAATACGGTGTCAAATAAAAGGGTGTCTACTGAAAAGGCCAGGTTGCCTTTATCGGAAGTTTTGGAAAGTTTACGGCAGGAAGCTGCGCCTGTGACGAAAACGATGAGGGTCAATAGTATGATGTAAGAACAAAATTGTTTTGTCTTTTGCATTATTTACCGGGTGTTTAATGGGTACAATTATATATTGCTAGAACGCAAATTTAAGATTTTAAATTATGTGTTGGGCGTAAAGCGGTATCCTCTCAGGAAATCGGCTACGGGCATTCTTTTTTTGCCTTCATATTGTACTTCCAGGGCATAGAGCCACCCGTCCTGGCCTGCAAAGCGGATATAGGTCTTGCCATCGGACTCGACGGTACCGGCGGGCTTGCCTGTATGGCCTGTATTGATGTCTGACCTGAAGATCTTCAATTGCTTGTCTTCCAGGCTGGTGAATGCGGTGGGCACGGGGGCCAGGCCGCGCACCAGGTTATGGATCTGTTGTACGGGTTGGTTCCAGTCGATGAGGCAGGTTTCTTTGAATAATTTGGGGGCATGGGTTTCTTTATCGATACCGGCCTGTGGTACGGGGTTTAAGCGATCATTTATCAGTCCTTCTACGGTATCCAGTAGCAGGGCAGCGCCTGCCTGCATCAGTTTATGGTACATGGAGCCGAAATCATCGGTATCCAGGATGGGTTCTTTATGTTGGAGGAGGATATCCCCGGTATCTATTTCATGTTGTAATTTGAAGGTGGTAACGCCTGTTTCCTGTTCTCCGTTGATAATGGCCCAGTTGATAGGGGCGGCTCCCCGGTAATAGGGTAATAAAGATCCGTGTACGTTGACTGTGCCCAGGGGCGGCATATCCCATACGGCTACAGGCAGCATCCGGAAGGCTACTACAATTTGCAGGTCGGCCCGGAAGCTTTTCAGTTCGGCCAGGAATTCAGGATTTTTGAGTTTTTCGGGTTGCAGGACGGGCAATTGCTGTGTGAGGGCATATTCTTTCACGGCAGAGGCTTTTAGCTGGCGGCCTCTTCCGGCAGGTTTGTCGGGGGCTGTTACGACAGCTACTACCTGGTAGCCTGCTTCTATAAGGGCTTGTAAAGAGGCTACCGCGAAGTCGGGAGTGCCCAGGAAGACGATTCTTAAATCCTTTTTTGCAATCATGGTGCAAAATTAGCTATTTAGTAATTTAGCTAATTGGTTATTTTTGTGCTATGCCACAAAAAATAGAGATCAGGATCCCGCCAGGAGATGCTGAGGATGATAAACGTTTAAGGGAGTACCTGGCGCAGAAGTTAGGGATAAAAGCTGCACAGATTAATGCTTACCAGGTGCTCAGGAAATCTTTAGATGCCCGCAGCAAGGATATTGTGGTGCAAATGCAGGTGAATGTTTTCGTGGATGAGGTGTTTGAAGATGCTTTTGCCTTTGAACCTAAATTGCAGGATGTGTCCCGTGCACCTGAGGTGATCATCGCCGGAGCGGGTCCGGCGGGCTTGTTTGCTGCTTTGCAACTGATCGAGCTGGGCTATTGCCCGGTGATCCTTGAACGGGGAAAAGATGTGCGCAACAGGCGGAGAGACCTGGCGGCTATGAATAAAGAGGGTATCGTGAACCCGGAATCTAATTATTGTTTCGGTGAGGGTGGTGCCGGTACTTACAGTGATGGGAAGCTGTACACGCGTTCCAATAAACGGGGGAGTATTTTGAAAAGTTTACAGTTGTTCCACTATTTTGGTGCTACGGAGCGTATTTTATATGAAGCGCATCCGCATATTGGTACTAATAAGTTGCCTCATATCATTACGGCTATGCGTGAAGCGATCGAGGAATGTGGCGGAAGGGTCTTGTTTGATACGAAGCTTACGGACATTATCCTGGACGGGGACTGCATGGCTGCGGTGGAAGTGAATGGTGGAGAAAGGATCAATACGAAAACGCTGATACTGGCTACGGGGCACTCTGCCCGGGATATTTTTCATCTTTTAGATAATAAGAAGATTTTACTGGAAAGTAAGCCTTTTGCGCTGGGCGTGCGGATCGAGCATCCGCAAAGCCTGATAGATGCGACACAGTATCATTGCCCGGTGGACGAGCCGAGGGCTCCTTACCTGCCTGCGGCTTCTTATGGTATTGTGAGCCAGGAGGTGGGCAGGGGTGTATTCTCTTTCTGTATGTGTCCCGGGGGCATCATTGCCCCGGCGAGCACAGAGGAGGGGGAACTGGTGGTGAACGGCTGGTCGCCTTCGAAAAGGGATGGCCTGTTTGCCAATTCGGGTATGGTGGTGACGGTAGAGGATAAGGACTTTGCCAGGTATGGTTTTACGGGTCCGCTGGCGGGGATGCAGTTCCAGCAGATGGTGGAGCGGAAGGCCTGGGTGGCCGGTGGGGGTAAATTGGTGGCCCCGGCTCAGCGGATGACTGACTTTGTGCAGCAGAAGCGCTCTGGATCGCTGCCGGAATGTAGTTACCTGCCGGGCACTAATGCGGCAAAAATGAACGAAATATTGCCTATGGAGATCTATGTGGCGATGGCTCAGGCTTTTGTCACTTTTGGTAAAAAGATGCCCGGTTATTATACCCGGGATGCGATCGTGTTGGCTACAGAATCGCGTACTTCAAGCCCGGTGCGCATTCCCCGTGACCCGGAAACGCTGCAGCATACGCAGATCAGGGGCTTGTTCCCTTGTGCTGAAGGTGCGGGGTATGCAGGTGGCATCATCTCTGCGGCCATGGATGGTGAAAAGGTGGCGAATGCTGTAGCGAGGTATCTGGGGCTTTAAAAAAAATAGCTTACTTAACCTGCCACTCATAAAAATCTACATCGTCTTTGGTGTAGAGGTAATGCAGCGCCTTGTTTTTAATAAATGCAAACTGGGCATTATTGGCTGCGGTGGCTTTAGGCCTGGTATCTTTATACCCGACCTGCTCTATCACAGCCATTGAGTCCTGATACATCAATTGCCTGGACACGGTCACTAAAATCGGTTTTTGTGGCAGGGCTGTCCATAGCGGATCTTTTATTTTTTGCTCGAGCAGCACATCCATCATCTGGTCGGAAAAAGTGACGGGGGTGCGGCTCAGCTTTACGGCCATCATCGGCATTTTGTTTTTGTAGCTGAGCTGGTATAGCCAACGGCTGAAATTGCCGTGATCGTCGATGGTAACATTATAGTCTTCTGAACCTACCATAAAAAGCGGGATAGGTAATATTGCCGCATATTTTTCTTTTTCGGGTATCTCGGGCACAGAAGCCAGTTGCTGTGCACTAAAGAGGTTGGGTAAGTTGGCTTCTTTCCGCAGGAAAAAAATCGTGTCTATGATCTGTATGGCTGCAAGGGCCAGGATAATTACCAGTACACTTAATCGGGAAAGTGGCTTTAAGGCTTTAGCTGCATTGGTGTACAGGTAGACCAGTAATATGGGCGTAAATAATAAAAAGGGCCAGGCGAAGCGGCTGATGGAGCGGAACTGCTCTACGATCCGGGTCTTTTTCCCGATGTAATAGAATGGGCTTAAGCGGTTATTCAGGTTTTCGAATTTTATCCAGTTGGTAAACAGGAAAATGATACAGACCGTGGTCAAAAAGAGGAGGGTGAAAAAGGTTCTTTTATCTGTTTTGAATGGGGGTCTTCTTATTGGGAAAACCTGCTGTAGCAGGTGGAAGAGTAGGGTCAAAAATGCCAGCCCGGCTAGCAGTAGCATTGAGATCGCGAAATAATGGATGAAATAAAGCGGAGCACCTTCAATATTGAATAAGGGTGCCGGGCTTAGTATAATGCCCTGGTTGTACAGGCTTTTGCCCAGGGAGGTTACCAGGGAAAAGAAGAGCACCACTGCTACCGGGGCCAGGTACTTGTCTTTTGCAAGTGTATAAAAAGCCCGGAATAATTTCCTGCGGAATAGTGTATTGAAAAGGGCGATGATTACTGTGAGGAATAGTAATGCCCAGAAAGCATGTCCCATATACATATGTGGCTCGGCAAATGAACCGTAAGTATTCACCCGGACGGGGAAATTGATACTGCTGAAGGGAAAAGACTGGTATAAATAGGAAAGTGCGAGTTTCTGGTCCCCGGCATCGTATCCTTGTGCAAATTTTTGCCGGATTGAGAAATAGCCGTCTGTTGCCTGCATCAGCCAGAAAGCGCTCAAGCCGATTAATGTAATTAAGAGGAAGGGCCGCAACAAGGGCAGGGGCTTTACGGGGATGTCCAGGCTTTTGATATGATGGATCAATAAAAAGGTGAAAAATATAATGCAAAGAATGGGGAGGTAGTATCCATGGATCAGGAAGCCGAAAAGGCTGGTGAGGAACATGGACAGCAGGAGGAGTAGTGACTTTTTGCGGGAATGGGCAGACTGTGTGTACCAATAGCAGAGGATAAAGGAAAATACGAAGAGGGAAGAAAGGGATAAGTTCCCGATCCCTTTGGGGAGCCGGAGCAATTGCTCCAATGTGACGGGTAGGATGATCGCCAGGCCTGTAGCCCAGGCTTTGGAAGGGAGGATACGGGCACATAGGTAATATAAAAGTAAGCCGCAGGTAATGATATTACTGATCATGATGGAATTGAAGCCGGGGATAATACAGGCATCTATGGGGGTCACATAATGATGTATCCAGCGCATGACAAGGGAATACAAGGGTGTATTGTCTGTGGTGTACACATAATCTCCGTATGGGTATTGGAAAAAGTCAAAATAGAATATTCCTTTAGGGCCGATGGGCTCTGTGACGAAACGAAGTAATGTATAATTGTTTTTTAAGCCGTCGGTAATATTGTTGAAGGAGCCGTCAAATCCGTTTTTGAAAAATTGCGGAAAGGATAGCAGGCAAAATGCCAGCAAGGTAATGCCTACAATCAGGTAGGGGTATTTAGCTTTCATTCGGGTGTTGTTATAGTTATAGTCGGAACAAATGTATCTAAGTATGTGCTCAAATCAAAATATGATTTAACTATTTTATTTAAGGAGTTCCGGATGTGAAAATGCTCCTGTTGGATGGAGGGGACGATACAATGACAGGGCAAATCCTTAGTTTTAAAATCTATTCGTTACTTTTGTCGAACATACCAAGCAATAAATATGGCCCTACTAAGTCCTGCTATTAAACAAATCATGAAGATGCGCCTGAATGCGGTGGACAACTTCATGCTCAACCCGATTGATACACAAAAAACTGTATTTAATGATTTAATAGGCTCGGCAAGGTTTACTGAATTTGGGAAACAATATAATTTTGACAACCTGAGCTCGATCAGGGATTTTAAGAATGCGGTACCGGTAAGTGATTATGATGACCTGAAACCTTATATTCAAAGGATACTGGACGGGGAGCAAAATGTATTGTGGAATACGCCTATTACCTGGTTTGCCAAGAGTAGTGGTACTACAAGTGATAAGAGTAAGTTTATCCCGGTGAGTAAAGAAACGCTGGACGAGACGCACTATCGTGCGGGGAAGGATGTGCTGGGACTGTATGTGAGGATGTATAATGATACTAAACTCTTTGGGGGTAAATGCCTGACGATTGGTGGCAGTCACCAGATCAACCAGATGAACGCGGAGAGTTTTTATGGGGATCTTTCTGCGGTAATGCTGCAGAATATGCCTTTTATCGGGCAGGTGATGCGTTCTCCTGACTTGAAGGTGGCGCTGATGGATGAGTGGGAAGAGAAAATTGAAAGTATCATTGATGCTACGCTTACTGAGAATATTACTTATATAGCCGGTGTGCCTACCTGGACGCTGGTGTTATTGAAAAGAATACTGGAAAAGACGGGGAAGACTGATATCCGGGAGGTATGGCCGAATCTTGAATTGTATATTCATGGTGGGGTGAGTTTTAAGCCTTATCACAACCAGTTTCGCCAGCTGATCCCGCATGATGATATGCATTATGTGGAAACTTATAATGCTTCTGAAGGCTTCTTTGCCGCGCAGGATACTACTAATTGTGAAGATGGTATGTTGCTGTTCCTCAACCATGGTATTTATTTTGAGTTTATGCCGATGGAGGAGATCGGTAAACAGTTCCCTGAAACGCTGAGCCTGAGGGAAGTGGAGCTGGACACTAATTATGCTTTGATCATTAGCACGAACAGTGGCCTGTGGCGTTATGTGCTGGGGGATACGATACAGTTTACTTCTTTGAATCCTTATCGTATCAAGGTCTCCGGCCGTATCAAGCATTTTATTAATGCTTTTGGTGAAGAGGTGATTATTGACAATAGTGATTATGCGATCGCAGCGGCTTCCAGGATCACGGGTGCTGTGGTGAACGATTATACGGCAGCGCCGGTATATATGTCTGGAGCGAGTAACGGGGCGCATGAGTGGATCATTGAATTTGAGCATTTGCCGGTTCCGCTGGAGGAGTTTGTCCGGGAAATGGATGCTGCCCTGCAGTCGGTCAATTCAGATTATGAAGCGAAGCGCCATAAGGATATTGCTTTGCGTATGCCGCTTGCTCACAATGTAGCGAAGGGTACTTTTAATGCCTGGCTGAAGTCTAAAGGTAAACTGGGTGGACAAAACAAGGTGCCGAGATTGTCTAATGAAAGGAAATTTGTGGAGGAGATCCTGGCATTTTTAGGTACGGTCAACTGATTGCAGGGTTCTTAAATTGCGGTATTTTAAATAGGTATATCGCGCACTTTCTCTGGCGAGCTGCCAGCCGATGAGGCCGTCGAGCATGCCTTTTTTGAAAAAATATTGTTTTATGAATGCCATAAATGCGGCCAGGCAGGGCTTTAGCAGGCCTGAGCGTTTGCCGCGCTGCTGCATGTTCTCTGCGCTGAGCCGGGCATAATGATCGTTTTTGGCCTTTACGGCTGCCAGGTTGGCAGCGGTGAGGTGCCAGAGTGTTCCGGTTAGTTGCCGGGTTGCTGTGCCTGCAGGCAGGAGGAGTTCTTCGTGTACTTTTTCTAAATTCCAGCTGGTAAACTGCCGGTTGTAGAGTCTCCATTTCCATTCCGGGGCACCGAAGCTGCCGAAGCGTATTTTGTGGCTGCCTATTTTCTGCAGGCGCTTAAGGGCATAGATTTCTTTATTCGATGTTAGTTCAAGCCGGAGCAGGTGTTCTATAAGTGTTTTATCTGCAATTTCATCGCTGTCTATGGAGAGGATCCAGTCTGAGGCTGCGTGCCGGGCCAGGGTGTTTTTGGTAGCGCCATAGCCTTCCCAGGGCAGGTCAAATACTTTCAGGGGGGCAGCGGTTTGCTGAAAGGCCTGTATGCTTCCCGGGGCTAAGCCGTTGAAGCCGATGCAGAGCTCAAAGGATGGGTGCCGGAAACTATCAATGACCTCGTACAACCGGTCGTCGATTGTATTGGTGATGATGCATACAGATAGTTTTGGTTTCATATCAATTTGATTACTTTTGTGCGGCAGACAAATTTAGTAATAATCCGCTTAGTTTATAAAGATGAATGTTTTTCTCGTAGGTATGCCCGGGGTCGGAAAATCGTTTTGGCTTAAAAAGCTAAAGGGGAAATATGATTGTGCCACAACGGACCTGGACCTTTTTATTGAAATTAAAACGCAGTTGCGGGTAGCGCAGTTATTTGAAAAGGGGGAAGCTTTTTTCCGGGAAGAGGAGGCAAGGGCGCTGAGGCAATGTGTGGAGAAGGGTAGTGATCAGCCTTTGCATATTATTTCTACCGGGGGAGGCACGCCTTGTTTTCATGATAATATGCAATATATGCTTGATAATGGCCTGGTGATCTATCTCATGGCAAGCCCTGAATTTATCAAAAGCAGGCTGGAGCAGGCTAAGGTGGTGCGGCCCCTGGTGCAGCACATCGCGGAGGAGGACAGGCTGGCTTACTTGCAGGATTTACTGGCCAGGAGAGCGCCTTATTATGCACAAAGTCACCTGAGTGTTGATGCTTTAACGCTCAGAATGAGTAACTTTGCGGAATTTTTCGAACAACATAAAATTTTCCCTTCATGTACAAACAAGCAATCGTAGCGGCAACTGTTTTTGGTATGCTGGCGGTCATTTTAGGCGCTTTTGGCGCGCATGCTTTAAAAGAAAAGCTGGACCCGGAATTACTCAATACTTTTGAAACGGGGGTCAAATACCAGATCTATCATGCCATTGTTTTGATAGGGGTGGGTTTGTTGTTTGCTCATAATCCTTCTGCCTGGTTTGCCCGGGCGACCTGGATGTTTGTGATCGGGATCATCTTGTTCAGCGGTTCTATCTATGCTTTGGTGGCGATGAAGCATGCCGGTTCTGTAGGCTTAAAGGGTTTCGGGATACTCACGCCTGTTGGCGGACTGTTTATGATCCTGGGCTGGATCTTTACGCTTATGGGTGCTCTGACTACTGTGCAGAAGAGTTGATTCAATCAATTACAGGATATTAAAAGCGATCGTATGATTCGTATTTGCTTTTAGTATGGCTGGTGGCCGGTCTTCCGGTGATCAATATAAAGATGGTTTAAACCTTTCCGATCCATGGGGTTTCCCGGGAGATGGGAAAGGTTTTTTATTTAAGGTAGTGCAGTGCCTGTGGTCTTGCGGTGAAAAGTGATCTTATGGTCTGAGGAAGCAAAATGAGGGATCAAGTCTTTACGTTTTTTTACATTTTTAGGAGTAGGCTGCCTGTCGGCCGGGAACACTGCTTGTAAGGTCCGGAAAACCCTTTGTAAGGTCCGGAACATCACTTGTAAGGTCCGGAACATTGTTTGTAAGGTCCGGAAAACCCTTTGTAAGGTCCGGAACATCACTTGTAAGGTCCGGAACATCACTTG
>MKTB01000007.1:0-168809 GCA_001897525.1 Bacteroidetes bacterium 43-16 | reverse complement strand
AACATCACTTGTAAGGTCCGGAAAACCCTTTGTAAGGTTAGGAAAACCCTTTGTAAGGTCGGGAAAATCGTTTGTAAGGTCCGGAATATCGTTTGTAGGGTTGGGAACATCACTTGTAAGGTCGGGAACATTGCTTGTAAGGTTCGGAATATTGCTTGTAAGGTCCGGAATATCGTTTGTAGGGTTGGGAACATCACTTGTAAGGTCGGGAACATTGCTTGTAAGGTCGGGAATATTGTTTGGAGGATAGGGGAAATTCATTGTAAGGTGTGTCATTGGATTGAGCAAGAATAGGTTAATTCCCCTTTTCTAAATGTTCTTGTTAATCAAATGTAAAATATATAATTTATTAAATATGATTTTCATTTTTACTTTAGCATTGTACTAAATCTACCGTTAAAAATGAAAAAAACACACCTGGCTTTAGGGCTATTATGGCTTGTATTTTTGATAGCCTGTAAGAAACCAGCCCAAGATGCACAAAGCGCTAATGTGCAAACAATGGGTATGGGTATACCATTTAAGAAGAATCCTTATTCTATTGAAAATATTAAAGCTGCATTGAAAGCGCTGGGGCGCGAAGATGAAAAGTTAGAGGAGGACAGGAAATATATTTATTTTAAATTTGATGTAACAAGGGTTAGTAGTGACTTCATGACGCTTATGGCTGCGGATAGCAATGCGCAAGTGATGGATATACCTTTTGCCAGTGGTGTCCTTTACCAGGATGATACGAAACCTGATCGTGCAACTATTGAATCGTACAAAGACGGGAATTTATATGTTGTCTGTAAATCAAATTCTGTATTGGCCAACAGGCTGAGTAGTAATGATGGCGTTACCGCTGATTTTTTAGATGAATTATATCTGCCCATGGTTAAGGATGAAGACCTGCAATTGCAGGCTTTGATTAGCTCTGGTTTTGTAAAGGAGACGAGTTTACAGGCTTTACGTATCCGCATATGTCTGTTTAAAGTGCCGCAAGGAAGGGTGACTTATTTAGATCAATTTCAAAATACGACCAGACCGGTGCCTCATATGATGGTTTGGGCTTTGGTTTTTGGTGTACCGATCAATACTTATACTAATGAAAATGGTAATTATATTATTCCTTATGCTTTTAGTGCAGGGACGTATATGGGCACGCATGCCAAAAACTGGCGCACGAATATCAGACCTTTTAATACGACGGGCACTATAGCCGGTGCTGTGATCAATGTTTTGAACGATTTTGCGACGGGTTCTCTCTATAATCATGGCTGGATAACGAGTTGTGAGATGAAAAATGCTGTGAATATCCATTTTGGCAATCATAATCCGCCCAGGTTCTGGGCACAACTACTGCATGGAACTTATATGAATGATATTTATTGTAACCAGGATAATATAACAAAACCTCCGTTTATAGTTACCTATGCGCATTGGTCGCTCCATACGGGAGCTGCTTCGACTCCTATGCTCAATCATTTATCTGCTGTAGGGTACGGGGAAGTAATCAATCAATACATTACCAACCTGATCAATGGAAGCTTTACAAGTAATTTTATAGCTACCGCGACCGGGCAGGCCTTAAATAACCTGTGCCTGGGCGTGAAGCCAGACATAAGCATCAAAGTGGATAATGACATGAATGTGTATACTAACTATTCAGAGGACCTGATGCAGACCTTGTTTCACGAGTTGGGGCATGCTTCTCTGTATACAAGATTGGGTAATGATAAATGGGGTAAGATTATAGCGCGAACCATAGCAGAAAATGGCTATGGCAACCAGAACGGGCAGGATTGGGGGCTGATACAACTGAATGAGTCCTGGGCAGAGTTTATGGGTAAGGAGCATCACCGCCGTCTGCATCCTGCAGGTACTGCCTTTGTCTGGTCCGTGGGTAACCGGCAGCCTTACCCGGATGCTTTGGAAAACGATCAATGGTTTTTTGCTAACTGGATCAATACCGGTATCTATTATGACCTGATGGATAATAATAATGATGGTTTTGATGCATTAAATGGATATTCAATAAATAGTATGTTTTTTACCTTTGGGGCTACTACCCGGGATTTGTGTACCTGGCGCACACGTTTTGTCCAAAACAATCCCGGGATTAATCAACTTGGATTGACGTTTCTGATGAATGCTCAAAATGGATGGAATACTAATTGTCAAAACTAAATTGCACATTTTATGAAAACACATTATTCAATTATCGCTTTACTGATGGTCACTATTGCTTCGATTGCAAGCTCCTGTGATCCACCTCGCCGCTGCAATGAGCCTAAATGCTTATATACTAATGTGACTACAGTATTGCCTGTAACACTTAGTGGCAACACAGATAGTATAATGGCTATAGGAGATACTTTACGGGTGTTGGTGAAGCTGCCCGACACGCTACAAACAAATGGTTTTGGAGACCTGCACATACAATCTATACTAGATAAGAATACTTTTGATATAACATTGGGTGGCGGAGATAGTATTGTTGGAACTCAAGGTCTATACACTTATGTTTATCCCCATGTACCAGTATTAGTAAATCCGATCTTTATTCAACAGGATGGTAATACTAACTTCAGAGGTTCATTTGACAGGAATGCCAAAGCCTTTGAATGTTTGTTTATTCCTGAAAGGAGGGGTAAGTATAAATTGAGAGTAACGTATGGCAGATTGGATTTTAAAGATAAGAACGGTAAAGAATGGAGTGTTAATCTGCAGTTTGAAGTACCCGAAGAAAAGCGCAGGTACAGCCAGTATTTAAATTGGGTAAGTAGTAGTTACCGATCCGAAGCCAGTCAGCTTATTCATAGTGACAAGGAAATTTATTGGTTTGAGGTTGAGTAATGATAAAAGGAATAGTCATCCAATGTTCAGCTCTTTGTATTGATGGCCGGGCAAAATGAATGGAATGCAACTTGCCAAAACTAAACTGCACATTTTATGAAAATACGTTATTCAATTACTGGTTTACTGACGTTATGAATAGGCGTTTATTTTACTGCCCGGCAACTGCCTTTTAATACGCCAATCTTTATTTCACGATAACCACGGACATCAGTTGTTTTTCCTGCTGTTTCAGTAGTAGATTGGTTTTTACGAGTTGTTCTACCTTGGCCGGTTCTTTACACAATTTCAGTTCTTCCAGGTTTTCTGCAATATATTTTCTTAATAGTTTTAATTTAAAATAGGCAAAGGAGCTGATGACATCGTCGAGGTAATTGGCTTCTGTATCGGGGATCTCGATATTGTATTTTAACTGCCAGTTTTCACTGGGGGTGAACTGCACCTGGATCAGGTCGATGACTTTCTCTTTGATGGACTTCATCGCATGGTTGGTGAAAAAGTTCAGGGGCGGAAAGGCTTTATTGTCCTGCCAGTACTTGTAATAGATCATCGCAATATCGTGCGCCATAGGCTCTTCGAATATGCTGATGTCGATCTCTTCGAAGAAATGGGTGGCTACGGTCTGCCCGGCTTCGTATATTTTATCGCCATGCTCAATGAGCATTTTGATGAGCTGCCATTCTTCTTTATGCTCTTTTTTGTAGAGATTTAAGGAGGCTTCTTCCGGCATGCTTACGATCTGACCGTATTCATCCAGTATGGGTTCTGTAATGGGGAGGGGGGCAGGTGCAGCTGCCGGGCTGTCGTCCTTCACGGGCTTCTTCAAGCGCTCGCGGATGAAGTTGTTGACGATACCGACGAAGGCTTCTTCGTCAATGTTTAACCTGGTAGCGGCTTCTTTGATGTAATGCAGGTGCAGCCCCAGGTTTTTTCCTTTGTCGATCTTGGCTACTGTTGCGGCAATCTCATTGGCTACGGCCGATTTTTTGAAGGGGTCATTTTGTGCTTCTTTAAGGCCCTGCTCCATCATAAAGTCGATAATGTCTACTTTATGTTGTGCCACGTAGGCTTCAAAAGCAGCGCTGCCGTTCTTTTGCACAAAACTGTCGGGGTCCTCACCTTCGGGCAGGAGCACCAGTTTTACGATCAGGTTTTCTTCGATGGCCATATCCAGCCCCCTGAGTGCGGCTTTGATACCGGCAGCATCTCCGTCATAGAGGATGGTCAGGTTCTTGGTCAGGTTGCCGATCTGCTTTAGCTGTCCTGTGGTGAGGGAGGTACCGCTGGAGGAGACTACATTTTCCACACCGGCCTGGTGCAGGGAGATGACATCGGTATAGCCTTCTACCAGGAAGCATTCCTGCTTATCGTTAATGGCTTTCCGGGATTGGTATAGTCCGTACAGTACCCTGTTTTTTACATAGAGTTCATTCTCTGGACTGTTGACATATTTGGGTGCTTTATCGGTTTTCTTTAAGATACGGGCACCAAAGCCCAGGATCTTACCGGTATTGCTGAAGATAGGGAAGACGACCCTGCCGCGGTAGCTGTCGTAAATACGGTCGGGCCTTACCTTGATCAGTCCTGCTTTTTCAAGCAGGTCTTTGTCAAAGCCTTTGGCCAGTGCGGCCACGATGAAAGCGTCCCATTGCTCCAGGCTGTAGCCCAGCATGAACTTCTCGATGGTGGCATTGCTGAAGCCTCTTTCGCGGAAATAGCTCAGGCCTATATTTTGTCCTTCTTCTGTATGAAGGAGGTTGTTTTTGAAATATTGTGCGGCAAAATCGTTGATGATCCTCAGGCTTTCCTCCACCTGCTGGTGGGCCACATAGGCTTCAGATGGGGCAGACTCTTCGAGTTCGATGTTGTAAAAATCACCGAGCCAGCGAATGGCTTCTACAAAGGAGAATTTCTCATGCTCTTCTAAGAAGGTAACGGAATCGCCGCCTTTCCCGCAACCAAAACATTTAAAGATGTTCTTGGCCGGGTTTACATTAAAGGACGGGGTTTTCTCATTATGAAAAGGACAGTTGCCGATGTAATTGGAGCCGCGCTTTTTCAGTTGCATGAAATGCCCGATTACTTCCACAATGTCTGCGTGAGTGAGTACTTTCTGTATGCTGTCGTTTGTAATCATCTGTTCGCTGCAAAGTTAATGGATGATTGCCGAAAATGATAAGATATATACATCTTGTTGCCGGGATGAGGGGCGGCCGCTGAAATTAAAACCGGGGCTTTAAAAATCTTTACCGCAATGGAAACAATGCCAGACTTCTTTATCAAAAAGTTTAGGGAACTTCTGGTACAGTTTTCTGCCGAAGAAGGTCTTCCGGCTGGCATCGTTTATGGTTGTATTCCGGCTGCCGCAATAGATGCAGACCCGGTTGCCGGGGTCGAACAGGGATTTATCTTCGCTTCAAAAGGCATCGGATTGCTGCGCATCATCGGCTTCGCTTTCCAGCCTGCTGATGATCTCCCGGGCTGTTGCTTCATCACCTTCCAGTACTTGTAGCTTAATGCCGCCAACGGCCATTGAAGGCAGCATGGTGCCTGAGTTCTCGTTCAACAAGCGGGCCTGTATGCCGGATTCCTGTAATACCTGTAACATGGTGTTTGCAGAGAAGTAATCAGAATAGGTGCCTACGGTTATTAATTTATCCATTGTCCAGTTTTTTTTAACTGCACCAAAGATACTAAGAGGGGATTACAAATGGTGTAGGAGGGCTATCGCAGTTTTGTTAAGATTTTCTATTGCGGTCTTCATCTGCCAGCGGCTTTTGTCCCTGGGCTCTACCCAGTTGGAGATGCTCCTGATCTGTATAAAGGGCAGGCCGGCGGTATGGCAGGCATAGTGAAAGGCTGCGCCTTCCATGCTTTCTATAAGGGGCAGGTCCTTGTCCAGCTCAAAATGATCTTGCCGGGCCGGGTCTCCTGAAATATGGTTGACACTGAGGCTTTGGACAGCAGGCAATGTCTGCAGGAAGTGTTGTGCTGCAGCGGGTGGTGCCGCAGGAATGACCGCTGCGCTGGGCTCTGCCAGGCCTATGTGGTGCAGGCTTAAGAAATTGCCTTCCGGGTCGCTGGCTCCCAGGTCAGCGATACGGTCTGTGGAGACATAGACTACATCTCCCAGGGAAAGCTTCCCGGTAGGGTAGGCCCCTGCAATGCCCAGTTGCAGGATACAATCAAAGCTATGGCTGCCCAGCAGCCTGCCCAGGTTAAAGCTGGTGGCCACGAGCCCGATGCCGCAGAGCTCTACGCTTATCTGCAGGTGTCCGTCTGCAGAGCGCCATGCTGTCCCTGGTCCGGGGCTGTAATGTTGCTGCAGCCATTCGGTCAAGGGTGCGATCTCAAAAGGCGTTGCGGCTATGATTAATATGTTGCGGCTTTCTTTTTTCATTGCTGACTTGTGTTGCAAATGTACTATAAGCTGGTTTAAAAGAAGTGTTGCCTTTATTTAACGATTATTTTTCTTTCTACTTAAACCAGTATTTTTATAACTTAGCATCTTTATTTGAAAAATCAGATCACAAAATAAATTATGCAAACGAAATATCTTTTGGCTTTAAGCTTGAGTATAGGTTTAAGTATCGGTTCGGGTATTGCCCAAACTGTTTTTACCGTGGGAAAAGAATCGGTGAGTAAAGCTGAGTTTTTGAGCTGGTATCAAAAGAACAATAGCCAGGATTTAAAATATGACAAAACTTCTTTAGAGAACTTCGCGAATCTCTATGCTTTATATAAGATGAAGGTAATGGAGGCAGATGCGCTGCAACTGGATACCATTCCTGAAATGAAGGCGGATATAGAAATGTACCGTGCTCAGCTGGCTAAAAATTATATTGCAGATAAATCCATTTTGGACAAGCTGGTGAAGGAGGCTTATGACCGCAAAAAGCTGGAGCGTAAAGTGGCCCATATTATGTTGAATGGTTTTGGCGAAGTGGCAGACCAGGCGAATAAGGCAAAACTGGATTCCCTGGCTACGGCTATTAATTCGGGCAAGATCACTTTTGAAAATGCAGCGAAGCAATATTCTTCTGATAAGGGTACCTCTGTACATGGGGGAAGTCTGGGTTATATCAATGCGTTCCAGACGCCTTATGATTTTGAAAATGTAGCTTACACTACAGCTATAGGTGCTTTGTCGCAACCGTTTAAATCTCCTTATGGCTACCACCTGCTTAAAGTGATCGCGGAGCGCCCATCTATAGGTACGCTTGAGGTGGCCCAGATCTTACTGGCTACGGATGGGAAGGACCAGAATGAGTTGTTGCAAAAGATAGAACTGGCTAAAAAGATAAAGCAGGAAGCTCAGTCGGGCAAAACATTTGAAAGCCTGGTTAAGGAGTATTCAGATGATGAGTACAGTAAAGATAAGGAAGGACGTATAGCGCCTATTACTTCCGGATCTACGGACGAACTGGTAGAGCAGGCGGTACTGGCGCTGAAGAAGCCTGGTGATATTTCTGAGCCTTTGGTAACGCCTTTCGGAGTGCATATTTTTAAATTGATCGGTAAGAAAGAGTTGCCGTCGTTTGAAAGTGAAAAAGCTGCTTTGCAGGCTAAGGTAGAGCAGTCCAGGTCTGAGGTGCTTAAATCGCAAAATATTTTAGTGGCTAAAAAAGAAACCGGCTTTAAGGAGCATGCTGCGGCACTGGGTCAATTGATCGGGACCGTGAGCCAGGATGATTTTGGAAAGGATAAAAAGCTGGGCGAGTATCCGCAGTTGAAAGCGGTGATGTTTGAAATAGGTGCGAACAAGTACAGCCAGCAGGACTTTTTACATTATGTGCGTGCGCTTACGCAAGGTCGCCTGAACGGCAGGAAGGAAGATGCTTTTAAAGAACTGTACCGGGTGTACAGCGAAAAGCAGATCATGGACGCGCAAATGAAAAACCTGGAAAAGACCAGTCCTGAATATAAAAAACTGTCCGGGGAGTACCGCAACGGGGTATTGATCTTTGATATGATGGACAAGAATATCTGGTCCAGGGCTAATAAAGATACGGTAGGCCTGACGACTTATTATGAGAAAAATGCGGCTAAATATACCTGGAATCCGGGCTTTACAGGGGTTGTGTTTCAAAGCAAAAACCATGAGGCTTTACAGCAGATACTGGCTGCATTGAAAGCGGGGGCTACTGTGGACGAAGCGCTGGGAAAAATGAATACTCCGTCAAACGGCGAAAAAGTGTACCAGCAAACAGGTCGTTTCGATTTTGAGCACGTGGCTAAAGTGGATAAGAAACTGATCGTGGCACAACAACCGATCGGGGTCTACCCGGATGCTAACCAGGGTGAGATCGTAATCCTGGCAGATGAGGTATACAACACGCCTTTAAAGAAGACTTTTGCAGAAGCCAGGGACCAGGTTGTGGATGAATATCAAAAGGAACTGGAAAAGCAATGGGAAACCAAGCTGAAGCAAAAATATCCTTTGAAGATCAATACTTCTGTGTTGACGAGCATGGTTAAGTAATAGCAGTAGTCAACATACCAAAAACCTCATTATACGCGTTTAGTGCAAAGTATAATGAGGTTTTTTACGGCCCTTATCCTTATATTTTATTATTTTTGTTCGATAAATTTTCGCGATTGAACGCTTTTACACATATTAACAGACCACTTGCTTTTTTGCCAAAAGTGTTTTTGCTGACCGGCTTCCTGGCCTTAATGCAAGTATATGCTTTTGCGGTAACCATTAAAGGTGTGGTGCTTGACGTGCTCACCTTGCAGCCGCTGCCGGGCGTGAGCATTACTAATGTGCACAGCAGTGCTGAGGTGCAGTCAAAGGCTAATGGAAGCTTTGAGCTGGAAGTGGCTAAAGGTGAGCTGGTTGAATTCCGGATTCCGGGTTATGATGTGGCCCGGGTACGTATTAAGTCGGAGGTAGATCTGCCTTTTTATAAAATTCAATTGAAAGAAGCGCCTACCCAGATCGAGAACCAGCTGGCCCTCCGGGATTATTTCATGGGTGCAAAAATTGACAGTATCAAGCGCCGGGAACTGTACCAGCAGGCCCTGGACCATTATAAACTTACGGGCCTGGACATCATCCAGCATCCTTTTGATGCGATGAGCAAGCGCAACCGTATGATATGGGCTTTCCAGAAAAACTATGAGATCTGGGAGCGCGATAAGTTCGTGGATTATGTATTTAATGACCGGCTTATCGTACAGCTTACGGGCCTGGATGAAGAGAACCTGGAATACTATAAAAAACGGTATCGCCCGCCTTATGAATTGATCAGGGGGATGAATGAATACCAATATTACTCCTATATCAAGGATACGGTTAAAGACTTTAAACTTTGGCAGGAGCGGAACAAGAACCCGGAGACCAAACCTTATAATTTTGACAGATAAGCAGCGAATGAGCATGTGGGCTTTTAAGTTAGTTACCTTTACTTTTTTACTCTTTACGGGCTTAACAGGTCGGGCACAGGATTCTTTGCTGAACAAGGCTCCTAAAGCCTCTTTCCGGGATAAGATTACCAACGATCTTAGTGCAGACTCTATGGGCCGCAAAGCTCCGGAAGCTGCCTCCGGGGATAAAGTTAAGGATGAGGCCACTACGGGATCTGTGCAAAAGGATACGGCAAAAGTGGCCAGTGTTATAGCATTTGACAGCAGCAGTAATATTATTGTGTTGCCCCAGGAAAAGAGGGGTGGCATTTTCTCCTGGAGAGATTCTGTCGTTATTCCTAAGCGCTCTGCCTTCTATTCGCTGATGTTTCCCGGGCTGGGACAGATCAATAACCGGGAGCAGCTTTATATTAAATTGCCGATCATTTACGGCCTGTTGGGTGCCGGTATCTATTTCTTCATCGATAATTCTACCAAGTATAATGATGCCCGTCGGGAATATGCTTATCGCTTAGATAAGGGCACTTTCCTGTTGCCTAAATATGAAAACTTCAGCCTGGCCGATGTGCAGGGGGAGAAGGATTATTATAAACGTTTCCTCGACATGACGGTACTCTTGTCTGTGGCGGGCTATGGCCTGCAGGTGATAGAGGCTAATGCGGCAGCGCATTTAAAAGGCTTTGATGTATCCGATGATATCAGTCTGCAGATCCGGCCAACCGGTATGCCCACTCCTTACGGATTAGTGCCCGGTGTTACGTTTGCTTTTAAATTAAGATAATGCAAAGAATCATAGCCATAGATTATGGAAAAAAGCGGACCGGTTTAGCGATCAGCGATCCCCTGCGTATGCTGGCCACCGGTATTAAAACCGTGGAAACAGAAAAACTGGTCTGGGAACTGAAACAGGTATTCCTGGAGCATGAAGTGGATACCATATTATTGGGGCATCCCAAAAACCTGGACGGTACGGCTACAGACATTACAGAGAAAGTGGAGAAAGTGCATACCCAGTTACAAAAGCTCTTTACAGACAAGCAGGTCTTGCTTTGGGATGAACGCTATACCTCTAAAATGGCTTTCCAGGCGATGATCGATAGCGGTATCAGCAAAAAGGCCCGGCAAAATAAAGCACTGATCGATGAGATGAGTGCCCGTATCCTCTTGCAGGGTTACCTGGACGGTCAGAGATAGGGTGTCCGGGATATGTGACAAAAACTGAGCTGTGTATCCTATACTTAGTTATATTGGATGTATTGGAGGGTGATTTAGATGCGCTGTTTCAAAAACCGTCAAAAAACCAGCAAAAAACTGGCAAAATTTACTCCATAATATTAGGGGACAGTAAGTAAAATATCCGGCAATCGTAAGGTTGCCGGATATTTTTTAACATTCACCTAAGATATTTGTTATTCTATTATTATCAATGTTTTAAATCAATCAAATTCAGATTCATTTGCTAACTTTGCCCCTGATATTGGAAAAACTCTGATTTTAATTATGAAAACAAACATTACAAAAGTATGTGCTGCAGCGATCGGGACGATGTTGTTAGCAGGTTTTAGCTTAAATGCAGATGCACAATTGTCTTTGACAGGTACATCTTACACGCAAAATTTCAACTCCATTGAGTCTGGTATGCCAACTGGATGGAAAGTACGTACAGGGGCTACTGCCACTGCTTTGGGTACTGATGTTACTGCGAGCGCTATTTTGACTCCTGGTGCAACTACAGTATGGAATGCTACAGGCGGCGGATTTAAGAATTTCGCTTCAGGAACTCCGTTTGCAACTTATGCAAGTGGTACAACTGCTTTACAAGGATCTGAAACAAATAGAGCATTAGGTGTAAGACAGGTTTCAGCTACTGATATGGGTGTCGCTTTTGTACTTGAATTGGCAAACACGACAAATCTCGCCAATTTTGATATGTCTTTTAACTTACAAAGCCTTGATTCTACTTCTGCAAGAACTGCAACCTGGGTAGTAGATTATGGAGTAGGGGCGAACCCGACTGTTTTCACTCCGGCAGCGACTACCGGAACTGTAACTACAGGTGGTAATACATTCTCTAAAAATACAGTTAATGTAGATTTTGGAACTGCTTTAAATAACCAATCCGGACCGGTTTATATCCGTATCGTTGTTTTAGCGGCGACTGCCGGTCAACAAAACAGGCCATCTACCGCTATAGATGATGTATCCCTGACCTGGAATGGCGCAGCAACTGCAACTAATATTTTAGCAACCAACTATACTCCCGTTGGTAATAATGTTCCATTAGCTACGTCACAATTAATGGTTAAGTACGATAACCCTATCGCAAAAGGAACAGGTAACTTTACTTTAATGAAGCAAGGTTCTGCAACTCCTGCAACTGTTGTTGCAGTTACTTCTTCTGCTGTAACTATCTCTAATGATTCAACTGCAGTTATTGATCTGGGTGCTTATAACCTGGAGAATAATACACATTATTATGTACAAGCAGGTGCCGGCGTATTCACTAAAACCGGTGGAACTTTACCAAGCCTTGCTATTGCAGATACTACTACCTGGGCTTTCTCTACTGTAGATACGGTAACTCCTCCTCCTCCGACTCCTTTAACTTCATTAGACGAGAAATTCCTGAACTGTATCAATACAGAAATGGGTGCTTTCGTTCAATACAGCGAAGTAGGTCCTAACAATACCTGGAGATGTTCAAGATTCGGAAGAAACAAAACATCCGCTAATGCAGATTCATTTGCTGTATACATCAATGGCGGATCAAGTTCTACGGTATCTGTTGAAAATAAAGACTGGTTGATCACTAAAGCTCCTTTGGACTTCTCTGCAATGAATGCTCCTTCTTTGAGCTTCTGGCAAAACAGAAGATTTGGCGGTACTGTAACAAGAAGATTAGTAGTATCTACTGACTATGTTGCCGGAACAAATCCTGCTAATGCTACATGGACTACATTGAACGTTCCTGCAATGTCCAGCGCTCCGGATAGTAATGTTTGGAGAGCCGTTCAAAACATTGATCTGTCTGCATACAAATCAACTCCTTTCTACCTGGCCTTCACTTATGAATGTGGTACTAACGGTGCTTATGAGTTGACTTATGATGATATCAAAGTACAGGAAGCTACCAGCATCAAAACTGTAAAAGGTGCTAATATGGGTATCCAGGTTTTAGGTGAAGCAACCACTAACCAGATCAACCTGAATATTGATATGAAAGCTACTGAAAACATCGAATTACAATTGTTCGATTTATTAGGTCGCAAAGTAGCTGCTCAAAAAGCTAACCTGCAATCTGGTGCTAACCGCGTAAGCTTTACAAACCTTAACTTAAATGCAGGTATGTATGTGATCCGCGTGATCGGTGCAAACGGATTTGGTACTGTAAAAGCAGTAGTTAAATAAGTTCACACAGTAAATTATATAAGTTTACCGAAAGGGCTGCTTCATCTGAAGCAGCCCTTTTTTATTTACCGAGCACGCAATGTCATTGACCGAAAGCCACTTGTAAAGCCGCTGCTGCAAATAATATCTTTGCATAAACAATTAAAAATCCCCCTTTTAGGGGTACAAAATTGAAGATACAAGGTCCTATTTTTGTACCATAAAACTTATCAATAATGAGAGCACTTCCACTTACTTTAAGCTTCATAAGTTTGACCGCGCTGAGCCCGGCTATAGCACAGGTTGAAGTAAACTTACCACAGTCCGTAACCTCCCCGGAAGCGGCAGGTTATACCGTATCGGGAAGGATCCTGGATAAGGCAGAGGGCAAAGGCCTTGACCTGGCTAATGTCGTTCTGGTAGCTAAAAATGCTGAGGCAAAACAATATTTTAATTATACAGAAGAGAACGGTGCCTTCTCTATCGAAAAAGTACCGGCAGGAGATTATAAATTGATGATCTACTATGTAGGTTTCAAAAACTACGAAAAAGATATTACCATCGCTGAGGGTACTAAAAACCTGGGTGATGTAGTCCTGATCGCAGATGAATCTCAATTGAAAGAAGTCGTGGTGACCGATTTCAAAAAAGTGATCGAGCAAAGACCCGACGGGATCAATTACAATGTAGAGAACGATAAATCTGCATTAGGTAGCTCGGCTACTGATGTATTGCGTAAAGTACCTATGGTAACGGTAGACATGGAAGGGAATGTAAAGCTGCGCGGTAATGCCAATATTAAAGTGCTGATCGACGGTAAACCTTCTGAGTTAATGGCTTCTTCTGTAAAAGATGCCCTGCGCCAGATCCCGGCAGATAATATCAAAAGCATAGAAGTATTGACCAGCCCCGGTGCAAAATATGATGGTGAAGGTGCTTCCGGTGTGATCAATATCATTACCAAGAAAAAAATGATCGGTGGATTCAGCGGTACTGTATTTGCCGGCCCGAGCTATAATTTCGACCAGAAGTTGTTGAACGGCCATGTGGGGGCCAACCTGAACTACCGTAAAGGTAAGTTCGGATTGAACACCAGTTTTGGGGTCAGCCGCTGGTCTATGGTGCTGGAATCAGAGGGTACCCGTACCGACTTTCCGGGGAAAGCGAATGAATCTGTATTCAATACCAGCCAGACGATGAAAGGTTACGGTAACTTCGGTTGGGCAAAAGTGGGGATGGATTACCAGATCGATTCTTTACAGTCTATCCAGGCGAGCGTTAACTATAATCCCGGCGAGTGGAACCAGGATATGGACCTGAGCGGAAGTTATGCTGCTTTGGGCAGAGCTTTTACCCGGACGACAGATCAGCGCAATCCAAGAAATACTTACGGTATCAATGCTGCCTATTCTGCTAAATCAAAAGCAAAACCCGGCAGATCCCTGGAATTGTTAGGTGCTTATTCCATAAACGATATGGATGCCGGCTACAGCACTTCCAACTTCAATAATATAGAGAATATTGTTGACTACCGCGAGATCAATGATAATAAAAGAAAGAACAATGAATTGACTTTCCAGGCAGACTATACAGAACCTTTAAAACAAAAAGGACAAAAACTGGAGTTCGGTTTGAAAGCCATCAACAGGGATATTGCCAGTGATTTCACCCTGCGCAACTGGAAGAAAGACCAGATTGCAGATTATATTGTAGACCCTAACCGTTCCGGATCTCTTACCTACAATCAATTCGTAGGTTCGGCTTACGGACAGTTTACGACACCGCTCAGCAAGCAATTCAGCATGGTGGCAGGTGCACGCTACGAGTTGACGCATATCGGAGGTGAAAGCTATATGAGCAGTAATGGCGGTGAATTTACCTTGCCGGTATACCATAACTTCCTGCCTAACCTGGTGTTCATGTATGACCTGGGTAATTTCAATAAACTGAAAATATCCTACAATAAAAGGATTAACAGGCCATCCATTGATTTCATTAATCCTTATATAGACTATAGCGATCCATTGAACCTGAAACAAGGTAACATCAACCTGGATCCTGAGAAAACACATAACATCGAATTGGGTTATAGTACCTATATCGGGAGGTCAAGTATCAATGCAAGTCTCTTCCACCGTATAACGGGTAATGGGATTGAACAAATGACCACGATAGACGAAACGACCAAGATCAGTATGACCACATTCGGTAATATTGCCAAAGTAAATGCTACAGGTCTTGACCTGTTTGGTAATACTACCTTGTTCAAAAAACTGATGCTGAACCTGAATGGTAACCTTTATTACAAACAACTGGAGAGCAACACAGAAACATTCAAGCTTAAAAATACAGGTTGGGAGTACTCTGTAAATATGTATGCCAACTACCAGCTGACCCCTAAATTCAGTATCAACGGTTTTGGTATGTACAGCGGCAACCAGGTAATGTTGCAGGGCACTCAAGGTGGCTGGTACTACTACTTTGTAGGTGCACAGATGAATATCTTAAAAGGCAGAGGCCAGATCGGTATTGCAGCAGAGAATATCCTGACACCGAGAGTGAAAATCCCTACAAGATTTAGCTATCCGGATGCCATGCAGACGATTAATACAGAGTATGTAGGCAGAGGTGTACGTCTGAGCTTTAACTGGAGCTTTGGTAAAATGCAGTTTGCCCAGGAAAAAGCAGTTAAAAACGATGACCTGAAACAAAATGAAAGTAATCAAATGGGCGGCGGAGCCGGAGGAAGATAATTATTAACTCTTTTCATATATACCCTTTATAGGCTGTTCTAATTCTTTAGAACGGCCTTTTTTAATGTATGTAGCCTAAATAAAAGAAGCGATACAAAACTGTATCGCTTCAAGATTCTTATAAAATTCAATGATTATTTGTGGAATAGCTCTAAGTATTCATTGGTCCTGATCACCTCTTTTAATAATTCAGGGCTGGGTAGTTTATCAAACTCTTTAATGAAATTACCTTTTTTATCTACCAGGGCAATAAACGGCACATACTTAAATTCAAACCAGTTGTGCATACCCTTAGAGAAGTCATACAGGAAACGTAATTTAGGTACATTCCTCAATCTGAAATCATCGGCAAACTTCTGGAGCAAAGCAGGCTCATGAGCAGAGGCCATCCAGAACGGGATGCCATACTGAGGTACCAACTCCGGCAGCTTCTGTGCATCCAGCCGGCAATGGCCGCATTCCGTGCTGTAATACATGATCAATACAGGCGTGTCGGCAGGCATCGCATTGATGTCTACCAGGGCATTGTTATTGAACACATCATGGAACTGCATGCCATAAAATATTTTACGCATTTTGGAAGCAAGGCTATCCGTGGTCGCAGGCTCATGTTCATGTACTTGGGCCTGAACCTGGCTACCCGTTGCCATTACCATCCCGGCGATCAATGCAGATTTTAAAAATTTCATCTTCTCTTATTTATTTTTATACACTACCATCCGGAGGCTAATACATCCGCAATATGCATGGTTTTCATGGGCTTGTTTTGCTTCTTGATGTAAGCATCAATATGCATCAGGCAAGACATATCAGCAGATATGATCATGTTAGCACCCGTAGCCTCGGCACTGTCTACTTTGTTTTTCGCCATGCCGATAGAGATCGGTTCATACTTAACCGCAAAAGTGCCGCCAAAGCCGCAGCAGGTCTCGCATTCCTTCATTTCTATTAGTTCCAGTCCGTTCACATGCTCCAGCAGTTGACGCGGAGCCTGCTTGATGCCACATTCCCTCAGCGAGCCGCAACCATCATGATAGCTGGCTTTGCCGTTCAGGCTGGCATTCATTTTAGACACCCCCATTTTATTGACCAGGAAATCGCTGAACTCAAAGATCCGGCCCTTGATCTGTTTAAACTGGGTATAAGCACTCGAATGCTTCAGTAAACGATTATACTGGTTTGTAATATAACCTACACAGGAGCCCGAGGGTGCTACAATGAAATGGTCATTATGTGAAAAGTCATTACAGAACTTTTTGGCAATATCCCTGGCCTCATCCTGGAATCCTGCATTGCAGGCCGGTTGCCCGCAGCAGGTTTGCCCTTTAGGATAATCCACGTTACAGCCCAGCCGCTCCAGCACCTTTACCATGTTCATACCCGTTTGCGGGTAAAGCTGGTCTATAAAACAAGGGATAAATATTGATACATTCATTCTTTCTTTCCTCTATTAAGCGATGAGCTGTTTAGCCAATCCTTTTTAATAACTGGTCTTCTACTTTCTGAAAAACTATTGCCGGCAGATGAGTGCGCCACTCATCATATTCCTGCTGGAAGACGTAATAATTGATTCCCGCAGCTTTTACTTCCTGCTTCAAATGCTCCGGCAGGTTCAGCATTACGATCCACCCTTCTTCATCCGCAATATCTTCATTCCACTCTTCGTAATAACTGTCATCACTGCTATGAAAATTAAGCACATTTTCCACGATAAGAATAAACTTGGAAATGCCGTTCCGGATCATGTCATCAATGATATTGCGTTTCAGTTGCATGATGTCATTCCCGATCGCATCATTCCATTCTCCCAGGAACTCTATGATCGCATAACCCTCTTCATAATCTACAAACAGTATTTTGAGATAAAGAGTAGGGGAGTCGAAATTATCCCATTGCGGATGGATATAGTAATTATATATCGTATCCCTGAATTCAAATTCGCTGTACTCATTGCCATAAAAAGGGGAGGCAGGATCTTCCTCTGCCATATAGAGATGCCGCCAATTGTAAAAAGGTTCCAGGTGCTGCATTACTTATTTATAATTCCTTTCCCCCAGTTGTTCGCGCCATGCCAATATACCTCCTTCCAGGTTTACCACATTAGTAAAGCCCATTTGTTCCAATATCAGGCAGGCTTCAATACTTCTTTTGCCACTTCTGCAATGAATGATCAGTTCCTGGTCTTTGAAGTCCTCAATAGCTTCCGCATCAAAGTTCCTTAACTCACTTAAAGGCAATAATGTGGCACCGATATTATCCTCAGCATATTCATTAGCTTCTCTTACATCAATGATGTGAATGGCTTCGCCATTGTCCAGCCTTTCTTTTACCTGGCTTATTGTTGTATTGGTCATTGTTTCTTGTTTTTTAAATGGTATTGCAAACCTAAATAAAATACTTGTAAAATCATCTTAAATGCTTGCACGGGATGGGGTACAGGTTTTTATATTTATGATTTGTTTAGAAACTTACAATACTCTTTTGCGTATATTTACAAAAACTAAAAGGTATCTGTATGAAAGTTTCAAAATTCACAGTAGGTATGTCTGTCGGAGTATTAATCGGCGTATTTTTTGCTCCTGCCCAGGGCTATAAGAGCAGGAAGACAGTGGCCAATGCCGCGGGAAAAATAAATAGTACCTTCAAAAAATGGTTCGGTAATAAAGAAAAAGAGCTGGAAGAACTGAGAGCTTTGCTGGCCGACGAATCTGTGATGCTTACCGATAGCGACCGCAAAAGATTAATGCAATTGATCGAGAACAATCAAAAAGCATTGAAAGAACTGGATGTGTAAGGCACACATCCTTCTTTGTCATTAATGATTCAAGCCCGCGTTCAGCGCCTTCAGCTCCAGGTAAAGGCGCTCCACACATTGCCACTGATGCTCCGTGGGCGCTAAAGTGCTTTTTATGGATTTTTCATTCGTCCAGTTAATCTGCATATCCAGTTTATACCTCTGCTCCAGCAGGCCAATAGATTGTTGAAACAAGGAATGTATCTTTGTCAGCAAAGGAATGACCGAATATGTATTCCGGTTATCCACGCGCTTTTGCGTATCCTCCGCTTCTTTATCATCCTGGTAGAAATTCAATTCACGAGTGATCCTGATATTATAAGTAATCGCTGTAAAGTAGGCCGGGGCCTGGCTTTTCTCCCTGTATTTAGGTTCCGTAAGGTAGCGGTTCAGCGAATCATAAGCATTACTATTGCTTGATTCTGCGGCAATCTTGAATTGCACCCAGCTTGCCTGATCAGCAGATTCTTCTGCCAGGTCATAAAACAGGTGTACGAAGTAATGATAGTTGGCCGCAATAGCCTGGGTGAGGTAATTAGGTAAAAGCTTTTTATCCCAGGAAGGAAATAATACAAAGCCCGAAACCACAGAGATCGCACCGCCGATAAAAGTAGCCATAATACGTTCCAGGATCAGCGAGCGCTCCACCTCATCACCGGTAGACATCAGCCCGATCAGGAATAAGCTGATGAAAAAAGCCGCCCAGGCATAATTTTTTCTCAGGTTATAGATCATGAGGATAGCCCCGAAGAAAATAAGCATATACCTTATCGCAAAGGCAAAAGGCAACATCAGTAAAAGTCCCCCGACCACAACCCCGGCCACCGTACCGATACTACGCTCTATACCACGCTTGAGCGTAGCCCCGAAGAAAGGCTGTGTCACGATGATCGTGGTGAGCGGTACCCAATAACTATGCTCCGGCAGGTACAATACACCGATCAGGTAGCTGAGCATGGCCGCTATGGCCATTCTTAAAGCATACTTCAGCGTAAGGTTGTCAAAGTTGATAAACTGCCTGAAGTTGTGGATTAAGTGTTTGGGGTGTAAAATATTGAGCGTTTGCCATAAAGAATATTGCTGGAAGATGCGGCCTTCTTTATTGCCCGATATCGTTTCCAGCGAGATATTGACCAGCCTGGAAAAACGACGGATATGCAATACAAGGTCCTGGCTGTTTTGTTTCGTGGCATCAGGCATTTTGCTCAACAATTCCAGGAACTGTTCCAGTCGCTTTAGCCTGGATTGTATCAGTAAAAATTCTTCATCTTTAGTGGTGTAGAAGAAAAAGCCCAGCCTGTTGGCCATTTGCTCCAGTACTTTGAGAATAGAAAATATCTGCGCCTTAAATAAAGGGTCCAGGTCTTCTTTGAATAATTTTTCTGATAACTCCGCCACACTGATGATCTGTAAACTCGCCAGGGAAGCACATCTCCGGGCATAACTTAATTGCTGGTCCGTTTTGTTCTTCTGGTTCTGCTTGCTGCTGTACAGCGCGCTGAACTGGGCAATAGATTCATCAATTGCCTTGCGGATGTCCTTTTCTTTTAAATAAATAGCCCTTACAGAACTTCGTTTCGCTTTAGTATCCCAGCTATTGGCCACTAAAGTCACCAGTTGCTCCACCGCCAGCCAGATATGAGCGATCGTTCTCCGGTAAGGCTTACCCTGTGGTAAAAACGAGAAACTGAATATACCCACCGCCATGGCCCATAGACCACCCAGGGCTACATAAGCCGTCCGCTCCATCAGTTCCGGTAAACTGTGCGTAGGATGATTGGAAGCAATTAAATAAAAAAGATAAATGTTGAGCGCCAGTGCAAGACCCCAATCGCCCAGGTTTTTCATTAAACCTGTAGCAAAAGCCACCGGGAATAAGAGCAATACGGCAAGGTATGGGCTCAGGCCCACCAGGCTGCCGATCACCGTAAATAAAACGGAAAAGCTCAGGGCTGCAATTAAAAGCCGGGAACGTAAACCGGCAGAGCCTTTAAGCTCTACGATAGATACCGTTTCTGCAGCTACGATCATCCAGAAAAAATCATGATTGCCCGTATAGATACTTAAAATAGTAGGTAAGATCACCGAGATAGCGACCCGGAATCCCCATCCCCAGGCAGGCTCGATAATTTCATTATCAAGCCGCTTTTTCAACCTTCCATATCTTTTTTCTACAATCCTGTGCAAGATGACTGAATTAATTTTCTTCAATACCGTTAAAGAAAAAGGTAATGATCTTTTCGATATCCGTATGCAGGCTTTCAAAAACCGGGCAGGTCATGGCCGCATGCTTTAAGATCATTTTTTCTTTAGCCGAGAACGTCTCCTGTCCCTGGATATATAGTGTAACCTCTATACGACCTATGCGCCTGGGATTGGCCACCATGATCTTGGTCACCTCAGCCTTAGTATCTGTAATATTAATATGGTGCGCATTGGAAGTGATCCCCATAATCGTAAGCATACAAGAGGCCAGTGCAGTAGCCACCAGGTCCGTAGGAGAGAAGTTTTCTCCCTTCCCGTGATTGTCTACAGGAGCATCAGTCTGGATCAAGGCATTTGAGCTCAGGTGTGTCGCTTCTGTTCTTAAATTCCCTTTGTAAATTATTTTTGAGGTCATTTTGGTAAATTTCTTATAAATTTACAAAGATAATTTTCTAAATGCATGAAACTCGTTTTTAAAATCTTTTTAAGTTTTGTTTTAGGCCAGTTGGCAGTAACAAGTGCTTTTGCACAGCCTAAAAAAATGACCTACCGGAGCAGGCTTGCCGATTCTGTAAGACTGATCAATACACAAGAGGTGGAGCCAAGGGTAAAAGGTCCCAAACCTTTAACCCGCGAACATGCTTTTGGAGCCAGGATCAATACTGATGGCTGGGGCTTATATTTTAACTACGGGCTGATCAAAAAAAATGAAGGCCGTAAATCAGAAATAGACCGTTTCTATAATGTGCTTTACTTCCAGGTAGAAGTAGGAGAGCGCTATCATCCTAAAGAATTTCGTGATTTTTCCAATGTAGGTGCACAGCCTTATCGCAATTACTTTTTAAGTATTTTTTCAACAGATATGTTTAAGTTCGGTAAGATCAATAATTTCTATACCGGGAAGTTAGGCGTGGGTTATCGTTACCTGCTGGCAGGTAAACCCGAAGCTAGTACAATAGCGATCCATTGGAACACCAATGCAGGCCTTGCATTGGCACTATTAAAGCCTTATTATTTTAAATCGACCTCCAATGCCGATATGAAATTGGACCCCAATGATGAAAACCTGGTGAATGTGCTGGCCTATACACAGTTTACAGGTGGCTATGGCTACCGTAAAGGCTGGGACGAACTTAAAGTGACCCCTGGCGGTTACCTGAGAACAGGTTTGAAATTTGACTATGCCAACAGGAAGAAAAGAGTCGCCGGTTTTGAACTGGGACTAGGTGCCGAGATGTATTTTACCGGCATTAACCAAATGGCCCTACAGGATGCCAAAAGCGTATTTGTGAATGCATTTGTCAGCTTTGAGCTGGGATGGAAGAAATAGTTAAACAAAGCTTTTACAAATTAAGCATGTACCTTTGCACAATATTTAATACAGAATTTAGGATACATCAAGTAAAATGATAGAATTACCGGTAATATCGTCTGTAGCAGCCGAGCAGAATAAAGCCTCTGAGGTTACCTATGTGAATGGTAAACCTAAGAAGCCCAACTGGCTCAGGGTTAAATTGCCTACAGGTGAAGGATATAAGCACGTAAGAGGATTGGTCGACAATCACAAACTACATACAATATGTGAAAGCGGCAATTGCCCTAATATGGGCGAATGCTGGGGAGAGGGCACTGCCACATTTATGATCCTGGGTAATATCTGTACCCGTAGCTGCGGCTTCTGTGCAGTAGCTACCGGCAGACCCGAAGCCGTAGATTGGGACGAGCCTCAAAGGGTGGCAGAAGCCATTCACCTGATGAAGGTAAAACATGCCGTGATCACCTCTGTGGACAGAGATGAACTGAAAGATGGCGGTTCCATTATCTGGGCCAATACCATTAAAGCTGTGAAAGCCTTAAACCCGGAAACGACTTTAGAAACCCTGATCCCCGATTTTCAGGGCAAATGGGATAACCTGCAAAACGTGATCGACGTAGCCCCCGAAGTGATTTCCCATAACGTGGAAACCGTAGAGCGTATGACGCGCAAAGTACGTATCCAGGCTAAGTACCACAGAAGTCTTGAAGTCATCAGGCGACTGCATGATGCCGGTGTGCGTACCAAAAGCGGTATCATGTTAGGCATAGGGGAAGAGAAACACGAAGTTTTGCAGACCCTGCAAGACCTTAAAGATAACGGATGTGATGTAGTGACCATAGGTCAGTACCTGCAGCCTACGCCGAAGCATTTACCGGTGTTACGATTTGTACATCCTGACGAGTTCGCCTTTTACAGAGAAGAAGCTTATAAAATGGGCATCGATTACGTAGAAAGCGGCCCACTGGTGCGCTCCTCTTACCATAGTGAGAAGCACGTTATCCCCGGCTATGGCCGTAAACAATGGGAGCAGGAGCAGATCATGAAAATGTCTTAAGACTATATTATTTAAAAAAAGAAAGCGGCTTTGTGGGAAACAAAGCCGCTTTCTTTTTTTAAATCCAGCTAATAGGTACATCTGTCAATAGGTGGTTTTCTTCTAAAAATCATGCATTTACAAAATGATAATTAGGCATTTTTACTTATCTTTAGATGATGAATACTAGAAATTTTATTTCAGGAGCCTTGATCACCTGTTCCTTATTCAGTGGTCAGAGTTTCGCGCAAATCAGCCATGGCGGCTTACCCCTCTCTTTTCGTAATACCAGTATGATTGCCCCGGTGCAGGTAAATAATTATGCCAATCCTGACTGGCAGGCCCAATTGCTTAAAGAAAGCCAGCTTTCGGGCGAAGCACTTTTTTCCAGCCCTCTCATTGGAGGTTTGGTCAGTGCCACAGATTTCGGGTTCCCTCAATCGGGCAGCTTTACCACCCTGAAAGATGGTACGCAGATCTGGCAAGGCCTCATCCGGATCGAAGATGCCCCGGCCATAGCCCTTTATTTTGACCGCTTTCAGTTGCCTAAGGGCGTACAATTATTTTTGTATAATGAAAATAAGCAACAAGTTGCAGGCGCATTTGATGCCAGTAATAACGATGCTTCCGGAATGTTTGCCATTGACGTGATCCAGGGAGCTCAGGTATTTGTAGAATTAAATATAGCCCCCGGCGTGCGCCTGTCAGATATTACAATGCATGTCGATAAAGCCCTGGTCATGCATCGTGGCAATGAACATCTGTTGCAATACACTACCGTGCAGGAGCAGACCATAGACCAGCTGGACAGCCAGCTGAACGGGAGGTCCTCCGTATGTATGATCAATGCCATTTGCCCTTTAGGTGCAGACTATATCAATAACCGTAAAGCTACTGTACAGACCATACAGCAGTCCGGCAATGCAGCCAGCCTTTGCTCCGGAACCATGGTGAACAATACCGCCAATACTGCCGAGAATTGTAAACCCTTGTTGCTGACGGCAGCACACTGCGAAGGTTCCGGCTCACTGGACACCAATGCATTTGCACAGACTATGGTGCGTTTTAATTTTGAAAGAAGTACCTGCGATAACAGCGGTACTACAGATGGCGCTACAATGACCGGTGTACGAATCCGTTCAAGAGCACAGATCACCGGGAGCTCTGCCAGCCAGATCAATGGCGACTTTCTGGTGTATGAATTAAGGCAAACCATTCCGCAGGCCTATGAGGCCGTTTTGTCGGGATGGAACCGCTCCAATACCCTGACGCAGACCTTGACCAGCCCTAAGCAATTTACAGGCTTTCATCATCCCGGTGGTGATAATAAAAAACTGAGCGTGAGCCAGGAAATATCTTCCCGTAACAGCACAGGCGGCGGCGGGGCCAATGCCAATGGAAATCGTTGGCGCGTGAACATTGCCAGCGGTTATGTAGCCGGAGGCTCTTCTGGCAGCGGCCTTTTTGATGGCGATGGTTACCTGATCGGGATTGCTTCCACAGCGGGAGAGATCAATCCGCCAGCCTCCTGCCAGGTCAATTCAAACGGAGAAGAAGTGATGGCCATGAGCAGGGTGAATTACCAAAAATTATGGCATGCCTGGGAATATACGGTAGACGGCACTGCCGATAACAGGAGAGTAAAACCCTGGCTGGACCCTGTAAATTCGGGCGTAGAGCAACTGGGCCCATTGACCGCTCAATGTACCGAGATAGGAGAAGAATTGCCTACATCAATCCGGGAAGCAGACCGTTACCTGGACCATGCCATAGAGCTCTATCCTAATCCAAGCAGGGGAGGAGTATTCAATGTGCAGGTCAACCTGAAACAGGAAGAAGACCTGCAGGTCGTATTGATGGATATCAACGGACGTATTTTAAAAGAACAAAAACTACATAAGGTAAAATCAGGTTTGATCCCTGTGAGCACAGGCCAGCTGAGTGCAGGTCTTTATATGGTAAAGATTGTAAGCAGCCAGGCTTACACGACCAAAAAACTGGTCGTTCAATAAGCAGGAAAGGATACAATAAGAAAGGTGCGCAGTATTTGAACTGCGCACCTTTCTACTATTCAGCCCAATAGTTATTTTATATAAACCGTCTTTATATTGACAAATTCTTTGATCCCGTAAGCGCTCAGTTCTCGTCCATAGCCGCTTTGTTTGATGCCACCAAAAGGTAATTTAGCATTAGAGCTTACCATTGTATTGACAAATACAGAACCGGCCTGTACCGATTTACTGGCAAGACGTTTCCCTTTTTTAAGGTCCGAGGTGAAGATAGCGCCGCCCAGGCCAAACTCCGTATCATTGGCAATTGCAATCGCTTCCTCTTCATCTTTGGCCACGATAATACTCGCTACCGGACCAAAGAGTTCTTCCTCGTAAGCCGGCATGCCTTTAGCTACTTTGCTTAATATCGTTGGCGGATAAAAAGCGGCATCCCCGGCAGGAATATAACCTCCGCAGATCACTTGTGCCCCCAAAGCAATACTTTTTTCCACCTGCTGGTGCAACTCATCCCTTAAATCCATTCTCGCCATCGTACCCACTTTGCTGGCGCTGTCGGCCGGGTCACCAAAAGGTCTTTCTTCAAAAGCTTCCAGGAGCAGTCGCTCAAACTGTGCCGCTATGGGTTCTTCCACGATCATTCTTTTGGCCGCAATACAACTCTGCCCGGTATTGTTTAACCTTGAGGCTGCACAAACCGCTGCTGCTGCTTTAAGGTCAGCATCCTTAAGAATAATATAAGCATCACTGCCGCCTAATTCCAATACCTGTTTCTTTAAATGCCCTGCTGCCGCTGCGGCGACTTTTTTGCCCGCTGCTGTACTGCCTGTAAACGTGATGGCATGCACCCTAGGGTCGGCAATCACCCCTTCGACCGCATCCGATTTTATCTGGAGCAAACCGAAAACACCTTTAGGAAAACCACATTCATCGAGGGCTTGCTGAATGGCCTGTCCGCAACCCGTAACATTAGAAGCATGCTTGAGCAGCATCGTATTCCCGGAAATAAGGATAGGTCCCATAGCGCGGAACACCTGCCAGTAGGGGAAGTTCCAGGGCATGATGGCCAATACCGTACCCAATGGTTCAAAGGTGACAAAGCTCTCCGAAGCCTCTGTTTTTATTTTTTCTTCTTTCAAAAAGGCCTCTCCGTTCTCTGCATAATATTGTAAAGTGTATGCACACTTTTCCAGCTCGGCAATACTCTGGCTGATGGGTTTACCCATTTCATCCGTAGCAGTGCGGCCCATAGTTTCTTTGTTGGCAGTTAAGTATTCAGCCAGCCGGTGCAGGTAGGCCGCTCTTTGTTTAACACTTAAGGAAGACCAGGATTGCGCTGCGGTATGTGCCAGGCCGATTTTTTCCTGTATGACCCTGGCTGTATCAGTTTTGTAATTGTCAATTACAATGCCGGTATAAGGGTTGATGGATTGCAACATAATTCAAACGATTTATGAGAAAGGAAAGATAAAGTTAGGCATATTTTATTTTATGAAAGTTCATGCAGCAGATGACCTTAACTAATATTTATTTTGCTAATTTTGAAGACAGGTTATAATTATCTTTATTATTGTATTATGAGAAGAATATTTTTATTGGGTTCGTTGTTTTCATTAATGTCTTTTTTTATGCTTGCCTGCGGTGATGCAAAAACTGATGAAGGGACTACAGCTAAAGTTACAGAAACAGAAACCTTTACCCCGGAAAGTTTTCAGCAGTTGATCAAAGCCCATGATGTGGTGGTGGTTGACTTTAAAGCAGACTGGTGTGGCCCCTGCAAAATGCTGGCTCCTAAACTGGAAAAAGTAGCTGCAGAGTTGGGCAATAAAGTGAAACTGCAGAAAGTAGACGTGGATGAATCTAAAGAACTGGCCCAGAGTATGCAGATACAGGGCATTCCTTATGTCGTGAAATATGTGAAAGGCCAGGAAGTGAAAAAGCTGGAAGGAAATGTGTCGGAAGAAGAAGTTCGGAGCTTTTTTGCAGATTAATATCCCCGGGAGGATCAAATTATATAAAGACACGTATGTTTCGTGTCTTTTTTAATTTATAGGCTTATGGAAATCAATAAGAAAGTCTTGATATTCTTATTGTCAAAATTTATCCCCGTGAGCCTGAAAAAGCTCTTAGGAATAAGTAACTTTGCAGGCTATGAGCAAAAAAACGATGTTGATCATCATGGACGGATGGGGGAAAGGCCAGGTGCCGGCCTCGGACGCTATCAGGGCGGCCAATACTCCTTTCGTAAACAGTTTATACGAAAAATATCCTAATTCAGAATTGATAACATGCGGTGAAGCCGTAGGATTGCCCGATGGACAAATGGGTAATTCGGAAGTGGGACACCTGAACCTGGGTGCAGGCAGGATCGTCTACCAGGAACTGCAAAGAGTAAATGTATCGATCAAAGATTCCAGCTTACAGCAAAACCTGGCACTCATCGCCGCCTTCGATAAAGTGAAAACACGCAACACAAAGCTTCACTTTATGGGATTGCTGAGCAATGGTGGGGTGCATGCACATATAGACCATGTAAAAGCTTTATGTACCTATGCCGAGCAGGCAGGTATCGAGCGCTACTTTGTACACGCCTTCACCGATGGCCGGGACACCGATCCTAAAAGCGGTGCCGGCTTCGTCAATGATATGGAACACCACCTGGCGGATTCCCGTGGCTTACTGGCTACGGTGATCGGCCGCTATTATGCCATGGACCGGGATAAGCGCTGGGAGCGTGTGGCCAAGGCCTACCATTTGCTGGCCAACGGTACCGGTGAGGCAACCGATGATTTTGTACACAGTATAGAAGCTTCTTACCAGGCAGGTATTACTGATGAGTTTTTATTGCCTTTATTGAAAACAGACGGTGAGGGGCATCCGCTGGCAAAGATCGAAGATGGAGATGTAGTGGTATGTTTTAACTTCAGGACAGACCGTTGCAGGGAGATCGTTGAAACCCTTTCCCAGAATGCATTCCCGGAATATGATATGCATCCGCTGAACATAGAAATGCTGACCGCAACGGAATATGATGCGACCTTTAAAAATGTGGATGTCATTTTCAGGAAAGATGACCTGAGTAATACGCTTGGCGAGGTCTTGTCCTTAAATGGCAAAAAGCAGATCCGCATTGCAGAAACGGAAAAATACCCGCATGTAACCTTTTTCTTTTCCGGGGGGCGTGAACTTCCTTTTGTGGGAGAATCCCGTATCCTGAAGCCCTCTCCCCAGGATGTGCCTACTTATGACCTTAAGCCCGAAATGAGCGCTTTTGCCCTAAGAGATGCCATTATCCCGGAGATAGAAGCAGAGTCGGCAGACTTTATTTGCCTCAACTTTGCCAATACAGATATGGTGGGTCATACCGGTGTATGGGAAGCCGCGATCAAAGCTGCAGAGACCGTAGATCAATGTGTGAGCGCTATAGTTCCTAAAGCCCTGGAGCATGGCTACGCGGTATTTTTAACCGCCGATCATGGTAATTCAGATTACCTCATGAACGAGGATGGCTCTCCTAATACTGCGCATACCCTCAACCCGGTTCCCTTATTCTTAATTGCCGAGGACTATAAAGGCAGCCTGAAAAGTGGGAAACTGGGCGATATAGCACCGACCATTTTACACTATATGGGACTGCCCATTCCTGCTGAAATGACCGGGCACATTTTAACTGAACAATAATTTTTTGAAACAATGAGTTTATATAAGAGTAACGAAGACGTAGAGATCCAAAGAAAAAGCTGCTTAATGGTCAGTAAGACCCTTACCGAGATTGCGAAAATGATCAAGCCGGGTATCCAGACCATTAAACTGGATGATTTTGCTTTTGAGTTTATCAAAGATAACGGTGGTTTTCCTTCCTTTAAAGGCTATCACGGTTTCCCGTATTCATTATGTATCTCTGTGAACGAGCAGGTGGTACATGGCTTTCCAAGCAGCTATGAGCTAAAAGAAGGAGATATCGTTTCCGTGGATTGCGGTGTGTATATGAACGGTTTTCACGGAGATCATGCCTATACCTTTATCCTGGGCGAAGTAGAGCAGGCCGTACTGGACCTGGTGCGCGTAACCAAAGAGGCCGTTTACCTGGGTGCAGAGCAGGCTATAGTGGGCAACAGGGCAGGAGACATCGCCTATGCGATCGAGCACCATACCAATGGTAAACACGGCTATGGTGTAGTGCGTGAACTGGTAGGTCATGGTGTGGGTAAACAAATGCATGAAGATCCGCAGGTGCCTAACTACGGCAGGAGAGGAACCCTTAAAAAGCTGCAGGAAAATATGGTACTGGCCATTGAGCCGATGATCAACCTGGGTACACGCCAGGTAGATTTCTGGGATGATGGCTGGACGGTGGTAACTCGTGATGGCAAGCCTTCTGTGCATTTTGAACACGATGTATGCGTGCGCCAGGGCAAAGCAGAAATCCTATCGGACTATGCACCGATCGAAGCCGCTGAAAAGCAAAATATAAATCTGAATAGTTCTTACTATTAAAGTACCCTGATTTAAGAAGAGGCGTATCATTTTTCGATATTCCGACTTTTAAATTATAATTTAGAAAAACAATGTCATTACTTAATCTGATAGAACCTACCATCCCAGTTTTGAAGCCGAACGATTCGGTGGATGACGCTTTGCGCATGATGTCAGATACGCACTTTGACCGCCTGCCCCTGATCGATAAAGGTGTTTACATCAGCATCATCAAAGAGCCTGCATTACTGGACTGGGAAGATCCGGATACGAAGTTGTCCAAGTTTCCTTATGATATCATAAGACCGGCCTGCATTGTGACAGCGCATCCCTTCGATGCCGTAAAAGTAGCGATCCAGTTTAAACTACCGGTAGTGCCTGTATTGAATGAAAGGCAGGAATACCTGGGCTGTGTGTCCCGGGATGCCCTGTTTCACTACCTTGGTGAAAGCGGCAGCTTGAGCGAGCAGGGAGGTATTATTGTGATGGAAGTGAAACCACAGGATTATGTGTTGAGCCAGATCGCAAGAATTGCGGAGAATGAAGATGTAAAGATCCTCAATAGCCGGGTTTACCTGAACCCGCAAACCGATATGCTGGAAATCACCTTGAAGATGAACAAGGTCGAGCTGCAGCGTGTGGTAGCGGCACTGGAACGATATGATTATGTAGTCAAAGAAGTTTACGGGGATATACCTGCCCAGAATGACCTGGACGACCGGTATAAACTATTGATGAACTACCTGAATATTTAAGATTAAATACCCGCTTATAAAAGGGTTAGTACCTGGTCCCCGCTTAGGCCGGCAATCATGCAGGCTTTCCGGTCAAGACCATTACAGAAAAATAAGTCTCCACAATTCGTGCAGACTTATTTTTTTTTGAATACCAGTATTTTATTCCGTTTTTTCTTTTGAGAAAATAAATTGCTTGTTCTATTTTTACTTTTTCGATTTTGTCAAGTCTATTTTAGAAATTATTTATTTATGAAGCGCATTATTACAATTGCAGTATTGATTTTTTCAGGTTTTTTAGGCAGGGCAGATGCACAGTCACTCAGGGCAGGACATTTATCTATAGTATCGGAAGATAATGAGCCGTTTTATTTATACATTGATGGTATAAAGTACAACAACCAGGCCAGCCTCATGGTCCGGGTAGAGGACCTGAATGTACCCAGTGTCAATTGCCGGATAGAATTTTTAAGCAGGAAAGCCCCTGTACTGGTCAATAACCTGTACATAGCAGATGAGCAGGGCTACATGCAGGACATTACTTATGCGCTTTCTTCTTCAAGAAGAGGTAATAGTGCCTTAGTCGTTTACCAGGTGATTCCTATGGAGCCTATTCCTATCAATCAAAATGCTTCTTATACCTTCAGGTATGGCAATCCAAGGGTTACTTACCAGCCCAATTATAACAGCGGATTTCGTCCAGGTGGTACCGGCGGTGGCAGACCTCCCAGAGGTGGCGGCAGACCTGATGGCCCTGGCGGACACGGCGGACATGGCAATCATGGCGGCGTAGAAGTCGTGCCTGGTTGCCCTGTAGTATCGCCTTCAGAATTTACCTCCATCCGTGGACAAGTGAACAGCATTGCTATGGATAAAGAAAAACTTAGCTTCCTGCAAATGATGACCAAAGACCGTTGTTTTAAAACAGAACAGATCATCCAACTGTCCCAGTTATTCTCTTTCAGCTCTAATAAGCTCAGCTTCTTTAAAGATGCCTATTTAACGGTTCTTGATCCGCAGCTCTACTATTCCGTATTGCAGGAACTCACTTTCAGCAGCGAGCGCAATGAGCTGTCTAATTTTATGAACAAGAATAAAAGATAGTGTTCCCGGCTTGAACAACTGATATAGTAAAGGCTGTCTGAAAATATTATTTCGTCCTTTCAAAATAGCACAGCGGAATGTAGCAATCTGAAATCAAGTATTTATGTTTATGAGATTTCTCGGCTACACTGCGTTTCGCTCGAAATAACGATCATTTTAGACAGTCTTTTTCTATTACAGCCGCCCGGACTTAATCTCCTCTACGACCGTAGGGTCCAGTAGGGTAGAAGTATCACCCAGCTGATTTAATTCCCCTTCTGCAATTTTACGCAGTATCCTTCTCATGATCTTTCCGCTTCTTGTTTTGGGCAGATCCCTTACAAACTGGATCTTGTCCGGCTTGGCTATAGGCCCGATGATCCTCGAAACCGTCAGGGCTATATCCTGCCGGGTAAGGTTATCCTCGTCCTCATGGCCCTTATAGACAATATAGGCGTAGATACCTTCCCCTTTCACATCATGAGGATAGCCCACAATGGCGCTTTCTACCACGCCCAGGTGCATATTGATCGCATTCTCTACCTCTGCCGTGCCCAGCCGGTGACCGCTTACATTCAGCACATCATCCACCCGGCCAGTGATCTTATAAAAACCCTCTTCATCGCGCATACAGCCATCCCCGGTGAAATACATATTTTCATAAGTGCTGAAATAGGTTTGCCGGAACCGTTCATGATCTCCGTAGGTCGTGCGCAACATTCCCGGCCAGGGAAACTTAATGCATAAATTACCACTTACATCATTGCCCTCTAAAATGTGGCCCTGTTCGTCTACAAGCACAGGCTGTATACCCGGCATAGGTAAGGTGGCGCAGGATACTTTTGTAGGTGTAACGCCCGAAAGGCTGCCGATCATGGGTCCTCCCGTTTCTGTCTGCCACCAGGTATCCACCAGGGGAATAGAGCTTTTACCTGCATTCTTATGGAACCAATGCCAGGCCTCACTATTGATGGGTTCCCCTGCCGTGCCCAGTGTTTTCAGGCTGGACAGGTCCTTGTCTTTCAGAAATTCGGTATTGAAGCCCATCAGGCTCCTGATCGCTGTGGGCGCAGTAAAGAGGGTAGTGGCCTTATGCTTTTCTACAATCTCCCATAAGCGGCCCGCATCCGGCCAGGTAGGAATACCTTCATACATCAGCGTGGTAGCGCCTGCAGAGAGCGGGCCATAGACCACACTCGTATGCCCGGTGATCCAGCCGATATCTGCGGTACAGAAGTGAACATCGCCTTGCCGGTACTGGAACACGTTTACAAAAGTATAATTGGCCCAGACCAGGTAACCGGCTGTGGTATGCACCACACCTTTGGGCTTACCCGTAGAACCGGAGGTATAAAGGATGAACAGCGTGTCTTCTGCATCCATACTTTCCGGTGCGATATACGGGTTACCCTGCTCTGCTACCAGCGCCACTTCATCTTCCCACCAGATATCACGGCCTTTGAGCATACTTACGGGGGTGCGCGTATGGGTGCACACAATCACTTTTTTGACCGAAGGACAAAAGGGTAAAGCATCGTCAATCGTGGATTTGAGCGGGATCACTTTATTGCCCCGGTAAGCACCATCACAAGTGATGACGGTATTGGCCTCCGCATCCTGTATGCGGTCTGCGATACTCTGCGCACTGAAGCCGCCAAATATAACAGAATGTACCGCACCTATGCGGGCACAGGCCAGCATGGCAATAACCAGCTCGGGGATCATGCCCATATAGATACAGACACGGTCGCCCTTGCTTACACCATTGTTTTTGAGTACATGGGCAAACTGCATTACTTTATGATGCAGTTCTGTATAAGTCAGTGTCCGGGAAGCATCTTCCGGATCATTGGGTTCCCAGATCAGGGCCGGTTGATCTCCTTTTGCAGCAAGATGCCGGTCCAGGCAATTTTCAGCAACATTCAATTGCGCTCCTTTAAACCAGGCAATATGTGCCGTTTTGAAATCCCATTCCAGTACCTGCTCCCATTTTTTATGCCAGGAGAAATGCCCGGCAACCCCGGCCCAGAAGGCTTCCGGGTGATGGATACTTTCTGCATAAACACTGCGATACTGCTCGTATGATTGGATTTGGTAGGGATAAGACATGCTATGAATTTGGTTGATTATTTACAACAACTAAATTAGAATCATATAGTAAGAATGCTAAACTGTATGTTGCTAAATAGGTATATTTATGGTAAAAAGGTATATAATTTATCAAAAGCAATGGCTAATTTTAGGTCATGGAAAAAATATTCTGCCCCAAATGCAAGTCACAAGAGTACACGAAAAGCGGTGTCGTTAAAGGCCGCCAACGGTACAAATGCAAGGATTGTGGCTATTTTTATACCGTTACCAAAGAAGGTAAGAACATAGATTCGTATTACGTCATCAAGGCACTTCAGTTGTATATTGAAGGGGTTACTTTTCGTGAGATCGAGCGTATTTTAGGCATCAGCCACGTGAGCGTGATGAACTGGGTGAAGAAGTTCGGGATCACAAGACCGGAGAATTTAGAGTACAAACCTACCTACCAGGTTTTGTCTCATGATGAGTTGGTGGAGTTCTCTAAGAACCGCCAGGACCTGAAGGGAGCCGGCGTTTTGATCACAGAGCTGGGTGATAAATATATGGTGATCCGCTGGGACCGGTTTAAGCATTAGCTATACATTTAGCAGGGAAGTAGTAAAAATTTGTAAACCAAATTCTTTATCTCAAAATTAGCATAAGAAAAAATCGCAATCTTATGCTTAACAGAAGTTCATTTTTCCCCTTGTTGATAGCGGCTTCCCTACTTGGTCCTTCCGTATTGGCACAATCAGATACTACAAAGCCACAAGCGCTTACCGATAATTATGGTGCCGGTTTAAAAATAAACCTGGACCCTTCAGGTTCCAAGTACCTGCGTTTTCTTTTCATGAACCAGGTGTGGGTACGTTCTAACCAGAATAATCCCAATACTATGGTAAACGGAGAAGCGAAAGACAATACTTTCGATATCGGGCTGCGCAGGTCCCGTCTCATCTTTTACGCACAGATATCTGATCGTTTCCTGATCCTTTCTCATTTTGGTATCAATAACCAATCTTTTGCCAGCGGTGGTGCCAGCGGTTCTTCGGGCACAGGAGGATATGGTGCCGGGAAGAAGCCAGGCTTGTTTATTCACGATGCATATGCAGAATATGCCATTATTCCCGAGATCGATAAATTAAAAAATAAGAAGAACGAGTTCTCTTTACACTTCGGGGCAGGTATGCATTTGTTTAACGGGGTAAGCCGGCTCACCAGTTCCAGCACCTTAAACATGATGACCCTTGATGCACCTATCGTCAACTGGGCTTTGATCGATAACTCCGATCAGTTTGCCCGCCAGATGGGGATGTACATCAAAGGTAATTTCAAAAAATTCAGTTATAACTTTTCCCTGAACAAACCCTTTGCTACGAACATAGTGCCGGTTTATGATTCCCTGAAAGGCAGTATAGCCGTGGACAATAACGGGGATAGTAAGCCTGCTATACAAGGCTATGTAGATTACCAGTTTTTTGATAAAGAGTCTAACTTTTTAGGTTACCGCGTAGGGACTTACCTGGGTACTAAAAAGGTATTGAATGTGGGCGCAGGCTTTTACCACAACAGTGATGGTACAAAGAGCCTGAGCAGCGCCGGTGCGGTAGAAAAGCATGACATTAATATGTTTGGTGCAGATGTGTATGGAGATATGCCCGTGGGCGATCCTTCAAAGAAAGCTGCCATCAGCTTCTACGCGGCTTACTACAATTATAATTTCGGTCCTAACTATAACCGGAGTATTGGTATCATGAACGTAGCCAGTGGCCTGAACCCTGCGGCTACTACACCTTCCAGTATCAGCGGTGCGGGCAACAGCAGGCTTATGTTTGGTACCGGGCAGATGGTGTATGCTCACCTGGGCTACCTGATCCCGAAATGGAGCACTAACCAGAAGGTAAGGATCATGCCTTATGTAGCCAATACCTATAAAGCATTAGAAGTAACGGACCAGAACGCCAACTCCTGGGACATCGGTTCCAACTTTTTCCTGAACGGGCATAATGCAAAGATCACGGCACAGTACAGCCATAGGCCACTCTACTTCAGGGAAAACAACGAGTACGTGGTCAGCGACAGCAAGGGAGAGTTTATCGTACAATTCCATGTCTTCCTCTAAAAGCGTTTCAAAACAAGTTATTTCTACAACACAAATTATTTAATACTCAAAAGCAATCAGAACTATGAGCAGTCCAAGCAAAAATAAGACCCTACTCAAGGTGATCGGTGCCTCTTCTGTAGGTACTATGATCGAGTGGTATGACTTCTTCATTTTCGGTAGCCTTGCTACCATCATTTCTTCCAAATTTTTCCCGCAAGACAATCCTACAGCGGCTTTCCTCAGTACCCTGGCCACCTTTGCGGCAGGTTTCGTGGTAAGACCTTTCGGGGCGCTTTTCTTCGGCAGACTGGGTGATCTTATCGGTCGTAAATATACTTTTATGGTCACCTTATTGATCATGGGTGGGGCTACCTTCCTCATCGGTTGTATTCCTTCTTATGAGACCATCGGCTTCCTGGCCCCTTTCCTGGTCCTTATATTAAGGCTGTTGCAGGGGCTTGCACTCGGCGGTGAATATGGCGGTGCCGCTACTTATGTGGCAGAGCACTCCGACTCCAGTAAACGCGGCTATATGACTTCCTGGATACAGGCTACGGCAACACTAGGCCTGTTCATTTCTTTACTCGTAATTATGGGTACCCGTGTGACCTTAAGCAAAGAAGCCTTTAGTGAGTGGGGATGGCGTGTGCCTTTCTGGGTGTCGATCCTGATGGTACTGGTCTCTTACCTGATCCGTAAAAATATGGATGAATCGCCTATGTTCGCTAAAGCAAAAGAAAGCGGCAAGATCGTTAAGAACCCGCTTAAAGAGAGCTTCGGCAACAAACTGAACTTTAAATATGTATTGCTGGCCTTGTTTGGTATGGTCATGGGGCAGGGTGTAGTATGGTACACCGGGCAGTTTTACGCGATGAGTTTCCTGGAAAACACCATGAAGATCGATAAAGGGCAGGTAGATAACCTGATGTTTATTGCCCTGGTGATGGGTACACCTTTGTTTTTACTATTCGGCTGGTTGAGCGATAAAGTGGGCCGTAAATGGATCATGCTGGGTGGTATGCTGATTGCATTATGCTCTTATCGCCCCATCTACGATAAGATGTTCCAGACCACCAATGTAGCCAATAAAACGGCCGTAGCAGCAGCGCCTGAAGTGGCCACAACTACAGAAGAGGATCATGGTGTGTCTATAGCCAAAGAAGTAACGACCACAACCTATACTGATGGTACTATTCATAAAAAAACAATAGCAACACCACTGGATGCCGCAGGTGTGAAAAATACGGCCAAGGCTAAAGAGACGGTAGAAGTACATATCAATAGCAGCGACCGCTGGACACTGATCCTGATGGTATTTGTGCAGGTAGTATTTGTAACCATGGTGTATGGCCCTATAGCGGCATTCCTGGTAGAGCTCTTCCCAACTAATATCCGTTACACTTCTATGAGCCTGCCTTACCACATTGGTAATGGGGTGTTCGGAGGCTTACTGCCGGCTGTAGGTACTTACCTCGTGAGTAATGCAAAAGCCAGCGGGCATCAGCAATGGTACCTGGAAGGCCTTTGGTACCCGATCATTGTGGCCGCTGTATGTTTTGTCATAGGTGTGATCTATGTAAGTAACAAACCAAGGACTTTAAGTGAATAAAAATATTATTAACGATTAAATTATTTTGGATATGAATTCAATTAAAAGAGTTTTAGGTATCGTTTGGATAGCGATGGCCATTGCGGTTGCCTATTTCGGCATCACGGAATTCGGCTTCCCGAAAATTACGAGCGACAAGCAGGAAGATCTGGTTTTCGGTATCATCATTTTGTTTGTCCTGTTACCGATCATTGTAGGCGGTTTGCTGATATTCGGCATTTACGCTTTGCAGGGCGAATTCGGTGATGACAGGCCTTAGCCGCCTTCAATATAAACGTATAAAACCTTAGGTTTCTGCCTGAGGTTTTATATTTTTATGCAATTATAAATTCCTTGAAGATGAAACAGCAAAGAGTGGTATTGATAGGTTTCTTATTGATGCTGTTTATGGTTTTTCCGCTGATCACCGTTTTTGATACCTATAAGCTTATATGGGGCATACCGGTACAGGCAGTTTATATTTTTGGCGTTTGGGTGCTTGCCGTTCTGGCCATCGCATTGGTCGTAATGAGTAAAAAAATAAAGAAATGAATACCTGGGTTGTTGTTTTCGGATTGTTGTATTTATTGCTGCTCTTCCTTATTGCCAACAGGGCACAGCGCTTAAGTAAGGACAATAAATGGATCAGGCATCCCTGGTTGCATACCTTTGCCATGGCGGTATATTGTACCACCTGGACCTATTATGGCGGTGTGGGCAGAGCTTCGCAAAGCGGTATCGACTTCCTCACTATTTACCTCGGCCCTACGATCATGCTGGCCATGAGCTACGGCATGATGCAGAAGATATTTAAGATCAGTAAACAATTACATATTGCTTCCATTGCAGACTTTATCAGTGTGCGGTTTGGCAAAAGCTCTACCCTGGGTGCGCTGGTGACGATCTGCTGTATCTTCGGCCTGGTGCCCTATATTGCCCTGCAACTGAAAGCCATTGTTTCCAGCCTGGAAGTCTTTAACCACGTGGATTTGATAGAAGAGATCAAGCCCGCTTCCAATCTCAATTCCATTGCTTTGGCCACAACCATTGTTATCGCTGTATTTTCCATTTTATACGGTGCACGAAAACTGGATACATCAGAGAAGCATCCGGGACTTATGGCGGTGATTGCTTTTGAATCAATATTTAAACTTTTGGTACTGGTCGTGGTAGGTGGCTTTATTATTTTTGGTGTGTTCGACGGGCTGGGCGATATGGTTGCTAAGGTGGGTGCGACACAGGATATCTCAAAACTGTTTACCATAAAGGACAGCAGCGGCTATATGAACTGGATGACGATGCTTTGCCTGTCTTCCTTTGCCATCATCCTGCTGCCCCGGCAATTTCATATCAATTTCGTGGAGAATGATAACCAGGCCAACCTGAAGCACTCGGCCTGGTCTTTTCCTACTTATCTTATCCTGATGAACATCGTGGTGCTGCCGATTGCCTTATGCGGTATGTATATGTTCCAGGGCACAGAAGTGCTGCCGGATACTTATGTGCTGGCGATACCCATTAAGCTTAAATCCTATGCCCTGGCTGTATTTACCTGGCTGGGCGGCCTGAGCGCGGCAACGGGGATGATCATTATGGAGACCATCGCTCTGAGTATTATGGTAAGCAATAATATTGTGATCCCTTTGTTCTTAACTTCCTATACCGTCAGGAAAGGAGAGGCACAGAACAACCTGAAACGTATTTTACTGATCCGCAGGCTATCCATTATCGGGATACTGTTGGCTGCACTTATCTTCTATGTATTCTTTGCTCCACGCACCTCCCTGGTCTCCATAGGGCTGCTGTCTTTTGCTGCTGTCGCTAATTTTGCCCCGGCGCTGTTTGCAGGCCTCTACTTTAAAGATGCCAATAAAAAGGGCGTTATAGCAGGTTTGTGTATCGGGTTTACGGTATGGATGTACACTGCATTGGTACCTCAATTGGCAGGTTCTTTTTTAATTCCTAAAAGCGTGCTGGATACCGGCTTATTGGGCATCTCATTCCTGAAGCCCAAAGCTCTGTTTGGGCTTCAGGCCCTGCCGCCATTGGCCCATAGCCTGTTCTGGAGTCTAGGCCTTAATGTGCTCACCCTGGTGCTGGTGTCGATGTTTACCAAGAAGAGCTCGCAGGAGTCTTATTTTAGTGAGCTGTATGTGGACAATGATAAGTATGACCGGGAGCTGAATATAGATATGGCCTGGAAGGGCAGGGCACAGCTTAAGGACCTGTACCAGGTGTTGGGCAGCTTTATCGGTGTGGGCAAAGCAGAGGGACTGATCATCAAATATGCCGAGAAAAACGATATTGAAATTGATCCGCATGAACCGGCACATAACCGTTTGGTGGCCTTTACAGAAAGGTTGCTGGGTGGTGTCATCGGGGCTACTGCAGCCCGTTCCCTGATCAAGCGTTCGACACTGGAAGAGGAGATCTCTTACCGGGAGATGTATGCCATTATCCAGGAAAATCAAAAGGTAAGAGAGTTCAACCGCGAACTGATGAAGAAATCTGCGGAATTGCAAAAGGCGAGCAGCGCACTTAAAAAAGCGAATGAAGAACTGAACAAAGCGGACCAGATCAAGAATGAATTCCTGTACACCGTCACGCATGAGTTGAAGACCCCCTTAACTTCTATCATCGCATTAAGTGAGATTGTGCTGGACAATCCCGACCTGGATGAGACAACCAAAGAAATGTACCTGCAATCAACCATTAATGAGGCCAATCGCCTGGCCAACCTGATCAACCAGGTGCTGAGGATTGAGAAGTTTGAGGCAGGTAAGCAGCGGCTGAACTTAAGCCAGGTAGATCTCCGGGACCTGGTGCGCGAAGTCGCCCAGACACTGGAAGGCAGCATCCAGATGAAAGCACTGCAGCTGGAACTGCAATTGACCAATGCCATGATGCTCCTGAGCTGCGACCGCGACCTCATCAAGCAGGTGCTGGTGAACCTCATGGGCAATGCGCTCAAATATGCCAAAACAAAAATAACCGTTCATACCCACTTTACAGAAGATGAATGGCAGGTATGGGTGAGTGATGATGGTAAGGGCATTGACGCAGGAGAGAAGGAACTTATTTTTGATAAATTTTTCCAGGCTCAGAACCAGAGTCTGAGAAAGCCCGAGGGCAGTGGCCTGGGGCTTGCAATTAGTAAAAAAATTATAGATTTGCATAATGGCAGGATCTGGGCAGATACCAGTTATGCCGTAGGTGCACATATAGCATTCAGCTTACCGGCACATTTTGACAGTAATGATAAATAGAGGTTATGGCTTATAAAGTATTGGTAGTGGATGATGATCCGTATATCCTGATGTCGCTCGAATTCCTGATGAAGAAGAGCGGCTATGAGGTGTTGATCGCGCGCAATGGTACAGAGGCTTTGGAGCACATCAGGACGGAGCATCCGCACCTGGTACTGCTGGATATTATGATGCCGGATGTAGACGGGTACGAGATCTGTAAAACCGTAAAGACCACCGAATCCCTCAAAGATATCAAGGTGATCTTCCTGAGTGCCAAAACAACGGATGATGCCATACAGAAAGGCCTGGCACTGGGTGCAGACAAGTATGTGACCAAACCTTTCAGTACGAAACAACTGGTGGCAGATGTAAAAGCTTTACTGGCTTAATCCTTATTGTGGCGGATTTAATCCAAGCTCCTGCGCTGCTATAGCACGCATTTCATTCTTTTTTATTTTTCCTGTAATCGTCATGGGGAAGCTTTCTACAAATTTCCAGTACCTGGGCACTTTGTAGTGAGCTATGTTTTGTTTGCAGTAATCCGTCAGCTCCTGTTCTGTTGTGCTGCCTGCATGGGCTTTTAATTTGACCCAGGCCATTATTTGCTCCCCGAACTTTTCGTCCGGTACACCGATCACCTGTACGTCTTCAATGCTTTCATGGGTGTACAGGAAGTCCTCCACTTCTTTAGGTGATATATTCTCTCCACCCCGGATGATGAGGTCCTTGATACGGCCTGTAATAGTGATATAACCTTCTTCATCCATTAGGCCTTCATCTCCCGTGTGCATCCATCCGCCGGCATCCTTTACTGCTTCTGTGGCAATAGGGTTGTTCCAGTACCGGAGCATTACAGAGTAGCCCCTGGTACATAGCTCTCCTTTTGTGCCTTGTGGCAACATATGGCCGCTGGCAGGATCGATGATCTTCACTTCCAGGTGATCCATAACGGTACCTACGGTGCTCACCTGCTTTTCCAAAGGCACACCTATCTTCGTCTGCAGGGATACCGGAGAGGTCTCTGTCATGCCATAGCACACCGATATTTCAGACATATGCATCCGGGACTTTACTTCCTTCATGACGGCTACAGGGCAGGGAGAACCAGCCATGACCCCGGTGCGCAAACTGCCCAGTTGGAACTGTTCAAAGTTATCTAAGGCCAGCATGGCAATAAACATAGTAGGTACGCCATATAAAGACGTACATTGATATTTTTCTACTGCCAGCAGCGATCTTTCTGGATCGAAGGCTTCACCGGGAATGACCATAGTAGCACCGTGCGTGGTACAGGCAATATTGCCGATGACCATACCGAAGCAATGATAGAAGGGCACAGGAATGCAGACCCTGTCCCGGTGACTGTACTGCAGGCGTTCCCCGATAAAGAAGCCATTGTTTAAAATGTTGTGGTGAGAGAGGGTAACTCCTTTGGGAAATCCGGTAGTGCCGGAGGTATATTGAATATTTACCGGGTCATCGATCTGTACCCTTTCTTCCCAAGATGCCAATACTTCATCCTGAACATCAGTACCCTTTGCCAGAAATTCGTTCCAGTTCTCTTCAAAATATAGTTCATGTTCCAGGCTGGGGCAGCTGTTGCGCACTGCTTCTATCATGGATTTATAATGGCTGGATTTAAACTGTACACAGGCAGCCATTACTTTAATGGCCGATTGGTTGATCACATATTCAAGTTCCGAAACGCGGTAGGCCGGGTTAATATTCACCAGTATCACGCCGATCCTGGCTGTTGCATATTGCAATAAGGTCCATTCATAACGATTGGGTGCCCATATGCCCAGCCGGTCGCCTGCCTGTATGCCAATTGCGATCAATGATTTGGCGATTTGTGTGGTGGCTTGCCAGAAGGCCGTGTAGTCCAGTTGAATATTTTGTGCCATGCTGATGATGGCGGTATGTTGAGGATACTGCTTGCAGGTCTGCCGGAGATTTTGACCGATGGTCTGGCCCAGCAGCGAGGTAGCAGAGCTGCCAAAAGAGTAGGACATTTTAGTATGCGCCATCTTACTGAATTTTAAACAGGAAGTTACGGCATATAAGGAACAGAATAACTTAAAAAAGCCGTGGCTATACTAAATTGGCAAGATTATAATGAGGCAGGATGGGGTATAGAAACAGAAATGCAGCACGAATTTACATCCATGCTGCACCTTTAAATATGGTAGCGATTGATCTTGCGTGTATGCTCTATCTTATTTCTTAGCGAAATATTCAGCTACTTTATCCTTGTGGATAATAGCTTCTTTAAATGTATAAGCACCTGTTTTAGGGCTACGTACACTTTTTACAACTTTAGTAAAGTTTTTCGCGTCCAAGTTAGCATTAGGATCTTTCTTGATCGCGGTTTTTGCTGCTTTTGCCATTGTTAATACGTTTTGGTCTTAAGCTTTCTCCCATAGGGAAAGGGTCAGACAATTAATTAAAATTATTTGATTTCTTTGTGAAGCGTTACTTTCTTAAGAATAGAGTTGTATTTTTTCAACTCAATACGCTCAGGCGTATTTTTCTTATTCTTAACTGTGATATAACGACTTGTTCCCGGCATTCCAGAATCTTTGTGCTCTGTGCACTCTAAAATAACCTGAACACGATTGCCTTTCTTAGCCATCTCAGATAATATTTTTAAATTTTTAAACTAAATTAAACTGTTACACCCTTAGCGCGTAAATCTTTTACGACTGCTAAAAGTCCTTTTTTGTTGATTGTGCGGATTGCATCAGATGATACTTTTAAAGTCACCCAACGATCTTCTTCAACTAAATAGAAACGCTTAGTTTGCAAATTTGGCAAAAAGCGACGCTTAGATTTCTTGTTAGAAAAAGATACTTTGTGACCTGTAATAGGTTTTTTTCCGGTTACCTGACATACACGTGCCATATCTTACTATTTTTAATTTTTTTTGGACTGCAAAGGTGCAACTTTTATTTTAATCGTCCAAATATTTTGTTGAATTAATTGTTTTTTGTCTGTAATTCTTTGCTCCGCTTAGGAGAGTTTCGGGTAGAGGAACTGGTCCAGGTCTTTTACCCCGATCGAAAATTCTGAAATAAAGCCTTCTCCATAAGCGACACCTATCCTGCTGCCCAATTGCTCTGCCCGGTTACGCACTTTGTTTAAATAAGCATCTGTCGATATATAGGTTACCGGATCGCTTTCATGCTCTTTGCTGAAAAACTGGCTGCCGTAAGCCACTACAGATTGCATTTTGATATCCATACTTTCGCTGATGTCGACAATGAAATCTGGTTCTATGAATTTATCCTGTATGTAATTGAACACTCTTTTGGGCCGCCAGGCTTCCTGGGCTACGCCATCCAGTTCCGTTTCAATTTTGCGTAATCCGCTTAAAAAGGCCGCATCCCGGATCAGCTGCCCGGCACGTCCATGGTCGGGGTGGCGATCTGTAGGTGCATTAGCCAGTAATACATCAGGTTTATGCTTCCGGATGATCTGTACCAGTTTCAGTACATTTTCCCGGCTGTGTTCAAAGAAGCCGTCTGCCATCTGCAGGTTGTAGCGATGAGCAACCTGTAATATTTTTCTTGCCGCTTCTGCCTCGGCATATCTGGTGGCAACACTGCCTCTTGAGCCCAGCTCGCCTTCTGTGAGGTCTACAATAGCTACTTCCTGACCTTTACGTATATGATTATAAATGGTACCTGCACAGCCCAACTCTACATCGTCGGGATGGGCTCCTATTGCCATTAAAAATACCTTCATTGCTGATAATTTAGGGCACAAAAGTAGCCTAAATTTAAACAAGAATATGCTAAAATGATGGAGGGCAAAAAGACTTAAGGGGGCGGCCGGAATGCTATAAATATCTAGCCTCCGCATTGTGTGTTGAGTCAACTCAATAGACAATACGGAGGCTTTTGGGTCATTCCCGTTCGGGAACAGGATTTATCTTTTTTCGGAAATTTTCAATACCGGGGTATTCTGGATCTGGTAATTGTAATAGGCTTTAGATTCGATCTCTCTCACCACGGCCTCAATGTCTTTATCGGCGTTAAAAGGATCATACTGGGCTTTAAGGTTATTGTCAAAGAAGTAGAACGCTGTCTGGGAGATCCGGGCATTAAGTCCGCCCTTTAATTCTTTAATAATGGAATAGACATCACGGCCGCTTTGACGGTTGATCAGCTTAACGAGGATAGAGCCCTGGGTGGTGCTCAGGTTTTTTAAGGGTTCTTTGAATTTTTCGTTTAATTGGGCTTCTACGGCTTTCAGGTATTTCTTTTTATCCCTTCTGCCATCTGCTTTCTTGAGTTCGCTATCCAGCTCGTTTAAGATGCGGGCTGCCTCTACAGCATAAGGGTAAACAAGGTACACATTGCGACGCAAACGGGCCATCTGGGAACTGCGGTTCTTGTCCAGGTAACTCTCTACAACAAAAACTTCCTGCAGATACCAGTGGGGCAGGGTGTCGCCCTCGAATATTTTGCCATAGGCCAGGATGGTATCATTAGGGCCTACATTGGCCTGCTTGATGCCAAATTTATTGTTCTTGTCCTGCGCACCGGCTGAAAAAAAGCAAGCGAGGAAAAGTATAGTTAATAGCAGTGAAAAGGGTTTAAACATCGTGTTTTTCATGTTTGTTTTAAACTTGATACTACAAAAATAAATTTTATTTATATCATTTGACTTAAGTACTTAGATATTTGACAAACTGTTAGGTTTAAATTGAATTTAAATACTCCGGTTTTTGCCTGTTTTGGCCTGAATCGGTTTAATGCCGGTACTTGTTGCAGCACCATGAATGCCAGTGAAATGGGAGCACTTAATTTTGCATAGGAGTAAAGAAAGTCATATTTTGCATACCAATCGAATGCTATTTACAAAATGATAACAAATTTAAGCGCACAAAACTCGCTGGTATCCAATTGGATGCAGGAAATAAGAAGTGTTGAGGTTCAAAAAGATAAGATGCGTTTCAGAAGAAATACGGAACGTATCGGCGAAATTGCTGCTTATGAGATCAGTAAAATGTTATCATTTAAAGAGGTAGAGGTGGTAACACCACTTGGACTGAAAAAGCAACAAGTTTTAGAGAAACAACCTGTTTTAGCGACCATATTAAGAGCAGGAGTGCCCTTGCATCATGGTTTGCTAAATTATTTTGATCATGCAGATGCAGCCTTTATAGCTGCTTACAGGAAGCATAATAAAAATGACGGGACCTTTGAAATTGAGCAAAACTATGTCACCTGTCCGGACCTGGAAGGGCGGATATTGATCATCGCCGATCCTATGCTTGCCACCGGGGCTTCTTTATTACTGGCCATACAGGGATTGCTGGAATTTGGCAGACCGGAACAGATCCATATCGTTACGGTGATTTCCTGTACAGAAGGCCTGGAAACGGTGTTGCGCAAATACCCGGAAGTGCACATCTGGGCAGGCGATATTGATGAAGAATTGACGGCTAAAGGGTATATTGTTCCCGGGCTGGGAGATGCCGGGGATCTGGCTTTCGGCAGCAAATTGCAGTTTTAAAATGAGGCCATTGCTCAAATTTTAGAAAAAAAATTAAGAAAGTTATAGGAATGTGAATATTTGGAGTATATTTGACAAGAATATTACCCTGAACAATCATCAAAATTTATTCAAATCAATGAAGAAAATTTTATTAGGTGCTACAGTCGCTTTGATGGGTGTTGGTTCTGATGCTATTGCTCAAGATCCGCACTTTACTCAATATTTCTCCTCACCATTAAACTTAAACCCGGCTCACACCGGCCTTATTAATACAGATTTTAGGATGACGGCTATTGCGAGAACGCAATGGTATAATGTTTCTAATAATCCATATATGACAGGTTCTATCTCTTACGACAGGCAGATCCTGAGAGATAAGTTGCCTGAAGGTGATGGTTTCGGATTCGGTTTAAACCTGTTGTATGACAGAGCCGGTACAGGTGCATTAACAAGTATTAATGCCGGTGTTTCCCTGGCTTATCATAAAGCATTGGGCCTGGAAAAACAGCACCATATTTCCTTAGGTGTTCAGGCTGCTTTAGTTCAAAAATCAGTGAATTTTTCTAAGCTGGTATTCGGTGACCAGATCGATCTGAGCCGCCCTGATGTTTACCTGCCTACACAGGAAAATTTACAGAATGCAGATCTTACTTATCCTGATTTTAACGCAGGTTTGTTGTATTCCGGTAAAGCTTCTGAGAATGCAATGGTCTATGCAGGGGTATCTTACTTTCACTTAACCAGACCTGTTGAGAAGTTCACCGGGCAAAACGTTGCGGCTGATGTACGTATTCACTCCCGTATTAACGGTTATATAGGTGGTCAGTTGAACTTAAACCCTAATACAGTTGCTTATTTGAGCACTATGTACCAACAACAAGGTTCTGCTTATGAATTATTGATTGGTGGTGCGGTAGGATTTATCCTGAACCCTTATAATGACGAAGATCATAGCAATACTACTTTATACTTAGGTGCCTGGTACAGATATGGTGATGCAATTGCGCCATATGTAGGTTTTGAATGGGGAAAATGGCAGTTAGGCTTTGCCTATGATGTAACGCTTTCCGGTATGAACCAGATCAACCAGGGACAGGGTGCATTGGAAATGTCTGCTATTTATAACGGTGTAATTGATAAGATCGTTAGAAAACGCTACAACTTCTCTTGTCCTAAGTTCTAATCCTTATTAGACAAAACAAGTACAAATATTTAAGCCACTCTGGAAAGAGTGGCTTTTTCTTTATTGTTGTTCCGTATGAGTTTTGGCCATCCTGCAAAAAAACCTATAAGGTTTTAAAAACCTATAAGGTTTTAAAAACCTTATAGGTTTCGCTAATCTGCTTAGCTACTTTTATATCTTCCAGCTGCTTTTAAGCCATGATTTTACCTCCTGGTCGGTCAGGTCAAACTTTACCGGTACCACAGAGGCATAGCCTTCTTTCAGCACTTCAAGGTCGGTGTCCAGGCCTACATCGTAATTGACAAATTTGCCCGTCATCCAGTAATAATCTTTTCCCCTTGGGTCAATTCGTTTTTCAAAATTTTCTTTCCATTGCGCCATCGCCTGGCGTGCCACTTTGATGCCTTTGAACTCTTCTGCCGGGCAACGGGGAATATTTACATTCAAGAGAAAATTCTCCGGAAGCCTGGAGGCCAGCATTCTTTCGGCCACTTCACGGGCTACCTGCTGGGCTACAGAAAAGTCCGCATCCCATTTGAAGTCCATGAGGGAGAAGCCTGCTGCGGGGATGCCGTCAATAGCGGCTTCCATAGCTGCAGACATAGTGCCGGAATAGATGACATTAATAGAGGCATTAGAGCCATGATTGATCCCGCTCAGACAGAGATCGGGTTTATGTTTCAGGATGATGTCCTGGGCTATCTTCACGCAATCTACCGGCGTGCCGCTGCACTGGTAGGCCTCAACCCCTAATTCATGAAAAATATCTACAGGCTCCAGGCGCAGTGTATTGCCGATGGTTACGGCATGTCCCATTCCTGATTGGGGACTATCCGGTGCCACTACTGTAATCGTTCCTAAATGCTGAACAGCTTCAATAAGGCGTGCAATGCCGGGTGCTGTAATACCATCATCGTTCACGATGAGAATACTTGGGGTTCTGGACATTTCTTTTGTTGTTGTTTTGAGATGCGCAAGTTTACGAATTTTTGCGGGATACTCCTCGGCATATTTCAGTCACTTGATAATTAGGTAATATCACACGCATCATTTTCCTGCCTCTTATTATAAATTGCCCTAAGTTTGTGGTTTAAAATGAAACAACCTTGTCAGAAGTAAAAAAACTAGCCGGACAAACGATCTGGTATGGCACAAGTGCGGTCGCTGCTAAGATGCTGAATGCATTGATGACACCGCTGTTGACTTATTTCCTGGTTAACCCCGGAGAAGTGATCCAATATGGTAGTATAGGCCTGATCTACTCCTATTTTGCCCTGTTAAATGTCATCTTTACTTATGGAATGGAAACGGCTTACTTCCGTTTTTGCTCCCTGGAAAGAACCAATTCCCGCAATATTTATAATACCGCTTTCGGTTCCCTGATCATCAGTACCTTGTTGCTTTGTGCCACCATGTATTTTTTCCGGCAGCCGGTGGCCGACTTTATTGTGCTGAGCGATCATGTCAATTATATTAACCTGGCTATCGGGATCTTGTTTTTTGATACCCTGCAGACGATTCCTTTTGCCCGCCTGCGACAGGAGCAGAAACCGCGGAAGTATGCTTTTATCAAGGTGTTTGGTATCGTGATCAATATATTGGGCGTGTTCTTTTTCCTGGTGATCATGCCTAAATTGATCGCTGCCAGTCCGGATGGCTTCTGGGCCGGGATCAGCCGTAAATATGATATTGTCAGCTTGGTTTTATTTGCCAATTTATTGCAAAGCATTTTTACCTTCCTGGCCCTGTTTGCAGAATGGAAGCAGTTCCGGTTTAAGTTTGAGCCGGGCCTCTGGCAGCGAATGTTTGGTTATGCTTCACCTATGATCTTTATCGGCCTTGCCGGTGTGGCCAATGAGGTGATCGACCGTCAGATGTTGATCTGGTATATTGATAATACAGAGGAATATGCCAAAACGATCCAGAGTATTTATTCAGCCAGCTATAAGGTTTCTATTGTTGTTACGATGTTCATTACCGCTTTCCGGATGGCTGCAGAACCTTTCTTCTTCAGCCGGGCACAGGATAAAAGCGCGCCCGATCTGTATGCCAAAGTGATGAAATGGTTTGTGATCACTGTTTGCCTGGCCTTCCTTACTACGGCTTTATTTTTAGAAGATATCTGGATCAATTACCTGGGTAAAGCGTACCATTCCGGTTTGTATATCGTGCCGGTGTTATTATTTGCCAATGTACTGAGTGGTATTTACTATAATTTATCAACCTGGTATAAGGTGACCAATAAAATGAGGATCGGTGTAGCCATCACCATGTTCGGTGCAGCCATTACGCTGGCCGGTAATTATTTCTTTATTCCGAAATATGAAATGTGGGCAGCGGCATGGACCACCTTAGCTTGTTATGCCTCTATGGTAGTGGTTTGCTACCTGGTAGGGCAGCGCTATTTCCCGGTGCCTTATCCGGTGAAGAGAATAGCGGTTTACCTAGTCTCCATTGTTGTCCTTTATTTTGTTCAGCATAAGATCGGGGAGCTGTACTCCGGTCCGGATCATGTGCTTATCCGTATTGCTTCCGGTTGTGTATTGTTTGGGCTGTTTTGTTTGCTGGTCTTACGTTTAGAGCGATCTGAGCTGAAAACGATGCCGCTCATCGGGAAGTTTCTTAAATAGCCTCTGCTTTGCGTATGATACAACAACGGTCGCCTCTCAAATCTATTGTCCTGCTGATAGCAATGGTGCTTTTCTTTGAACAAGGAAATGCTTTAGTCAATAATCCAAAGGGCAGCTACCGGGAACTCCCTGTTTTTAATGCGCAGAATGCTTATGACTACATCGGGCAGCAGGTGGCCTTCGGCCCGAGACTGCCTAACTCGGCAGCCCAGGAAGCTTGTGCTGCTTACCTGGAGCAATGCCTGCTTCAATTTGCCGATACGGTTTTCCGGCAGGAAACCACTTTAACGGCTAAAGACAAGAAAAAGCTGCGCTGTATCAATCTTATCGGTTCTTTTAATCCAAAAGCATCTAGGCGTTTATTACTGCTGGCACATTGGGACAGCAGGCCCTGGGCCGACCGGAATAAAAAATCAAAACCCGTGCCTGGTGCTAATGACGGTGCGAGTGGTGTTGGGGTATTGCTGGAATTGGCACGCCTGCTGCAGGCTTATCGTGTGGACAGTACTTTGGGTATTGATATCTTGTTTACAGATGTGGAGGACTATGGAAAAGCGAAATGGGGGGCCGAGTCTTATGGACTGGGTGCACAATATTGGGCACAGCATCCGCATATAGCACGATACAGGGCATTTGGCGGTATTTTGCTGGACATGGTGGGTGGGCGTAATGCCCGTTTTGCCCTGGAGGGGTATGCTGCAAAATATGCACCGCGTTTGCAGCAGGAGGTGTGGCATGCTGCGGCTCAGGCAGGTTACGCTGCTTATTTTGTGCAAGAAGAAGAGGCCATGATCACGGATGATCATGTGTTCATTAATAGTATAGCCCGCATCCCTACGATTGATATCATTGATCTGCCGAAAGACTCCGGTACGGGTTTTGTGGACTATTGGTATACCACTGATGATGATATGCGCCATATTGATACGGCAACATTAAAGGCGGTAGGGCAAACGTTAGTGCAGTATATTTATTTACTTTAAAGCTGCTTTTATGGCTTTAGCAAGGTAAAAAGCGGTTATTTAAGTATTTTGTATTTAATTTTAAGGCATTTCCATATACCACGCAACCATTGACGATGACACTCAGCTTTGTTTTAAAACGTATTTTTTATTCGCTTTCTGTATTATGGGGCGTGGTCACCCTGGTGTTTGTGTTGTTCAATGCTTTGCCCGGTGATCCGGCAAGGTTGACGATGGGGCAAAGATCGGATGTCGCTTCCCTGGAAAATGTGCGTAAGGAGCTGAACCTGGATAAGCCACTGTTAACCCGGTATGGCTATTACCTGAATGACCTGCTGCCGCTAACGGTACATGCTTCGGACAGTGTGAGTCATAAGAAGTACCAATATTCGTCTTTGGTTGCTTTGGGGGATGATTATGACCTGGTGGCTAAAAAGCCCTATTTCGGCCGTTCTTACCAGAGTAAAAGATTGGTTTGGGATATTTTATCTGATTCGCTACCGGGCACTTTTGTACTGGCAACTGCTGCCATGATCATTGCTACGGTTTTTGGTATATTACTGGGTATCCTCGCTGCCTTAAGGCAAAATACGTTCTGGGATTTTAGTGCTATTTTCTCCAGTGTGATCGGTATTTCCGCACCCAGCTTTTTTGCCGGGCTCATCATTGCTTATGTCTTCGGCTACCTGCTGTCTGATTTTACCGGCTTGCAAATGGTAGGTAGCTTGTGGGAGTATGATCCTTTTGGCGGAAGACGTTTAGCACTCAGCCATTTAATACTTCCTGCCATTACCCTGGGCATTCGCCCGCTGGCCATTATCGCGCAGCTTACCAGGAGCGCCATGCTAGATGTGCTGTCCCAGGATTATATACGCACGGCTTATGCTAAAGGGCTTTCTAAAAGCAGGGTGGTGTTTAAGCATGCTTTGCCTAATGCGCTCAATCCTGTGGTTACCGCCATTTCAGGCTGGTTTGCAGAGTTGCTGGCGGGTTCTTTCTTCGTGGAGTTTATCTTTAGCTGGAAAGGCCTGGGCAAACTGACGGTGGACGCTTTGGATAAATTTGACTTCCCGGTTGTTATGGGTGCGGTCCTCGTATCCGCCACCATCTTTGTAGTGATCAGCACCATTACCGATCTCCTCTATACAAAACTCGACCCTCGCGTTAAGTTGAATTAGCCATGTTTTAGTTTGGTTAAAATTGGGAAAAAAGTCCTTTTTGATTCGGAAAAATGTTATATTTGTAGTAAAGATGGTGTTATGAAAAGCGAAGCCCCTAATAAAGGATACAATAAAATTATGAAAGAGTTGCCTACGGTCAATGAGCCGGGCAGCGTGTACTTTTATCTCTCCAAAAACAATGTAAATAATACTTACATAGAATTGATGGATGAGCTGGTTACCTTGAATGATACAGTTATTTCCAACTGGCTGAATATTACGCCGCGTACCCTCAGGAACTACCGTTCTAAAGAGGCGAATCTAAAAGACAATACCAAAGAGCACATCATTTCCATTTTATCTTTATTTAAACATGGTATTGCTGTGTTTGGTACTACAGCTGTTTTTGAGCAGTGGTTAGCTGCCCCCAACTATTTTTTAGACGAAAAGGCTCCCATGGATTTCATGGATACGATATCGGGCATCAGCCTGATCGATAACCGGCTTACTGCTATGGAGTATGGAGAAAATGTTTAAGAACTATGCTGCTGTATAATATAAGAAAGGAACAGTACGCAAATGCTTTAGTGGCCTCTGGCGTAGCTAACCGCTGGAATAAAAATGAAGAAATGGTCATTTATACCGGAGGGTCGGCTTCATTAGCCACGCTGGAACTGGTGGTGCATCGCTCGGGTATCCGGATTGACCAGACGTATAAATTGCTGATCATTGAAGCGAAGGTAGGACCAAAGGATATCACAACGATTGACCTGGACCAGTTGCCCGCCAACTGGAAATCGATACAAAGCTACCCGGAACTACAGGCCCTGGGCTCTGAATGGTACCAGTCTCAAAAAACTTTATTGCTCAAAGTGCCTTCTGCAGTATTGCCCAGGGAATCTAATTATGTGATCAATACCAGGCATCCTGATTTTTCAAATAAGATTAAGATAAAAGAAACCGAGCTGTTTATCTGGGACAGTCGTTTATTGTAATTGCTATAGTAAGGAAAATAATATTGGAATCAGCTAAACAGGTAATCATCATCGGAACGGGGCCTGCTGCGCTTATGGCGGGCACTCTATTGCTTGAGCGCGGCCATGCCGTGACTTTTTACGAACAGAAGAAAGCTGCCGGAAGGAAATTCCTGGTTGCCGGGCATGGTGGTTTTAATCTTTCTAACCGTATCGATCAGCCTGCTTTCCTGGAGATGTATGACCGGGAGGAGATCCGTGAGATGGTCCGGGCATTTGATGTAGACGACCTGGTCGCTTTCCTGGACAAGATTGGCATTCCCACTTATATCGGCTCCTCCGGCAAGGTTTTTCCACAGGTACATATTAAGCCCATAGATGTTTTAAATGCCTGGCTGGCTTATCTTAAACGCTTAGGGGCTACGTTCCTGTTCGGCTGCCAGATGGTCGATTTTGATGCAGATATGGTTACATTGTTGGTTGAGGGGAACGAGGAAACTAAAGCTTATGATAGACTGGTATTGGCTTTAGGAGGTGCTTCCTGGTCTAAGACTGGTGCTACGGGTAAGTGGCTGGAACTGTTCCGGGGAAAAGGTATAGAGGTAGTTCCTTTTGAGGCAAGTAATGCCGGTTTCGAGATCGCGTTGCCGGAGGCGGTGCGGGCATTCGAGGGGCAGCCTGTAAAGCATGTTGCCTGCTACCTGGGACAAAAGGAAAAGTATGGAGAGCTGGTAGTTACGCAATATGGTTTTGAAGGGGCACCTGTTTTTTACCTCAATGGTGCATTCAGACAGGGAAATAAAGCATTATTACTGGATGCGAAGCCGGGCTTTAGCCTCGAAAAAATTATCCATATCCTGGAACAGGCGAAAAATCCCACAGAAGGCTTGAAGCAATTGAAAATTGCCAAAGCTCTGGTGGCTTATATTAAGCATAAGCTGAGGAAAGAGGAATTCCTGGACAGGCACTTCCTGGGACAATTTATTAAACGCATTCCTTTTACCATTGAAGCTTTAAGGCCTGTTGATGAGGCTATCTCTACGGTTGGGGGTGTACCTTTCAGTGCATTAAATAATGACCTTTCTCTGAAACAGTTTCCTGCTGTTTATTGTTGCGGGGAGATGATGGATTGGGATGCTCCTACGGGCGGTTACTTGCTGCAGGCTTGTTTTGCCAGCGGTGCCTGGGTAGGGAGCATGATAAAGTGAACATGATCATTGTAAATTGGTGCCGCATTTAGATGAGCTCAATGTGGCACCAATCCGGTTGGTTTATTTAGTTCTTATTAAACCAGTCAAAGGTTTGCAGGTGGTCGATGTAATAGATCGGTCCGCTTATACTTACTTGTTGTTCTTCGTTAATACTGACCGGGCTTTTACCAAAGCGATCTAAGAAGGCCTCGTTCATGGCAATTAAATAAAGTGTTTGCGCATGAACGCCCACAACGCGTTTTTCCGTATTGTACGCATCTACAAGCGTGTGGTTGTCAAAGTCTTTTAATCGTGCATAGAAGGTATTGATCCTGTCTATGTCTTCCGGGCGGTTAATTCTTGTCTGTGTCATAAACGGTATGCTAAATCCATTTAAAATATAATGTTTCTCAATTGGTTGAATTGATAGAGAAGAGGCAAAGGTAAACATTAAGTTTACTCGGCTATTGTCATTTTTTAAATTTGGGAATTCTTTATATAAAAAGACAGCGCTGAAGTAAATATTCATTACTTCAGCGCTGTCGGATAGATTTTTTGTGGTCTAATGTGCCTCTAACCAATTGTTCCCAAATCCTGCTTCTGCAATCACGGGTACATTATTCGGCAAAATCAATGCATTGCTCATCAGGTCAATGATCAGGGCTTTTACGGCTTCCTGTTCTTCTTTCCGGACATCAAAGATCAATTCATCATGTACCTGCAAGATCATGCGTGATTTGAATTGCTGCTCTTTCATCGCTTTATCTATATTGATCATGGCGAGTTTGATCATATCCGCTGCAGAACCCTGTATAGGTGCGTTAATAGCGGCCCGCTCTGCATAGCCACGAACGACTGCATTGGCTGATTTTATATCTTTAAGCCATATTTTCCGGCCCAGGATTGTTTCTGCAAAGCCATTTTCCTGCGCCATCTGCACCCGTTCATTCATATAGTCTGTAATGCCCGAAAATTCGGTTTTATAGCTATCGATGATGTCTTTGGCTTCTGTTCTGCTGATGCCCAGGTTGCCGGCCAGTCCAAATGCACCTTGCCCGTAGATAATACCAAAATTGACACTCTTGGCCTTATAGCGTTGCTCTTTAGTGACATCAGAAAGCTCCACGCCATATACTTTGGCTGCAGTGGCCGTATGGATGTCATGCCCGTTCTGGAAGGCTTCACACATATTTTTATCTCCGCTGATGGCGGCCACGATGCGTAGCTCAATCTGGGAGTAATCGGCACTGAGCAGGATATGGTTTTCATCCCTGGGAATGAATGCTTTCCTGATCTCGCGGCCCCTGTCGGAGCGTACCGGTATGTTCTGTAAGTTGGGATTGTTACTCGCCAGCCTGCCGGTAACGGCTGTCGTCTGGCTGTAAGAGGTATGCACCCTGCCTGTTTTGGGATTGACCATGGTGGGCAGAGCATCCAGGTAAGTATTACGTAGTTTGGTCAGTTCTCTGAAGCCGAGGATATCATCCACTATCTTGTGTTCCGAAGCGAGCTTGGCCAGTACTTCTTCTCCTGTGGCATATTGCCCGGTTTTGGTTTTCTTGGCTTTAGGGTCCAGTTTTAATTTGTCGAAAAGCACTTCGCCCAGTTGTTTCGGGGAGGCCAGGTTGAACCTTACGCCTGCGGCTTCATACACATTTTCTTCAAAGATCTTTGCATCCGCTTCCAGTACTTTAGAGTAATCGTTCAGGAATCCTTCATCTATGCGTACGCCTTCAAACTCCATATTGGCCAATACTTTGACCAAAGGATTGTCGGCATTATAAAACACATTTTCTACCGATTTCTCTTTGAGCATCGGTTCGAATTTGTGTTTGAGTTGAAGTGTTATATCTGCATCTTCAGCTGCATATTCGGCTACATCGGCTAAGGGAGCTTCACGCATGGTGAGTTGTCCTTTGCCTTTTTTACCGATCAGGGTAGTGATAGAGATGGGATCATAATTGAGGTACTGCTGTGCCAGCAGGTCCATATTACGACGGCCTTCGGGCTCTACCACATAGTGTGCCACCATGGTGTCGAAGGTTGGACCAACCAGGTGCTGGTTGTACCACTTCAGCATGATGATATCATATTTGATATTCTGCCCGATCCAGGTAATTTCCGGGTTTTCGAATAATGGAGCAAAAGCATGTACCAGTTTATAAGCCTCTTCTTTTTGCGCCGGTACGGGCACATAATAAGCTTTTCCTTTTTCTACGCTGAAGCTCATGCCGACCAGTTCTGCCTGGTTGGGATCAATGCCTGTAGTTTCGGTATCAAAACAAATTTCCTTGTATTGAGAGAGGTCTTCCAGTAATTGTGCAATTTCTTCCAGTGCAGCAACGATCTTGTATTCATGCGGTGTACTGGCCGCTGTTTGGTATTCGGGGAACTCAAGGGTAGCCGAAAGCCCGGCACTTTCTTTCTTATCGCTGGCTACATCATTGCCGAAGAGGTCTTTTTGTACCGCTTCGTTATTGTTTACTTTGAAACTTTCTCCTAATAGCCTTTTCCCGATGGTACGGAACTCCAGCTCATTGAAGATTTCGCTTAGTTTATCATTATCGATAGGACTTAATTCAAAATCTCCTTCATGGAACTGCACACCAGGTACATCAGTGATAATTGTAGCCAGCTTTTTAGAGAGTAGGGCACTTTCTTTACCTGCCCTGATCTTCTCGCCCAAAGCACCTTTTATGTGTTCTGCGTTGTCCAGTACGTTTTCTAAAGTATCATACTCTTTAAGGAGCTTAGCCGCCGTTTTTTCACCTACTCCTGCAATGCCGGGAATATTGTCCACGGCATCGCCCATCAGTCCCAGGATGTCGATCACCTGCTCGCAGCGTTGTATGTCCCACTTGGCACATACTTTTGCTCCGTCCATGATCTCTTCTTTGTTGCCAAAAGCAGGTGGTTTGAAGATGAATACATTCTCTTTGCAGACGAGTTGTCCGTAATCCTTATCAGGGGTCACCATATATACTTCAAAGCCTTCGGCTGCGGCCTGCCAGGCAAGGGTGCCTATCACATCATCTGCCTCGTAGCCCTGGCTTTCGATGATGGGTATATTAAATCCTTCAATGATTTTTTTGATATCCGGGATGGATGCCAGCAAGTCTTCCGGAGCTTCCTGCCGGTTGGCTTTATAGTCTGCAAAGTCCACATGGCGTTCCGTGTCACCGGGCGTGTCGAAGCAGACGGCAATGTGCGTAGGCTTTTGCTTATTGATCAGGTCGATCAATGTATTGGTAAACCCGAATTGGGCATTGGTATTTTTACCTGTAGAAGTGATCCTTGGATTTCTGATCAGGGCATAATAGGCCCGGAATATTAATGCAAAGGCATCTAAGAGGAATACTTTTTTCATCTGGCGAAGATACTTTATAGCTGCTGAACTAAAAATTCTTATAATTAATAATTACTTAATGTTGCATTGCATCAAGAGATAAAAGCTGGTGATACATTTGTGCTTTAATTTAAATTTATTTTTAAAAAATAGTTAAGTTTTTATGAACAAAATGTTCTTTGCCGTTTTACTGGCTTCCCTGTCTTCTTTAAGGGTATATGCCCAGGAAACTAAGCTGGACCCGCTACCTAAACGGAATATGAGCACAGAGTTGCTGACCGATATGATCGATACCTCTACTGCTATGGGTAAGCGTATGTTATCGGTGGCTACAAAGTTCGGTAATATCAGCTTCTCTGGCTATATACAGCCTCAGTATCAATGGATACAGGAGAAGGGTGCTACAAGCTATAACGGGGGTGATTTTGCTCCTAATTCTAACAGTCGTTTCCGGATGCGCCGTGGCCGTATCCGTATGGATTACACGGGCTATACCGCTACCGGTAAGCCTATGACCTATTTCGTGGTCCAGTTTGACGGAACGGAAAGGGGCATGAATGTGCGCGATTGCTGGGGCCGTTTTTATGAAAACAAACTGGAACTCTTTCACTTTTCGGCCGGTATCATGGCACGCCCTTTCGGGTTTGAACTGTTGTATTCTTCTGTAAACCGGGAAACACCGGAACGGGGCAGGATGTCGCAGATATTAATGAATACAGAGCGTGACCTGGGGGCTATGATCTCTTTTGCACCCAGGAAGAAGGAATCAAAATTTAAATGGCTGGGCCTGGATGTGGGTTTGTATAACGGGCAGGGCCTGACGGGTACGCAGGACTTTGATAGCTATAAAGACCTGATCGCTAAATTGTCTTTCCGGAAGATAGGCATTCCCGGCACAAAAATGCTTTTCTCTGCGGGTCTCAGTTATCTGCATGGCGGCCTGGCCAGCCAGAGCAATACTTATTATCATTATGCCAATGATTATATGCAATTAGACAGCGCGGCTTCTGTAAACGGTAAAATAATGCCAAGGCGCTATTATGGTGCGGATGCGCAATTGCAGATCCCCAATAAAAAAGGGGTTACTGAGTTCCGGGCCGAATATATCATGGGACAGCAGACATCGACCTTGAGCAGTTCTGTGACACCGGGTGTGTACCCGACCACTCCGGTGGGCACCCCGGGACCTTTGACTTTAAGGGATTTTAACGGGGCTTATTTTTATTTCCTGCAGCACCTGGGCTCGGCCAAGCACCAGGCTGTGCTTAAATATGACTGGTATGACCCGAATACTAAAGTTGCCGGTACGGATATAGGTACTAAGAAAAATGTAACGGCTGCGGATATACGCTACAATACCTTTGGTGCAGGTTATGTATATTATGTATCTCCCAATTTTAAAATGACCTTCTGGTATGAGCACCCGATGAATGAAAAGACGGCCCTGGCCGGGTGGGATAAGGACCTGAAGGATGATAATTTTACCTGCAGGGCACAGTTCAGCTTTTAGCAAAGTGTTTTGTGTAAATAAAGATAAAGCGTGTCCCGGTTGAATCGGTACACGCTTTATTGATGCATTATAATGTGTCAAGATCGGTGTTCCTGGAGGGCTTCTGCTTCTTTTGGGGCTTTGTTTTATGGTCGTCTGTCCAGTCTCCGCTCCATTGGCCAGGGCCTGTGCGGCGCATGACCGGCCTGCCTTTTGTAAAGATCATTTTCAGGTAACCTACTATGGCCAGGCTTAAGACCAGGATGAAAAAAACGATCAGGGCAGTCGCCCAGCCGGGCACTTCATTGCCGTAAAATAAAGCATAGATCAGCAGGGCATCAAACCCGATCATTAAAAAGGGTACAAAGAAATGGAAACCTATTTTGGAGATCAGTGCATAGTAATTGCCCATAGGCCAGCCCAGGACATAACGGAGCAGTCCTGCTACAAGGAAAGTAAGCAGGAAGCAAAATAGGAACGCTCCTACGAGTCTTATGATTAAGGTAAAGCCTAAAGTGATGACCTTGCCGCTTGCTTCATTATAGTTTACCTTATAGGTGTCGCCCAGTTCAAGGTCAGAAGTAGAGAATTCCAGCTCCTTGTTTACCACACGGCCGGACTCTGTGGTGAACTGTACCGTGGGCTGGTACATGGTATAATACCTTCCTTTATCTGAATCGTAATGCTCCTCGGAGGTAAAGCTGATCACTTTTGCGGTGTAGGATTTACCGGAACTGGCCGCTTTATACAAGTCCCGGGAGCTGCTGACCATAAACATCCAGGAGAAAACTGCAAAAAGATTAATGCAGAAGATCACGGCCCCTACATAGGCAAAGGTAATGCAGCCTTTTCTTTGCATTCTTTTGACAAAGAAATAGGTAAGCAGGACCGTAATGAGGACAAAAGACCAGGAGTAGACGGGGTGGATATGCATAAATGATATTACTGATTGATGTATTTGTGCTTCAAATCTATCGGAAAGCCACAAGATGCCCAAGTATCCGGCCGATTTTTGTAGCGTGTGACCATAAAAAAGCCCCGGTATAAGTACCGGAGCCTTGTTATACATGAAGCCGGAAATTTATTCCAGCTTGGATTTTTGTGCCATTTTGCCAATAGTCAGACCCTGCACAATAATAGAGAAGACCACGACGATATAAGTCGTAGCGACAATGACCTCTTTATAGGGGCCATTCTCTACAGAGAGTGCCAGTGCAATAGATACCCCGCCTCTTAAGCCACCCCAGACGAGGATCTTGATCACGTTTTTAGTGAACTTTTGCTTGAAAGGAACGATCTTGGTAGGTAACCAGATGGCGATAAACCTGGCCAGTAATACTACAGCGATGGCGATGAGGCCTGCTGCATAATAATGGTTCAGGTCTTTAATAATCAATAACTCGAAGCCCATTAAGAGGAATAGAATAGCATTCATGATCTCATCGATCAATTCCCAGAACTTGTCGAGGTAGTCTTTGGTTTCCCTGGACATGATCGAGCTTTTGCTTTTATTCCCGATAAATAAACCGGCACATACCATGGTCAAAGGGCCGGAGATATGAATGGCATGGGCGATTAAATAGCCTCCCATCACAACAGACAATGTCACTAATACGGAAACCTTATAATCGTCGATCCTGGAGATCGCCCTGCTTGCTGACCAGCCTAAAATAAGCCCCAGCAATACACCGCCACCGGCTTCTTTGGCCACCAGCCAGCTTATATTGGTTACCGTAAGGTCTATATCATGTCCCTGTGCAATAGCCAGGATGATCACAAAGACCACAACCGCGATACCATCGTTGAACAGAGATTCCCCGGCGACTTTTGTTTCCAGTGATTTAGAAACATTGGCCTTTTGCAGGATGCTCAATACTGCGATCGGATCAGTGGGCGAAATAAGTGCCCCGAAAAGAATACAATAGATCAGGGGTAGTTCTATATGGATAAAAGGTAAAATGTAATATAAAGCATATCCTACAATAAAGGTACTGATGACCACGCTTACGGTAGAGAATACCAGGATGGAGCCTCTTTCCTGTTTAAGGTCATTCACATTGATATGTATGGCCCCGGCAAACAGGAGGAAGTTCAGCATGGCACCCATGAGGATTTCCGTAAAGTCCAGTTCGGCAATGATGTTGGTAAATTTATTGACCTGGTTGGGGAACAGGTGATTCCCGAAGAGGACCAGTAGGATGCTCGTGACCATTGCGATGACCATAACGCCAATGGTAGAGGGGAGTTTTAAAAATCTGAGGTTCCAGTAAGAGAAAAGAGCGGCAAGTACAATTAAAAAAGAAAACGTGTAATATAATTCCATTAAAGGTTAAATCGTTTTAAGGTTCTGAAATGAGGGATCATTTAAATAAAAAATCCTGCGCAGGGCAGGACTTTTCACAATAGCAATTGATTATTTTTTCTTCAGCTTCAGGATCGAGAAGTCCGTATCCACTGCTTTGATCGTGTTGGTCAAAACGCCCATCTGCTCGACTTCCAGGACTACTTCATCATTGGCCTGCAGCCATTGAGGCACTGCATTTGGATTATTGAGTTTTGCCGTTCCGTTCAGTTCCAGGAAGCAACCCGTGCCCACTGTTCCGCTGCCGATCACATCACCGGGCAGGATGTCTGCACCATAAGCGCAACGTTCCAGGATCTCGGCAAAAGTCCAGTCCATATCGCCCATATTACCTTCGCTTACCTTTACACCATTTACGGTACAGGTCATTCTCAGGTTGTAGTTATTTCCCACATGGTTAGGCTTGGCCGGTATTTTGAAGGCTTCCAGTTCATCCGGGGTGATCATCCACGGGCCGATCACAGTAGAGAAATCTTTTCCTTTGGCAGGTCCCAGGTTCAATAGCATTTCCTCCATTTGTAAAGTACGTGCACTCATATCATTCATGATACAATAGCCTGCGATATATTCATCCGCTTCTTCTGCTTTAATGTTTCTGCCTTTTTTACCTACTACTACGGCTACTTCCAGCTCGAAATCTAATTTATCGAAATGGTCCGGCATACAATCAATGGCTCCCGGTCCCTGGATGGCATTATGGTTGGTAAAGTAGAAAATAGGGTATTGGTCAAACTCTGCGATCATTTCCACACCACGGTTACGGCGTGCTGCGGCCACGTGCTGGCGGAAAGCGTACCCGTCACGGCAGGAAGTTGGTTTAGGTACCGGGGCTAATAAATCAGCCTGTTCAAAAGCGACACCTTCAATTTTTAAATCTCCTGAAGCAACCGCGCCCAGGGCATCTTTGGCAATAGCGACATTGGTTGCCCAATCCTGCAACAGCTCTGCCATAGTTGCCGGCAATTTGATATTCAGGTCTTCTGTATTCAGTAATTGGCCGTTATGGAGCACAGCGGCTTTTTCTTTTCCTTCTTGTAAATGGCTTACAAACTTCATATAAATAATAGTTGTTTTAATTTTTTCGGGGAATCGCGCAAATTTAAGATTTTATGAGTGGAATAGGAATATTAATATATTTTGTAACTTTGCGCCCGATAAATTATCTTTTCATTAATCTCAAAAGCGTTCACCATGCCAGTGTTACACAACAGAGTTTCTAATGAGGAATTAAAGGCCCTTATGCTGGCCGAAACGACTCCTCGTACCACCATTTCCTTCTATAAATATTTTACAATTGATGCGCCGCAACAGTTCCGTGATGAATTGTATGTGCAGTTTGAAGCATTAAAAGTATTTGGCCGTATATATATAGCCAGAGAGGGAATCAATGCACAGATATCTGTTCCTGCACCAAATTTTGAAGCATTTAAAGAGACTTTATACCGTTTCCATCCGGCACTGGATGGTATCCGTTTAAATATAGCTGTAGACGATGACGGTAAATCCTTCTGGGTACTGCGCATGAAAACCCGGGACAAGATCGTTGCAGACGGAATTGATGACCCTAGCTTCAGCCTTGAAAAGGTAGGAAAATACCTTAAAGCAGAGGAGGTGAACCAGTTTGCCGCAGACAAAGAGACCATCTTTGTGGATATGCGCAATCACTATGAATATGAAGTAGGTCATTTTGAAAATGCCCTAGAAGTCCCTTCCGATACATTCCGGGAGCAATTACCTATGGCTGCAGAAATGCTGAAAGATGCGAGGGATAAGAATATTGTGATGTATTGTACCGGAGGCATCCGATGCGAGAAGGCCAGCGCTTATATGCTGCACCAGGGATTTAAGAACGTGTTCCATGTAGAAGGCGGCATTATTGAATATGCACGTAAGGCAAAAGAACAGGGACTGGAATCTAAATTTATAGGTAAAAACTTTGTGTTTGATGAAAGGCTGGGGGAGCGTATCACAGAAGATATCATCTCTGAGTGCCACCAATGTGGTACCCCTTGCGATAGTCATACCAATTGCAATAATGATGGCTGCCATTTATTGTTTATCCAATGTCCTTCCTGTAAAGCGAAGTATGACGGCTGTTGCAGTGAAGACTGTACAGCTGAGTATCATTTGCCGGTGGAAGAGCAAAGAGAAAGGAGAGCCGGCAGGGAGAATGGGGTCAAGATATTTAATAAATCCAAAGACCATCCCTTAAGAAAACACCGGTCGGAATGGGAGAAAGAACGAAAAACAGACCAGTAGCCCATAATCTATGCCCGATTTTTTTAACTGTAATTACCGGAAAATGCTGAGCAGACTAAGCCGTTTTTTCAAAAGCCACACTATAGCATGTACTATAGTGTGGCTTTTGTGTTTATGTATGGGTTTAAATGCCTGCAATGATCGTGGCGACCGGAACCGTGAATTATTGATCAGGAAGAATGCAGCATTGCGGGTGCACCTTGCCGAAGGGCAAAAGATAGAAAGTCCCAGCAGTGCAATCGTATTCTATAAAGATGTCTTAAACCTGCCGGACAGCTTTGCCAATTATCCCACAAAAGCACTTTCTGTCCTGTACAACCGCTTATTTAATCAATACCTTAAACTCAATAACAGGGCAGAGGCTATGTCCTCCGTTCTGCGGGCAGTAGAGGTGTCTAAACAGCTTCACGCGATGCCGGGCAGCGATTCCAGTAACCTGGACAATAGCCTTTATAATCTTGCGAAGGCCTACCGGATGAATGAGTCCTGGCCCGAGTATAAAGCCTGCCTGGATAGTGCTATGGCCTATCGTAACGGGAACGACCTGATCATGAAAGCTATGGTGTATCATGGTTATTCAGATTATTTCATCTACCGGAAAGAATTGGATTCCGCCATGATATACATCGGTAAAGCGAAGAAAATATACCTGGAAGTAGGAGATACCATGGAGGCCAGCTGGGCCGACCTGAACCTGGCGGGTGCTTATTATGATATGGGTAAGCCGGAAGATGCGGTAGCCATTTTAAAAGACGATATCAATATGTTGCGGGATGCCGAAATGCCCAAGGCTTTTGCCTATTCCCTGATGGCACAAGGACTGATCGACCTGGAAAAGTTTCAGGAGGCCAAAGCTTACCTGGACACGGCCTTATTCTATGCCAACCAGGAAAACAGCAACGAGGAGCGACGTGAAGTATATACAAATTACCGGGACCTCTATAAGGGAACGGGTGATTATAAAAACCTGGTCAGGGTCTATGACACTTTAGATAGTATTAAAGAAGTGATCATAAGCCAGGAGCAGGTAAAAAGAAATAAGGAGCTGGCAGAGAATTACCTGATCAATGAGCAGAAAAGCAAAATAAATGAACTGGATCTTAAAAATGAGGTGACCCGTTCCAAGCTGATTTTCCGCACTTCATTGGGCCTCGTTTTATTTGTGGTCGGCATCCTGGTGGCTTTTGGTATCTACCAGCACCTGCAATTGCTCAAGCAAAAGGCCTATGCACAAAGAATAGAGGTAGAGCAGAAGCTGTTCAGCGCGCAGATCAATCCTCATTTTATATTCAATGCACTTTCTGCGATACAGGCAGAGGTGTTGCAACAAAATACCAAAAAGGCCAATCGCTACCTCACCCGTTTCGGGCGACTGATGCAAAGCATACTCACCTCTACCACGCAGGAATATATTTCAGTGGCCAATGAGTATAAAAACCTGATCAATTACCTGGAGTTGCAGAAATTCCGTTTTGAAGAATTTGATTACGAGGTGATCGCTTATGAGGGCATCAGCGGAGATGAGGACCTGGTGTCTCCCATGCTGGTACAGCCTTTGCTGGAAAATGCCGTAGAGCACGGCTGGAAAGCCTCGGATGGCGGCATGATCACTTTAAGAATTCAAAAGGACGGGAATATATTAACCTGCACTGTGACCGATTCCGGCCCGGGCCTTGGCCTTGCCGGTAAGCGTACCGACAAGGTGTCTGTGAGTATGAGCCTGATCCGTAAAAGATTGACCTACCTTGCTAAAAAACATAAAATGGATGCCCGGCTGCTGGTAAAAAACCGTAAAGACACCAGCGGTGTGGAAGCCTCCATTACACTACCCGTTATTGAAATATTTTAAAAGTATGAAACAAAAATTAGTAAGATTTTTATTGGTAGATGATGAGAGCTCTGTCCGTTCGATCTGTACGTCCTACCTGGAAGAGATTGAGCAGGCAGTGGTGGTGGGGGAGGCGAGTACGGTAGACCAGGCTTATGAATTGATCAAGGCCTGCAGCCCGGATGTGGTGTTGCTGGATATTCAACTGGGCAAACAGACCGGTTTTGACCTCTTACTTAAATTTCCCAACAGGGATTTCAAGGTAGTCTTTATCACAGCTTATGAGCAATTTGCCTTGCGTGCCATCAAGGCCGGGGCTATGGAGTATTTATTGAAGCCTATAGCAGAAGATGAATTCCTGGAGATGATCGAAAAGGTATTCGCAACAGAAGGACATACGTTTAAAGGGCAGGCAGAGTTGGTGGCAGATCATTATCACCACAGGAAGATGGACCGGATAGCCCTTAATGCACATGACGGATACCATATCATCTGGCTGAAAGATATACTGTATTGTTCTGCCAGCGGCAACTATACTACCTTTTATTTAGCGGATGGCAGCCACGTAGTGATCTCCAAGATCCTGAAAGAATATGAAAATATGTTACCGGCAGAAAATTTTGTGCGCGTGCATAACTCCTCTATTGTGAACATGAATTATGTGAAGAAATTTACCAAGGACCAGGACCTCATCCTTGTAGACGACACGGCAATTGGCGTTTCTGTACGTAAGAAAGACGATGTGTTGAACTGGATCAAAGGCCGGAATACAGATTTTTAAAAAAACGATACACTTATTTATTTTTTCAGGAGAGTTTACTAATTGACAGGTTATTAAAAGGTTATAAATATGCACCTTTGCATCGTGAAAACAAGTATGTAACGGAACTAAAGCCCTCCTTTGTCTTTCGAAAGCAAGCTATTATATGTTTATATTAGTTGCGTTTTATGATGATGAAATAATTGAGATTGACATCCGGAGTTGTATACTTATTTAATTAAAAAGCATGAAACTCTGAAAAGCATTCTACTTTAAGTAGGATGCTTTTTAGTTTTGAGCAGGATAATTATGCTTAAAATAAATTACCTTTAGGTCATGCAATTATCTTCGCTCCGGTTTGATACCGGGAATTTGGAATTATTGGCAAAACAGGTGGTAGAAGGCTTTATTATAGGCCTGCACAAAAGCCCCTTTCATGGATTTTCTGTAGAGTTTGCAGAACACCGGGTGTATAATGCAGGGGATAATTTACGCCATATAGACTGGAAGGTTTTTGCCAGGCGGGATAAGATGTTCATTAAAAAATTTGAGGAAGAGACTAACCTGAGGTGTCGTATTGCTATCGACATTTCCAGGTCGATGAGTTTCCCGGAGACCGGCATCAGCAAGATCCAGTTTGCCTGTCTTGGTGCCGCCTCTATCATGCAGCTCTTGCGTAAGCAATTGGATGCAGCAGGCCTTAGCTTGTTTGCAGATAAGGTCTATTGGTCTTCGCCCCTTAAGTCCAGTGAAAGGCATCATAAGAGCCTGATCGTGGAAATGGAGCGCTTGCTGGCACAGGATTTGACCCACAGTAACACCAATTTGCCGGATGTCTTGCATGAAATTGCAGAAACATCACCGCAAAGGTCCCTGGTCATCCTGTTCAGTGATTTTATGGACGACATCAGCAGGGAGCAGGATTTTTATACGGCCCTGCAACACCTTAAGTTCAGTAAACAGGAAGTCATCATTTTCCAGGTGGGCGATGGGAAAAAGGAGTGGGACTTTGAATTTGAAAACAGGCCCTATGAATTTGTAGATCTGGAAACACAGGCCCGGATCAGGCTGAAGCCGGCAGAGGTCAAGGTGCAGTACCTCGAGGCCTTAAATGCCTATCATAAAAGATTGGAACAGCAGTGTTTAAAGTTCGGTATTGACCTCATACGCTGTGATATACACACGGATATGGAGCACATTTTACAATCATATTTAATAAGAAGAAATAAATTGATGTAAAATGAAAAAAAAGAAATACCTTTGCAAGCCGAATTTTATCGTATGAATTGAAGAGAGGTGTAAGTGCCTCGTTATCAGTGATAGTCGAGTAGTAGGTTAAAGTTTAAAACTTATTTTGAGATGAAATACCGCAGAGAATTTGAGATAGCGTATGTTGGATTGAAGAATGGTACTCATACATACACATACAATATCGGGAAGCCGTTTTTTGACTTAGTAGAAGCCGATAGTTCAGAATATGAATCCGTAGATGTGCAGGTAGTAGTACATTTTGATAAACATCCTGATTTTTTTGAACTTAAATTTGAGATCAATGGTACAGTAGTTGTACCTTGCGACAGATGTGGCGATGTGTTCACGCTTCCGCTCTGGGATGAGTTCAATTTGATCATCAAGTTGAAGGAGCCTACAGGAGAAGAGGAAGAAGATGATACTGAGGACGATGGAGATATCGTTTTCTTGTCTAAAAATGAAACCGTCATTGACTTGTCCGAGTGGATCTATGAATTTTTATTGCTGAGTATGCCGATGCAAAAAATTCATCCACTGGACGCAGCAGGCAACACTACTTGTAATAAAGAAAACCTGGCTTTATTGGAAAAGCTGACGCAGCAGGCGTTGGAAGAAGAAGAAAAAGCTAAAGAAGAAGAAACAAAGAGTATCTGGAAAGGTTTAGATGCCTTCCGGGATAAAAATAACAATAATTAATAATAATAGTAAAAACTAACAGTCATGCCAAATCCTAAACGTCGTCATTCTGCGCAAAGAGGTGCTAAGCGTCGTACGCACTACAAAGCTGTAGCAGCAACATTAAGTACAGATGCAGTTACTGGAGAAACACATTTACGCCACCGTGCTCACTGGAGCGAAGGCAAAATGTACTACCGTGGTAAAGTATTAATCGATAATACTACAGCTACAGAACCTTCAGAAACAGCTGAATAATATTCAAAAAATGTTGGTAAGTTAATAAGGAAATTACCAACATTTTTTACTTTTACGCTTTCCTAATTCCCAATAGTTTAAAGCTGAATATGAATATTGGATTTGACTTAATGGGCGGAGACCTCGGACCTCAAGAAGCCATCAAAGGCGCTTTAGCTTATTTTGAGCAAAGTGCTGAAGGCAATTTGGTTTTAATCGGTAATCAATCCGCTTGTGTTGAGCACCTTACCATTTTAGAAAAATTTAAAGACAGGTTAACCTTCGTTCATGCTGATGATGTGATCACCATGCATGAACATGCTACTAAAGCATTGAAAGAAAAGCCAGGCTCCAGTATCGCCATCGGCTTTGGAATGCTTAAAATGGGTAAAATAGATGCCTTCATCAGTGCCGGTAACACCGGTGCCATGCTGGTAGGCTCTATGTATTCTGTAGGAGCAATAGAAGGCGTATCCCGTCCTACCATAGCCACTACCGTACCACGGGAAGATGGCGAAGTAAACATATTATTGGATGTCGGTGCCAATGCAGATTGCAAGCCCGAGCATCTGGCACAATTCGGTCAACTGGGCGCTTTATATGCAGAATATATTTTCGGCCATAAAAACCCCGAAGTCGGCTTGTTGAATTTAGGAGAAGAGGAAGGGAAAGGTAATATTCTCACACAGGGTACTTATGCTTTACTGAAATCCAATCCGCACATCAATTTTGTAGGTAATGTCGAAGGCAGAAACCTGTTTGACGGCAAGGCCAGGGTTATCGTAACCGATGGTTTTACCGGGAACGTAGTGTTGAAAATGGCAGAATCTGTTTATGACCTGTTTCATAAAAAGATCCAGGATGATCCTATCCTGGAACAACTTAATTATGAAATGTATGGTGGTGTACCTGTTCTTGGTGTCAATGCACCTGTAATTATCGGGCATGGCATCTCTACCGCGAAAGCCTTTGTAGCAATGATCCACAGCGCTGCAAAAGTGATCAAGACCGGACTGATCGATGCGATGAAGCAACAATTTGCCATTAAGTAATGTTTTAAATAGTAAAAGTATTTTATCGGGGGCTGAACAGTAAGATGTTTAGCCCTTTTTTCAATCATAAATCCCCAAATACTCATCGGCTAATATCATGGAATTCGATTTTTATACCAAATACAAGAGCCTGGACACTGCGGAGCTACTCAAGATGGTCGCCCTGCCGGAAAAAATGCAGCAAAGTGCCAGGGAAGCCGCATTGGCAATATTGGCAGAGCGAGGTGTAAGCGGGCAGGAGATCGAGGACCATAAAGCTGCACGGCAAAATGAAGTGGCCATCGCACTGCAGCATAAAAAGCAACCGGGACACTCTAAGCTGAGCCGGTACTTTGAAAAGACTTTTTTTGAGCGGACCCGGGATTGGGATTTTGAAGAAGAGGAGGAGGATGGAAATGAGCTCCCGGAATTTACACAGGAACAAAAGCGCAGTGTGATACGTTATGTATTCCTGCTGTTACTGCCCTTATTGGTACAGGCTATAGTTGTTCTTATAGCTATTATTACCCTTATTTTCTTAGCCATACAGCTCGAGATATTTGACCAAAGTATACTTTTCAATTTATTGCTTTTGCTGGTCTCTTTAGGTATTGTAGTAGCCATTCCTTTCTTTTTCCTGAAACGCAAGAAAAATGCCTGGACTGCCATGATGATCTACACTGCTTACTATGTGGGGAATTACCTTTACATCCTGTATTTGCTGGAGAGCAGAGACGGCTTTGGAGAGGTACTTACCTACCAGGTCGTGCTTTATGTAGTTTTGATACCACTAGGTCTGTATTCCTTATTCTTGCTCAATAAAAAGCTCATTATTGATGTCTTTGAACTACCCCGGAAAAGGGTAGAGAATACCTGGGCGGTATCCCTTATATTCCCGGTGATCCTGTTTTTTATCTTTTATTTATACAGCTGATCCTGAAATAGATCATAGCCACATTGTTTAACAAAACAATTTTCTTTTACTTTGCCAAAAAATAAAACATGTCTATCAGAATATTAATTACGGGCGGAACTTTCGATAAAGAGTATGATATGATCAACGGGAAGCTTGATTTTGAAGAAACTCATGTGCCCGAGATGCTTTCCCTGGGCAGATGTACCGTGGATACGGAAGTGCGTACCCTGATGATGATCGATAGCCTGGAAATGACCGATACAGAAAGAGAAGTGATCGCGCTGAATTGTCAGAAGGCCGAGGAAGACAGGATTTTGATCACCCACGGTACTGATACTATGCCCGAGACTGCGGCCTATCTTGCTGCCAAAGACCTGGGTAAAACCATTGTACTCACCGGAGCTATGATCCCTTACAAATTCGGGAGTTCGGATGGATTTTTTAACCTCGGTTCCGCATTGGCTTTTTTACAAACATTGCCTGCAGGCGTATACGTGGTGATGAATGGCCGTTACTATACCTGGGATAATGTAAGGAAAAATAAGAAAACCGGTTTTTTTGAAACCATTAAGTAGCTAAAAACAGAGGCTTGTGTTGTATACAGAATTTGTGAAGGAGGCAAAAGAAAACCAGGGTAAATACCGGAATTTTCTGAAAAAAGCCAATAAAAATAAAGTGCTGGCAAAGCTGCCCGAATTACATGAGGAAGCTTTTTCAAAGATCGATTGCCTGGAATGTGCCAACTGTTGCAGGAACTATTCTCCGCGTTTTAAAATGCCGGATATTAAAAGAATAGCCAAACTGTTCCGGATGAAAGAAAGCCAGTTTATTGATACCTATCTCAACCTGGACCCTGACGGCGATTATGTGGTGAAGTCGAGCCCCTGTCCTTTCCTGGGTGGAGATAATAAATGCTCGATCTACGAGGACCGGCCCAGAGATTGTGCCAGGTATCCTTATACCGATGAAGATGTGTTGATCAAACAACCTAATCTTACCCTGGTCAATGCGACCATTTGCCCGGCCATGCACTATGTCATGGAAAAACTGATCCATTCCGGGATAAAATAAAAAATGAGCTGTCTCCTATGTTTGCATTGAGCAAATGTAGGAGACAGCTCATTTTTTTATTGAGTTACTCCCAGTCATTATTTATTTTAAGTACTTTCTCGATCACATCCCTTACACATCCCATACCACCTTTTATAGGGCTGATGTAGTGCGAGATATTACAGACTTCTACCGCAGCATCATTAGGGCAGGTGGCCAGGCCGCAGAACTTCATACTTGGAATGTCCGGCATATCATCTCCCATAAACAAGACCTGCTCTGTTTTAAGCTCCGTTCCAGCCAGCAGCTCCTTAAGTTTTTCCAGTTTGTTTTCTACACCGATGAACACGTCCATCACCCCCAGGTTGTTCAATCTTCTTTTGGAAGCATTGGAATGCCCGCCGGAAATGATCCAGACTTCATAGCCCTTCTTTACGGCCAGTTGCAAAGCATAGCCATCCTTAATGTTCATTCTCCTGAGCAATTCCCCGGTTTCCTGGACATGGAGCATACTATCCGTAAGCACCCCGTCAATATCAAATACAAAAACTTTTACTTGTTCAAATAAGGAGAGTACATTCATAATTTAAATCCGTTTTTTACTTAGCTAATCTTATAGCTGTATCCGCAAATGTACAAAAATAGCAGCAGCATCAAGCCTGCTCCGGCCGGTACATGGCGGCTATAGAGGCGCTCAGGCTCTGGTATACCTCCTGCCACTCAGGGTGTGCGGACAATAGTTCCAGGTGAGCAGCCATCGTTGCCGTATCATTTCTCTTCGCAGGCCCGGTCTGCAGTTGTTGCGGAGACTGATCTTTTATTCTTTGCGCCGTCTGGTTAATGATCGGCATCAGGATCTCAAAATCGATCTGGTGCTCCCGGCTTACCTGTTCGGCAATCGCCATCAGGTGATTGGCAAAATTATTGACCAGCACCGCATTCAGGTGCAGGTATTTGCGCTGTTCAAAATTTAAGGTACGCACATTGTCCGAAACTGCCAGGGCCAGTTGCTGAGCCAGCTCAATGGCTTCAGGGCTGTTGCCATCAACGATCAATGGAATACTTTCTAAAGGTTGTGTAGTTTTGGTAATAGAGTAGATCGGCCAGATCACCGCGTTCCTGTTTCCCGAAGCTGCAGTAAGCTGCGTAGATTGAGAACCTGCACAGTGTATATTGAGCGCCTGCGGCCGCTGTATGAGTGAGGCCAGCTCGCTTACCGCGCCATCGTTGACCGCGAAAAGATAGATAGTTGCATCGCGGATAATAGCATCAGGATCACTCGTTACAGGTATCTGGAAGGTTTGATTAAAATACTGCGCCTGCTCCGGGTTACGGGCATATACCTGTAATATCCTGAATTGCTTGTTTGCTGCCAGAGCAGTACAAAAATAATGTGCGAGATTACCGGCGCCTAAAACAACAATATTCATCGCTTATTGATTTTTGAGGATATAGGCTTCCATCAAGGAGAACACCTTGTCTTTGAGCTGGGTCTTTTCGTTCAGTTGCATACCTGTTGTGCTGATGGGGTCCAGGAAGTCAAACCTTATAGTATAAGGCCAGGCCCATAATTTTGGTTTCGAAGGAAGGATCTTTTTAGTATTGAATATGATGCCGGGCATGACCGGTTTCTGGGCCATAATAGCATTGGCAAAAGCGCCTACATGAAAGCTTTGTAGAGGTTTGGCCGTTTTATTCCGCGTACCTTCCGGGTATAAAGTAAGATGCAAACCCATTTTGAGGGTTTCCTGCATGGCAGTGGAACTGTGCTGGCGGTTTTCCAGGCTGCTTCTGTCCAGTAAGATAGAGCCAGCTTTATAAATAAGGCCAAACAAAGGAATCTTTGCCATTTCTACTTTTGCCAGGGTTTTATTGGGGCCGGGAACCCAGGGCATAGAGACCGGGATATCCACCAGCGAATTGTGATTAACCACCACTACATAATTCTGTCCTTTTTCAAACTTCTCTTTTCCCTTCCTTTTTACCCGGATAAAAACCAGGGGCAGGAAAATGCTCATCCATATTTTATAGCTCGGGTGCAGGATGCGTGCCCTTTTAGGTTCGGGAAACATTAAAGCGATACCAGCAGGAATTATGGCGATCAACATGGTGCCGGTAAACAGCAGCATGCCGTAAAAAAAATAAATATGCCCTAAAATTCTTTTGAAAATATTCATCCCTGCTTATTTGGGTGCACTAAAAGTAATTAAGCTAACAAAGGTAAAGCAGAAGGCCCTAATATCCGAATTAAAAACTTGCTTTAAAAATTGCTAAGCTGATATATCTTTTTTTACCTTTGCTCCATAAATTTTTAAGTACATATTTTCATGTCTCTATCTTTTGATAATACCCAGATTGCTTTTCAGTATAAAAGTAATAAGCAGTTAAAGCAAGCAAACTTTTTGTTTTCCTCCATGTCTTCTTCAATGCTTACCAGACTGGGCATTAGCTTTACGAGTGTAGCCCTGAAAATAAAACTGCCGGTGGAAGGCATCATTAAAAGAACCATTTTTGAGCAATTCTGTGGTGGGGAAACCCTGCAGGAAGTGGCTAATACTGCCGCTATGCTGGCAAAATACAATGTGGATGTATGCCTCGATTATGGCGTAGAGGGCAAAAGCGAGGAGGCCGACTTTGATGCGGCAGTGCCCGAGTTCATTAAAGCCATACAATATGCAGCTACCCAAAAGAACATTCCCTTTATCCCCATCAAGCTGACCGGCTTTGCCCGCTTCGGACTATTGGAAAAGCTCCATTCCGGCACCAGCTTGTCAGCCCCTGAAGTAAAAGAATATGAGCGCGTAAAAGACCGTATAGATGCGATCTGCAGCGTAGCCAACGACTGTAAGCTGATGGTGCTTATAGATGCAGAAGAAAGCTGGATACAGCAACCTATTGATGACCTGGCAGATGAGATGATGGAAAAGTATAACCGCGGAAAGATCGTGGTCTTTAATACCTTCCAGATGTACTGCCATGCAAAATTAGCATTTGTTCATGCCTCTTACGAAAAGGCAAAAGAGCGGGGTTACATTTTAGGGGCAAAGCTCGTGCGCGGTGCTTATATGGAAAAAGAAAGAACGAGAGCTGCTGAAATGGGCTACCAGAGCCCTATACAGCCCGATAAGAATGCCTGTGATACGGACTATAACGCTGCCGTGCGCTTTTGTTTATCCCATGCCGATGTCGTGGCTACTTTCATCGGTACCCATAATGAAGACAGTTGCTATATCGCAGCTAACTTAATGAAAGAGCAGGGGCTTGCAAATGATACTGAAAAAGTGTATTTTGCTCAATTGTTCGGGATGAGTGACAATATGACTTTCAACCTGGCCAATGAAGGCTATCACGCTTCCAAATATTTACCTTATGGCCCGGTAAAAGATGTGATTCCTTACCTGATGCGCAGAGCGAGAGAGAATACCTCGGTGAAAGGACAGACAGGCAGGGAATTATCATTAATCAAGAAGGAGCTTAAAAGAAGAAAATTATAGAACATTTTGCTTAGAATCTTTTTTACATCAATATGCTTTTTGCTGACTTTCCTAAGCAGCTATGCGCAATTCAATGAAAGCGCTGCAGACCGGAAGTACAGGCGTGCCGCACAACTTTATCACAAGGGGCAAATTAAAAAAGCAGATGGTGTATTCAAAGAGCTCGTAAGCTCATCGCCCAGGAATCCACAGATCTACAGCAATATCGGCAGGCATTATTATGACCAGAACCGTTTCCAGGATGCTGCATATTATTTTGAAATGGGCAGTAAGTCTGTTGCCAATGGTAAACAGATCTTTGCCTTGCCTTTAGCCAAAGCTTATTACAGGGCCGGTATCCAGGAGCGTGCCGCCGCCGCACTGCGCGAGTTCCGGAAAAGCGCTTCCACGCCTGCTTTCCTGCTGCAAGAGGTGCAGCAATTACAAAAATCAATCGAGTTTTCAAGATTAGTTACCTATAATACCCATAATGTAAAGGTGGAGAACCTGGGCATGGCCGTCAATTCGGCCTACGACGATTATGCGCCCTCTTTTTCTCCATTGAACCAGGACCTTGTTTTTACAAGGAAAGTAAATGGCATCGATGAGAACTTCTTTGTGTCACACCTGGACACCTGTTTATTCTGGTCAGTAGCCGCAGATATGGGTTTCCCCCTGAATTCTTCCAGTCCCGAAAGCTTTCAGAACAGGGCTTATAATGATAAATATATGATTTATCAGAAAAGCGACAACAGGAGTGTCAACGGCTGGGAACGTGGCGGAAGCGACCTGTATTTATCCTATGCCACCCGGCAGGGATGGTCAGAACCGCGCCCATTCGGCTATACCATTAACACCACTGCGTTTGAAGGAATGCCCAGCCTGAGTGCAGATGAAACCGCACTGTACTTCGTCAGCGACCGGCCCGGGGGCTATGGCGGGAAGGACATATGGGTTAGCCATTTTGTGAATGGCAAGTGGCAGGTGCCCAAAAACCTGGGCCCCAACATCAATACAGAACGAGATGAAATAGCGCCCAATATTGCTGCAGACGGTAAGAGCCTTTTCTTTTCCTCTAATGGCAGGCCCGGCTTAGGCGGATATGATATCTATACCAGTAAGATGCTGGCAGATAGCAGCTGGACCCTTGCGGTGAACCTCGGCAATCCCGTCAACTCTTCTTTTGATGAAATTGCTGGCTCCCTGGATTTAGATGGGCAAAAGATGTATTTCTCCTCCGACAAGGCCGGTGGCTATGGCGGATTGGATATTTATAAAGCAGAAATACCGAAGCCCTTCCAGCCCAGGCCTATGACCATCGTTTACGGTAAGCTGTTTGATTTTGAAACACAAAATGTAGTCACCAATGCATTTATACAACTGGATGCACTGAGCCTTGAGGGCATTGATGCTACGCTCTGGAGTAATAAAGGAGATGGCAGTTTTTACATCGCCCTGCCCAGGAATACCAAATACCTGATCAATATTGAGCATGCCTATTTCCAGGCCATCAGCGATACGCTGGCGGTTTCCACTGCGCAGGACATTGATACCATTCAATACCCTTTATACGTGAACGGTTACGTACCGGTACAGCAGGAGGCTGTTGTAGGTAATTTTCGTTTTGATAAGTATGGTCCGGAACAGGAAGATAGTATCTGCCTGCAGCTCAACGAGGTATTGCAACCTTATTCCGGGAAAATGGTAGGCATCCAGGTCGATTGTTATTACGAGTTGAGCGATTCTGCCCAATTGAGGACTTTTAAAGAAGCAGTGATGCAGTGCTTTTATAAAATGGGCATTGGGGAAGACTATGTACAGTTCACTTATTGGGAGACCAAGAAAGCCCTTAATAAGGATACAACCGCTCCATCGCAGGAAAGGGGGAGCGCAATAGTAAAAATCGAATACCTGGACCCGCAAAAGCAGGAATAAGTATTCGATTGACACAGGCGAAAATGTAGCCTGCATTATTAGCAGAGCTCAGCTCAGTGATTTATGTTTTGCCTGGGAAAAGCATAATCTTCCAGGTATTGAAAATGAGCACCCAGTTCCCCGTTTGCACAGATCGTTGCTCTTTCGAGTATCGCACTCTCCGGTTTCAATAATTCAGGTAAAATAAATTCCAGGATATGCTCTCCGAATACCCTTGAAGCATCTCTCGGCAATTCATTAGGCAGGTTGTCTACTGCCATGATATCGATAATGTCAGAATTATTGATAAAAGGAGCGTCCATACTGCCCGTTTGTTTATTGTATCCGTAAACAGGGTCAGGAATAGAAGAAGAACCCAGGTTGATCGGTACAGAGCCATCTTTGTCGCAGGTGACATCTGCTATCACAGACAGTTTGAAGTCTTTACTGTTAACCGTTTCTTTTTCAAAAAGACGGGGAATATTTGTATCCCAGTAAATACCATTGATCAGGATATCTGCACTACAGTAAGGTTCAAATAAGCATTCATACAGTTCCGGGTGCGCATGAAACTCTTCGCGGGAGTAGTCATGAGTACGCTTGTTGATATATAAATGCTCGTTTTTCAATTTGGTGAATACCGGGACATCATAAGTCGTGTTAAGAAATGCCTCAGGGCTTACCTCTGTGATGTTCATCGCGTTCATGATATGTACGATACCATGTGCTACGCGGCCGTCCCCGGTGACTACGATCTTAACGGGAGGGATCTCAATGTTTTGATATTGGGCTACCATCTGTAGCATATCCTTACATTGATAAGCAGGTTTTAAATCAAATTGTTCAAACTTTTTACCAAAGGTAAGCAGGGCATTGTGTGCGCCTACTACTCCTGCAAAAAAACCGAAACCGATGATCCGCTTCCCATTGTCATAAGTCAGAGCTTCATAATCGATCATCCTGATCTTGCGGTCTATTAAAGCCTGCATCAGTTGCTGATTATAGCTTTGCTTCTTTTTGGTATGAGAAAAGAAGAAATAAGTTTTGTTGGGAATCAGGTCCTTAATCGGAACTTCCTTGATACCAAGCAATACATCACAGTCACTTACATCATCGTCCATAGGAATGCCTGCTTCCAGGTATTCCTCATTATTGTAGCTACGGTTAGGGGAGGGTTGCACAACCAGTTCTACTTGATTGAAATTTTCACACAAACTTAAGCACTGCCCGGGAGTAAGGGCCACCCGGGTATCTGTAGGAATTTTTCCTTCTTTTATCAATCCAATCTTCATTATAGGAACTGTACTTTAAGGTAAAGTAAATGCCTCCAAAACAAGGAGTTATTATTACTTACAAAGGTAAAAGAATTGAAAGAATTTACAGATAGGTAGTTTTGTCGAGATGTAATAAATACTTAGATAAATTACCTAAAATTTAGCTATGTATGCGATTGAGGAAGATTTTCGATTTGTTTCCAAAATATGGAGTTAAAAATAATTTAATATTTGGGCCAGGGACTATTTTATAGGTATGTGCAATGTATTATATGCAATAGAGCGGTTAAGCATTGCCATAAACGAAAAAAATGATGCCTTCTTAATGAAAGCATCATTTTACGTGCTATAATATAATAAACTTATTTACGGTTTCCTTCATACTGCCCATCATCATTAGAAAGGCACATCTCCGTCATCATCCGGCATTTTAGGGAATCCCTTAGTCGGGTTGAAATCTTCATCATCGAAATCTTTGAAGTCATTCATCTTAGACCCTAAGGTCTTGAACGGAGCATCTGCGCCATCCTGCAGGTAGATGCCACTATTGCCGCTACCGCTGTTGAAGTTGTCCATAGGGTTGATGCCGCCGAAGCTGTTGCCTCCTCCGGAGAAGCTGTTCCAGTTATCTTCCGGTTCCAGCTCCACGAACTTCTGTATCTCCAGCTTAGCCTGCAGCTTTACCGTATCCAGTCTACCATTCCTGTGTTTTGCAATATTGATGTGTGTTTCCCCTTTCACGCTTTCCCCGTTCTCATCATTACTGATACCGTGGTACTCGGGACGGTAAATGAACATAACCATATCCGCATCCTGCTCAATGGCCCCGGACTCCCTCAAGTCACTCAGTTGAGGAATCTTGCCTTTGTCGCCGGAGCGCGTTTCTACCGCACGGCTCAACTGGGAAAGCGCCAGTATAGGAATACTCAGCTCTTTGGCCAATCCTTTAAGTTCCCGGGAAATTTTAGAGATCTCTTGCTCCCTGTTACCATTCTTACTATCAGGACCGCCATGCATCAGTTGCAGGTAATCGATGATCACCATCTGGATGTCATACTTCACCTTAAGCCTGCGGCATTTGGCCCTCAATTCAAATATATTAAGACCGGCCTGGTCATCCAGGTAAATAGGGGCGTTCACCAGCCTGTCCATTTTTTCTGTTAACTGGATCATTTCATGATCTTCCATCTTACCCCGGCTGATGCCTTCCAGCTTCACCTCGGTAACCATGCTCAGCAGACGTTTCACCAATTGCGTACTACCCATCTCTAAGGAGAATACCGCCACACCCATAGGTTTCTTGGGATTCAGGGCTGCATTTACCGCCAGGTTGAGGGCAAAGGCCGTTTTACCCACAGCCGGACGGGCCGCGAGGATGATCAGATCCGTTTTCTGCCATCCGCCGGTAATCGCATCCAGCGCTGCAAAGCCGGAGGGAACACCCGTAAGGTCATCTTTTTGTTTACGCGCCTCTTCAATCTCATCTAAGGTGCGCACCAGGATATCCTTAATAGACTCCGAGTCTTTCTTCAGGTAGCTGTTGCCGATCTCAAAAAGGTCCTGCTCCGCCTTATCCAGCAATTCAAATACGTCCGTCTTATCTTCAAAAGAATCGGACACGATCTCGCCCCCGATGCGGATGAGCTCCCTTTGAATATACTTTTGCATCACCACCCTGGAGTGGGTGATCACGTGCGCAGAGGTGATCACAGATTGTGTGATCTTGGTCAGTGCATAAGCACCGCCCACCTGTTCCAGTTCATCACTCTTCCTGAGCTCTTCCATGACCGTAAGCAGGTCAATCTCCATCTTCCGGTCCTGGAGCCTTTGAATGGCACCATAAATGACCTGGTGTGCATTTACGTAAAAACACTCCGGTTTAGGCAGGATCTCCATTACGTCAGAAAGCTTATCCTTCTCCAGCAGAATGGCACCTAATACCGCTTCTTCAATCTCTCTGGCCTGTGGCGGAACCTTGCCATAGACATTTGAACTTAGGTCGCTGACTTTGGGTTTCCTGTTAGAGCCAATATTCTTTTTTACGTTGAGGTCCATATTACTTTTGTGTTATTTTCTATCCGGTTCTTAAGTGGGAGAGCGAAGTTAAGCCTAAAGATTCAAGAAAAAGTTCTTTTACTTTACCTTAATTATTAAAAGCTGTTGTCAGCTTATCAACATCTAAGCTACACTTATTCACAGGTAAATTTGATTTTTTCACTTAATCTTACCTTTTTTAACAGCTATTCACATAAGTGTGCACATTTACAAATTTTTACACATTATGCAATTATTATTAACAATAGCTTGTGGATAATTCCCGGGGCTATCCCGAATTCATTCCGGCTAATCCATACATTTTGAATATCTTTGTAAACCAATCAAAAAATATAATTTCCATGGCGCTTATTGCTCCTTCCGTACTCTCTGCAAATTTTTTAAAACTATCGGATGATATTCAAATGATTAACCAATCAGAAGCAGATTGGTTCCACCTGGATGTCATGGATGGTCGTTTTGTGCCGAATATCAGTTTTGGCATGGGTATTATCCAGGCGATCTCTAAAGAGGCCAAAAAAACTTTAGATGTGCACCTGATGATCCTGGAACCTGAAAAATATGTAGCAGATTTTGCCCGTGCAGGTGCCCACAACCTGAGCGTTCATATCGAAGCCTGTACCCACTTGCACCGCGTGATCCAGATGATCAAGGCAGAAGGTATGAAGGCCGGTGTAGCCATTAACCCGCATACTTCCATACAGCAACTGGAAGATGTGATCGCAGATATAGACCTGGTGTGTATGATGAGCGTGAACCCGGGTTTTGGCGGACAAAAATTCATCCCTAATACTTTGAACAAAATCCAGCAATTGAAGCAAATGATTGTGGCCAAAGGAAGCCATGCCCTGATCGAGATCGATGGCGGTGTGACTTACGAAAATGCTTCGGAGATCATTACCGCAGGCGCAGATGTACTGGTGGCCGGTAATACGGTGTTCAGCGCGCCGGACCCGGTAGCCATGATCGCCGCATTAAAGAAATGCTAGAAGACGATTTCAATAATATCCTGGTATAAATAATAAAGTCGTTCAATCATGAATGACTTTATTATTTATAAGCTGATTAATTCTGTACAGATTGTATCTGGATCAAGATGCTTTCTAATGTGTTTTTCAAAGTCTCATAATCCGTGTATCCTTTGGCAATCAAATAGAATTTGGACTCTGATATCTGCAGCAGTACCTGGGGAAAACTGTCTACTTTGAGTTGCTTCACCAGTTGAAACTCGTAGTAGGCCTTCTCTTTATAAACCGGGTCCTGTAATTTTGCATAAAATTCATCCGGCTCAAGGTCATATTTTTCCAGTAAATGGCGGTACGCCTCATCATCTGTAAGGTCGCGTCCTTCAAAGTTTAGGGCATATTGCAGGTCAGAAGCGAATTCAATCGCCCTTTCAGGATATATTTCTTTGAAAATACACAAAGCAATAGCCGGTTTTTCAGAATTAGGGAACCAATCGCTGTCTTCAGGCCGGTTGATATGAAAAAGAAAATCTTCACCAAACTTAATACCGGTACGCTCTTCCACGGTTTTGTAAACCTCCTGTATATAGGGCGCGATCAGGCTGACCGGCTGTGGTGTTTCGGGTAATATCATGCCACCGCTTAATACCTCAAATTGGAACTTATCTTTATACTCTTCTGTAATCTTCTTTATTACATTACTGAAGCCATAGCACCAGCCACAGTATGCATCATAACAATATATTATAGTCATAGGCACAAAAATAGAAATTTATTTGCCATAATTTTAGCCTCAAAATCTTAAATAAATCTTATTAATGGAACCTAACGCGCAACTACTTACAGAACTATTTGAAGTTAAAATGCCTTTTGGAAAATATAACGGCACTCTTATCGGGGATTTGCCGGAGCATTATATCCTGTGGTTTTCAAGGACTGGCTTTCCTGCCGGGAAGATCGGGATACTGCTGCAGACCATGTACGAGATCAAGTTAAACGGCTTAAGCTACCTGCTGGACCCGATCCGGAAAATGAAGACTGGTAAGTAATTACACGTTTTATTCTTTTGATGAAACCTGAGCTGCATTTTTGTATTTTTGCCTAAATTTTATACTTCGATGAACCCTGGTAAAGTAGTTGCACTCTTTATTTTTTCCCTGATACTCTGCGCCTGTAAAAGCACCAACTCGCCGAAAGCAGTAACAGAGACCTTCCTGGTCAGCGTGGCCAGGCTGGATATGCATACCGCTAAGAACTACTCTACACGCCAGACCTGGAGCTTCCTGAAAGTGCTGGAAAAAGAGACCAAAGACCTGACCGATGAGCAGAAGGAAATTTATATTGATAATTTCAAGGTAAAGATTATCAATGAAACCAAAGTCAATGATACCATGTATACAGTGGAATTCTCTACCAGCCCGGAACTGTTCCCTTTTACACAGCTTAACCTGGTCGCGGAAAAAAACCTGGAAGGTAATGTGCGCTGGAAAATAGACTTCAATAGTTTTGAGTATATGCAGTCCGATTCCACCATCCAGGAGATCATGTTACCGGGCGAAGAGCCCGATGAACAATTAATGGTAGATTCTTCTGCAAGCCAGTAATTTGATACACCATTATTAATATCTTTTTGTACTTTTGAACCTATTTAAATTTTAACCCAAATAATATATTTTTTTAATGCCATATTATTTCACGTCCGAATCAGTTTCTGAAGGACATCCGGATAAAATCGCAGATCAGATCTCTGATGCTCTTATTGATAATTTTCTAGCATTTGATAAAGAAAGTAAAGTTGCCTGTGAAACCCTGGTTACTACAGGGCAGGTGATTCTTGCTGGTGAAGTAAAGTCAAGTGCTTACCTTGATGTACAGGAAATCGCACGTTCGGTGATCCGTAAGATCGGGTACACTAAAAGTGAGTATATGTTCGAGGCGAACAGTTGTGGTATACTCTCTGCTATCCACGAACAATCTCCTGATATCAACCAGGGTGTAGAGCGTAAAAATAAAGAAGATCAGGGTGCCGGTGACCAGGGAATGATGTTTGGTTACGCCACCAACGAGACCACCAATTACATGCCGCTTGCACTGGATCTGGCCAATAAATTACTGATAGAATTAGCAGAACTGCGCAGGGAAAATAAGCAGATCAAATACCTGAGACCTGATGCCAAAAGCCAGGTAACGCTTGAGTATAATGATGATCATAAACCTATGCGTATTGATGCGATCGTTATCTCTACCCAGCATGATGATTTCGGAGAGGAAGCAGCCATGTTGCAAAAGATCGATAAAGACATTAGAGATATCCTGATCCCGCGTGTGATCAAAAAATATCCTGAGTATAAAAAATACTTCAACAGCGCGATCAAATATCATATTAATCCTACCGGTAAATTCGTTATCGGCGGACCACATGGTGATACCGGGCTGACGGGCAGAAAGATCATCGTAGATACTTACGGTGGTAAAGGTGCACACGGTGGTGGTGCTTTCAGTGGTAAAGATCCTAGTAAAGTAGACAGAAGTGCTGCCTATGCTACCCGGCATATTGCCAAAAATATGGTGGCTGCAGGGGTATGTGACGAGATCCTGGTACAGGTGTCCTATGCGATTGGTGTAGCACAGCCTATGGGTATATTTGTAGACACCAAGGGTACTGCAAAAGTGGACCTTACCGATGGTGAAATTGCTCAAAAAGTAAGCGAGATCTTCGATATGAGACCTTATGCTATTGAGACCCGTTTGAAATTAAGGAACCCGATCTACGGACCTACCGCTGCTTACGGGCACATGGGCCGTGAGTCTGAGGTGAAAGAGTTAAGCTTTATGGACTATACAACCAAAAAGCCTAAAAAAGTGAAAGTGGAATTGTTTACCTGGGAGAAACTGGATTTCGTAAGCAAGGTGAAAAAGTCATTCGGAATAAAATAAAATTATTATATTACATCCTATTAATCATTGTCAAAATAGCATTTGTTCATGAAAAAAATTACAACTTTAGCCCTTGGAGTTGCATTTGCCGCAGTTAGCTGCCAGAAAGTAGACGGAGAGTCAACAGATAAAAAAGCAGGAGAGATCCTGCAGCAAAAAAACTGGCGGATGACTGGTTATTATGACGATGGAAATGACAGATTAGTGAGCTTTACCGGTTATTCTTTCACCTTTAATAATGACGGAACGGTACATGCCATCCGGGATGGTGTGGTATTCAATGGTAGCTGGAAGGATACGATGTACACAGATACCGTAGGATCTACAGCCAGTCTTAAATTACAGTTTGACAATACAAGACCGTTTAACGGCCTGAATAAGAACTGGATGGTGATTGAAAAAACCACGAAAACCCTTCATCTCCGCTACCAGGATTTTCCGAAAGGTCCTTATGATGATGTGTTTTTAAGAATCAATTATTAATAGAGATACAGATAGTATTTATTTAGAAAAAAGGTCGGCAATTTTGCTGACCTTTTTTCTAAGTAACTCCACCGTTTTTACGTCTGTTTTTAAAAGAAAGGTCCATATGTAGTTTTCAGCACCCGGGTTGTGCATTTTTGAGGACTATATCTTTTCATTAACTTTATAGTATAAAATAAAAATAATCAATAAATGAAGTGTTACTTAGGCTTAGCTGCAATAGTGATAGCCCTTGGTTTTGGCTCTTGTGCCAAACTATCCGACTGCCAGGCAGTAGATGCAAAGTGCTTACAGAAACCTCCGGTGAATGAGGCTTGCCAGGCAGCTTTCAGCCGCTGGTTTTATGATGCGGAGTCCAATCAATGTACCCTGGTGCCTTATACCGGTTGCTCCGATGTAGGATTCAAGAGCGAAGCAGAGTGTAATGCCTGTGCCTGTAAAAAATAAAATACGTACGTATAGCTGAATAGATTAATGGATATTAGTTTAGATAAACTTCAAGGCTTAGTTGAGGGCTGCCTGGCGGGAGATCCGCTCAGGCAAAAGGAGTTTTATTTTACTTTTTATCCGGTCATGATGAAAGTATGTGTACGGTATGCACCCAATACCGAAGATGCGGAGCAGTGGGTGCATGACGGTTTTATGAAAGTGTACCATAACCTGGGCCAGTTCGGCTTCCAGGGATCATTTGAAGGCTGGGTGCGCAAAGTGACCACGAGGGTCTGCCTGGATAACCTCAGGAGCCTTAATGCCAAAAAGAATGAAGTAGAGAAGAATACTTACTTTAACATTGAGGATAATACTGCAGCCAACAGTCTGGGCGTTTTAAATCAGGTACAGGAACGCATTTCTGCAGATGAGGTCCTTAACATTATGCGAAAATTGCCGGATAAGCAAAGGACCGTGTTCAATCTTTACGTCTTTGAAGAGTATAACCATAAAGAGATCGCGCAGGAATTGAACATTACCGAAAATCATTCCCACTGGCTCTTGCACCAGGCAAAAAAGCAATTAAAATCAATTATTACCACAAATTCAAAAATAGAGTTATGAAACCGGATGCGTTTGAAAGAGATATTAGAAAAGTCTTAGAGGAGGTTGATTACAGGCCATCTGAAGCTTCCTGGCAAAAAATGCAGCAGGCCCTTAAAGAGGGGAATAATGCAACTTTTGCGCCGGGAAAGAGCAGTAATACTGCTAAAAAGGTGCCCTTCTGGTCCATCAGCCGCTCTGTTGCCGCTGCCTGTATCGGTGTGGTGGCTACCGCAGCGCTCCTGCTCTATGTAAATCAAACAGAGGTCAATAGTCCCGGCCAATTGGTGAACAAGGAGAACAATACATCACCATCTGCCCCGAGCCATAAAGTTATAGCACAGGCAGTGCCCCCTGCTGCTGAAAATAATACAGCCAGCCTGCAGCCTCAACGGCCGTTAATGGTACAAGGTTCGGGTGCTCGCAGTACTACCGTGAATATATCCTCAGACTATACCGCTGCAAGCCTGCAACATACGTTTACGGAACGTATAGGGGGCGGACTGTTAGCTACGACCATAAGCCCTGTGATGAGCAGTACTGCCGGCTCCCTGCCGGAAATGCGTAGTGCCTTAGCCCCGGTAAGTGCAGTGGCCGAAAGAAATGAGCGATTCAAAATAGCAGAAGATATGGGCTCTAAGCTCTATAGTGCTTCCGACTGGTCGGATAACCCCGAGCATAACGCAACATTCGAAGATCCGTTTATCTATGGTCTTTCTGTAAAAGGAGGCTTGCCTACGGTGGGACTGATGCAGTTCAATGCCGGGATGACGGTGAAGCGCGACTGGAATAAGCGGATGTATACCGAAGCTAACCTGGATGTGTCTTACACCGATGTGCGCTATAAAAAAGCCCTTTATTACCGGAAGAATGATAATGGCTCCTTTACCAACCTGGGAGATAATTTAAGTAATTCTTTGACCGCTGCAAGTGGCAGCACCACAAATACTTATGGCAATCATGTGATAGGTGTAGGACTGGCTGCTATGGCCGGTTATAATGTGACCAATAATATATCTGTGGCAGTAGGTGCCGATATGTACCGTAATTTTAATAACAAGCTGGTACTGGAAGATGATAATCCCCTGGTAAAAGGAACTACCCTGAAGAATACGGTAAATCCTTTAAAATGGATCAATGTATGGGATGCAGGAGCCAGGGCTCAGATAAGGTATCGCGTGTCCGATTACGTGGCTGTTGTGGCCCAATACCGCCAGGGACTGGTCAACTATATGGCCGATGATGTGGGCAAGAAAATTAAAAATACATCCGTAGGCCTGGGTGTGAATGTGTCCTTAAATCCTTAAGACAAAAAGAGCAGGGGCGAATCATATCGCTTCTGCGATATCACCCGGATCAGCAGCATCGCCTGGGGCATAAAAAAATAAGCAGCAATTAAATATTGCTGCTTATTTTTTATACAATGTGAACATTGTTGACTAAGATATTTTTTCAACTTGTGTGAAGTTAAGTTCAACAATCTGTGCGCGACCAAAGATCTTAACACTGACTTTCAACTTACGTTTTTCCTCACTTACTTCTTCAATAGTACCGTTGAAATCGTTGAACGGACCGTCAATTACTTTAATGGTTTCGCCCAGTATAAACGGTTCTGCCATAGTAATACCTTGCTCCATAACCTCATCCAGGTTACCAAACATTTTGTTTACTTCAGATTTACGTAATGGGGTAGGGTTTTCTTTTCCTAAGAAGTGGATAACGCCCGTTACCGCAACGATAGTTTGCAACATGGTATCATTGAATTTACCATCTACCGCTTCGATCATCAGGTAGCCCGGGAAAAGGATTTTTTCTCTTAATGCTTTCTTCCCGTTCTGGACCTTAAACACTTTTTCCATTGGGCAAAGGATCTGGATGATCGCATTGCTCCAGCCGCTGATGCGGATTTCTTTATCTAAATGTTCTTTTACTTTTCTTTCTTTTCCACTAACCACACGTAATACATACCATTTAGTATCTTGTACCGGTTGTGTTTGCAAAGTATCACTCATTGTGTTGTTTCAGATTAATTTTATTAGGAAGCAAAACTGTAGATTAACTTCATCAGAGCTTCACAAGCTGCATCCATTCCTAAAACCACGAAAGTAATGAAAAGGATACCCAATAAAACTACCCATGTAGTTTTCTGAAGCTCAGACCATGAAGGCCAGCTCACTTTATGAACCAACTCGTCATATGCTTCCTGAACGTAAGTGCCAAATTTAGCCATAATACTTACTGTGTTGAGTTAAAAATAAAAAAGCCCTTTTGGGGGCTATGTTTTGCACGGGCACTAGGATTCGAACCCAGATCGAAGGTTTTGGAGACCCGCATGCTACCATTGCACCATGCCCGTATTAGTATTTCAAAATAAATGATTTAAGCGTCCTTAAACCATCATATTCCCCGTTGACAGGATTGCAAAGATAGGGTTTTATTTTTCCTGAACAAATTATTTTTAAAGAATTGGCTGATCAAAGCATTTTAAGCTGCGCCGGGACTCATCCAGCGTGGTCAGGTAGCAATAAAGTGTACCGGGAGCTAAGAGGCCCGGGGCCTTTTCCCACCATTCTATGATCTTGATGCCGGCTTGTTGCAGCATATCTTCCAGACCGCTGGCAATGGCCTCTTCTTCATCCCCGATCCGGTACCAGTCGCTGTGGTAGATCGTTTGTTCTGCAGCAATATATTGGTTAATAATGGAAAAGGTAGGGCTGCTTACGCTGTCCTTACTGCCCAGTTCTTTGAGCAGGGCGGCCGTAAACGTGGTCTTCCCGGCACCAAGTTGACCGCTTAAAGCCCAGGTGTCATAAGCTTTTGCAATAGATAAGAATGCTTTTGCCGTTGCCGCTATGTCGGTCAGTTCAAAATCAGTTTCAAAAATTAAAGCCATAGTATGTTTCAGCCCCTTAGGGCCGGTGTTGATTAAATATAATGGATATCAATGAGGAAGTTTAATTGCTTCCTGGCTACGGTAGCAGCCGTGAGGCGCAGCGCAAAATTACGTAAAGATGCGGCATATTTATTTTCAAGCTGGGATAAACGGCCTAATAACCTGCTTTGCTGCACTATTTTATTGACTTTTTTTGTCCTGATCTGCTGCAATAAGGGGAAAGTTGCTTGCAGCGGATGTCCTCTTTCCAGCAGTTTACCGATGGTATAAGCATCTTCGATGGCCTGGCAGCCGCCCTGGCCCATGTTGGGCGTAGTGGCATGGGCCGCATCCCCAATGAGGCATATGTTGTGGCTGTGCCAATGTGCCAAAGGTGCCAGATCGGCCAGGGGGCTGTAAATGATCTTTGCAGCAGGAGTGGCCGCTATGAATTGCCGGGCCAGCGGGTTAAAGGACAGGATGCGTTCGGGAATCTGCGGACCAGGTGCATATTTACTTTTGCTGACCGCATACCAATAGGCCTGCTGAGGGTTCAGCACCACGTAACCGAAACGGTCGCCATTCCCCCATAGTTCTACACCCAGGTCGGTTTTGAGTTCCGGGAATTGATGTGCACAGATGCCGCGCCAGCAAACCTGCCCCGTATCCCGGAGGCTGCTTCCGGGTGCTATGTGCTGCCTGACTACCGACCTGATGCCGTCTGCACCGAACAAGACATCGCAATGCGCCTGGTGTCCTCCTTCAAATATCAGGTTAGTTTTTTCACCTTCCCGGATCGATGTTAAGCGCCGGGAAAGTTGTATATGTTCCATCCCTACAGCTTCTGCCAGGATCTCCTGCAGCTTTGCCCGGTGGATGGCTACATTGTAAATGCCTTTTTGCAGGTCGGCCTGGTCTAGTGCAGTGGCCGTGATGTGTTTTTCCTGCTGATCTGCTATATCAATGCCCAGTACCCGGTTGCCTGCAGCCTCGATGAGGGCGGCAAGCCCCAGGTCCTCAAATACCTGCATGGCATTATAAGCCATCATGATGCCTGCTCCCAGGGGTTCCAGTGTAGCCGCGCTTTCATAGATCACAGGCCTGATACCCTGTCTTTGTAAATATAAGGCCAGGGTGAGGCCACCGATACCTGCGCCTATGATAGCAACTTCCTGTGACATGAGACCGGGTGTTTAATGAGGAAATCAGTTTACAGCTCTCTTAATTCTTTACCCGTAAGGCTTAAGAAGACATCTTCGAGATTGGCCTCTTTTACTTTTTTAGTACGGGTAAAGCCCCCGGCCAGCAGCTCGTCGATCAATTGATCGGGACTGCCCTGTTTGATGATAGTGCCGGCATCTACCACAGCGACCCGGTCACATAAGATCTCGGCCTCGTCCATATAGTGGGTGGTAATGACCACTGTGGTTCCTTTTTCTTTCAGGCTTTTGATCAATTCCCAAAGGTTGCGCCTTGCCTGCGGATCCAGGCCGGTTGTGGGCTCATCCAGGAAGATGATCTTGGGCTGGTTGATCAAAGTGGTGGCGATGGAAAACCGCTGTTTTTGTCCGCCGGACAGGTGCTTGAATTTACTTTTTGCTTTATCTTCCAGCTGCACACTTTGCAGTAAAGCCAGTGGATCTATGGTAGCATTATAAAGACCGCCAAACAGTTCTATGATCTCTTTGAGGTTCAGGTTGGGGTAGAAGCCTGCGGCCTGTAATTGTACTCCTATGATCTTCTTGATGTCCTGGGCCTGCTTGTCCAGGTCCATCTGGTCTACCCATACTTTACCGGATGTTTTGGGCCGTAGTGTCTCTATGATCTCCAGGGTTGTGGTCTTACCTGCGCCATTAGGACCAAGCAAGCCAAAGATCTCTCCCTGCTGCACTTCGAAGCTTATGCCCTTAACGGCAGTAAAGTTATCGTATTTCTTTACCAACTCTGCTACTTTTATGATGCTGTTTCCCATAATATGCTTACCAGTCGTGTTTTGCTATAATGACACAAATGTACGTGTTTAAATATCCTTCATTCCGGTCAATGGTGACAAATCCTATGCCGATGTCCACCAGGGAATCATTCCATTCCCCGATGCCCAGCAGGTGTTTCCGGTGGCCCAGTGTGGGTTCTCCGTGGTCAATGATGAGGCAGGTAATGGCTGCTTTGCCGTTTTGTAAACCATAGGCCAGTGATTCGAAGTTGTTGTCACTTTTATTGCCCAGCCAGTCTTTATTCAGCTTGTAGCCCGCTTTATGGATAAAATGGTTGATGCCATAGCCATCAGGGTCCACATGGGCAAAATAATTCCGGTTAGCCATATCCAGAGCTTTAGTCTCTGCGACTTTGGCCAGGGTTTCATTCCATACCAGCTTTGTCCTGGTGACAGGCTGCCTGGAGAGGAAGGTGAATTTGTCCTGGAATTTTTCGGGGTTGGTCCTTATCTCGTTGAGGTATTGAAAGGCCTCCTGTGCTTCTGTCTTGTTCACAATCGCTTTAGGAGGGGTCTGAAATGAGCTCAATACAAAAGTAAAGAGGATCAGTAGCGGTATTTTAAAGGGATGTATGGTCACTGCCGGGAACTTGTTAGGGTTGCTATAAACAAAGATACGATTGCAGCTTTACCAGGCAATCGTATCTTTTGTGTTTTGATATATTTTTAGCAGAATTCCTTACTTTTTGGGTGCAGATTTCTTGACTGCTGTTTTCTTCGGGGCTGCCGCTTTTTTAGTAGCCGTCTTCTTGGTGGCCGTTTTTTTAGTGGCGGTCTTCTTAGTGGCCGCTTTTTTCGTTTTCTTTTCGAAAGCCTGAGGATTGATGCTGATGATCATCTTCTTCACCTCTTCCAGGGATACATCGGAAAGGTCGGCTGCTTCATACTTACTGCCATCTGCTTTCCTTCCCAGTTTCAGCATATCTTTACCAAAGCGGATGAAAGGTCCCCAGCGGCCGTTTTCAATCGCGATCTTTTCTTCCGGCCATTGTTGTATATAGCGGTTCGCTTCTTTTTCCAGTTTCTTGCTCACCAGTTCTTCAATATCGCCCTGGCTCAACTGCTCAAAGTTATAGGCTTTAGGCACATTGATGTACAGGTCATTGTATTTGATAAAAGGACCGAAGCGGCCGGTTCCTTTCGTGACAGGAATGCCTTTATAAGTACCTACGGGTGCATCTGCAGCCTGTTTTTCTTTAATGATCTCAATCGCTTTATCTAAATCAATCGTGAGCGGATCAATATTTTTAGGTACGGAGATGAAGGCTTCGCCCCATTTCACATAGGGGCCAAAACGGCCTATACCTACCATTACCTCTTTACCTTCATAATCTTCAAGATTGAAGGGTAACTTGAAGAGGTCCAGGGCCTGCTCCAGGTTAATCGTTTCAATGCTCTGGTCGCGCTTGAGGGAGGCAAATCTTGGTTTCTCATTTTCGTCGTCAGAGCTACCGATCTGTACCATAGGTCCAAAGCGGCCTAAACGGGCAATTATATTTTTACCGCTTTCCGGGTCTACGCCAATGATCCTTTCGCCTACGGCACGTTCTGCATTCTCCAGGGTATCATTCACTTTGGAGTGGAATGGGGTATAGAAACTACCGATCATCTGGTTCCATTTCTTTTTCCCGGCAGCTATTTCGTCAAACTCTGTTTCGATGTTGGCCGTAAAGCTGTAATTCATGATATCCGGGAAGTGCTCCGATAAGAAGTCGGTCACTACCATACCCAGGTCTGTAGGGAACATCTTGTTCTTCTCTGCACCGGTAATTTCGGAATCCTGCTTTTGGGCAATCTGGTCATTTTTTAAAGTCAGCACCTGGTAGTTGCGCACCAGGCCGTCTTTATTGGCCTTTTCCACGTAGTTTCTTTGCTGTATCGTACTTATCGTAGGCGCATAGGTCGACGGGCGGCCAATGCCTAATTCTTCTAATTTCTTTACCAGGCTCGCCTCTGTATATCTTGGTGCAGGGCGTGTGAAGCGCTCTATGGCCTGCATCTGTACCAGGGGTAATGCCTGTCCTCTTTGCAAAGGAGGCAATAAGCCTTCCTGGTCGTCCTCTTCATCATCATCTTTTCCTTCCAGGTACACTTTTAAGAAGCCGTCAAACTTAATGACCTCTCCGCTTGCCGTCAATTGACTGTCCGGCTGCGTAGAAATATTAATAGTGGCTATGGTCTTTTCTGTAGCAGCATCGGCCATCTGGCTGGCAATCGTACGTTTCCAGATCAGGTCATACAAGCGTTGACCGTCCGGGAAGTCTATCTGGCTGACCATCATATTGGTCGGGCGGATGGCTTCGTGGGCTTCCTGTGCTGATTGGTTTTTGGTCTGGTATTGTCTTCTTTTATGGTACTGGGCACCCCATTGCTGCTTGATCGCATCTTCTGCATTATGCAGCGCGGTTTCGCTGAGGTTAACACTATCGGTACGCATATAGGTAATGTACCCGTTTTCGTATAAGGTCTGCGCCACACGCATGGTGCGGCTCACCGAATAGCCCAGTTTACGGCTGGCCTCCTGTTGCAGGGTAGAGGTGGTAAAAGGGGCAGAAGGAGTTTTCTTTCCCGGCTTTACTTCTACATTATCAACGGCATAGCTGGCCCCGATACATTTTTCCAGGAAGGTATTGGCATCAGCCAGTTGTTTGATCCTTTTGCCTTCAGCTTTAAAGGTAACCGTACGGCTGTTGATGTCTTTCGCTTCAAAAAGAGCTTCTACTTTGTAGCTGCTTTCTGTATTAAATTTATTGATCTCTCTCTCGCGCTCAACGATCAGTTTAACGGCTACAGACTGTACACGGCCTGCCGACAGGCTTTTGCCGCTCAGCTTGCGCCACAATACCGGGGAGATCTCAAAACCTACGATACGGTCCAGTACACGGCGTGCCTGCTGGGCGTTCACCAGGTCCATATTTACGGTCCTGGGGCTTTGTACGGCTTTCTGTATGGCCGGTTTAGTGATCTCGTGGAATACAATACGTTTTGTAGTAGCAGGATTTAAGCCCAGTTCTTCGCAAAGGTGCCAGGAAATGGCTTCTCCTTCGCGGTCCTCATCCGTTGCCAGCCATACTTCCTGTGCTTTTTTGGCTAAGGATTTCAGTTCTTTCACCACCCTGATCTTATCTTCCGATACTATATATTTAGGAATAAAGCCATTGTCGATATCAATACCCATGCCCTCTTTTTCCAGGTCGCGGATATGACCGAAACTCGACTTCACCTCGAAGTCTTTTCCCAGTATTTTTTCTATTGTTTTAGCCTTTGCAGGCGACTCTACAATCAACAAATTTTTCGCCATAGATACACTTATGTAGTTGGCAAAGGTATATTTTAAATTGAAAAAGCAAAAAAACTTGAAAAATACTTATCAATTGTTTTTCATAAATAGTATTTGGTTTTGTAGTCAAAATGATATAATTTTGATATCATAACAATAACAGATAAATTTTAGTGTATGGAAAAGATCATTAAACCCATGTCCGGCTACCTGGCGCTTGTCATCGCCTTAGCCTGTGCCGTTTTGTCGGTAATTTGCTTTACAAATGTTGAATCTGCCGATGGTACGAATAATCCCTTGTATATTACTTTAGGTATCATTTTGGTGCTGGCTTTTATTTTCCTGCTTAAAGGTTTGATGATCATTAATCCCAATCACTCCCGTGTCCTCAATTTCTTCGGGAAATACGTGGGTACGGTTAAGGATAATGGCTTGTTCTTTGTTAATCCCCTGTACACTTCTTTAAGAGTGAGCCTCCGTGCAGATAACCTGCAGGGACAGACGTTAAAGGTGAACGATAAGATGGGTAATCCTATAGAGATAGGTGCGGTGATCGTGTGGCAGGTAGGGGATACTTATAAAGCAGCTTACGAGGTGAGTAATTATGTGTCTTATGTAAAAACGCAAAGTGAAGCGGCCGTGCGCCACCTGGCAGGTAGCTTCCCTTATGATAACCTGGAAGATGAAGGCGCTATGCTCACATTGAGAGAAGGTGGAGAGTCTGTGAACCAAATATTGGAAAAAGAGTTGGCAGAAAGACTGGCACCGGCAGGTGTGGTGATCAGGGAAGCAAGGATCAGTCACCTGGCTTATGCTTCAGAGATAGCGGGCGCTATGCTGCAACGTCAGCAGGCTACAGCGATCGTTGCTGCCCGGGCCAAGATCGTGGAAGGTGCGGTAGGCATGGTAGAAATGGCTTTGCACAAGTTGTCAGAAAAAGACATCGTAGTGCTGGACAATGAAAAGAAAGCGGCTATGGTGAGCAACCTGATGGTGGTGCTATGTGGAGAGAAGGCTGCTGCGCCTGTTTTGAATACAGGTACTTTGTACCAATAAAGCATTGAAAATTATGGCAGATAAGAAAAATTTCGTGTTGAGGCTGAATGCAGAAATGTATAAAGCGCTGGAAAAGTGGGCTGCCGATGACTTTAGAAGCGTGAATGGACAGATAGAATATTTATTGAATAATGCGCTGAAAGAGAAAGGCAGGTTGCCCAAACCGGAACAGAAACCGGGTGTTAAAAAGAATGATTAAAATGATATAATAATAAAGGTCGTCCGTGGACGACCTTTATTATTATATATTGCATGGATACTATCCTACAATCAGGGTGTTTACTTTGTATTTACTTTTTCGAGTATAGCGTTTATGTCTGCTGTACCCAGGCTTTTGTAGATCATGGTCCTTTTTTGGTCATAAATGTTGACCTGTGGTAGCCGGAACTCAAACAGGTTGTACAGGAATTCGGAGATCTCGTATTGCGTATCGGACTTTTTGGTGTTATCAGTACCGATATACACATTTTTCTGATCCAGTATTTTATCCAGGCCGGTCTCTTCAATAAACCTTGGAATATGCTCGTCTACACCTTTACCACCGATATAGATGATCGCTACATTTTCCAGTCCTTTATATTCTTTTACAATATCCTTCGCCAGGTCCTGGCAGTGCCCGCAACTGGGATTGAAGAGGATCAGCATTACTTTGTCATAAGCTGCCACATCTTTATTGCTCACCAGGGCACCCTTTAAGGTCTTTACTTCAAAGGGAGGTATGTTGGCCCCGGGCATTTTGTAATTATATTCTTTACTCAGGTCCTTTGCCTGGCTGAAAACCTCTGTATGGCAAAGGAGCACTAATGTGAAAATCAAATAAAAACCGCGCATAAACACTTAAATTTGCGCTAAGTTAAGTAAATTTTAATCTTGATATCAGAATGAACCAGAAACCTCTTGCGGAAAGAATGCGCCCGGAAACATTGAATGATGTGGTAGGGCAGGAGCACCTGGTGGGGCCTAATGGGATACTGAGGCAGATGGTGGAAAGCGGCAGGCTGCACTCTATGATATTCTGGGGGCCTCCCGGTATCGGCAAGACTACGCTGGCCCAGATCATCGCTTCAGAGTCGGGATTGCCTTTTTTTAGTTTAAGTGCGGTAGAGTCGGGGGTGAAAGAGGTGCGGCAGGTGATTGAGCTGTCGCGGAAGTCGGGCAAGGCCGTATTGTTTATTGATGAGATCCACCGGTTTAATAAATCGCAGCAGGACAGCCTGCTGGCGGCAGTGGAGAAGGGCTATATCGTACTCATCGGCGCTACTACAGAAAACCCTTCTTTTGAAGTGATCAGCGCCTTGCTGAGCCGCTCACAGGTGTACACGCTGCATCCTTTTGCTGCAGATGACCTGAAGAATATGGCGCTGAGGGCGATGAACGAAGATGAATACATCCGGTCAAAGCAACTGGTCATTGATGAATGGGAGCTTTTGCTGATGCGCAGTGGCGGTGATGGCCGCAAATTGCTGAATTTACTGGAATTGCTGGCAGAGACGCTTCCGGAAGGGGAGCATCATATTAATAATGCCTATGTGCAGCACGTGGTGCAGCAGAAAATGGCTTTGTATGATAAGTCGGGTGAGCAGCATTATGATATTATTTCTGCTTTTATCAAATCGATGCGCGGCAGCGATCCCAATGCCGCGGTTTACTACCTGGCGCGCATGATAGAGGGTGGAGAAGACCCTAAATTTATTGCCCGGCGCATGATCATATTTTCCAGTGAGGACATCGGCAATGCCAATCCCAATGCTTTGTTGCTGGCCAATGCCTGCTTCCAGGCGGTGGAGAATATAGGTTACCCGGAATGCCGGATCATATTGTCACAAACGGTGACTTACCTGGCGAGTTCCCTGAAAAGTAATGCTTCTTACCTGGCTATCCATAAGGCGCAGTCGGCCGTGCGGCAAACGGGCGACCTGCCGGTACCGCTCCATATCAGGAATGCGCCTACCAAATTGATGAAGGAACTGGGTTATGGGAATAATTATAAATATGCCCATGACTACGAAAACAACTTTGTGGAACAGGAATTTTTACCGGATATGCTTTCCGGTACGGCCTTTTATGATCCCGGGGATAATCCTTCGGAAGATAAAATAAGGGCTTTCTTAAAGCAAAGATGGAAAGATAAGTATGGCTATTAGTGGTTATTAGGATTGGAAGGTGCAATCACTGACTGGGTGATGTCGAGGTTAAATTCCTTGGCCGCTACCAGGATATGGTCAAAGATGTCTGATTGCAGGTTCTCAAAATCGCCCCAGATGCCCAGTTTGGTAAAGCAATAGATCTCCAGGGGCATACCTTGCGGGGTGATCTCCAGCTGGCGCACCATTATGGTCTGCGTTTCGTCTATTTTCTCATGGTGTTTCAGGTATTCCAGCACATACATCCTGAAGGTGCCTATATTGGTCAATTGCTTGCCGTTGATCAGGTCTTCTTCTGCCTCGCCCTGTTGCATATTTTCCAATCTACGGATCTCATTTTTTACGGTGAGGAAGTATTCTTTTAATAAATCTATTTTTTGTAAGCGCTGGAAGAGGCTGTAGTCGATGAAGCGGAAGGATTTGATGTTGAAATACACCGATCTTTTGATCCTCCTTGAGTTCCGGTCGATCAGGACCTGCGCGTTGCGCACTTCGCTGGAGATGAGATCATAGGTGGGTACAGAGGAAATGGTGTTGTCGAAATTTTTTATTTTGGTGGTCAGCAGGTTAATTTCTATGACGGTGCCTTCCAGTTTGTACTTGGTAAGATTGATCCAGTCGCCGACCTTGAAGAGCTTGGAGGTGGCTACATGGATGCCGGAAATAAAGCCCAGGATACTGTCCCGGAACATGAGCAATACTAATGCCGTCATGGCACCCAGCCCGGCGAGGATACTGCCCGGAGATACCCTCAGGAAAATGGACAGGGAGATGATAACATAGATCAGCGAGCCGGCAATCCTGATGGACTGGCCCACGGCTTTGAAGCTGGTGGTATTGTAATCGGCGGTCTGGTAGGTGGTATGGTCTTCTACGGCTTTGGTGGTGCGGTAGAGGATCTGCCCGATGATGGTAACGATGAGCCAGTTGAAGACCATGTCTACATAGGGCAGGTATCTTTTGCTCCGGTAAAAGACTTCTTCGATGAGGAAGTAGCAGAAGATAAGCGGTACAAAATTCAGGAATGCCCGGAATACCTTGCGCTCATATAGCGCCTTGTAGAGGGGCCGGTCCAGCTTGTTGACCGCCCACCTGATGACGGGAAGAAATATTTTTTTGAGGAGATAGGCCAGGGTGACAAAGAGGATAATTAAGCTGATGGTCTTGTAGGCCAAAACAGAAATTTCCCTGATTTCTGCAGGGAAATTTTCACGTATATAACGATCAATGTTAGTTATGTAGGATTCAAGCATACGTTAATGTATTCCTTCAATGAAGGGTAAGGAGGGTCCTGTTATTTGTCATTATTCTTTTCGCTGTTTTTCTTGCGCTCCGCATTCACTACTTCGCTTTTAGCCAGTTTTATATAGCTTTCGGCTTTGCTCCTGTTGGGGTAGTCTTTCACTTTAGCTGCAGACTGGAAATACATGATCGAAGCGGAGTATTGTTTTTTATTATACAGCTCCAGGCCTTTTTTATAATCTTTATCTGCCTGTGCCAGGGCCTGGTTAGGAGCGGTGGCAGCTTTGTTTTCTGAAGATTTAGCCGTCTCTTTTGCCATTGCGGCAGTACGGGCATTGGCCGGAGCCGGGGCAGATGCTGCTGTAGCTGCCGTTTTATTTTTGGCGGCATCCTTGCTGTTGGCGGCTACTGTTTTGTTGTCTGCTCGTGCCTGTTCTGCTGTTTTTGCTTTAGCCGCAGAAGTTGTTGCAGTCGCCAGTTTCGATTTGTCTGCATTGGCCGGGGCACTAGCTGTTCTTCTTTGCTCTTCTTCTTTGGGCAGCACAGGTCCTACAAATCTGCCGGGGCGTTCTTCTGCTTTGGCGATTGCCGGGCTGGCCTGCTCTGTGGCATCTGCCATAGCGAGGGATACGGAATCAGCTGCTTGTCCGTCACCTGTCGGGGAGGCCTGTCTTGCGCTGTAGTGTCCAGAGCTGATCGGTTGCTGGTTCTGGAAGCCGAATTTGGCATTCATGGCAGAATCTTCTTTCCGGTTGATGGATGATTCATTGAACATACCGTCTTCCGTGCTTTCATTGGCTGCAAGGTTGCCGTTTTCGGCCAGTATTTGGTTAGGGTCTTTGTCGCTGCCTATTTTTGTGATGCCCCAGATGCCCAAAGCTAATACTGCTGCAATGCCTATAGGGATCAGTTTCCTGGATTTTTTCTCTTTTTCGAAAACCACTTTTTTAGTGGGCTCCGGCTGAGGGGCTTTAATGGTTTCTTTTACTTTTTCCGGGGCTACAGGCGCTGCTTTCTTTTCCGGAACTTTGTGCTCGGGAGCTTTAGCCGGGGCTTGCTTTTGTACCGGAACGGTTTCCTGTGGCGGAACTTCTGTAAAAGAAAAAGTTTCCACTGTGCTCAATAGCTGGTTGGCATTCCCGGATTTGGTATAGCCCTCCACCGCATCGTTGCAGAAAGGGCATTCATTTAAATGCATTTCTACTACGTAAAGCTCTTCGGGAAACAATTTATGTTGCAAATAGTCATCAATCTGTCTGCGGGTGAGACAGGCACTATTGTCTATAGCTTTTATCAATCGGTCTCTACTGTACATGGCTGCTATAAATTGGTGTTTTTATGTTGACTAAAACAAATTTTCAGGTTACGGCGTCCGTTTTGCAGGTAGGTCTTCACTTGTTTGTCGGAGAGTTGCTGTAAGGTAGCAATTTCGCCATATGTTTTCATGCCCCTGTAGAACAGTTCGATACAGTTTTTCTGGGGTGCCTGCAGTTTTTCCAGACAAGATTCCAATATCCTCAGAATTTGTTCCTGTTCCATTTTATGATGCGATAAGTCTTCATATTCCATAAAGTCGAAGCCATTATCCTGAAGCTCGACGGTATGGTCGGTTTTTCTTAACTGCATCAGGCACTGGTTTTTCACCACTGTATAGAGCCAGGGCTTGAAACTTTTAACTTTATATTGAGCCGCATCGGTCCAGATCTTTACAAATACGATCTGTACGATGTCTTTGGCATCTTCATGAGGTAAATACTTTAAGCCTACACCCATTGCCAAGTGGGCATAGCGCTTATAGAGCATATTCATCGCTTCCTGGTCTTTGCGTTGCGCAATCCGGTAGAACAGCTCTTCATCCAAAAGGTTTCTGTAAGAAGTGTTAGACAAAGTTTTTTTGTTTTGTTGGTTTGGGCGTAAAAATAGGAATTTTTACGCTATAATATTTTCTCTAATGGTTTAAATTGTTAGGCTTATGTAAAACAAAAGGTTAAAACAGGTCTTGGGAAAAGACCTGTTTTACGTAAGCTCTTATGTTAAGTATTTATTTTTAGTATAATGTGTTGTTCCCCGGTGAAATATTAGAGGTGCATGTTATTGGTGATTTTCAATTCGTCCAGGTCCAGCTGCATTTCTGCTTTCCGGATCTCTTCATCGCTGAAGAACTTTTCTTTGCGGAGCAGGAACAGCTCTTTGCGTTGCAGGGCATAAATGTCAAGGAGGAGTTTATGGTAGGATTTTACCTCTTTGAGCTGGCTGGCATCACAGGCCATAGATTCCAGTCGCTGCGTGGTGCTGCTGATATCATTTTCCAGGTTGGCTTTATAAATACGGATCAGTTCGTTGCGCTGCATTTGTTCCTGGTACTTTTCGCTGACCAGTTTTAAGGCTACATTTTCTAAGCGTAATTGTATGCCGGCCATTTGTTCTTCTTCCGGGAGGATGTTGTCTATTTCTTTCACTTTAGCCAGTTTAATGATCAGTGGCAGGGTGAGGCCCTGGAAGACCAGTGTGATGAAGATCACGACGAAGGTGATGAAAATAATGAGGTTGCGTTGCGGGAACTGGGTGGTCTTATCGTCCATTAAAACGGGTATAGATAGGGCCGTTGCCAGGGATACAACCCCTCTCATGCCTGCCCAGCTGATGATCAATGGCCCTTTCCAGCCGGGAGAAGGGTCTTTTCTTACCCTGGCGCTCAGCCAGCGTGGAATATGGGCGGCTGGATAGACCCAGAGAAAGCGTAAGGCAATGATGATGCCACTCACGATAAGGCCGTATTTGATCCCGTCTGCTATTGAATACTCGCCTAAACCTGCAACGATCTCGGGCAGTTCCAGCCCGATGAGCACAAATACCAAGGCGTTCATCACAAAGATCATGGTGGTCCATACGCCCAGCATATTGATACGGGTGCTCCCGGTCTGGAAGACTTCATGGGAGCGGTAGGACATGAATAAACCCCCGCTGACTACGGCCATCACCCCGGAGTAATGGAACTGCTCGGCAGCAAGGTACAGGAGATAGGGGGTCATGACGGTGAGGGCGGCATCTATTGCAGGTGTGGTGGGGAGGAAACGATGTACGGCATACATAATATGTGCTCCTGCCAGACCTACGACGATACCCATACCTGCGACCATGAAAAACTGGCCGGAGGCTTCCTGTATGGAAAAGGTGCCCGTAAGTACCGCCAGGAGTGCAAACTTAAATACGATGAGTGAAGAGGCATCATTGACCAGGCTTTCGCCTTCCAGTATGGTCATGATCCGTTTCGGTACGCTCATGCCTTTGAGTACAGTGGCCGCTGCTACGGCATCTGGTGGTGACACGATGCCACCCAGCAGGAAACCGAGGGCTAGAGTAAAGCCGGGAATGAGTGCAGTGGTGGAATAGGCCACAATAGTGGAAGTGAAAAATACCAGGCCAAATGCCAGCAGGGAAATGGGTCGTTTCCACTTCCAGAAATCATTCCAGGAGGTGTACCAGGCTGCTTCATAGAGCAGCGGTGGCAGGAAGACCAGGAAGATCATATCCGGATCGAGATGCAGTATAGGAACGCCGGGTATAAAGCTGATCCCTAAGCCTGCAATGACCAGGAAAATCGGGTAAGCGATCTTCATTCTTTTGGCCAGCAATACGAGTAGCATTGCGGCAAATAAAAGACCAAGGATAAGGAGTATGGTATGGTGCATATGTCCTGATGTTTAATGGTTGTGTTGTTTACTTTTAGCTTGAATGATTGAATTATTTTCGGGAGTGGAATTCGGTTCCTTTCATTGAAAAAATAAAATTATAGGAATTAAGTTAATCCTGGATTTTTCTTTTTTGATACCCGGGGTTTTATACGGTTTTTTCTATACTGCTGTAGGGTAAACACAGTGCAAGCGTTTTAAGGATGGGGCCTTAGTAAGATATATTTGAGCGCATTGCTTATATTTAATAAGAAAGGCTCCTCCTTTGAGTTGTGCCTATGCACATTTAAAGAAGAAGCCTTAGCATACAGCAAAAGGGATTGAATATAAGTGCTTGTGCCGGGGTAGTGTTATTGATGGGGTAAACGGCCAGCACAAATCGGGGGACAGGGGTTAATTTTTAAACCGGTATTTCAGGAGTACCCAGAGGGCTTTGAAACCGTCCTTCATTTTTAGTTTTTTACCTTCAGAGGCTTTCCTGGGGAAATATTCCATGGGTAATTCTACAATTTTGATCCCTCTCTTGCTAACCTTCGCTGTGATCTCCGGGCAAAATTCAAACCGCTCGCATTCCAAAGGAATGCTTTTAAAGAATGCGGTATCAAATACTTTGTAACAGGTGGGTTCATCTGTAATATTTTGGCGATAAAGCAGGTTGGCGATGAAAGTAATGAACCGGCCGCCATAATAGTATTTCCAGTTGTGATCAGCGGATTGATTTAATAAACGGGAGCCGTAAACAACCTTGGTGCTTTTTTGTATAATAGGCTCTACCAGGTGTAAATAGTCATTAGGATTTGTTTCTAAATCTGCATCCTGGATAATGGTAATATCTCCTGATGTTTTTTCCCGCCCGGTGCGTATGGCACGTCCTTTGCCCCGGTTGTAGCCATGAGACAGCAGGATCACATCGTCCATGTTTTCAAATTCCTTCAGCACGCTTTGCGTATCGTCTGTAGACCCGTCGTCCACCACAATGATCTCTTTGTTGATGGGAACGGCAAGTGTTTTTTTAATCAATTGTGCAAGGGTTTTGGCTTCATTATAGGTCGGGATAATTACAGATAGCTTCATGCGAAAATGAGTTGAGATCAATTAAAGTGTTTTTTTGCGGCTAAGGGACCGGTGTAGTTTGTCGAAGAGTAATGATATATAACGGTTGCTGGCCAGGCTGAGCCAGATTAAAATGGCCATGCCGAACAGAAAACGTTTGCCTGAAAACTGGATGATGTTTTCCATGGAATCAAATTTTAATTTCATTTGATTGACCAGTAGTAAATAAAGTGCGAATGTGATGCAGATAAGTGAAAAAAACAGGAGATCTTTCTTGCCCCATTTTAAAGCGATTAAAGAAAGGATCAAGCTAAGGATACCTATGTATGGGGTAATGCCAAAAAACTGGGCGCTGAAAATAATGCCGGACATCAGGCGACCGGATGTGGCCAATTGCTGGCTGTCGAAGGAATGGGAGAATTCAATCTGAACAAATTTTTCCATTATCCCGGCATTCAGTTTTAAGAAGATTTGCCATAAAGCAAGGGGTAGTACCGCTAGGATAATAAACCGGGCGACTGCTGCGGGCTTAATGCCTTTTTTGAACAGGAATAAGCCGGCTAGCAGAGTAAAGACGGGTAACATATAAACTACTGTTTCACTTCTTAAAAAACCTGCTAATCCCATTAACACTGCGGAAAGGTTAAGGTAATTGATGCGCGCTCGCTGATTAAACCAGATCATGAAGCAGGCAATGGATAAGGAGACCATCATGGCTTGGGGGCAACTGGTAATATTGATCGCCGATTGCCCGATAAATTCCGGGATACTGATCGCCATAAAGGTGAAAAATGCAGCGCTGGTTGAATTATGTAACAATACTCTGCTTACTGCATAAAACGAAATGGTAAAGAAAACGAGGAACAGGACAGAAATGGTATTTGCATTTTCATATCCTATCTGGTAAAAATAGGCCACACCTAAACTGTAAAAGGGTGGGTAAGCGGCTCCCGGACCTACTCGTTTTTCCATGATGAGGCTGTTTAACAGCGTTTCTTCCCGGGCAATACCTTTGGCAAACAGGTCAAAGGAGGTAAGGGCATCATGGGCATAGGTAGGCCAAAAAAGGGATTTAAGAGATATAATGTAGACAATATAAACCGTGAACGCAAAGGAGAGCAGCCATATCACATTAACGGAGCCTATATCTTTAGAGAAACTAAATCCTGCGAAGTATTTTTTACCAAAAGGAATGGTGGCGGTCTGGTAATAATAACCTGCCCCAAAAAAAATTAAAGCAACTACAGAGAATATTACTGTGGAGATGGCCGTAATCGGTAAACCCATTGCGTTTGACACGAACATATAGAGCGTCTGAATGCCTAGTCCCACCATTCCAGATAAGCCTAGTGCCACTAAAAGATCTGATTGCTTTAGTATACATTGCACGATGATAAATCCAAGTAAAATAGTAAGGACGGTACCAATAATTAACATGATGACAAGGGTTTAAGGTAAGGGTTGAACGGAAAAGGCTTGTTTTGGATTAGGGTCATTCTTTGACTGTGCTGTGTTAAGATTGACAAGCGCTACATAATTGGCTTTGGACAGTTCTTTTTTGTCGTATTCACTATCCGAGTAAACTGCTTTTCTTGGGTAGATGAAGAAAGTGACCATATTCCTGTTCTTTAACCCGGATAATTTTAGTTTTGGATTGAGCTGATTGAGGATACTATCTCCGGGCATTAATATGATGGCATTTTCGGGGGTTTTTTTATTGATGTAGTCCATGAACGTAAAGAAGTTGCCATGCCGCTCCTGGTTTTTCTGGTCATTGGTGGCCTCAGCGTATTGTTCCATTGTGGCTATGTTACCCTTTATAAGACCTTCCCACATCCAGTTATATCCCCTGTTATTGTTTTTTACGAAGGTGATCACGGCAAGGAATATTATACCTGCGATCAGGTTCACTACGATGGCGGGGATACGTATAGCCGCTTGCTTATGGTGTTCCTGGCGCACCGTTCTTTGAAGCGGTTTAGGAGGGGTGGCTACACTGCTTTTTGTTTTGTTTTGTTTCATTTTAATAGAGATCAATAAGGCCCGGTGACAGCCGTCCTGCTTAGCTATAATATTACTTTGAATCGGTTAACTCATTTTAGACGAGGTACTACAGGAATACCCTTATTGACCGGCAATATTTTTTTTCCTGAAATGTTGCAGCTTTTTTATGTCGCTTAATGCAGCTATTTGAATGGCAGAAGAAAGGTGCTTCAAGGCAAAGCATAAGCAGCCTGCTTCTTGATATTGTCATCAAAAAAGACACTTATTTTTTTTAAGCTTGGTAATAGGAAATGTTGACAGGGTAGTCAAAAGAAAAGGCCCTGCCTTTTATGCATGAGAGCATGCTAAAGGAGGACCCGTAGTATGAAACAAAAAAGATAATTCAATGTAAGTATCTGTCTGTAGCAGTACTTGTTATTTAAATAGCAAAAGGATTATAACAAGTTTGCAAATTTGAGATATTTTGCACAAAGTATAAAAAAGAAATCAGATTTTAAATATGTTTTTTTTGCTAAAAGCAGACTTTGTTTGAGGACGCTTAATTTCCGCAAAAAAAATGATTAATTCATACAGGCTGTTTTTTTGTAATCCTTGTCAGGAGCGGGTTCTTATTAACCGTAATTATTTTTTTGCAGATAAGTCTGCATTGATGATTACTTTAGTTTGTGTTTAAACGACAAAATATAACGGAAGTACGCTTATCTTCTTTATGAGACAGGTGGAGACATCGTTACATGGTTTTTAATTATGTTGTAATAGGCTATTTCCGAATATTTGTATTGCCTGTTATAATACGGTGCCAGAAAAATATTTTTTTTTATTATCTAAATGGATTATTTTTAATGTACACAATACAAGCGTATTCCGAAAAGCTTATAGAGTAGGAGACATCTAAACTTAGAAAAGAAATGAAAAATCAAACAAACCAATCAGAAGTAACCACATTATCTAACAGGCCTGTTCAGACTAATTTCAGAGAAGAAGATATTCCTGGATTTGATCCTTTATGTCCTGAATGTCGTTCCGGATTTACCGGCATTCCGCCAACCTGCCCAACTTGCAGATCTGGATTTACCGGTGGAAAAATTGCTGACTATGTTGGCGTATTCTCCGAAAAAATTTAAGCAGCTTATTTTAATTTCCTGAGAAAATAGATATAACGGACATTAACAAATGTATTGTTATATCTATTTTTTATTTAAAACATAGACTTATGAATGATTTTGTAGGTGTTGGGATACTGTACAACAGGTCGCTTGATACCCTGTTGGACACCGTACCAGATGCTGTAGATTATATAGAGATTATACCTGATACCTGGTTTTCAGATAAAGGTGTAGGTGCAGCGGGTCGTTTTGATATGTTTCCTGCTTATGAAAAGCGCATTTTGGAACTGGGACAGCGCTGGCCGCTCGTAGCGCATCATGTGGGCTTTTCGCTGGGTACTGCCGGTTATTTTGATGAAGCATATTTAGACAATGTGATCCGCCTGCAGGAGCAGTTCGGATTTTTATGGAACAGTGATCATCTTTCTTACAGCAAGGTACATGATGAGGAAGTTACAGAATACAGTACCTGCCTGGCTTTGCCCCTTACCTTTGATGAAGAGGTGATGGAAATGCTTACCGGCAAGATAGGGCAGATAAAGGAAAAAGTAGACACCCCTTTCCTGATGGAGAACAATGTTTATTTCGTAAAATTTAATGAGGAAAAGTATGAAGAGGGCGCATTCTTAGCCGAACTGTGCAACAGAAGCGGTTGCGGTTTATTACTGGATCTGCATAATGTGCATGCCAATGCCACTAATTTTAATTTTGACCGTAAACAGTTTATCGATAGCCTGGACCTGAAAGATGTGGTAGAGATTCATATTGCCGGAGGTAATGTGATCGGCGAAATGTACCTGGATTCTCATTCCGGGAGATGCAATGATGAAGTATGGGAGCTGCTGGATTATGTGGTGCCTAATTGTCCCAATCTCAGGGGTGTCACGTTTGAGTTTCATGAATCCTATTTCAACACTATGGGTAATGAAGGTATCTTAGAACAATTGGAACACGCCAGAGCGATCTGTCTGAAATCAAAAAACATCGTATGTCCTTAAAGGAATTTCAACAGGCTTTTGCTGACCTTGTAGCGAATGGAGACTTTTGCAGAGCCGTTAAACAAAATCCGGAGTTGCTGGATGAAAAGTATGTTCTTACATCGCTTGAAAAAGACAGGATTATATTCTTATTGCAGCAGAGCAGGGGTATAGGTACCAGCTGTATGTTGTACCAGATCAACCGCTTTACCCCTTTGTATGACCTTATGCCTTATACCTGCAATATCCTGGGTGAGCGTACGCGGGAGTACACCCGTCAATTCTGGGCTTACTATCCCAAAAGCAATTTCCAGTTCAAAGATGAGGTGATGATATTTAGCCAGTTTCTGCTGGAGCAGATCGCCCTGGGTAATATTAACCATATCCCTATCCTGGAGAGCCTGGTGAATCTTGAAATGGCGGGCAATTGTATCCGCTTTGCCGTGACGGATAATGTACCTTCACAAGCGGTTATTTTCCTGGAATCACTGGGCACTGCCAACCGGCTATTGTTTAGCCGCTACGATGTGGTGCAGATGCTGGCTGCTTTGGATCAGTTAGGTGCCGGTGTTCCTGTAGACTATGAGGCTATAGCAGCAGTTAACTGTTTTTACCTTGTCCATTTTACGGATCGCCGGTTTGCGGTGCAGATGCTTTCAGATGCAGAGGCCACCGCCATTATTGAAGAAAGGATGGATAAAGCACAGTTGAATGTGTTATTGGCTACATTAGTCTGATTCCTGGACTGCAGAGGCTTTCAGCTATTTTATGCTAATAAGCTACTGATCAGATTATTTATTTTTAACTATTTGCTGCAATGTAAGCTTGCCTTTTAACACTGCTTTCTAAACCTTTCCTTCCGAATCTTCGTATCTTATATAGGTATCTGGCGTGCCTTATTAAGTGAGATTTGTTTGTGCGTTTAGTTTATAAGAACTGTCAGGTATATTACCGGCTTAACAGATTTGTTGAGCCGGTTTTTTATGAAATTTACGGGAATTCCTTTATTGTCTGTTGTCCATTTTAGACTCATCTTTGCATTCTCAAAAACGCCAACCTATAAAAAGATCATTTAAGATATACCTTTTTTTTTAACACAGTGGTTAATACCCAAACTTATTCCCGGCGTGTCGTTGTAAGTACGATTTATTGATTTCAACCAGGTCTGATTAAGATAAGAACTTGACCGGGGGACCTGATTCTCAACAAGATTATCCTATGTTAAAGGCCCCCCGTCAGGGGCTTTTTATTTTTAAGTGATGCTAAACTTAATAGAGCCGGTTTATATCGGCAAATGCGTCAACTTGATTTATCAATACAAGAAACCATTATTAAAGTGTATCGAGGAAAAACTATGGGTGTGCGATATGCGCCGGTGGTGGTCTCCCTACGAATTTGCTTTGGAGTATAGCCGTTCCTGGATCCTGGCGTATGGGGAAGATACCGAAATGAAGTGTCCGTACCAGGTGCTGAAGGAGGGATTAGCAATAGTTGAAAAGAAAAGATTTTCTGAAGCGGATAGGGCAGAGGTTTCAATGCTGGAACAATACAGCAGTAATTTTAAAGAGAAGATTGATGCCTTATTATCTGGAAGGCTGGGATGAGCGCCTGAAGGAAAGTATACTTGCCAATAAGTGGGTATAGTATTGCTCAGAACTGCATAGCCGGAACAATTAATAAAGGAATCTTAAATCTCAGGTTCGATTGTTCGATATACGCTTCGCTAACCTATCGAACAGCAGTAATAGCGAATAGGAATGCCAGACAGCAAAAGTTCCTTCGCGGATGGATGAAACCGGGCGCTGGAAGTGCCGTAGCAAGAAAATTACAGTAAAGCCCCGCCCCACAGAAATGCGGGGCTTTTTTGTAGAACGATAGAAATGGCATGGTTGTTGTATTAATTTCGCAATAGCCTGGCAGGTCAGTGAAAGTCTGATTACTTATTTTGTTTGTAGAATTGGTCGTGACCGGGCTTTCCAATAGAAATCAGGATAAACTTAAAAAATAATCCACACGGAGATTGTGGAATTCTACAATGGGGAAAATATAAAAAATATATACAATGATTGCAGAAACTTTGAAATTCAGAACTGGTGATCATGTTCAATTTAAGAACAGTCCATATCACCTCGAAAGTATGTCCGTGGTAAGAACCAACTGCTCCTACTTAGGCATTCCCGTAGTTCAATGTAAATGGTACAATACAATTAAAAAAAGGTGGGAATACGAAACTTTTGAAGAAGAGTTCTTAGAACATAATGTAGTTCCAAAAATTAATTAGTTTTTCATACTATTACGGTTTCTCATTCCTGGGAGACTTTTTATAATGTTTCCATCCTTAAAATAATACAGCCTTGCAGGAATGCAAGGCTGTATTATTATGAAACTTAAAAAACTTTCGTTTTGAAGGTCTTCATAAAGTAATACTAAATAATAATTGAAATATCATAAGTGCTTGTATTTTAACACTCTTTTGAAATCTGGCATGCCTAAAATCTCGTATTTAAGGTATGCCTGGCGAGTCAGTGGAAGTCTGATTTTTGTGTGAGCACTAAGGGAAGCGACCAGGTATTTTTTACACTTTATTTACATTCATTGATATATCTTTACTTCAAAGAGAAATTAGCAGTATATCCCTTACTAGCAGACAATCCCGGCGTATCGGTGAAAGTCCGTATAGATGTTAGAAAAAGCGCAATGCTAATTTTATCGCTAAGGGAGCGACCGGGTAATTTATTACGTGGAAGCACCATACTAATAATAAGAAAGTCATCCTTCGGGGTGGCTTTTGTTGTATAGTGATTTAAAAAATACGGGAATTTGCCTATTGTTTGATCTGAATAATATGTTGAAATTTGCCTTATCAATTAAAGCTAAACACCTTTGTCAAAATCAAACTAAAAGCTATCCTGAACGATATATTAATTGATCAAAGATTGTAGTATGAACAAAATGTGCTGTCATTAAATAGCACTTTTTTTAACTTTGCTTGTTCATATTATTTTAGGCACTAATATACCATTCTACACTGAGTTAAAATAAAAAAAGGTGTGAATTTTCACTCACACCTCTTACTTACTCCTACCTTACTTTTTTGACGGTAAGGTTGATACTAAATTCAAAATTTACAGTAACATTTTTGATTGTTACTTTTTGACCTACATGCGGTAGTAGCATGATTAGGATAGTAAACCAGAAGTTTTCTCTTTTCTTTTTCTGCTTCAGTTGTTTGGGTTTTTAATGTGAAAAATGTCGGATAAAAACCTTCTTAATTGATCAGTCGAGTTTGGAGATTTCACAAATATAAGATAATGAAGTGATTATAGATGATATTTTTACTTCCATTTTAACAGTTAACAAAAAAGACCACTGTTAAGGTGGTCCGTAAAAATATTCAAAAATGAAACCTCGGGATAGAAAATCAATATACGCAAAGTTGATAAAAATAGAAATTAATCTCCTCAAACCTCGCATTAGGGAAATGCTTCCAAATGATGAAATATTCTATGATATGATGTTTGAGATTAGGAGCCTACAAACACGAATAGTTGATCGTTTAATATCCGCTCAAAATCATCTACCTTAAAATATAACCAATCACCAAAAGGTTCAACAAGAATATTAAGTTTAGTATCTTTTTTGAATGATATTCTTCGGTTATTGTTTACCATTTTCAAGCCAACTTTTAAGATTCCTGATTCTTCCGTTACCAAATAATCTGTGTTCATAGTTAGAAATACTGCATTAGTTGTTGACCCGTTAATCTCTAGTGTACCATTATCAAGATTGTTAGGGGGTTGATGAAAAATCATAAACGAATCTCCCATTTTAATTTCATTTTCAGTTAATCTTTCGAAATATTCTTTCTTAGTCATAATATTTATTTAAAGGTGAAAAATTAGTTATTCTAACCCGTATTTATAAACAAACTGTTGTTTTTCACTAGCATCTGCGTATGAATCAAAAACGAATACTTTTCGTTTAAGGGTTTTAAAGTCATAGTGGACTTTTCGATCAATACTGATCTGGTCACTTCGGTCTAAATCGTCCAAAATTCTATATTCATCATCTCTTGTAGGTTTATGAGAATACTCAATTATTTTGGTTGAATAAGAATAGTAATCAATTTGAGGTGGAATGGTATGACTTGAATAAGAAGCGTGTATTATACCAAACACATAATATATTTTAGGGTTTTCTTTTTGTTTTTCTAGTTCTCTGGCCATTCTACCAGCAGTTAGTGCAACTTGTATAGCATCATTATCTGATTTTTCCTGTTCTTTAGCCTTACGGACAGCCTCTTGTAATTCTGCTTCAGTATACATACGTTGAGGCTTCGTGTTAGATTGACTGGTACCATTCTTGCAAGATAACAGTAAAATCATCGCAGATAACGGTATTAATTTCTTCATTTGTGGTAATTTATGAGTAGTTAAAAAATAAAAATGGCGTAACTGAAATTCTTCCGCTACTCAAGGTTTACCACAACCTATCACCACAAAAGACACAGCTACGCCTTATCAGGCGCATCATAGTCATAATTTGTGGCTTGTGTACTAGGTGGTAATTTAGAGTAGCACTATTATGATATAATACTAAAAGTATTTACGATATGTATTGTTCTATTAATTAATCAAATTCAAAACATTTTAAAATGAAATACAAAGGTAATAATAAAAAGGTTCTCAAATATCAAGCAAGAGGTGATATTGTTTTTGCATATGAAAATAACCATTGTGGTATAGAAATGAGAATCCCCCCACACATCCAAGGTTTTAGAAGGTGGTGGAAGTTAAAAACTTACCCTGTACGATGTAAATGGAACTTATTCTGGTGGTGTTTGATTAGACATGGTAGGATATCTTTGTAATTCTTCTGGTTTCCGATTATGAGTATAAAGTTTCTCATCAATATAAGTTGATGTCCCGTTTTTAATCTTTGAAATATCAGGTTTGTATTTCCTTATTACTTTATAGAATCCTGTGCTGTCACTTGTGTCACCAAGTACTTCATATATTGTTTTGGACTTATCCTCTTTAATGAGTACTAAGTCGCCAACCGTAAAATTTTCCATAGTTTTTATTTCAAATATACTGAAAATATTTAAGTACCTTTTTACACTTTGATGTATATTTCTACTTATATTTGTAGTGGATAAAATCAAGTGATATGATCTCGGTTAAACCATACAAGAGCGTAAAACAATTGTTGGATAGATTCCCAACAGAACAATCTTGTATAGATCACCTGGAACTACTAAGATGGCATGGAAATGTCACTTCACCATTTGACGCTGAATCCAGAGTTTACAAATGTGCAGGAAACAAATACCGTTGTGTTAATACCAAGAAGTATTTTACAGTAAGAACAGATAGTATATTTGAAGGCTCCAAAATTGATTTTCGTACATGGTTTGTAGCTATATACCTTTTCATCATCAATAAAAGAGGTATAAGTTCCTACCAGTTAGCAGATGAGTTAGGAGTTACACAAAAGACAGCATGGTTTATCTTAGCCCGACTTAGATTTGGTATAGACCCGGAAGATGACGATTTTGATGGAGATATTGAATCAGATGAAACCTTTGTAGGTGGCAAGAACAAGAATCGCCACTCAGACAAGAAAGTAAAGAATTCTCAAGGTAGATCGTTTGTAGATAAAACACCAGTTCTAGGACTATTAAAAAGAGGAGAATATAAGATAGTAAGAAGACCTCATAAAGTTATAGATGGTGATTTTGTTTATGAAAAAGTATACTCCCAATATCCAAAAGTCAAAACATTTGTAGTTCCAGACACAAAAGCCAAAACAATACAACCTTTAGTATTGAAACATATAGAAAAAGGCAGTCGGCTACTTACAGACGAATGGTTAGCTTATCAAGGACTAAACAAGTACTATACTCACCAGTTTGTAGATCATGGAAAAGGACAATACGTCGATGGTGATATCACCACAAACAGAATTGAGAACTACTGGAGTCACTTAAAAAGATCTATTATAGGTGTGTACTACAAAGTATCCAGAAAGCACTTACAATTGTACCTTAACGAGAGATCTTTCAGGTTTAACAATAGAATGAGTATAATAAGCGAGAAAATAGACTTATTTTTACAGGGTATAACAGGTAAGAGATTAACTTACCAAACCTTAGTATATGGATGAGAGATTAGCAAAAGAAGTTAAGAGGCTCAAAGGTGATGAGAAGTATTTCACCAAATTCAAAACAGATGAGGAAGTCTATAAGGTATTAGGTGTTTTGGAAGTATCTAATACATGGCAGGAGTTCAAAGAACTAAGAGAACGAGCGATGTTTAGATATGCTCAATTCAGCATACCGGAACCTGATGGATATGATAAAGTACTGGTAAACATCTTCAAGAAAGGTAAGCCACCAACAACGAACAAAAAATAGAGGCAGTCAAAAATGACCGCCTTTTTTATTACTTAAAATTTTAGAAATGATTACTAAGAAAATAATACGTACCCCTGATTACAGTTTTTCATATACTGACCGTAATACTATAACAACATGGTACTTTTTAGGAATTCCTTTTTGGAGAGTGACTAAAATTACAACTTTAGACAAGTAGCTTCTCCAATTCTTTTTCGGTCTCAGCAATTTTAAAATCAGCACCAGAAGACAATTCTATGATTACACATTGTTCAACTATCGAATAGTAAAATCTTGCGATTTGGTCAACATTGACAGTATAGGTAATTGTGTTTCCTGATGATGTGACTTTTATAAACTTTGCCATGATTGAATATTTTACTCAAAAATAACATAAAAACTATCAATCAATTATGAACAAAAAGAACGAAACAACGATTAACAACTTTTCAAACCAGTGTAAACTTGTATATTAATGCCTTATTTTATATAATACCCGGCGTGTCATTGTAAGTACGATTTATTCTAACCATGTCTGAAGAATAAGATAAGAAATCGACCGGGTAAATAATTTACTTCATATATCTACTGAATTTACTTTTTCATAAGCATTTCATACATAGCTCTTATAAGGGGGCTTTTTATTACGAGTAGGATAAAATATACTTGTAAATTATAAAGCGACCACTATCAATAGTGGTCGCTCTTTAGTCTATAAAAAGTGTAGCTTACTTCATAGCATCAGTATTCAGATCGGTGTCAGCAATGCCCGTTAGCAACTCATCACATTCTTTTTCTTCAGCAAGAGTGGCCAACAGGTTTTTAAGGCATTTCTTTTCATCAAGTACTTTTGCAAAAGCCGCTAAGGTGCCATAAGTTGCAATTTCATAATGCTCTACTTTTTGAGCAGCGGCAATAATACCGGCATCTCTTACTGATCCCGGCAGCGTTTCTTCCATAATACTTTTACCTTCATCCAGTAAGCCTTGCATTGCATCACATTTCTTAGCAACTGCTTTCTTCCCTATCGAAGCAAAACAGTCTTCCAGGCGAGTAATATGGGATTGAGTTTGTTGTAAATGACTTGCAATAGCTTTTTTAAGTTTAGGAGAGCTTGCATTTTTCTCCATCTTTGGCAGCGCTTTTGTTAGGGCCTTTTCTGCCCAATAGATATCCTTCAGGCCATCTTCAAATAAATCTTTTAATTCTTTAGCTGCCCCCTTTTTTGCAGGAGTTTTTGTTGCAGATATTTTTACCGCTGCTTTTTTGGGTGCTGATTTGTTAGGAACTGCTGCTGATTTTTTGGTTACCATAATTTGAAAGTTTAAAGGTGAACTAAAACACTTAATTAAATGTATGGAAATTTAAAATATAAAAATAAATAAATCATAGTTTTATAAAAGATTTATTTAAATGTACCCTATTGAATAACTTCTATTATTTCGATATTTATTAGCATTCTATCTTTCTTTGAAATGTAAATTATGTGTAGATGGAGAAGCAATTGCAAAAATGCAAAGGGTAATGAGTGTTGGGTGAATTATAAAAAGCATGATACACCCCCGATGAGTTTGTGGTACAAGCTAATTGTCACAATTCTCCCCCTCATCCTGGATATACCAGGTTCAAATCGAAAGAAGTTAAGATAAAAGTGTACAAGAACGTGTACAAAAAAATGATTTAAAATTTATAAATGGCTGATAGTCAGCCATTTATAAATTTTTTCGTAGCTCCGCAGGGAATCGAACCCCGACCAAAGGTACCGGAAACCTTCGTTCTATCCATTAAACTACAGAGCCCTTAACGGACTGCAAATCTAATGTAATTTAAGTATTTAAAACCACCCTTTTTTCTTAAAATATAAAATCATTACAATGGATATGCCAAACATCAGGAAAATGGTCAGGAAAAAGCCCACCTGGTTATGCATTAAGGGAATACGGTCAAAGTTCATCCCGAAAATTCCACCGATCACTGTGGCCGGGGCCAGCAGCACGGTTACCATCGTCAGGATCTTCATCACCTCATTCATGCGTGTGTTTACCTGGTTCATGTACAGGTCCTGCAGGTTGATCGTCATCTCGCGGTAACCCTCGTTGTATTCTATGGCGAGCTGTATGTGATCGTACACATCCTTGAAGAACCTGGAGTTTCGGTTATCCATTAAAGGTGAGTTGGCCTGCCATAAAGAGAAGACCACATCCTTCACCGGTGTCATTGCGCGGCGCATGACCATGATCTCATTGCGCAGGGCTGAAATTTCCAATAAAATGCTGTTCTGAGTCGATACTGCCATGGCCTTATGTTCCAGTACTTCCAGCCTTGTGGCCAGTGATTCCAGCACTTCGAAATAGTCATCGACTACAGCATCTACGAGTTGATAATACAGGTAATCCGCGCTTTTTTTGCGTACAGCATCTAAACGGTTCTTTAGTTTTTTCCGGATTTCCCCGAAAGGGTCTCTTTTGTGCTCTGCCTGGAAGGAGATCACATAATTTTTGCCCAGCAATATGCTCAATTGCTCCTTCTCTACCAGTTGAAGGGTTTCATTATAGGTAAGCATGGGCAGGAGGCTGAAAAAATGCTCATCAATCTCATCTGTTTTAGAGCGCTGGCCTACGCTTACAATGTCATTCACCAAAAGGTTATGGACATTAAAATGGCTGCACAGACGGCGCACGTCTTTCCTGCGGATGCCATCCACATTGATCCAGATCACTTTGTCCAGGTTCTGGTAGTCGATAAAACAGTCTTTTACACTTTTGGTTTTGAAGATCTCTGCCGCCGTTTCATCAAAAGTATATACCGTGTAATAAACATTCTTCCGGTCGGCATCAAGATCCTGCTCCATCTCCGTAGCCTCGTCGGGGTCATACACCTCGACCGGTCTGAAATGGTTAGGGATCAGAAAATTCGGGACCTTATATTTTTCTAAAAGATTTGAAAATTTCACGCTGTAATTTAATTCAGATTGGCAAAATACACTAATTTACGTTATTAATTTTTCAATACTTAAATTTCAATAATTATGGCAGGAAAAGAGCAATTTATTGCGCAAATGCAGGATGGCTATGCCTTTAAAGGAGCTTCTTTTTTTATAGGTAGCGGCATGCTGGACGGTGAGGTGATCCCTGAAGCTAGAGTCAGCATACCCCTGAAAACAATGAACCGCCACGGCCTGATCGCCGGTGCTACCGGTACCGGGAAAACGAAGACCCTGCAGCTGCTGGCCGAAGGCCTGAGCGATGCCAGCGTGAGTGTGTTGATGATGGACGTAAAGGGAGACCTGAGCGGCATTGCAGCGCCCGGTGAAATGAATAAAATTATTGAAGAACGTTATAGCAAGATGCAGACTACCTGGTCGCCTAAAGGCTACCCGGTGGAGTTCCTGAGCCTGAGCGGGGAACAGGGCACCCGCCTGAAGGCAACCGTCATAGAGTATGGTGCTACCTTACTCTCCAAAGTGCTGGACCTGAACGATAATCAATCGGGCTTGCTGGCGATGCTATTCAAGTATGCAGACGATAATCAATTGCCCATACTGGACCTTAAAGACCTGGTGAAACTGCTGCAATATGCCTCTGACCAGGGTAATGCAGAGATCAGCCAGCTGTATGGTAATATCTCCAAAGCTTCGGTAGGTACTATCCTGCGTAAGGTGATCGAATTACAGAACCAGGGTGCCGATCATATTTTCGGGGAGCGCAGTTTCGAGGTAGATGACCTGATGCGGCTTTCTGATGATGGCCGGGGGATCATTTCTATACTGCGTGTTACCGATATCCAGGACAAGCCCAAACTCTTCTCCACCTTTATGCTGCAGTTGCTGGCAGAGTTATATGCCACCTTACCGGAGGTAGGGGATATGGATCAGCCTAAGCTGGTGATGTTCATTGATGAGGCCCACCTGATCTTTAATGAAGCCAGTAAAGAACTCCTGCAGCAGATAGAGAACGTGGTCAAGCTGATCCGTTCCAAAGGGGTAGGGGTGATCTTCTGTACCCAGAATCCGCAGGATATCCCGGCTTCTGTCCTGGGACAACTGGGCCTCAAGATACAGCATGCCTTAAGGGCCTTTACGGCCAATGACCGTAAAGCGATCAAAACGGCCTCGGAAAACTACCCGACGAGTGAGTTTTATAAAGTAGATGAAGCCATTACCCACCTTGGTATTGCAGAAGCTTTCGTAACTTTGTTGAACGAAAAAGGTATTCCTTCTCCACTGGTGCATACCTATCTGGGTTCACCGTCTTCGAGGATGAATATCTTAACCGACCTGGAGATCTCGGCTGTAGTGGGCAGTTCTAAAATAGCCGCCAAATACAATGCAGCTATTGATAGCGAAAGCGCCTACGAATTGCTGACGGAAAAAATAGAAAATAATATCAGGGAGGTGGAAAAAGGCAGTGCTGCCGCTGCTGCAAAGCCCGGCCGTCCGAAGAAACCGGAACCGAATTTTTTTGAAAAAATGCTGAACAGTTCTGCAGGTAAGCAGGCACAGCGTACCGTCACCAGGACCGTACTCGGAGCTATTATGAAAATGTTTAAATGAAAGAAGTGATGTTGTTGTTAGAAATAGAGGCAGGATTGATCCTGAAAAGTATGCATACCTCTGATGCGGAATCGGTATTGGATTGCATCAGGCAGAATACGGAACATTTACAGACCTGGATTCCCTGGATACAGCCCCAGAGCCATTTATTGCAGATCGAGGACTTTATCCATCAGCAATTACAGGCCCTGGAACACCAGGAAGGGCTGATGCTGGGCTTGTTTAAAGACGAGGTATTGATCGGTATGGCGGGATTGCAGGACTGGGACCATGCCATAGGCAGGGCAGAACTGGGTTTCTGGATATCGAAAGCACAGCTGGGCAAAGGGATCATGACCAAAGCCGTGCGCAGGTTATTGCAATTCGGATTTAAGGATATGCAATTACAAAGAATAACGGCAACCTTTCCTATCTCGAATCTCAAAGCGCATAAATTGCTGGAAAAAGCAGGCTTCAAGGTGGAAGGTGTGCTGAGGAATCATATGCTGCATCATGGCTTGAAATCAAATATGGTGGTGATGGGTTTCCTCACAGAAGAATGGATCGACTAAGCTCTGTTCTATAGCAAGAAAGGGTATAGGATAAAATATCAAAATTGAAAGGAGGCGGCCGCCTCCTTTTTCTGTAAGCAGGCTTCAAGGCATAGAAAAGGCGGTATGCTGATCTGCATACCGCCTTTTTATTATAGTCTGACTTATGATTAAAGAATCGTTGCTTTTACTGTTTTCAGGATATCCAGTGTCTCGGCTTCATTATCCCCTTCTGCATAAATACGCAGAAGCGGCTCTGTGCCCGATGCACGCAGCATTACCCAGCCACCATTCTCCAGGTGATATTTTACGCCATCAATCTTCTCTACCTTATTGGCTTTGTATTTCCCGAAACCTTCGTTATAAACATCATTCTGAGCATTATTAATGATCTGCTCTTTTTGCTCATTAGGTAAGGTAAGGTCATCTCTCTGGTAATTGAAAGAACCGATAACGCCATATATTTCATGGATCAGTTCTTTCAGTGATTTGCCGGTCTCTACCATGAATTCCAGTAATACCAGGCCATCATAGATACCGTCTCTCTCCGGGATATGGCCTTTCACAGCGATACCGCCGCTTTCCTCACCACCTACCAATACGTCTTCTTTTACGATCTTCTCGCTGATGTATTTAAAGCCGATCGGAGTTACTTCTACCGGCAGTTCATACAGCTCACACATACGTTTTACACGGTCTGTAACCGAGAAAGCGATGATCACTTTCCCGCTCATGTCCTTGTACTGAGACAGGTAGTGTACCAGCAATAATAAGATATGGTGGGCATCTACGAAATTGCCGTCTTCATCATACAGTCCTATACGGTCTGCATCACCATCTGTCACCAGCCCGATCTTTAATTCCGGGGTGTTTTTCATCAGCGCCGAAAGCTCTTTGGTATTCTTGTACAAAGGCTCAGGAGGAGTACCGCCAAAGGTTGGATTATTTTCGCAATGCAGGAGTACGGCCGATGGCATTAATTTCCTGATCACGTTCTGTCCTGCTCCGTACATGGCATCGTATGCCATTTTGAAAGCAGAATTGTTTAATTTTTCAAAATCAAATTTGGTATTTAAATAGGTTAAATACATTTCTTCCAGGTCCACCCATTCAAATAAACCTTGTTTCGCGTAGTCCTCGAGGGATTGCTGCGGCACTTCGGCTATTTCCGGGATCAGGGCTTCCACTTCTCCTATATCTTCAGGATTGGTAGGGCCGCCATGAGCACCTTTCAGTTTATACCCGTTATAGGCAGGAGGATTGTGAGAGGCGGTGATGACCACACCTTGCTGCGCTCCGAGTTTTAAAACGCCGAAAGAGACCATCGGTGTACTCACAAATTCTTTGGCCATCAATACTTTGATACCATTGGCACAAAGGATCAGTGCAGCCGTTTCGCTGAACAAGGCTCCGCCAAAGCGGCAATCGTGGCCAATAACTACTTTCGGGTTTTGATGTTTGGCATTCAGCCAGTCGGCAAGTCCTTTAGAAACCCTGGCCACATTAGCTACGGTAAATTCTTTCGCAATGATGGCTCTCCAACCGTCTGTTCCAAATTTAATTTTTTCCATGATTATAATTAGAAAATTTTCGCAAATTTAGTGATTTGAAAATAATACATCGTGCATAGAGAATATTCCTTTCTTATTTTGGATATATTCTGCTGCTACTACTGCGCCCATAGCAAAGCCTGCCCTGGAATGCGCCGTATGTGTCAATTCGATGTCATCTATTTCCGAAGCATATTTAACTACATGGGTGCCCGGCACCTCATCTACTCTAAAGGCCGAAATATTCAACTGCTGATCATTAGGCTCAAGAGACCAGCTGTTTAACTGATCATATGTTTCCAGGATCTGCTCAGCAATCGTGATGGCCGTACCGCTGGGCGCATCCAGTTTTTGGGTATGATGCGTTTCCGATACAGAAACACGGTAATCAGCATGTGGTTTCATCAGTTTCGCCGCCATTTTGTTGAGTTCAAAAAACAAGTTGACCCCGATACTGAAATTGGAAGCCTGCAGGAAAGCCGTATTGTTTTCCCTACAGATATCCTGTGCAGCAGCTACCTGCTTGTTCCAGCCTGTACTGCCGCATACTACGGGCACACCGGCTTTAAGGCCTGAACTTACATTTTCAAAAGCGCTTTCGGGATTCGTGAATTCAATGATCACATCGGCCAGCTTCAGGTTGTCGCTATTGGCTTCCGCTTTATTTTTAGACCCTATCTTCAGTACTATTTCGTGTCCGCGCTCCAGGGCAATCTTTTCAATGGCCTGGCCCATTTTGCCATAACCAAGCAAAGCTATTTTCATGCTGCTTATTTAATTAATGTTTTTGGCCAGAATAGCTTCTGGATCCCTCTTGAAAAATGAATAAAATCGGGTTGCTGATCGATCGATAAACCACCGAAATTAAATTTAGTCTTGAATTTTTCTATTTTGACATCACGGAACAACCATTCTGCATGATGCACTGCATACTCAAACAGTTGATTGTCTTTTTCGTAAAAATATTTAAAGCGGTTGGCCAGCCATAGCTCCAAAGGAGTGGGCTCAATAGGATCCCCGTAGTTATAATGCAATCCCAGTTTGAATCCCGTAGACTCATTACTGGCAAAGAATTTATGGATGTCTCCCTCATCTTCTCTCTGGAAGTCCGTTTCGCCCTGTTTCAATTTGAACAGTCTCTGGTAAAGATTTTTAGAAAAAGATTTTTCCAGTTCCTGGTTGAAGACAAACAGGCCGGGTTTGCCATTTGAGATTACATAGGTCTGCATCAAAACCTGTTTGAATTTAAAGCCTTGTTTGATCAGGTTCAGGAATTTATTCCGGAAGTTCTCCACCGAAGCCACGCACATAGTGACCCAGGCGCCGCCTTCAAATGTATCTACAGACAAGTTGGGGGGTAATAGATGCTTGATCACACTTGCGTCAACCTTCCAATGCAGCATCAGCACATTTTTCCATTCACTATATACTACCCAATCGGAATCAGGTAAGGGGAAATTTCGATGCGCTGTTTGTTTTAAAATATCCTGGGGTTTTAATATATTCATCTAAACAAGCAAAGTCTTATGGTGCCTTGTAATTAAAAAAATAAAGGGTTTAGAGGTTAAAGGTACACAAGATTGCCGAAAAACCCTTTTATTAATAAAATCATTCAAATTTTATACTCATTACCAGATATTTTATGTTCACAGTTTAGTGACTTTGCACACAATCCGGTTTTGAAATGCAGGAGATTAATTTATTTATTCCTTGATAGGCGTAATCTGTTATACCTATGACTTTCCAATATTCAGCAGGTTCAGGAACAATCTTATCGCCCCCCGGTTACCGGCCGGCAATTGCCTGAAAAATACCAATGATGTATAGACAAAATAACCTTTCCCGTAAGGTGCATAAATGATACCGCCTTTCAGGGCCTCTTCACCCGGGTCATTCATAGACAGTAAGGCTTTGAAGCTTTTATCCCAGGATTCCGGGTAGTAGATACCTCTTTCCTGTGTCCAGTGTTCAAAATCTTTTGCATCAATCTTGTTGGGAGTATTCAATACTTTATCGGTAGGTTCCAGTATCGTTACAGCAGCCAGTTCATCCGTTACCCTGCTCCTGGAAAGCTTTACCGGGAGCGGGCTGAAGTTGTTCAGCTCCAGGCCCATACTGGTATTGTACTGCATCACTACCGTGCCGCCCTGCTCAATGTATTTCCAGAGTTCCGGTAAATACTGCTCTATATCTTTTCTCGTATTCGCCAGCCTGACCCCGCAAACAATGGCATCATACTTTTTCAGGTTATTGACATTATTCAGGTCATTATTGCTGAGGATCGTTACATTCAGTCCCAGGTCTGAAAGGCTTTCTGCGACTTTATCCCCGGCCCCCGTAATATAGCCGATATTCCTGGCCTTAGTGATCCAGTTTTCAATGATGATATTGGACGTAGCATCTGTGAAGTATTGTAAAGTGGGGATATGCGGGTATTGGATGATGTGCAATTGCTTATTGTATTTTTGATGGTTGGCCACAAGCACATACTGTAGTTTAGACTCGCCCGGTAAATGGCTGACAGCGCTGCCTTTTACACTGACCAGGATCTTTTTACTTTCATTTTCATTCAGGCGAATACCCGTTTGTTGGGCGATAAGGGTACCTGCATGATCATAAATTTCCAGGGAGGCATTGCTTGTATTGATCCTTGAATAGACCGTTAAGCCCAATTCAAAATCCTTATCCTTTTGGATCACGATACTGGCAGTTGCAGGGCTCAGGTCAAAGTCCGGCATAATGCGTACTGCTTCTATGACATCACCGCGCGTAGGGTCCAGCTTTTTGTAGGAAACCGGCGTTTCGATTTCGAATGTAGCTCCATCAATGAGCAAAGTAGTGTTTAAAACAAAAGGGTTATAGCTTAATGGTTCATTTTGATAAGGAGCAGGGTAGGCAAACTGGTTGTTTTTTCCTTCCTCCTGCAACCAGTAAGCTTGCGTGATCCCGAATGATTTGAATACGGTGGTCTGGGCCTGTGTTTCCCATATTCTATCGGTCTCCGGCCGGATATTGGCAGCAAGTGTTTTGCCTTCCACCTCGTTGATAGATTTTATGCTCAGTTGCGGATAGCGGCTGATCGCTTTGATCTCTACCGGTATGCTGCTATTGGAGATCGTTACAGGCGTTTTACTCAATACTTCCATCTGGAAACCGGTACAGGCTATAATGATCCGGTCAAGGTCTTTCAGCTTAGCCTGCAACCAGAAATCGTTGGCCGGTTTTGCGGCACTTAGTTTTTTTCTTAAACTGATCAATGCAGCCACACTTTTTTGTGGCGCATCGAACTGGAATTGTTGGAGGATCTTTGCAATCTCCTGTCCGGCAGATTTTAGACCGACCCTGTTCCAGGAAGTATCAATGCCATCATAAATAGAATTTTTTAAATCTGCTCCGGCCATCAGTTCAAAATTTTCATTGCTGATGCCATAGCTCTGGGGCGTGCCTGCGCCCTGGCTTTTATGCTCAGAGCGGCTTCTGCCGGCCACCTCCCCATACGCTTCTCCCAGGATAGGGTCAAACTGGTTGATGGCTACCTCAAACTGCCCTTCTTTAATGGTGTTGGCAGATCCGAAGCGGAAGGCATTGAACAAAATGCGCTTTGGTTTCCAGGTATCTTTATCATTAGATTGCTCCAATTGCCTGAAGGCTTCCAGTGCCGCTATGGCCGATGCGGTATGCTGACCATGTCCGCCTTCACCAGTTGTGGGAAATCTGCAGATCAGTACATCAGGTTTATATTGCTGGATAGCCGTTTTAATGTCATCTACCACCTGTTGTTTATTCCAGAAATTAAAGGTTTCCACAGGAGACTTGGTAAAGCCAAAATCGATAAAGCGGGTGAACAATTGCTTGCCCCCGTCGATTTTGCGCGCCATCATCATCTCGTTTGTCCTTATCAGTCCCAGCGCTGCGCCCTGTTCATTACCGATAATATTCTGCCCGCCATCGCCCCGGGTGAGGGAGAGATAAATGGTATTGATATGATCGTGATGCACCAGGTAAGTGATCAGGCGGGTATTCTCATCATCTGGATGGGCAGCAATATACATCACCGTACCCATGCGTTGCAACTGTTGCAGGTCTTTATAAATGCCCGCTGATGGCCTTGGCCGGAACTGCTGAGCGTAGGACAATGGTTGTAAAAACAGTATACCTATGAGGAAAAGAAATATAGATTTGTTGCGCATCTTAAAAATTATAATATAGCATCGCGGCCCGATTAAAGCTGACAAAAATATACTTTTGCAATGTAATAGAAAAGATAAAATGAATTTACGAGCAGCCCGGATCCTGGTGTGCCTGACACTCTCCTTCCTGCTTTTCGCTGCTTGTCAGCAAAAGGCCGGCAGGGTAGTGGGGCGAGGTTTCTATTATTGGAAAACCAATGTCAACATCAGCAGCTATGAAAACAGCTATATGGACAGCCTGAAGACCGACCGGCTCTACCTGCGCGTGTTTGATGTAGATGTGGCGGGTAAAAAAGCGATGCCGAAGGCCATCATCAATATCGGGAAAGGCTTGCCGCAAAAGAAAATAGTACCCGTGGTGTTCATCACCCCGGCAGGCTTAAATGCCATGTCCTGGGATGAACTGGGATTTTATGCCCGGAATATAGCCACCCTGCTCGAAGAGCAATCAATTAAGGCCGGTATTGCCCCGGAAGAGGTGCAGGTGGATTGCGACTGGACCCAAAATAATAAAGAAAGGTATTTTGAATTGTTGCAAAAACTGAAACAGCAAGCCTATTTTAAGGGCAAGAAATTAAGTGTTACGATTCGGCTGCACCAGGTCAAATACCTGGCCGCTTCGGGCATTCCCCCGGCAGATAAAGGCTTGTTGATGGTTTATAACATCGATAACCTGAGGAATATTAAGGTAGAAAACTCGATACTCAATGTCACTTCTGCAACATCCTACCTCGGGACGGTAGGCTCTTATCCTTTACCCCTGGATATCGCTTTGCCCATTTTTCAATGGACTTTATTGTTTGAAGCAGAACAGCTGAAAGGCATTCTGCGCGATGTGGACCGCCGGGACCTGGAACAAAAAGCAGGCCTGGAGGCGATGAATGATCATACCTTTAAAGTGACAAAAGATCAATTGCTGAAAGGTTATACCCTTAAAAAGGGACAAGTCCTGCGCCTGGAGGAGAGTCATATAGAACGGGTTAATGAAATAGCAAAGTATCTCTCGGCAAGAATCAAAACGGATTCTTTAAATTTGCTGCTGTATCACTGTGATAGTGTGAATTTTAAAAATTATACCATACATGAACTGGAAGAAGTGTTTAGCCGTTTCGATTAGCATACTGGGACTCGTGTCTTCAGAGCAGGTAATACAAGCTTGTGCCGATTATAATAATTATGATACCTATCCGCAGTTTTTTGGCAACGAAGCACCGGGGAAGCCTGCGTACATGCCGTTCAACTTTGTGGAAAGCGATCTTTACTACAATAATTATAATTACTGGAGCAATGATTTTTCCTCCTCTACCAGTGAAAACGTCAATAAACAACTTATATTAAAAGAGTGGAAAGCTGAGCTGGGCGATAAATACAGCCTGGAGCAGATCGAGCAGATCGTTTATAAAGCCGGGCTCAACAGTCTCTTTGCCCTGAAAGCCGAAGGTCGGGCCAACAGCAAGAACGACAGCCTGGCTGCTAATGCCTTTTACCAGTTCCTTTCAGAGAAGAAAGGTAAAGCCTACCTGGACTACCTGATTTATGCAAAAAAATGTGAGATCAATGCCAACCAGGAACTTTCTGACTGGAACGATAATAAACAAAAACCGGTACAATCCAATAACAGCCTGAAGGATGAAGGACTGACGGCCTTCCGCAAAGAAAAGAACGACTTGCTGAAAATGAAATATGCCTTCCAGGTAATGAGGATGGCCTTTTATGCCAAGCAGGACGATGAGGTGCTGAGCTTATTTGACCAGTTATTGGCCGGAAAAGCAGACCAGAGCGTGGCCTATACCCGTATCATCGGTTTCAGGGCTGGTGTGCATTACCGCAAAGGCGACAAAGCGCTGGCAGGATACTATTATTCAAAAATGTTTGACAACAGCGATGCGTATAAGTATGATGCTATGGTCAGCTTTGAATGGTCGCGTAAACGGTACGATACAGAAAGTGGTGAACTGGAACAAGACCGCATACAGGATATCTATAAACTCTGCAAGACCGATCACGAACGTGCGGTGGTTATGGTGATGAAAGGCTTAAGGGCCTATCCTGAATTTGCTTTGGAGGATATCAAGAAAGCTTATGCCTTAGATCCTAAAGTTGCGGGTATTGATGTACTGGTGAACCGCGAGGTGAATAAGCTGGAAAGCGGCTATTTTACCCAACTCATCTATGCCGAAAATAAATTGCCCGATGCAAGGATCTGGTATTACAGCATCAGGGATATGAACAGTGTACAGGAGAATCCTTCAACAGATGCCGATAAGACTTATAGAGATTATATCAAATCCCTGAACAGCTTTACCGATCAGCTAATTGCCGATAAGCAGGCAGGAACCCCGGCGCTCTGGTACCTTACCAAAGCCTACCTGGCCTGTATGCAGAACAATGCGCCCGAGATGCAGGCCAACCTGCAGCAAGCTACCGCTGCCGGTATGAAAGAAAGTGAAAAAGGACTGTACCAGGTGATCGACTTATTGTATTCCTTATATAAATCCAAAACAATCACCCCACAGATAGAAGCCGAATTATTGCCCAAGCTGAAAAGCCTGAATGAAGTGGCGAAGCACGCTGAACTGGCCGTTTACCAGTTTAGGGATGTGATGAACCACCTGGTAGCCGGTAAGTATTTCCAGCAGGGAGATACCATCAAAGGGGTGTATGCTATGGCCCATGCCTTTACCTGGGACAGCAGCCGTGTGACTTTTAATGCCGACCAGGACTTCCAGGATGTGCAGGGTGATGTGTTGAGTAACCTCTCTGTGGCTAGTCTGAAAAAAGTACAGGCTTTCCGGGGAAGCAATAAAAAAACAGCTTTTGAGAAATGGCTGGTTGATAATACTTATTATACCTTACCTATACTGAAAGAGCTGGAAGGAACCATGTATGTGCGCAGCTATGACTTTAAATCTGCGATCAAAATTTTTGAACAGGCAGATGTTCCCGACATGAGTTTCCCCAATCCTTTTATGCCCCAGATCAATGACTATATCGAGCTATATCCACAGGATACTGCAAGGATGTATAACAAACTGGGCTTTAGCAAAAGGATGGCAGAGCTGCAGGACATCATTGCGAAAAACCCGAATGATGCAGGCGCATTATATGGCTATGCTGTGGCCCTTTACAATATTTCCTATTACGGGAAAGCCGCGGATATGGTGGCGTACAACCGTATAGCTACTGATGATAACGGCTATTTTAAAGATGCCAGTGATGCCAAGAAGCCGCGCCATTTGCAGGAATATTACCGTGTATTTGCCGCAGAACAATATTTCAATAAAGCCGCAGCCGTATCTATAGACCCCGAGCTGAAAGCCAAGGCCCTGTGGGGTGCAGCTAAATGCTGGACCAAACGCAGCCCTACTACAGAAGGGCATAGCAGTTACTACTATGACCAGGCCTATTATATCAACGCATTGAAAAATCCTTATTTTGATAAACTGACCACTACTTTTTCAGAAACAAGGTATTTGAAACTGGTTAAAGGCACCTGCGATTATTATGCAGATTATTTAAGGAAAAGATAGCGATGAGATTTAAATATTTTTTGGTGTTCAGCATCATCCTGCTGGCCCATGTAGGGGCAGGAGTGTGGTACAGCGGTTATGCCTGGTGGTGGACACTCATCACTTTATTGTTTTTGCTGGGCATTTTGGTGCTGGGCTGTATGAACATTAGGTGGAATTTCTTTTTAAGGTCTACCAACAGGGTGCCCCTGAGCATACAACAGTTGAGAACGGGTACTAAGCCCGTGGCACTCACCTTTGATGATGGACCACATGAAAATACCCTGAAAGTACTCGATATACTGAAAGCTGAAGGCGTACAGGCTACTTTCTTTATTATCGGGCATCAAATAGCCGGGAAGGAGCATATACTCCAAAGGATCAAAGACGAGGGACATTTAATAGGGAATCATACCTATGCACATAATGGCGCTTTCTACTGGCAACCTGCCCGGCAGATGAAGGAAGATATACTGCGCTGTAATGAACAGATCAAAGCGGCTACAGGCCTTAGTTCTAACATCTTCCGCCCGCCTTTCGGGGTCACCAATCCCAACCTGGCCAAAGCCCTGGACAGCCTGGAGATGCAATCTGTGGGCTGGACCTTGAGAAGCCTGGATACCGTGGCAAAAGATCCCGGGGCATTACTCAATAAGATACTAAAAAATGTACGCAGCAATAACACCATCTTACTGCACGACCCTTGTGCTATTACCGTAGACATCTTACCGGAGCTGATCGCCAAGCTAAAAGAAAAAGGAATGACGTTTGGTTTTCCCGTTGCTATGGCCTGAACCTAAGGTACAGAGCAGGGCGCGATAAACAAGAAAACCATTTGCCGGTATTTTTTTTAACTTTGATAAAAATGAACTGTATATGAGGAAAATGTATTTATTCGGATTAGGTGCTCTCTTAAGCGCCAGTACGCTCTTTTATAGCGGTTGTGGAAAAAACGGGATCAACATTTTTTCTATAGACAATGATAAAGAATTAGGATTGCAGACCAAGGCTCAGATAGAAGCAGATCCTGCGCAGTTTCCCATCTTGAACCCTGCATCAAACCAGGCTGCATATGCTTACCTCTACAGTATGAGGGACGATATATTGAACAGCGGTAAGATCACCTACAAGAACCAGTTTGCCTGGGAGATCTATATCATCGATGATGATAATACCGTGAACGCATTCTGTACGCCCGGAGGATACATCTATGTCTATACCGGTCTGATCAAATACTTGGATAATAAATCTTCGCTGGCAGGTGTAATGGGGCATGAAATGGCCCATGCAGACCGCAGGCATTCTACCAATCAACTCACGAAAAGATATGGGGTACAAACCTTGCTGGACATCCTGGTAGGCAATGACCAGAATATGCTGACACAGATCGGTGCAGAACTCATCAGCCTGAGCTTTAGCCGCAGCGATGAGAAAGATGCAGATACTTACTCCGTCAACTATTTATGCCCTACGAAGTACCGTGCAGACGGAGCTGCCGACTTTTTTATCAAGCTCAACAACCATGGCGGATCGGGTGTGCCGGCATTCCTGAGTACACACCCTAACCCGGATAACAGGGTGCAGAATATCCAGGCGCAAGCTACTTCAAATAATTGTGTATCGACCATACCGGCCGCTGAAGAAGACCAGGGTTACCTGCAATTCAGGTCCCTGTTTTAATACATTAATCAAACCTATAAGGTTTCAAAAACCTTATAGGTTTTCCAGCTATTGATGTTAACCACCCATCGACACGCAGGGTGACCTCAAAGCCCTTTCCTGCTGAGCCTGTCGAAGCATATGGTCTTCGGATAAGATTTTCTGGTAATTAAACCTATAAGGTTTCAAAAACCTTATAGGTTTTCCTGCTACTAGATAATCAGTTTAGCTATTTAAATACCGTTCGCTGATCACAGCCCGGTGATGCATATGATGCCCCAGGATGATCCAGGCACAGGCCCTCACGCTCATCGAATAGTTACTGGCAATACCGGTGAGCAGCATTTGCTTAGCCGTAAGGTTATTGAAAAAAGTAACACTCAGGTTGCGGCAGGCATTGAACTCTTTTAAAAGCTTAGCTACAGGGATGGCATCAGCATGCGCATTTTTGGCAAATTCATTTTCGTCGAAGAAAGGCAAAGGCGTTCTGTCCATACGGGCAAAGCGCATGGCGCGGTAGGCAAATACCCGTTCCACATCGATCAGGTGCATGAGTACATCCTTCATCGACCACTTACCTTCAGCATAGCGAAACCTTAATTGTTCTTCACTTAATGATTTATAAAGTGCCGTGAGCTCTTTAGCCGAAGATTTCAGCTGGTCTAAAATACTGATTGAGGTATCTACCTGCTCAATATAAGACTCATAATACATGGCAAATTCTGTAAAATCCGGCTTGCTGATCTTTTTCATTTCTTAAATCCAGTTCTTTGCCGCAAATTAACTTTTTTTGTAGAAAAGCTATTGCAGACTATCCCTATCTTGGAGCTTAAAATACTAAACCATTACCGACCATGTCGAAATTTAAGAAAATAAGAAAAATAGTGCTGACTACCGGCATTGCAGGCCTTGTAGGCGTGGGAGCCATATGGGCCTATGTCAAATCTGTGTCGCATGCCGTGATCTATAAAGATCTGGAATCGGTACCTGCCAAATATGTAGGCATTGTGTTCGGTGCCGGTATTCGCAGGGACGGCAAGCCCAGCAAATACCTGAAAGACAGGCTGGATGCAGGTGTATTGCTCTACAAGAACGGTAAAGTAAAACGCATCCTGTTATCCGGCGATAATGGCAGCAACCGCTATGATGAATTAAAGGTCATGAAAGAATATTGTGTGGATGCGGGCATCCCGCCCGAAGATATCTTTGTCGACTATGCCGGTTTCGATACCTATTCTACTGTGTACCGGGCCAAAGACCTGTTCAAGGTAGATGATGCCATCATGGTGACCCAGGCCTATCACCTCGAAAGGTCTGTATTCCTCGGTGAAAAAATGGGGATCTCTTGTGTCGGGTTTGCGGCAGACAAGGGTGATTACCAACTGGCCACAAAAAATGAGGTACGTGAGCAACTGGCACTGGTTAAATCCTTTGTAGATGTCTCGCGCAACCGTAAACCCAAGTACACCGGCGGAAACATTGATATCCGCGGGGTCTCTAATTTTTACAAAAAATAGCTGATTAACTGTTCAACATGGAAGCTAAAAAAATATTATTAATCCTGCTGTTGCCTTTCCTGGCTGCCTGTGGCAGCAGGGAGGAACCTGACCAAAAAGTAGCTGAAACCCAAAGCCAGGCCGGAGCAGCAGCACAGTATCCCAAAACACTATTTACCTCAGAAGCCTTGCAGGTGCAGCAGATCAGCGAACACGCCTATGTGCATATCAGCTACCTGTCCACCAATGATTTTGGTAAGGTGCCCTGCAATGGGATGATCGTGGTGAACGGGGACAAAGCCATTGTCTTTGATGCGACAACAAAAGACAGCACCTCCAAAGTATTGATCCAATGGATCAGGAGCGAGTTAAAGGCCAATCCTGTAGCCCTTGTGGCGACTCATTTTCATGAAGACTGTCTGGGTGGTGCTAAAGCCTTTATGGCCGAGGCCATTCCTACTTATGCAGGTAACAAGACCATCGCTATGACAAAGGAAAAGCACCTGTTTGTGCCCGAACATGGTTTTGACAGCAGTCATATTTTTACTATTAACGGTGAAGAAGTTATTGCACGCTATTTCGGTGCAGGACATACCAAAGATAATACCGTAGGTTATTTTGCCAAAGATGCCGTCTTATTTGGCGGCTGCCTGGTGAAAGAGCTGGAGGCCGATAAAGGCTACCTGGACGATGCTGATGAAGCAGCCTGGCCCGCTACCATTGCCCGTGTTAAGCAGGCTTATCCCGATTTGAAGCTGGTGATTCCCGGGCATGGGGCCATCGGGGGCAAAGCCTTGCTGGACTATACACAACAATTATTTACCCCAAAGGAAAGCAAATAATTTGCGCTACTTTAAATCTTTAATGTAAGTTAGCGCTTCAGAATTTTAGGTATTGATCAAACATCAGGTAGTAATTATTGGCTCTGGTCTGGGCGGACTTTTAACGGCGGTGTTCCTGGCGAAGGAAGGCTACGATGTAGCTGTACTGGAGCAGAACAAGCAGGTGGGTGGCTGCCTGCAGACCTTCTCCTTTGATAAAAAAGTATTTGATAGTGCCGTACATTATATAGGTGCATTGGGGGATGGAGAAGTACTGAACCGGATCTTTGACTATGCCGGTGTTATGTCGCGGCTCAAATTAAAACAACTGGACCAGGATAACTTCGACCAGGTGATCATTGAAGGAGCAGACCGGGTTTTTCAACTGGGGCAGGGTAAAGCGGCTTTCCTGGATAACCTGCTACAGGCCTTCCCGGAAGAGCATACTGTAATCTATAAATACTACCAATTCCTCGAAGCCACTGCAAATGCTTATCCTTTATACAATTTAAGAACAGGAGATGCCGCGGAGAAACAGCCCTATGAGCAATTGAGCTTAAAGGATGTGCTCCGGGATACCGGTGCCAGCCCCTTACTACAAGCAGTATTGACCGGCAATAGTATCCTGTATGCCGGAGACCATAGATATACCTCCTGGGCCACTCATGTCTTAGTCTCTAAAAGTTATATAGATAGCTCCTGGCGCTGCGAGGGCGGTGCTTCCCAGATCGCTAAATATTTGTGGAAAGAATTGCAGGCCCATGGAGGCACTATTTACCGGCATGAAAAAGTGAGCCGCCTGCAGTATGAAGACGGCAAGATCATAGCCGCACATTGCGATTCCGGTAATGTATTTTATGCCGATCAATTCATTGCTAATATTCATCCTAAAGAAGTTTTGGCACTTGTAGAGGAAGATTCTGCCTTTAAAAAGGTCTATAAAAACCGCGTTAACCAAGCCCGGGAAAGCATTGCCTGCCTGATGGTAAACATAGTGCTGAGCCCCGGGAAAGTGGTCTATAAAAATTACAATGTCAACTGGAATTATGGCGATCCCCTGGCCACTATAGAAAAGCTGAAAGAGGTATTCCCCGTCAACTATTCCATTTACTATACTGAAGATGAGGCCAACAGGGGCTATGCAGAGTCCGTGTCTATATTGACCTATATAGATGCCGGGGATTTTGATACCTGGGCCGCTACCTTTAATAATACCATCGCCCCGGGAGACAGGGGGGAGGCCTATGAGCATTATAAACAATATAAAGCAGCGCAGTTGCTGGAGAAGATTGCAGAACGTTTCCCTGAAATAGTACAATTCAAAAAATCCCTCAAAATAGCTACCCCCTTGACCTACCGGGATTACCAGGGTTCCGGAACTGGTAGCTTGTATGGTATGCTTAAAGATGTGCACCAGCAGGCAGCCACCAGTTTTTCTACCAAAACACGTATCCCTAACCTGTACCTTACCGGCCAGAATGTCAACCTGCATGGTGTGCTGGGCGTGGCCATGACGGCTATCGTCACCGCTGCGGAGTTTACAGGTATGGACCATATACTCCGTAAGATTCGCTAAGTATTCATTATTATGCTATAGAGTCTATTATTACATGAATAGGCCTACATATTATAATTCTGTAAATGCTTGCATTATTCATTTTGAAAATTTATATTTGTTGTAGCCTGTTTCTTTTATTGAAGCAGTTTATTCTATCAAACCCATAAATTTTTATCATGAAAAAACAATTTAACCTCAGCAACCTGGTGTGGGCGGCTTGTTTCAGCCTTATCCCCGCAGGCAGCATCTACGCCCAGGTAAGCACTTCCCGGGCAGAAACCCAAACCGAAGTATTCGGCCAGCGCTCTAAACCGGACCAGAAATGGCAGAAAGGAGGGGTCTTTGAAGGCTACTCACCTGAGCAGGAAGTACTTTCAAAAAGAAGCCGGACGACCAAACACTTCAGTAACCAGGACGGCACCGGCACCGCCCAGATCATGACTGCCGGTATTCACTACCGCGATGATAATGGTGCATGGCAGGACCGTGATATGAGCATCGTGCAAAATATTGCCGGCAATAGCCCTTATACTTTTGTAAATACGACGAATGATGTGAAAAGCTATTTCCCTGGCGTTTCCGGGAATCTGCCGCTCCGTCTGAAAAGTGAAGATGGCCAACTCTTTGAATGGTGGAAAAAGCCTTCACTTTCTTATATTGATGTCCATGGACTGAGTAAAAAATATGAGGCGCAGACCGTACCGGCTACTCTTGTCTCCGGCGGTGCACAAGTACACTATACAGGTATTTATCCCGGTATAACAGAAGAGTTTACCCTTGTCAATGGCGGGATGGAAAACAATACCATCATCCATGCTTTAAATGCGGATATCCATGCTTTATCTGATCAGGGATTGGTTTCCTTTGCCCAGTTTATTCCCCTGCAACAAGGCGCGCAATTGTTGGATCCCATGGGTAGGGTGATCAAAAGTAATACTGAAGTAGTCTCCTTTTCTATCAAGGTCCCGGGAATGAATGAGCTGGTTAATTTTGGCAAAATTGTCGCTTTTGATCATCACCTGGATAAAGAAAAAGCCCTCGGTATATTGGTACTGCCTGATGAAAAACTTTCGGTTGAAGACCGGGCATTAATAGCCAATAATATATACGTAGGCAGGTTTAATATTAAATTTGTACAGGGAGGTATCGAACTAATATCCCAGGTGCCTGCAAAATGGTTGAAGGCTACAGGAAGGGCTTTCCCGGTTACCATAGATCCTACGATTACGATCGGGACAACCACCGGGGGATCTACCACCTACAGCACACTGGTGCAACTTTGGGGGTATCATAGAAATGCCGAATTGTACCTGCAGTCTGAAATAGGAGCTTACGGATCCATAACCGCCATAGAATACTATAAGAGCGGTACCCAGGCTTCCCGTACCAAACCAACCAAAGTGTGGATGAGGACCAGTTCATCTGTTACCTTACCGGCTGCTCCGGGAGCTGCCTGGAATTCTACCACCTTTACAGGCGGTCTCACCACCTTGTTTGACGGTAATACGACCCAGGATAACACTGTAGGATGGAAGATGATCACCCTTACTACACCCTTTAATTATACTGCAGATAACCTGTTGATCATGGTTAAAAATGATTATGGCGGTAGTGGCAGTTCTCAATCCATTGCCGGCAACCAGGGCATCAGCAACCGTTCTGCTTACCTTACCGCAGATGGTACCGATCCTTCTGATGCCAGCAGTGCCCAGACTAATGGTGTTTTAGTGAAATTGTCAGATATCCGTATTACCTATACTACTTCGGCACCTGTATGTGCGGCTCCTACAGCACCTACTGCCGGTACACTTACGGCTACAACGGCTCAGCTGAACTGGGCACAAACAGGTACTCCTGCGCAATGGCAGATCAAATACGGTGCTACCGGTTTTAATGTAAATACAGGAGGTACAGCTATACTTACCGCTACTAAGCCTTATACCTTAAATCCTCCGCTTAGCCCTGCCACTACCTACGATTACTATGTGCGTGCTATTTGCGGACCTAATGATACAAGCGCCTGGTCCCCCGTAACTACCTTTACCACCTTAACAGCTCCATGTGCGGCTCCTACAGCCCCTACAGCAGGTACACTTACGGCTACAACGGCTCAGCTGAACTGGGCACAAACAGGTACACCTGCACAATGGCAGATCAAATATGGCGCTACCGGTTTTAATGTAAATACAGGAGGTACGGCTATACTCACGGCTACCAAACCTTATACCTTAAATCCGCCGCTGACTGCAATGACTACTTATGACTATTATGTGCGCGCCGTTTGCGGACCTAATGATACAAGTGCCTGGTCACCTGTAACTACCTTTACCACGCTTTGTACCACACCAAGTATCCTTACGCACCCCGATAGCTCAAGATGTGGTAATGGTACCGTAGAACTGAACGCTTCAGCTTCTGCAGGTGCAAGCATCCAATGGTATGCTGCGGCTACCGGAGGCACTGCTTTAGCTACCGGTAATACCTATACGACACCGGCTTTAAGCGCTACTACCAGCTATTTCATCACGGCAAAGATGGGCACCTGTGAAAGCAGTCCGCGCCAGGAAGTTGTCGCGACCATTAAGCAGGCAGCGACTGTAGATACGATTACTGCAAATCTGGCCAATACACCAACCGTGGCTTTCCAGGCAGTAAACCCGCAACATGTGACCACCTATGCCTGGAACTTCGGCAGTGGCGGCGGTACCTCTAATATGCAGAGCCCGACTTACGCATATCCTACGCTTGGAACAGCGCAAAACTACACCGTAAGACTGATCGTGAGCAATGAATGTGGCCAGGATACAGTAACCAAAATCATCACCGTACCCGGATCTACCGGGCTTAAGGACCTGGATGTAAACAATGATAATTTTAAATTGTATCCTAATCCGACCGCGCAATACTTTAAATTAGAAAACAATACGCCTTATAAACTGAAGCAATTGAGCATTATTAATGTATTGGGACAAACTATACGTTCCATATCCTTAAATGGCCATGCAGTGCAAGCCATTGATGTCTCAGGCCTGGCTTCCGGTATATACAATGTACGTGTTGAGTTTGAAGAAGGTGCAGTGATCCGTAAACTCGAAATCTTAAAGTAAGATAGTCTTGAAGTTTCTATAAGCATAAGCCGCTCCCGAAAGGGAGCGGCTTATTAATTTAATCGATTATGCTCTATTAGCCAGTACTAAAAATTTAATTCAGGTTCCAGGGAATCATTGTGCTCCCGGCGTTCTCTGGAAATGAGGGCATACATTTCTGCTTTTTTTATGTTACCCAGTCTATGACTGCAATGGGCCAGGTAAAAATAGATCAGGTCCAGGTCTGCTTTAAGCTCCATCGCATCTGTAAAGTACTTTAATGCCGTCGGCAGGTTGTTTAATTTCAGGTAATAAGCGCCAAGGTTTCTATATAAAAACGGGTTATAAGGATTATATTGCTGGGACAATAAAAAATCCTGGTAAGCTTCTTCCGGTAAACCCAATTGCAGCTTACAATATCCCCTGTTATTGTAATTGGAGTACTGCTCTGGCTCCAATTTAATCGTTTGCGAGAAGTAGTCTACAGCAAGCTCATAATGTTTCAATTGAAGATAGAGATAGCCCCTGTCTGCTTTAAGAAACCATTCCGGCGTATCCAATTGTTCCAGCTCATCCAGGATGGTGGCCAGTGTAGTATAGTCATGCTGTCGATAAGCAGTTTCTCTTTGCTCATACAACTTATTTTGTGCCTGCACTTTTTTAAGCTCACTTTCTGCAACCGATAAATGGCCAGATTGTTTTAACCCGGCTTCAAATTCAAGCAGCGTGTTATGGTAATACGTTTTGAAACGGGGCAGGCTGCCGGCTATCGGTTCTTTGTGCAGATAGGACAGTACGGCAACTGCATACAACAGATAAGTACTATAAGGTACATAGTGCTCAATAGAAGCGTAGTCTACGGCATTTTCTATAAGCCCGTTGATATACTGAAGGCTTAACCCTTTAAAGACACAAGCCACATCAATACTCAGATCATTACCCGAATATTCATTTGTATCGACTAAGCCTAATTCATGCAGCGCAACACAAGCAGTATGCCGGTTTAAGTGAGTAATGAGCTGTTGTTTATCCTTTAATAAAGATTGGGTCAATACTATTTTAAAATAATATGCTTGTGCTTGGTAAAGCTTATCCAATCTTGAAAAATCATCTAATAGGATCGTCTTGCCCGCCAGGGAGTAAGATTCATTTTCAAAATCAATGTCAGAGATAATGCTGATTTGGATCTTATGCTGCTTTATATCCCATACTTTGCTGACTTGGGCTAAAAGTTCTGTGCAATCATCTGCACTTATGCTTGTGCCGAAACCAGGGAAAAGCTTATCGGGGTCTTGATGTACAGGTGCCTGTTCCTCGAATCCATAATGGGAAATTAAGGTCGTGATGAACGATTCGATCCATTGTTTATCCTCCTTATTAAAGGCGTATTGCATCAAGCTATTGATTATTGATTTTCTGAATCGTTCCTGTCGTTGAAAAACCTGCTACCAAAGGAATGATCACCGTTTTACCTCCATAAGCATTTACGAGTTCATTGCCCACCACAGTCTCCGGGGTATAATCTCCACCTTTCACAAGTACATCAGGCTGCACCGCTTTGATGAGCTCCAGCGGAGTGTCTTCCTCAAAGATGCACACCGCATCTACATACTGCATAGAAGCCAGGACCAGTGCCCTGCTCTGCGCATCATTAAGCGGGCGATCATCTCCTTTAAGTCTTTTCACCGAAGCATCAGAGTTGATACCGACGACCAGCTTATTGCCCTCATTGGCCGCTAAAGCAATACTGGCTATATGTCCCTGGTGAATGAGGTCAAACACACCATTCGTAAACACTATTTGATAGCTCTTGACCTTCCAGCCGGCCACCAGGCGTTTCAGCTCTGTAGCCGATATGATCTTGGATTGTATATTATCCAGCTTGTTGTGTGTTGCGTTTTCCATTTAAAAGAGGTAATAAAATTAAAGAAGCTAAGCCTAAAATAAGTACTAAACCGGTTTGTACACCCCAGCAGATCCAGCCAAAGGCCATACCCACACCTTCATTGAGGCCAAACAGTAATAACACACCTGCAACGATCAGCGGATAGGTGCCTATGCCACCTGGCGTAACGATCATGCCGATACTACCGAAAGCAATAATGGCCAATGCAGAAGACATCCCTAGTCCTGCTGTCGCTTCCAGCGAAAAATAACCGATATAGACCATCAGGGTGTACATCAGCCAGATCAGGAACGTGTAGAGTAGAAATGCACCACGCGCCTTCATCCTCCATACAGAAGCAATCCCGTCTCCCAGGCTTTTGATGATATTGCCTACCTTGGTGTTTTTGAGTTTCTTTAGCAGGAAGATAAAGCCTGCAATGCAGAGGATAAGCACTGCAACAGCGATAAGTACCGGCTTCCAGATAATCGTTGTGCCGTCATGGAAATATTTACCGAAATAATCATTGAATAAAGTAAAGGCAATATGCCTTTCAAACAGGAATACCAATAACATAACGATCAATAAAGAGATCATATCAAAAGCACGCTCACCGATGATCGTGCCGATGGCCTTATCCGGAGACGTTTTTTCATACTTGGCCAGCACAGTACATTTAGCCACCTCTCCCAGCCGGGGTACAACCGTATTGACCAGGTAGCCGATAAGCACCGCAAAGGTAGTGTTCGCCGTACTCGGTTCTATAGCCACCGTTTTTAAAAGGATCTTCCACCTTAAAGCCCTGAAATAATGAGACAGGAACCCTACAATAAAGATAGGCAGGAGCATCCACCAGTTTATGTTTTTAAAAGCTTCCGTCATCGCATCTTTACTCTCCTGGCTCATTTCTGTATAGCGCCAGTAGATAAGACCGAGGCCTAAGCCCATGAATATGACAATCTGTAAAAAAGTGTAAACGTGTTTCTTGGTCATGAAAAATCTTGAAAGGCTTAAATGGTAGTCTATTGCGATTTAATTTATGCTTATTTGCTCGGTGAAAATTCCTTCAGAGGTTTCAATGATTAGCAAATATATTCCTGTTGGGTAATTTCCAATCGAAAGCGTGTAAGATTGTTGCGCTTTATTGAAAAAAGAATGTTTTTCAATCGTATGCCCCATAGCATTTACTATCCTGATTTTATTAATTTCATAGATTGCAGATTCTATTTTTAATTCTTTCATCCTGCTTACCGGATTTGGATAGACTTTGATTTTTCCTTTTGAAGCAGTATTGATATTAGCTATTTTGGTGGAGTTATCCGGCACTGAATGTACCCAAATAGTATCATTAAAATTTCTTAAATTACTATCACAACTTTGATAGTTATTGTATTGAGCTACGTAATAGTCAATTGACGTATCATAGGGAATGTCTATGCAGGCACCGGTAGCCAAAGCTGCACCACCTAAAGAAGAATACCAGGAGAGGTTCGTAAAAGAATCATTTATAAAAATCGGTTCATACAGAAACGGAGAATTTTGGTCAATCGTATAACCGCCGGCCGAAGGAATAAATCGTACCGTATTGTTGGTTATACCCGTATTGCCCCACATATCGGTGATGCCACGACCAGGAGTAAAGAGAGAAACGGAGTTGTCAATATTAATAAGGCCCTGTATGCCCTTGCTTGTTATATTAGTTGCCGGGCAAGTGCTGGAACCGTTAATTAATAAGGTATTAATATCAATGATATTTGTGCCCTCGTGAAGTACTACCTGAATGGAAACTTTATCATTATTACAAACTGCATTAGAACCAAATTTAGGAACTCCGCACCATTCAATTATGAACTTTTTAGCGCCAATATTACCATTTGTTGTGATGCGAATTTTGCCTCCATAAAACATATTTAAATCCATAAAGGCGGGAAGAATTGCATTTCGAAATCTTAAAGACATACTACCTGTAGAAGTCCATTTGAAAGGGGCGGAGAAATTGGCAAACGTAGTGTCAAAGCTTAAGAGCAAATTATCGGATACAATACATTGCGTATAGTCAATTCCAAAAAATGAAAAGGTAAAGCCGATATCAATAGCGTGGGAAAAGAGGTCATTAACTACTAAAGAATCATTGACTGGATACTGAGTATTAATACAAAATTGTGGTATTGATTGTCCGACTTGCAAAGTTGTATCCCTAAAAGGAAATTGTAATTGTGCTTTAGATGAAAATGTACAACATACAATAATAAGGATTGAGTAAAATAACCTCATCATATTTTTGAACAAAAATAAAGAAAGCTACCCATTAAGGATAGCTTTCTCTGAATTATTATCTTAAAAAGACAGCAACAATTAGTCTTCAGACTCTTGTTTGCGACCTTTTGCTTTAGCTACTACTTCGTCCTCGATATTTCTAGGAGCCTGAGCATAGTGGCTGAACTCCATAGTAGAAGATGCACGGCCAGAAGATAATGAACGTAATTGCGTTACATAACCAAACATTTCGCTCAACGGAACTTTTGCTTTGATTACTTGTAAGTTGTTACGGGTATCCATACCTTCCAACATAGCACGACGACGGTTCAAGTCACCCGTTACATCACCCATGTACTGATCTGGAGTCAAAACTTCAACTTTCATGATCGGCTCAAGGATAATTGGTTTTGCCAATTTACCGGCATTACGGTAACCTTGTTTAGCACACAATTCAAAAGACATAGAGTCAGAATCGACCTGGTGGAAAGAACCATCAAATACACGAACCCTCATGTGCTCAACCGGGAAGCCACCCAGAACACCTGAAGTCATAGAAGATTCAAAACCTTTGATGATGGCAGGTACAAATTCTTTAGGAATAGAACCACCAAACAGATCATTGATGAATTGGTAAGTACCTTTTCCTTCTGCCAGGAACGCTTCATCAGCAGGTCCGATCTCGAACTGGATATCGGCAAATTTACCGCGACCACCAGATTGTTTTTTGAATACCTCACGGTGAGAAATCTGTAAGGTGAATGCTTCTTTGTAAGCAACCTGAGGAGCTCCCTGGTTAACTTCCACTTTGAATTCACGCTTCATACGATCCAGGATGATCTCTAAGTGTAATTCACCCATACCGCTCAATACCGTTTGCATGGTATCTTCGTCCGTTTTTACACGTAATGTAGGATCTTCCTCAATCAGTTTAGCGATTGCCATACCCATTTTATCAACGTCAGCTTGCGTTTTAGGCTCGATAGCGATAGAAATTACCGGTTCTGGAATAAACATGTTTTCCAAAACAATAGGGTGTTTCTCATCACACAATGTATCTCCTGTTTTGATATCTTTAAAACCAACTGCCGCACCAATATCACCAGCTTCGATGAAATCAAGCGGGTTTTGTTTGTTAGCGTGCATTTGCATGATACGAGAGATACGCTCGTTTTTACCGGAACGTACGTTCAATACATAAGAACCCGCATCCAGGTGACCTGAATAAGCACGGAAGAACGCCAGACGACCTACGAACGGGTCAGTCATGATTTTGAAAGCCAATGCTGCAAATGGTTCTTTAGCGTCAGGTTGACGATATAATTTTTTCTCAGCATCATCCGGATCAGTACCTTCGATTGCTCCAACATCTACCGGAGAAGGCAGGTAGCGGATCACGCAATCCAGCATTTTCTGAACACCTTTGTTTTTGTAAGAAGAACCACACAACATAGGGATAATGCTCAGGTCGATAGTCGCTTTTCTTACCGCTTCATGAATCTCAGCTTCAGAAATTGAATTAGGATCTTCGAAGAATTTCTCCATCAATTGATCATCATATTCCGCAACAGCTTCAACCAGTTCAGCACGGTATTGATTCGCTTCATCCAGCATATCAGCAGGAACTTCACCTTCAGTATAAGTCATACCTTGAGTAGCGTCATCCCAGATGATAGATCTCATAGTGATCAGATCTACCACACCTTTGAAGTTATCTTCAGCACCGATAGGTAATTGTAAAGGCACAGCTTTTGCACCTAACATATCACGTACTTGTTGCACAACCATTAAGAAGTCTGCACCGATACGGTCCATTTTATTCACGAAACCGATACGTGGTACACGGTAACGGTTAGCCTGGCGCCATACAGTTTCAGATTGAGGCTCAACACCATCAACCGCAGAGAACAAAGCCACAAGACCATCCAATACACGCATAGAACGCTCTACCTCTACAGTAAAGTCAACGTGACCGGGAGTATCAATAATGTTGAATTTATATTGTTTTGCGTCAGGAGTTGCTTTACCCTGAACTGTTGGGAATTTCCAGAAACAAGTTGTTGCTGCTGAAGTAATTGTGATACCACGCTCTTGCTCTTGAGCCATCCAGTCCATTGTTGCTCCACCTTCGTGTACCTCACCGATTTTGTGATTAACACCAGTGTAGTAAAGGATACGTTCAGTAGTCGTAGTTTTACCGGCATCAATGTGAGCGGCAATACCAAAGTTGCGCTGTAAGCGTAAATCTGCCATAACGGTTTTATTAAATATTTATAATTTTAGGCTGCAAAGGTAGTGAATTTGAGATAAAAAAAAACATATTCAAAATAAAATTTGGATTATACATTCCCCGAAACTGTTAATTGTGTGCAGGTTTAGCTGCCGGCACAGCCTGTTGCTTTATTACAGCACCATACCATTGCTGCGCCACCTCAGCATAAGATATATTTTCAATTAAAGCAGTCGTCCAGATCACATAACGCGTATAATGCTCCTGGAATCCGAAAGGAACATGGAGTCTGGCAATAAAATCCCGGATCATTCTCCTTAGCTCCGTCAGCGTTTCAGTAAACACGTTCCTGTTTTCAAGTATAAGGTCTTTTCTTAATTTGTTGGCGATAGACAGTTCCAGTTCAAACTGGTTACTCTCCTCATAATGCTTTTTGAAAAACTTGAATGCAGATTGAGCCGCAGAGCTTAGGATATCAAAATTCTTATCCTGCAGCAGCAGGAACAGCCGGAACAGGTACAAGTCCCCGTAAATATCCAGCCTGATGGTTTTAGATTGCTTGTTGAATAACTGGTCCCATACCCGCTCACATTTCTCCAGCTCATTCAGTCCCAGGTAGCTGTTCATTAAATTGGCCTGTATTACCTGCCGGTTCGTAAAGGGCAGTGCCTGCTGGTGGGTCTGGAGCAGTTGTTCCGTATCCCGCACTATAGCTGCCAGCTTTAAAGTATCCCCCATATAATTATACACGATCATCTTATATATAGAATGATAAGTGAGCATTAAATAAGTAAAAGGCAGCGATTGATTCAGTTTGTTATCATTAATATATTGCTCGCTCTGGTCAATCGTGTCAACAGCTTCCCGGAAGCGGATGATACATACCGAAGAAGTGATGTGCTGCAGCAGGCCGCTGATATAATCATTCGGTAACACATTACATTCATTAGTCCGTGTCAGCTGTTTACTGTGCCTGAAGGCCAGGTCATGCTCAAAAGTCATCCAATAGTAAACCGCAAAAATTAAATTATAATAATACACCGCTTTTTTGCTCAGGCAGGCTGCCAGGGCAGGCATGAGGCTCGAGTGTATCGTTTCCCGGTCCAGTAAATGCCGCACCTCACCCCTGGCATAGCCATATTGCCTTTTTAGCATAAGGATATGGCTGTAAATGCTTTCCAGCGACTTCATCTGCAGCATCTTTTCGATCACCTCCCGTTCCTCCTGCATCAGTGCATCTATTGTTCTGGCATGATGCGTCAATACTACATTCAGTCTTTTCTCCCAGTCCAGCGCCTGTATGTGCAGACCGAATTTTTCATGCCGCACCGCCAGCGCATAAGCCTTTTGCAAGACCAGCCTTGCCTGCTCTGCCAGGCTATGGTTGTACAGCAGCTCTACATTCGTCAGCAGGTTCTGGATACTGATATCAACAGAAGCATTTTCATGGAGCAGTCTCAGGCTTTTGAGCAGGTTTTCATACAAAAGTCTTTTACTCGAGGTAAGCGCACGGGGATCCAAATCAAGGTTTGGCGTTTGACTTTTGTCCGATTTGATGGCATGGAACAGTAGCCAGAAATTAGCAGGCTCCTCTTTATGGCTTTCTGCTTTATATAAGTTGTAAAAGTGCCGTTTTTCACCATTACTAAGCGCCTGCACCAGGTCGCTGACATCATCCTTCTTTTTATACATTCATCCTGATTTAAAGGCTTTTAGATAAAGTTAGCTATAATTTCATATTTGACAATTACTTTAAAATAGATTTTAATTAAAGAATAGGTTTTAATTACTTCGAATCAGGAAAATTTATAAAAAATCATTGCTATGCTTTAACCAATACCTCTGAGATTTTATTCTTAACGCCCTAAATATTGTAAACAAACATGAAAATGAACAAAATTTTACTTCAAGGATTATTGTCCGGTATGTTGCTGTGGAGTGCCGGAAGCACATTGTATGCACAAGCCCCCTGGCAGGCACTTGGAGCCAATGACGGAACCGTGAACGCCAGCAGCGATTACTCTTCTATAGCCGTAGATACCAATAAAGTGGCATTCGTCGCCTATTCAGACCTGGCAGATGCTTCAAAGCTTAAGGTCAAAAAATTTAACGGCACAAGCTGGGAAGCCGTAGGTACAGACCCTTCAGACGGTAGTTCACTATATGTAGTAATGGGTATAGATAAAGCCAATGTGCCCCATGTGCTGTTCCGCGACGGCTCTGCCGGTTCCTCCAAACTTACCTTGAAGAAATTCAATGGTACCACCTGGGTAAATGTAGGTATCGCCAAGTTCACGCCAGGCAACAGTGCATTGCCCGACCTGGCTTTTGGCCCCGATAATACGCCCTATGTATCCTTTGTGAACTATGCTACCGGTGTAAATGGCAAAGCCACAGTGATGAAGTTTGACGGTACCAATTGGCAAACGATGGGCAACCCGATGTCTGCCGGAGCAGCAGGACTTACCCAGGTTGATGTGGATGCTAATGGAACGGTCTATTGCGCTTATACAGATGTGGCACAGGGAGGATGGGTAAATGTGAAAAAATTTGAGAACAACGACTGGGTAATGGTCGGCAGCAGCGTTACCGCTTCCAGTTCCAAAAACCTGTCCCTCGACCTCAAGTCAAACGGTACACCCGTAGTCGGCTATTCCGATGCGGCATCTGTAGAAAAAATTTCCGTGAAAGAATTCAATGGCACCGCCTGGGTGAATATCGGGGCAGCAGGCTTTTCGGTAAGCCAGGTAGGCGAGTCCAGCTACGCCAGTCAATACCGCTATGCAGTGATGACCCTGGGCAATGATGACCAGCCCATAGTGGCCTATACCGATTTAGACAGCAGCTATTACATGACCGTAATGAGATATGACGGCACCGCCTGGTCCGTACTGGGTGTGCAACCGGCCGCTCATCACCGCGCAAAATGCGTTGGCTTAGCCGTGGATAAAGCCAATACCGTTTATGGTTCTTACACCGCTGCACCCACCGGGAATTCAGGCCCATGGCCTAATTATGCCATTAAATATGACCTGTGCGAGCGCCTGGAAAGCCTTACCGCCTCTGCAAGTACCATCTGTTTTGGAGATACCGTAACCCTCACCGTTAACGGAAGCCTGGGTACAGCCACCGATTGGGAGTGGACCTCAGGGGCCTGTAGCGGCACCGCAATAGGAACTGGTAACACAATACAGGTTGTGCCCGGCGCTACCACTACCTACTATGTAAAGGCCGCTAACGGATGTGCACCCGGTACTTGTGAAAATGTGGCCGTAACAGTGACACACTTAGAACCCGTAATTACACACCAGGTCAATAATGGTAATTATACACTATCAGTAAGCGGTGGCCCTTTTGCTTCCCACCAATGGTACAGGAACGGTACCGCGATTGCTGGAGCTACAAGCGCCACTTACCAGACCAATATCCTCTCCGTTTATAAAGTTGAAGTGACCGGTAGCGATTGCACAGCCATGTCTGAAGTGTATAATTTGTCCGAAATAGTAAGCGTTGCCGATCATGCAGCATTCAGAGACCAGGTGAACATATTTCCTAACCCCGGCTCCCTTCAGTTGAATATTGAAGTTCCTGAAGCAGTAAAGGTACAGATCATCTCCGTTCATGGTAAAGTAGTGGCCAATACTGTCCTGCAGAAAGGTAATAATAAACTGGATATAGCTGCTCTGGCACCTGCTGCCTACATGATCCATTTTACCGATAAAAACGGTGTACGCCTCGGTGCACGCACCTTTATCAAGCAGTAAAACTTAAATACTTTAAGGGTCAGGTAATGTCTCAGATAGTCACTCCTTCCGGGGAGTGACTATCTTTATTATAGCTTAATAGGTTTAGATCATTTGAGAATGCTTATTGTCATAACTTTGACCTATTTTTGGTCTGGTAAACAAAAGAATTTTGAGCAACAGAGAGAATATTTCAGTGTTTGATATGTTTAAAATTGGGGTAGGCCCCAGTTCTTCACATACATTAGGTCCATGGCGAGCGGCTTTGCAATTTTTAGATAAATTGAGGGCCGGCAAGGGCATAGAGAATGTATTGAAAATACAATGCCTGCTTTACGGTTCTTTAGCTAAAACCGGGGTGGGGCATGGTACCGATGTAGCCGTTATTCTCGGCTTATTCGGTGCAGATCCCGTTACTTTTGATGTTAACCAGATCTACCCGACCATAGATGATATTGCTGCAAAAGGACAGATACTGCTTGGTAATGAATACCTGGTGCCTTTTCAGCCCAAAGAAGATGTAGTGTTTATGATGGAAGAAAGCCTTCCTTTCCATCCCAATGGCATGACCTTTTTATGCACCTTCAAAGACGGAGACCAGGTAGCCGATACCTATTATTCTATAGGCGGTGGCTTCGTGGTGCAGGAAGGCCAGAGCAATAGCGGAAGCAAAGAAGTAGAGCTGGCATTTCCCGTAGATGATTCTAAAGACCTCTTACACTGGTGCATCAAAACAGGCCTCAGTATTTCAGAAATAGTCCAGGAAAATGAACATGCCTGGAGAACAGAGCAAGAAACAAAAGCAGGCGTGATGCGTATCTGGGATACCATGCGCAATTGTATCTACCGCGGTTGTCATATAGAAGGCACTTTGCCCGGAGGCTTGAACGTGAGTCGCAGGGCGGCAAGACTGAACAAGCGATTATTAAAAGACAAGACTTACGAGAACTATGAACAATGGCTGGAGCATATTAAGGCCCAACCTTCTACCTTTCTCTATATACTAGACTGGGTGAGCTGTTTCGCCTTAGCCGTCAATGAAGAAAACGCTTCCTTTAGCAGGGTGGTTACCGCGCCTACCAATGGTGCGGCAGGCGTGATCCCGGCAGTCTTAATGTATTATATTACCTTTTGTGGTGGTGACGATGAAGATAAGATCTACCACTTCTTATTATGCGCTTCAGAGATCGGTTCCATCTTTAAAAAAGGAGCCACCATTTCCGCCGCTATGGGCGGTTGCCAGGCCGAGATCGGCGTATCTTCAGCCATGGCAGCAGCAGCCCTCACAGAGATGCTGGGCGGCAGTGCCCGTCAATGTATGATGGCGGCAGAGATTGCTATGGAGCATCACCTCGGCCTTACCTGCGATCCTGTCGGCGGACTGGTGCAGGTACCTTGTATCGAAAGAAATACCATGGGTGCGATCAAGGCTATTACCGCCTCCCAGCTGGCTTTGCAAAGCAATCCCGATAATGCAAAAGTATCCCTGGACAATGTGGTGAAGACCATGTGGGAGACAGCCCTGGATATGAACCATAAATACAAAGAAACCGCTGATGGTGGCCTGGCGACCAATGTGTCCTTGGCCTTGCCGGAGTGTTAATTCACGCTAACGATAACCAAAAAGCATTCCTTTTTCAGATAGGATAAAAAATTCACCTCATACAGGTGAATTTTTTATCTGTACTTTTGCCAGCAATAAAAAAGATCAGAAATGTACGCATATACTTCCTCTAAATCCCTGTTTGAACGTGCACAGCAAAGTATCCCCGGTGGAGTCAACTCCCCCGTGCGGGCATTTAAATCAGTGGGTGGTACGCCCGTATTTGTAGCCAAAGCAAAAGGCGCTTACCTCTATGATGAAGACGGACAGAAATATATAGACTATATCGCCTCCTGGGGACCTATGATCCTGGGCCATGCCTATCAGCCCGTGATCAGTGCCATCCAGAAAAAAGCAGAAGACTCTACCTCTTTCGGAGCACCTACCTTGCTGGAAATAGAAATGGCCGAATTGATCAAGTCTATGGCTCCCAATGTTGACCTGATCAGGATGGTGAACAGCGGTACAGAAGCCTGTATGTCTGCCATTCGCCTCGCACGTGGCTATACCGGCCGCAATAAATTTATCAAATTTGAAGGTTGCTACCATGGACATGCAGATATGTTCCTGGTAAAAGCAGGCTCCGGGCTGGCTACCTTTAATATCCAGACCGTTCCCGGAGTCACCGCAGGTAATGCGCAGGATACGCTTACCGCACCTTACAATGACCTGGCCGCTGTAGCACAGCTGGTGGCAGAGCATAAAGATGAGGTCGCAGCCATCATCATAGAGCCGGTTGCCGGTAATATGGGTTGCATCCTGCCACAGGAAGGATTTATAGAAGGATTGAGAGCACTATGTACCCGTGAAGGCATCCTGTTGATATTTGATGAAGTCATGACCGGCTTCCGTATGGCCCCTGGTGGTGCCCAGGAAGTATTAGGCGTTGATGCCGACCTGGTTTGTTACGGTAAGGTCATCGGTGCAGGTATGCCTGTAGGCGCTTTCGGTGGAAAGAAAGCCATCATGGAACACATCGCCCCCCTGGGGAATGTCTACCAGGCCGGTACCTTAAGCGGCAACCCTTTGGCCATGGCTGCCGGGATCGCTTTACTGAAAGAGCTTCAGGCCAGGCCGGAAACCTATAAAGAACTGGAAGAGAAAACCCTTTACCTGAGAGATGGTTTAAATAAAGTATTATCCGCATCAGGATTGGACTATGTGATCAACCAGAAGGGCAGTATGATAAGCGTTCACTTTTCGGCACATCCCGTAACCGATTTTGCTACCGCAGCAGCAGCAGATACAGCTTTCTTCAACCGGTTTTTCCATGAGATGCTGCAACGGGGTATTTACCTGCCCCCTTCCGCCTTTGAATCCTGGTTTTTAAACAATGCACTCAGCTATGCTGACCTGGATGAAACCATAGCCGCAGCACAATCAAGCCTGGCTGCAATCCTGGGTAAATAAATATAAAATGGGGCAAACAATAGTTATAATCGGTGGTGGTGCAGCAGGATTTTTTTGCGCGGCTAATATCAATAAGGCAAGCGGTACTAAGATCATCCTGCTGGAACGTAGCCAGAAGTGCCTGAGCAAAGTGCGCATCAGCGGTGGTGGCCGTTGTAATGTGACCCATAACTCGGAGAGCATCTCTGAACTGTCCAAGAAATACCCGCGCGGAGAAAAATTTGTCAAGAAAACCTTTCACCGGTTTTTTGTTGCCGACACCATCAACTGGTTTGCCGGGCGCGGATTGAAGCTAAAGACAGAGGCCGATAACCGGATGTTCCCGGTGACCGATGACAGCCAGTCCGTGATCGACGTACTGACCCGTGCTGCGCATAAAAACGGCGTTGAAATAAGACTCGGACAGCAGGTGTATGATATTGTTCCCCGGGAACAAGGCTTCACCGTTCATATAAAAGGTCACCAGGATATCCATGCCGATCAATTAGTCATCGCATCCGGAGGATTTCCTAAAATAGATATGTTTGACTGGTTGAAGCATTTAGGACATACCATCGCAGCACCGGTACCTTCCTTATTTACTTTTAATATCCCGAGAAATCCCATCACCGGTTTAATGGGCTTATCCGTACCCGAAGGTACCGTCAGGATATTGGGTACCAAACTCCAGGAGTCCGGCCCGGTACTGATCACCCACTGGGGGTTGAGCGGACCAGCCATTCTAAAGACCAGCGCCTATGGCGCACTTCAGCTTGCCGCATTGAACTACAACTTCCAGGTGCAGGTAAACTGGCTGGCCCATTACAATGAAGAAAGCTTCCGGCAACACCTGAGGGTATATAAGGAAGAGCATCCGCATCAAAAGATCAGTAATATCGTGGGCCTGCCTATACCACAAAGATTATGGGATTTATTATTGCTTTTTTCTGAAATAGAAGCAGCACAAAGATGGGTAGACCTGCCGGCAAAACAGCTCAATAAACTAGCCAAAAATGTGACCGCGCTGGAAATGAAAGTAAGTGGCAAGACCACCTTTAAAGAAGAATTTGTTACAGCCGGTGGGATAGAATTAGCTGAAGTAGATAGCCAGACCATGCAAAGCAAAAAACATCCCGGTTTATATTTTGCCGGTGAAATATTAAATATCGACGGCATCACCGGTGGCTTTAATTTCCAGAATGCCTGGACCACCGCCTGGATCGCGGCACAATCTATAAGTACCCAAGTATAAGCGAGGATTAAAACAAACTGCCCTGCATTATACTTGGGTAGAAAACCACAGGGGGCTTAAAGATCCGTACTATTCGGCGTTTCCTCTGCAGCGTTATCCTGATGCGCTCCTTCCGGCTGCTTGCGCTCAACAGTAATTTTACATTCAGTGATCATTGCAGCCAGCGCACCTATTGCCGCAAAAATCGGGGCAAATACAAGGCCCAGTAAACCAACGTTTACAGGGAAACTCATGATCTCTTTATCATTTTTATCCGTAATGCTGATCTTAGTTACATTACCTTCCTGGATCAGCTCTTTAACTTTTTGCAACAGCTGCTCCCCGTTAATATTGAAAGTTTCTTTAAATGACATGATTATGTGTTTATTCCTAAAATTAATAAAATCTTCTGCGGTATAATGTTAAATATAGCCCAATCAGTTTATTAGTAAAAAAGCTTACTCTCAAGATGTAGAATTAATCAGCAAGATCTTACTAAATAATAAGTTTTCGCTCATTTATATCCATCACCCATCGCCTATCACCCATCACTACTTATTATTCACTATTCACTATTCACTATTCACTTTTCACTTTTTACCAATCACCCATCGCCCATCAACTATTCACTATTCACTATTCACTATTCACTTTTTACCAATCACCCATCACCCATCAACTTCTCACTTCAGCGTTCCGGCATACACCTCAAACTCTTTTTGCGCATCCGGCATAGTAAACACCTCTTTAAGACTGCTAAAATTCTGCTTATCTCTTACACTGTTATATGATGCTTTAAGCAGGTCCATTTTATTGTCGTCAAACATGATCCAGGAAGCGATCGTTTTAAGATCAGCAGTACTCGTGCCGTTTTTAAGTACATAACTTTTAGCAGCTTCCAGTTTTTTACTGTCCTCTTTAGTAGCATCGATCTTTTGCTGTAGTTGCAACAGTCTTGCGTCCATATTGACACTATTGTCTATGGCCACATCACTGGCCGCATCCGGTACAGGAGGGGGTGGAGGCGGCATATAAGCCGGAGCTGCAGGACTATTGCCCGGCCCTATATCCTTCACCAGTAATTTGCCGCTTTTCAGGTCTACAATACAGTCATAAGAAGAGCCGGGAGCGATCCTGATCGTTCCGCTGTATACAAGCTCTGCTTTACCTCCGTTGCCATCTGCATAAGGACGAAAGCGATAAGCCCTTATATGCGGTCTTTTGCCGGGAATATCTGCAATGGTGATACGTGTATTCACCTTTTTATAATCTCTGTCATTGATGGTTACCACAAGCGGCTGTCCGTCACTCAGGCGGATATGTAAAGTGCTGCGTTTTGACTTTTGAGCAAAAGCGCCAAAAGTGACAAGCGTACAAAGCAAAAAAAGAAAAAAGGACCTCATCAGTAAAAAATTTTTAAAATTAGACCAGGGAAACCAGCAAAAGTTACATCATTAGCTGGAAATTTTGCTAAATTCGCTTCATTGTTTTAATACCAGACATGAATTTTAGCACTTATTTTACTTCATTACTCATAGGACTGCTCTTGTTGACCGCTTGTAGCCCCAAACCGGATAAGGAATATGATCCCGATACCTCTTACTGGTCCATGAACCAATTCCTGATCGACCAGTACAATATCAGGAAACTTGACCTTATAGTGATCAAGAAGACCATCAACCTGAACGGGAAGGTCGATTCTTCCTTTATACCCATAGGAGATATCGACTGGGCAACCGTTTATAAAGTATTTGGAGCTGCAGACATCAGCAGCCCTTCCTTTTATAACCAGTATGAATATAAAAATTTTGATGATAATTTTTTAGAGATGTCGACCTTGTCCTACACGGCTAAAGATCCTAATCTCTTTGTGCAGCGCGAAGATGTCAACTACGATAATATTTCAGGAAAGATAGATATGGTGTATGTAGAGACAAATGATGACGGCCTGTTCCGGCAGAAGCAGCAAAAATTGTCCTATTATGTCGGCAAAAAAGTGATTGTCCAGGAAACAGAAAAAGGAATGTTCTCCAAAGAGAAAAACCTTACCGTGACCTATGAATTCCGCTAGAAAACAGAAAATTTTTAATGCTACCATACTTTTATCAACAACATTTAGCAGATCAGGCAGGACCCTTTCAATTAGATGAAGAGGCTTCACATCACTGTACACAAGTGCTGCGCATGAAAGAAGGTGCCGGTTTATTACTGACCGACGGGAAGGGCCTGAAAGCAGAAGCACAGATAAGTACTGCTTCCCGGAAGCGCACCAGTGTCAATATCCTGAATGTGGAACATACCACTACAGCTAAGGCTCAATTTGGACTGGCAATCGCCTTTACCAAGAACAAAAGCCGGAATGAGTGGTTGCTGGAAAAAGCTACCGAACTGGGCATCAGTCATGTTTTCCCGATCTTTACCCAGAGAGGAGAACGCGATAAGATCAACCCGGAGCGGCTGAACAATATTTTAGTATCTGCCATGCTGCAGTCTCAGCAGGTTTATTTACCGCAGTTGCATGAAGCGCAGAAGCTGGAAGCCTTGCTTGATACCTCCGGTGCCTTATTTGAGCAAAAGTTCATCGCTCATTGTGAAGCGGAGCAAGCACGTAATTCCTATTGGAGCGCATTGGAAACCGGTAAAAATACCCTGGTACTGATAGGTCCCGAAGGTGATTTTACTGCGGAAGAAATAGAGCAGAGCCTAAAGTCCGGTTTTGTACCGGTCAGCTTCGGGGAGAACAGGTTAAGGACCGAGACGGCAGGCCTCTATGCCTGTACCGTTTTTAATGCAAAAAACTATGGTTAGAATTCTGAGCAGCTTGTTATTGATCCTATCCGGTTTTACCGGTTTTGCCCAACAATTACGTATCGGCCTGCTGGTATATGGTGGGGGCGGGGACTGGTATGCCAATCCTACTGCGATCAAGAACCTGGCCGCCTTCTGCAACCAGAATTTAAATACTAAAATAGATACCAAAGAAGCACAGGTAGAGGTGGGCAGCGCGCAGCTGTTCAACTATGCAGTTGTACATGCTACCGGCCACGGCAGGATCAGTTTTACCGATGCAGAAGCGAAAAATTTGCGTTTATACCTGGAAGCCGGAGGCTTCCTGCACATAGATGATAACTATGGTATGGACCCTTATGTGCGACCTGAAATGAAAAAAGTGTTTCCGGAACTCAGTTTTGTAGAACTGCCTTTTTCCCATCCGGTTTACCATCAAAAATTCAATTTTCCCAACGGCCTGCCTAAAATACATGAACATGATGGCAAGCAGCCTAAAGGCTATGGCCTCATCTATAAAGGTCGCCTGGTTTGCTTCTATACCTATGACTGTGATCTGGGAGATGGCTGGGAAGATCCGGAAGTGCATAAAGACAGCCCTGAAAAGCGCCAGCAGGCTTTGCAGATGGGTGCCAATATAATCCAATACGTTTTTACCCGTTAATTTTTTGTGGAAAAATAGTCCGGCTGGCATCTTTACATAAAATAAAGATGATGCATTTAGCTGTCACTATACCCGAACCCTGTCATCAAGATTGGGAAGATATGCAGGCCCGCAACAATGGCCGTCACTGTAATGCCTGCCAAAAAACTGTGGTTGATTTTACCGGCTGGGAAGCCGGAGATATACTGGACTACCTGAAAAATAATCAAAAAACCTGTGGCCGCTTTACCGCCGACCAGTTGCAGCAAGCACCGCAGCCCATGGCTGCTCCTGTGGACTATTCCTGGCTACAGCACCTGATGCAATCGGGCTTGTCTCATGTAGGTAAAATAGCCGCAGCAGTAGTCTTGTGCTTTCACCTGGCATCCTGTGGATCGGGCACTGAGGCCGGTCTGCAGATCGCGACGAAACCCCAGGTTGCGGATATCGGTATTGCAGTAAATCAGGATAAGACTACGGGGGCGATCGCAATAGTTGGAGACACCCTGGTGCAGGACGTAGCACCTCCGCCGCCTCCGGTGCCGAAACCGCCTAAAGAAAAAATACCGGAACCTGTTTTACTGGGAGAACCTGCTATAGTAGACCCACAGCCAGTAGTACCCGAGCCACCACCGCAGATCATGGGAGGACCTATGATCGTGCCTCATCAGGATTCTATACCCGGCATCCGGGAATAATTAATGAACGCTTTTAGTGCTTTACCGAAAATTTTAGTTTGCTTTCATTATTATTATCATCGCTGGCAATAATTTCAAATTGCAATGTACCCTTCGGGTCTGCATCCGATAACGTGTAATAAAACTGGTTGCCCACACGGCTGAAGCAGGCCCAGCTGCCATTGATGTAGCCATTGAAGGTTTTTACCTGCGTGAGCTGATCCGTAGCCATGACCTGCACCTTTTTGATATTATTGCCGGTAACCCTTTTAAGCACAGGAGCAACGGTATCGATCCCTACAAAATACTGTCCGAAACTACGCACACTGGCTGTAGCATAATCGCCCTCCAGCTTTGCAGGCTGCGCATTCTGGCTATTACTGCCCGGAAGCTGTGCATTCGGGATCTTATGAATGAAGACTAATTTATCCGCTAAATGCTCCGGTATTTTGGTATGCAGCTTGATGCCCAGTTTAAAATAATCATGGCTGGGGATCTGCTCAGATAGAATGTCAAAGATCGCGGACAGCCCTTTCGGGTTCAGTTTTGCTTTAATGTTGACACAGACATCATCATACAGGCATTCCGGAGGGATCTGTACGAAAAGCTGGTTGGTGAAATGTACATAATCATTTTGCCGCCCGGCTATCCATAAGCCTTTACAGGCTTCATTTCCTTTTTTGTTATTTTCATATTGCAGGCTATGATAGATCGTCGACACATTGTTGAAGGCATCCTGCATTTCGATACGCATTTGGTGCACTTGACCATCACTTAAATCAATCAGGCCCCTGTTTTGCATATTACGGTAAATATCCAGCGGATTATTTTTTAAGCGGTATAGCCCCTGGAACCAAATGTTCCTGGTTTTATAAGTCCGGAAGTCCGCATAAGCATTAATGGCCCTGTTCTGATCAAAAAACAAACCGACCAGCGAAACCTCTGCCTGTAATTGCTGATCTACGAATAGTTTTATGCTTTTAACCCCCAGCCAGTTTGTGCTGCCATTTACAAAATCCAATACGTCCACTCCTGCAAAAACATGGGGGAACGGAACTTTGCTGAGCTTAGGCTGGTATTTGTTTTGGCTCATTGCGGGCAGGTTTACAAAAACAGGTTTGTCCCTGTAGAATGCATCCGCATTATAATAAGCAATTTGTTTCGCCTTTGGCGCGATATTATCCTTTACATCAAAACCAAATAAGAGCGGGTTGAAGACCTGCTGTGTTTTACTGTCCCTGATCTCGAAATGCAGGTGTGGAGCTGTAGAGCCGCCTGTATTGCCACTAAAGGCGATCTGTTGTCCTTGTTTGAAGGTAAACGTATCGGCCGGAAGCGTGAGATTTACCGCCCATTTCTTTTGTGCATATTGCTGCTTTTTTACATAAGCCATTAACTCCGGCACAAAATCATTCAGGTGCCCGTACACAGTCGTATAGCCATTAGGATGAGTAAGGTACAAGCAATTTCCGTAACCAGAATGAGAGATCGAAATACGGCTGATATAACCATCTGCAGCGGCCAGTACCGTGAGATTCTCCTTATTATTCGTCTTCAGATCTATGCCCGTATGAAAATGATTAGGCCTGCATTCCGCAAAACTCCCGGCAAGCACAATCGGTATCTGGAGCGGGTTCCGGAACAGGCCTTGCGGGAATGAGTTTTGAGAGAAGGCAATACCGGTAAAGAAACAAAACAAAGACAGCGTAGATAAAAATCGGTTCATGATCAGGTCAGTTTGGCTTCAAAAATAGTAAAAAATAAAAGGAGACCCCAAGGCCTCCTTTATGCTAATAACGAATAGAAAACTATGTTACCTTTACTTTGAAGCTACTTTCAGGTCTACTCTCCTGTTTTGCGCCTTACCTTCATTGCTATCATTAGAAGCAATAGGATGTTCCGGTCCGTAGCCTACAGATTCTACTACTTGCTTAGCAGCAGCACCGGCCTTCACCAGTTCTTTACCTACGATCTTAGCCCTTTCATCAGAGATCTTTTTGTTGATATCTGCATTGCCCGTGTTATCGGTATAGCCACCAATTTTAATCGAAGCCTGCGGATAATTTTTCAGGATCAAGGCTATGTTCTTGATCTGGGCAACAGATTGTGCTGTAAGTACAGATTTCCCGGTCTCGAAATAAACACGGTCAAAGGAGATCCAGTTTTTGGTCTTATCTACCGTATCGATCTGAGCGCCTGCATCGGTAATGAATTTGTATAATTTATATTCAGTAGAGCGCTCGCCCACTTTCAATTCTGTGCCATCGGCCAGCTTGATCGTTTGCTCTGCACCCCAGTCAGATACCCAGTTGCCAAAAGAATCTACCGTACCTGTCACCGTTGCATTGGAAGGCTTCGGATCTGTTTTTGCAGTATCTCCTGTAGGGTTCACCGGAGTTGCCACATTTGGCGTGGTATTGGTTTCCTCTTTATTGCAGCTTTTCATCAGGTACCAGATCAGGCCGGCCAGGGCAGCCAGGATGATCAGCGGTACTAACCATCCGTTGCCTTTCTTTGGAGGTTCGGGATGACTGGAGTAAGGCGGTGGAGGAGGAGCAGGTGGAGGTGTATTTATGTTCGTTCGTTCAACTACAGGGTTTGCTGCAAATAAACTGCCCAAACCTAGAGTTCCGGCCATTGCTGCAAAGTCAAAGCCTGCAGGTACAGCTGCAGAAAGTTCAGCTTTCTGGCTTTGCAGGTAGCTGCTTAAGCCATTCGCATCTAAATTGTTTGCTGCTGCATGGGTGCCTACTGCTCCCAGGGTGGTAGCTGCAGAAAGTCCCAGGGCCGTTTGTGCTGAAGATTCTTTAACCCCGGCGAAGGCAGACAGGGAGCGGATGAGCCCTTGCAGCTTGTCGCCGAATAAATGTTGCAGGATGGTCCAGATATTAAAGCTGCCTGCATTAGAAGATTGGTTCACATCAATGATACTGCTCAGTTTGCCCAGTATGTTGGCATTAGATGCGCTTTGTACCAGGGAGAAGATCCCGTTGCTGTCCGTGGACGATTTCGAGATCAACCCGGCTAATACGGTAGGGATAGCGGCCTTGATCACATTGGAAATACTGCTTTCAGATTCTCCTGTTTGCCGGGCCGTTTCCTGGATCAGACCTGCAGGAAGATAATTGCTTACGGTGTTTAATAAATTCATATTTGTTTGTTTTGTGTGAAATTAATACTACAAAGGAAGAGGAAATAATCATCATATGAAAGATTTTTCGATAATTATAAAGTTAATAATTACTAAAAACCGGCTTTTTTTATTGCTGAAAATAATGTATAATATTTGCTAGATTTGCCTTTTTATAGGAAATAATGTTTCCTGGTATCATTTTACTGATCTAAATATTTAAAATAAGCTATGGCAAGTAATGCGTTTTATGAGAGAATCCAGCATGAACTCAAAGATATTGATGCTTCGGGATTGTTCAAGAAAGAAAGGAGAATAGACTCGGAACAAGGGGCCGAGATCCTGGTAAATGGTAAAAAAGTATTGAACTTTTGTGCCAATAACTATTTAGGCCTTTCTTCTCATCCTAAAGTATTGGAAGCTGCCAAGCAGACGATTGATGAGCGTGGTTACGGGATGAGCTCGGTGCGCTTTATTTGCGGTACACAGGATATTCATAAAGAACTTGAAGCTAAGATCGCAAAATTCCTGGGTACAGAAGATACTATATTATATGTGGCCTGTTTTGATGCCAATGGCGGTGTCTTCGAACCTTTATTGGGAGAAGAAGATGTCATCATCTCTGATGAATTAAACCATGCTTCCATTATTGACGGGGTACGTTTATGTAAAGCGAAAAGAGCACGCTACAAAAACTGTAATATGCAGGAGCTGGAGCAATGCCTGATCGATCATAAAGATGCGCGTACCCGTTTCATTGTTACAGATTCGGTGTTTTCAATGGACGGTACCTTAGCGCCGCTGGACGAGATCTGCGACCTGGCAGATAAGTATGATGCCATCGTCATGATCGATGAAAGCCACTCTTCCGGTTTTATGGGTAAGACAGGTCGTGGCGTACACGAACTGAAAGGCGTAATGGGCCGTGTAGATATCATTACCGGTACATTAGGTAAAGCATTGGGTGGTGCATCCGGAGGTTTTACTTCCGGTAAAAAAGAAGTGATAGAAATGTTACGCCAGCGCTCCCGTCCATACCTCTTCTCTAATACGGTAGCCCCTTCTGTAGTAGGCGCTTCTATCGCTGTACTGGATATGCTGAGTGAAACCACAGAATTGCGTGATAAACTGGAAGCCAATACCACTTATTTCCGTGAACAAATGACGGCTGCCGGCTTTGATATCAAACCGGGTACCCATCCTATCTGTCCTTTGATGCTCTATGATGCAGTGGTGGCGCAAAATTTTGCCGCAAAATTGCTGGATGAAGGCATTTATGTGATCGGCTTCTTTTACCCTGTAGTGCCCAAAGACCTTGCCCGTATCCGGGTGCAGATCTCTGCCGGTCATGAAAGAGCACATTTAGACACCGCTATTGCAGCTTTCACTAAAGTAGGTAAAGAATTAGGGGTAATTAAATAATTATTGAAAAGCTAAGAAATCCATTAAGTGATTTTAACTTTTGACTTTTGAATTGAATATAAAATGTCTCAAAACGTATATGTAATCGATGCCGTTCGTTCGGCAATAGGAAAATATGGTGGCGCGCTGGCAACAGTACGCCCTGATGATTTGCTGGCAGAGGTGATCAAAGGTTTGATCGCCCGCAACCCTGATGTGGATGTTAACGCTATTGAAGATGTGATCGCAGGAGCGGCCAACCAGGCCGGGGAAGATAACCGGAACGTAGCGCGTATGTCTGCCCTGCTGGCGGGTTTACCCGTAACGGTTGCCGGTAATACCGTAAATCGTTTATGTGCTTCCGGTCTGCAATCTGTAATGGATGCCAGCCGTGCGATCATGGCAGGCGACGGCGAGATTTTCATTGCCGGTGGTGTGGAAAGTATGACCCGTGCACCTTATGTGATCGGTAAAGCCGATGGCGCTTTCGGCCGTGGCCAGGAAATGTTTGATACCACCATGGGCTGGCGCTTTATCAATAAAAAATGGAAAGATTCCCATCATCCCTATACAATGGGTGAAACGGCAGAGAATGTGGCCAATCAATGGAACTTAAGCCGCGAAGAGCAGGACCAGTTTGCCTTTGAGAGCCAGGAGAAATACCAGAAAGCCCTTGAAGCCGGGAAGTTTAAAGAAGAGATCATCCCGATCACTATTGACCTGGGAAAAGGAAAAACGACCGTTTTTGATACCGATGAGCATCCGCGTTTATCACCTTTAGATAAACTGGCCGGTTTAAAACCTGCTTTCGTTAAAGATGGTACGGTGACGGCCGGTAACAGTTCAGGGATCAATGATGGTGCTGCGGCCTTATTATTGGCCTCAGAAGCTGCGGTTCAGAAATATGGCCTGAAGCCGATCGCCAAAGTGATCGGTCGTGCAGTTGCCGGTGTTGACCCCTCTATTATGGGTATAGGACCGGTACCGGCTACTCAGAAAGCATTGCAGAGAGCAGGCATTACTGTAGCAGACCTGGGCCTTGCAGAACTGAATGAAGCCTTTGCTTCCCAGTCCCTGGCCGTGATCCGTGATCTGAAGATCAATCCTGAGATCGTTAATGTAAATGGCGGTGCCATTGCTTTGGGGCATCCTTTAGGTTGCAGCGGGGCGCGCATTTCCGCTACCTTGTTGCATGAAATGAAGCGTCGTAAAGTGAAATACGGCCTGGCTACCATGTGTATCGGTGTAGGGCAGGGCGCAGCGGTTGTTTATGAACTGATGGATTAACCAAGATAAATAGCGGCTTTTAGATTATGATCAGGCGATTGCTGAAATATTGGCTTTTGGTATCATTCTTGGAGGGAGCAGTCGTGTTTTTATATGGTGTAGTATTTTTGTCAACAGACTGTAGAGAATGCCCGGCCATATATTTTATTCTTGGCCTGATGACAGGAGTTTGGGCTATGTTGGTCAATCTGGGACTTTTTTTACTATTGATTCCTGTAAACAATAAACCAGCTCGTGTTATCTTGTCTGCTGTACTTTGCTTACTGCCGGCCCTGCTTGGGAGAATTTTATTATTGAAAAATGTACCAATGAGTCTTCCTGAAGAATTTATAAAGCCGATTCTGATTACTGCTTTATGTTGTGGTTGCTATATATTTATCCGTACCACATTGAATAAAAAGACCTCTATAAGTTAGTTCATATATTATTGCTGATGTTACAACGCAAAAAAGAAAAAGAAATTAAGCGCATCCTCGTGTTGCGCTTTTCTTCAATTGGAGATATTGTACTGACAACGCCGGTTCTACGTTGTGTGAAACGTAAATACCCGGATGCGGAGCTGCATTTTTTTACCAAGAAATCATTCCTGGGTGTCGTAGAGGCTAATCCTTATATAGATAAAGTACACCTGCTCTCCGAAGACCTGCAACAAAATATAGCGGAGCTTAAAGCCTTTGATTTTGATGTACTCATAGACCTGCATCATAACCTGCGCACCCTAAGGGTTAAAAAAGCCCTGAATGTGCGCCGCACCTATAGCTTTGATAAGCTAAACGTAAAAAAGTGGCTCTATGTCAATTTTAAGTGGAACCTGATGCCCCCGGTAAGCATTGTGGAGCGTTATTTTAAAGTCCTGGAACCTTTGGGCGTGGTGAATGACGGTTTAGGCCTGGATTTCTTTATTCCCGAGGATAAAGAGACGAATAAGGATGATATCCCGATGGGGCATTGGATGGGCTATGTGGCCTGTGTCGTGGGCGGATCTTATGCCACCAAACAATTCCCGGAAAATAAATGGAAAGCATTTGTGGCGCAGTGCGACTACCCGGTCATTTTATTAGGAGGTCCTGAGGACAGGCAATTAGGGGAGGCTATAGCGGCTGCAGACCCGAATAAAGTCTATAATGCCTGCGGTAAGTTCAGCCTTATGGAGTCTGCCGACCTGGTGAGGAAAGCAAGGGTAGTGATCAGCAATGATACCGGTCTGATGCATATTGCGGCAGCGTTTCAGAAGCCTTTGATCAGCCTTTGGGGCAATACAACACCCTGGTTGGGTATGTTTCCCTACTATGGTGCCAATAATTTAAACGATACAATCAGCACAAAATTTTCGATAGCTGAAGTAAATTCCTTATCTTGCAGACCCTGCAGCAAAATTGGGTATAAATCTTGTCCCAAAAAGCATTTTAAATGTATGCAGGATATTGATAATCAAGCAATAATTAAGGACTTAAACGGATTTTGGCAACAAGAGCTGAAGAAAAATATTAAAAAATAATTTGTCTGTTTAATAAATAGTCTTTAATTTTGCGCAAAATTTTTGGAGCATGTTTGCAGTTGTAACAATAGCAGGACAGCAGTTCAGAGTAGCAAAAAACGATGAACTTTATGTACACCGCCTGGCAGGAAATGCAGGTGAAAATATAGAATTTTCTGATGTCTTAATGACAAGTAACGATGGTAAAATTGCAGTTGGATCTGCAGCTAAAGCCGTAATAAAAGCTGAAATAATTGCTCATGAAAAAGGCGATAAAGTTTTAGTTTTTAAGAAAAAACGTCGTAAAGGATATCAAAAATTAAACGGTCATCGCCAGTCTTTGACTAAAATTAAAATCGTTGATATCGCTTAATATTTGTTAAGCATTAGTAATTTAACCATTAAAAGAAATAATACGAAATGGCACATAAGAAAGGTGAAGGTAGCGTAAAGAACGGTCGCGATTCACGTAGTAAAAGATTAGGCGTTAAAATTTTTGGTGGCCAGCCAGCCATCTCCGGAAATATCATCATTCGTCAACGTGGTACTCAGTTCCACCCAGGTCAGAATGTTGGTTTAGGTAAAGATTTTACCATTTTCGCTTTGACTGACGGTATCGTTCAGTTCAGAAAAACAAGAACAAAAACTTTTGTATCTGTTAGCGAAGTAACTGCAACTGCAGAAGCATAATATTTGTTTGGAATTTTATTTTGCCATATATTTGAACAAAATATATAAAACGAACTTTTTTCTAACCCAATAAATAGTAAGTATTATGGCAACTTCAAAGAAAGCGGCAGCTCCAAAAAAGGCGGCAGCTCCTAAGAAAGCAGCAGCTCCTAAAAAAGCTGTAGCTCCAAAAAAGGCAGCAGCTCCTAAGAAAGCAGCAGCACCCAAAAAAGCAGCGGCTCCTAAAAAGGCAGCGGCTCCAAAAAAAGCGGCAGCTCCTAAGAAAGCGGTAGCTAAAAAAGCAGCAGCTCCTAAGAAAGCAGTTGCTCCTAAAAAAGCAGCAGCACCTAAGAAGGCTGTAGCTAAAAAAGCGGCGGCTCCTAAAAAGGCAGTAGCTCCTAAAAAAGCGGCAGCACCTAAGAAGGCTGTAGCTAAAAAGGCAGCGGCTCCTAAAAAAGCAGTAGCTCCTAAGAAAGCTGTTGCTAAAAAAGCAGCTCCTAAAAAGAAATAATTTTAGGATTTCGTTCGCTTGATATAAAATCAAATTCAATCTTGAGCCGTTTCATCAGAGACGGCTCTTTTTTTATCAGAAATGCTGGCATATTGCTAAAATATAAGCCCGTCCTGCCTGCGAGACAATTTAATATTGCCCTTTTTCGTTGTTAAGTTTTAGGTTATGGGCCTGTAATACTTTCTTTTTTATTGTAATCGGTTATCGTTTTAAATGTATTTGCTATCTTTAAATGGTGAGATTTCCTGCGTTTTGTTTTTTAATACTGTGTTTCCTGGTACTGAGTATCAGCGTTCAGGCACAACATATGTCCGGAGTCATCTTCGATGACCAGGACAATGCACCTTTGCAGTCGGCGGTCATTTTGAATAAGCGTACCGGGAATTCAGCACTTTCCGATCAGAAAGGTATGTATCGTTTACATGTAAAATATGGAGATACCCTCTCTGTAAGCCTGGTCAGTTACAAGCCGGTAACTTTTACGGTCAAAGACAGCAAACAAGAATTTGTGCGCAATATTTACCTGTCCCCGGAGTCTGATATGCTGGATGCTTTTGTGGTAAGCAACCTCACGCCTTATCAAAGAGATTCGCTGGCCCGGAAAAACCTTTATGGTGCTGCACTCAACAGGGAATGGGTATCGGGAGGAGCGGCCGTTTTCTCCCCTATGACCGCATTGGCCCAGCAGTTTTCCCGTAAAGCCAAGCAGAGAAGGCGTTTCCAGCTGAACTATAATAGCTGGGAAAATCAAAGATTTATAGAAAGCCGCTATACCCCGGAACTGGTCGCTACTGTAGTGCCGCTTCGCGGAGATACCTTAAGCTCATTTATCAATACCTATCCTATAGAAGCAGATTTTGCGCGGGCGGCTACCGACCTGGAGTTGAAAATGTGGATCAAATATAATTACCTTGAATGGGAGAAAAATCCGAAGGTGATCAAACTGGATGGTTTTAAAACAGAAGATAAATAATGAAGCAGCTGCTGTTCTTATTGTTCCTATTTATATTTACCGGTGCTTATGCGCAGCAAGGGAGGTTCCGGGGATTTATAAAATCCTCTGATGATTTCGAGCCCGTAAGCCTGGTACAGGTAAAGAATGTGCAGACGGGCCAGATCGTATGGTCAGATGAAACTGGTTATTTTGAACTTGCTGTTCTTCCCGGCACAAAGCTGGAATTCAGTAGGGTAGGGATCACAACAAAAGCCCTGGAAGTAAGTCCGCAGATGCTTAAAGCCATCCAGCAGATCCTGCTGAAATATGAGGTGTCCGCCCTGGATGCCGTTACTGTAAAAGAAAAGACACAATATCAGCTGGATTCAGCGGAGCGATATGATACTTACCGTTTAACCCTGGAAAGGAAGAAAGATAAAGCCGAAGTGATCATCACCCCGATCGGTATCGTGGTAGCTAATCCGGTATCCAGCTGGATGCAGTACCTGGCACCCAAGACAAAAGGGAAGCTGAAGTTCCAGAAGAATTTTAAAGAATGGGAAGAACAGAAATTTATCGCTACAAAGTATACCGAAGCAACCGTGCAGCGGCTTACCGGCCTTAAACATGACAGCCTGGCCCATTTTATGAACCGTTACCAGATGACTTACGAAATGGCCAGGGCAATGACAGAGCGCGAAATTGCTTATTGGATCAATGTCAATTACGCAGCATGGGACAAGCAATTTGCGCTTTTAAAAACAGACTCTACCTTTAATGATCAGCGCGACTAAATATTATGCTGCAGCATTGCTTTTTATCTTGCTTTTGCCATCTGTCTGCTCCCTGGCGCAGGAGCAGATCCTAAAGGCTTTTATCCGCTCTTCCAATGATTTTGAAGTGCTGAATGCCGTTGTGGTGAAAGACATACAATCGGGAAGAGTGGCCACTACAGATACGGCCGGTTATTTTGAACTCAGAACAGCTTCCGATCACCAGCTGGAATTCAGCCGGGTGGGCATCCATACTACCGTGATTCCCGTTAAAGCCGCTATGTTCCGCTCCCTGCAACAGATTCTTTTGAAATATGATATTGACGGGCTTGAAGGAGTCAGTGTAAAAGGCATGAGCGATTACCAGAAAGATTCTATAGCAAGGTACCAGTTGTACCAGAAAGACCTGGAACGTAAAAAAGAGCGGGTTGGGCTGGAAAGCAGTGCCCCCGATAAGCAGGGTTTTGGCCTTACCCTCAGCAACCCCGTATCCTCCTGGATGCAATATATAGCGCCCAAAACAAAGAACCGGCTTCGCTTTCAGAAAAACTTCGCGGAATGGGAAGAGCAAAAATATATTGCAAGTGTTTACACCAAAGAAAGAGTAGGGCGCTTAACAGGTCTGAAAAGTGATACCCTGGCCTGGTTTATCAATGCCTACCCCATGCCATATGAAACGGCCCGTAATGCGGGCGCAAAAGAAATCGACAACTGGATACTGGCCAATTTTGAAGACTGGAAAAAGAACCCGGCCAGGATCATTCGCCTGTTCCGGATCAAAGATTGATAGTGTATTTATAATCAAATTATTGCATAAGATAACAACATTTCAATAACGTGAAAGAAAGCTTAAATTGAAATTGAAGTGTACGTATTTTGGTATCTTTACCGCTCATGTACAGGTGTATTTTGAAAACAAAAACAACAAAAATGAATCCTTATAAACTCATCCCGCTGCTAGGCCTCACACTGATCAGTGGTTATACAAGTTTAGCACAAGAATCCAGGTCTGACAGGAAGAAAAACAAAGCAACCGAGCAAAATGCCAATCCCGGTACTGCCGATACTTTGCTGGCCCCCATCCCGCTGAACCGCCAGATGTTTACCGACAGGGTAAGCAGCGCTATAAGAGGCATTGATGCCAAAGACGGCTCTGTAGACGGTGTTGTGGCCAACCCGGACCCTACAAAGTCTAAATTACTGACCCAGGCCTTTTTAGTGGATGCCTTGAAGCTAAGGAACAAGATTGAGAACGCTAATATTACGCATTCTCAAAAAATTGCTTACCACAATGCATTATTTGCCAAACTCAATCAGTTTAAGTCCATTGCCAATGACAATGTGGATGCCGTAGGTTATCGCCAGTTGATGAAAAACTTCGAAGGCCTGATCATGGCAGAGATCAACGGTACTACTATGGATTTTGTGAAAGCAAATGCCAACCTGTACACCTTAGATAATATAGAAGTACTGAACAATAATAAAGAAGCCCGGGCTTATGTTTATAAATCGGTAGGCTTACAGTACCCCGAAAAAATGCTGATGTACCTGGACAAGATCGCCAGTGAACCGTATACAGATGAGATCATAGCCGCAGCGGCGAAGTCCTCTCCGCGTTCCATCATGTCCTATGCAGCGCCCAACTCGAAGTATGGCTATATCATCCGGAGAAACCAGGACCCAGCCGTTAAAACGATTGTCAATATCATTGATAAATCGCCGAAGACCTCCTTCAGAGTTTTGCAGTTCATGAACCAGATCAAGGATGGTGATATGACGATCGATCAGGCTAACCAGATCGTTCAGAACCAGGATGCCTATTACAAAAGCCTGGTAAAATTGAAAATTTCCGGTAAAGCCATTTCAGAAGCGGAAATTGATAAAGAACTCGAAGTACAATCACTTGTATATGTAAGAAAAGTGAACGAACTGCATGAAGCTTCAGATGCTGTGCGTTTCAAGTCTGTAGAAGGCTTTGATCCGCAGGAATATTATTTCATGCTTTTGGGCGGAGAGACCAATGAGATTTATACCAGTTCTTATTTGGGTATTTTCAAGCGCATGATGGCAAAAATGGGGAAAGAATCCGGTTATACCTTACTGGAAACCGTGAGGATGTCCAATTTCAGGACCTTCATCAGGATGTCTGCCGGTTACAACACCATTTCAGAGTTCCTGAAAACGATGACCGAGACACAAAAGACAACGCTGTTAAGGGATTTCGTGGCCGGCCTGGAAAAAGGCTCCCGCTCTGACCTCAAAGATGCGGTAGATGTAGCAGATGGTTTCGGTAGCCTTACTGATAAAGAACTCATCGTATTCCTGAAAAATGAAGTCAAGGACAACTATGAAAGAGTGTATAAAAACAAGAGCAAAACATTAAGCAAAGCAGAGCAGGAGAAAGGCGTTATTATCTACGGGCTGCTGGCCAGTATCTTTAATAGTTCTGCCGATCCTGATGACCTGCAGGATGCAGTTAAAGAAATACCACCGATCAATTACCTGGACATCGAAGCATTGAGTAATGCATCCGGTGAAGTAGTCGCCCAGGCCTTCTTCTATGGAGATAAAGATGGTAAAGACTCCTATGGCTTTTTCCTGGCCAATTTCAGGGGCAATAAAAGCTGGAAAATAGATGAGAACAATCCTAACTGGACCACTATCACCAGTGTAGGCGATAAGAAAGTGACCTACTATGCCAATAAACCATTGACAGAGCCTGATGACGAGAAGGCTCAGAATAAACTGTATGAATATTTGGATGCAAACGAGATCAGGCCGGCCGTTGTGATCCACAGGGGGCACAGCTATCACCTGGAAGGATCGCTTAAAGGCTTAACGCCTGATGTAAAGATCGTAATGCTCGGCTCCTGCGGCGGTTTTCACAACCTGGCCAATGTACTCGATAAAGCACCCGATGCACATATTATTTCTACTAAGCAGATAGGTACCTACATGGTGAATGATCCTATTATCAGGAACATGAACGAATACCTGCTGGCCGGTAAAAGAGTAGACTGGCTGGAAATGTGGCAAACGCTGGGCAAGTTTTTTGCCAACAAGAGTGTACGTGAAAAAGAACTGTTCAGTGATTACATTCCGCCGAATAAAAACTTAGGGGCTATATTTATAAAAGCATACCGTAAACTTGAACTTTCGGGTCAGAGTTAATTTATTATACCACATTTTGAAACGGGCAGCCTGCTTGCAGGCTGCCCGTTTTTTATCCACGGCCTGCGCGCCGAAAGCTGCTCCCCGGCTGTATTTCATCGGTAGGATTCTTTATTATAGATTTGGAAACACAAAGCCGATGCAATAACTTTATTGAAAAATAAAATATGCCTGTATCTAAAACTGTCAAGCTTTCTAAAATAAGCACCAGAGCACCCAAAGACCTCAATAAAGTAACGATAAAAGAAGAAGTACTGCCTAAGATGTATGCAGAGATCGATGAGCTGCAGAATCTATTGTATGCAGAAAATAAACATAGTCTCCTGATCATTATCCAGGGTATGGATGCCAGCGGAAAAGACGGTCTGGTGCGCGATGTGTTCAGTCATGTCAACCCAAATGGCGTTGTGGTGCATTCTTTTAAAGTGCCTACAGAGCAGGAGTTGTCTCATGACTTCCTGTGGCGCATCCATAACAAAGTGCCGCCAAAGGGCATGATCCATGTGTTTAACCGTTCCCAGTACGAAGATGTATTGGTGACCCGTGTACATGATATTGTTTCCGATGAACTGGCCCGTAAGCGCATGAAAGCCATCAATGATTTTGAACAATTACTGACCGAACACAATAATACCACCGTACTTAAATTCTATTTACATATCTCTCCGGAAGAGCAGATGGAGCGTTTACAGGAGCGCCTGACGATGCCCAGCAAAATGTGGAAATATAACCAGGCCGATCTTATAGAGGCGCAAAGCTGGGATCGCTATATGGGCTATTATGAAGAAGTATTTACCCAGTGTAATGCAGTACCCTGGCATATCATTCCTTCCGATCAGAACTGGTATAAGTGCTACCTGGTGGCCGATAAGATCCTGAAAACATTGAAGAGTTTCAATATGAAATATCCAGGTTTGAAAAAATAGCTTTTTACTCATTTTAGTTAGTATAGTTAAGGTTGCAGATTGCTTATAGGGAATGACTAAATATAAAATTTAGTGTAGTTCTTCCTGTTCTATTCATCAATGAATTGATCTTCAATCAACAATTTATTTAGTTAGCGTTATGGGGTTGGATATATAATATCAACCCTTTATTTTTACGGCTACAAGGGCTGGTAAATGCCTGCCCTGAAGAAAAGCCAGGCTTTAACTAAACTACTAACCTTAACAATGTTCTTAAAGAAGAAATCTGCATCTTCCTTTTTATACTGTGCTTTTCTGCTTGTATATGGGACAGATAGCTATGGTCAGAATACTCCTAATGTCACCCAGTCCGTTGTTCCTGGGAGCATTACTCCC
>MKTB01000006.1 GCA_001897525.1 Bacteroidetes bacterium 43-16 | reverse complement strand
GGCTAAAGCCGTTGGCACTTCATCGGCCATCATCGGACGCTATGAACGCAATGAGATCACCCCTTCCGTGGAAGTGGCTGCAAAGATTGCTGACGCCCTCGATGTATCGCTGGATTACCTGGTAGGCGCTTCTTCTTTTGTAGTGAAGGATAAAAAAATGCTCCACCGCCTGGAGCTGCTGGAGAAAATTGAGGACGATGACAGGGAAACAATTTTAAAAGTAGTAGATAACTATCTTACCTCCGCTCAACTACAATCAACTACTAAAAAGCTAAAGCAAAAAGTTTAAGTGATAAAAATACAAAAGAGGCTGTCTCAAAAGTAAGAGGCAGCCTCTTTGGTTTTTGGTTGTAACATTACCTTTACAACGGTATGTGTACTATCAGGCAGAATTAATTTTAGAAAAAACAATACCTGCCCACATCAGAATAATTGGTAGAAACATTGAAATAAGAAAATACGATATAAAAAGTTTCCCATTATAATAAGGATATTTGTTTAACAGCTTCTCATACCTATCATTCCTGAATATTAACAGATAATTCATTAGTGCGCACGGCAAAATAAACAGTATTAAATAGCTTAGCACATTATTGACACGAACAGGTAAGTATGGAAATTCTATTTTATAAAAATATCTTTTAAACACAAATTTTTCTAAAATGGTCATAACTAATACAAGATTAAATGCCATAGCTAAAGTCATACTTATCATGCATCTTAATTTCCAGTTCCGCCGATTGGCAACAGGTTGTAATTTAACTCGATGAATAAAATCCATCCAAATGCGATAATATACCCACATCATTTCTTTGCATTATTTAATTTTTTCAAAATCAGAATCATTATTTATTGGAATCCATGCCATTACTTAAAATAATCAGTCCAGTTATAAATTCCGCTATCATATTCATTCTGCATGATTAAATCATTTCCTGCGCTTCCTGTAGTTGGTCTCCAGTTATTTATTTCAGAATTATTGTACATCATGTCGAATGCCATATACATATTTTGAAATGCAGCTAACCCCAAACTTGCTCTGCCTGCAACATTTGAAATTGCAGTAAGTGTCGGGCTCTGAATTCCACCCACAAGAGTTAATGTATTAGCTGCAACTCCTGTTGTTCCTATTGTTAAGCCTGCTGCATCGAATGGATCGACATTACTTAACCCGCCTTTCAGGTATTGATCACGTACTTGAATCGCTGTTAAAATATTTGCTGTTAAAGAAAGTCCGTAACCTATATTCTTAACATATGTAGAACGTGCTTTAAATTTTCTGGCCTGCTTTGACAAAGATCGTGTAGTGGGAAAAGGTTTTATCCTACCCTTAGTGGTGGTATAATTATTGTGATCATATGCGCTCTCCCACAGACCATAGTAAGTGTCCGCTACTCCAAAGTAAAGGGTTAAACCTTGCAAAGGTGTCAAAGTTGAATTTGATTGAGAAGTAGAACCTGAACCGCCAACAGTTACATTGGCTAAAGTTTGCGATTGTATCCATCCGTCCTGACTATTATAAATAGCTTCTTGACCTTTATTGTTAATCCAAACATCTCCTGAATTAGGTGTATAGTTATCGGGGAGTTTCCCTCTTACAGTATCAAGACCAAAAGGGTCGTTAAATAATATCGGATTATTCTGACTAAAAGAGTAAATGGAGAAGTTCAGATCAGCTAAAGGATCTATCTGATGGAACCTTCCTATCTGTGCATCATACATTCTGAACGTAGCATCATACCAGTCCAGCCCACTACCATCGCTGAACTCTTTATTCTGTAATTCATTTCCTCCGTTAAATCTATACTTGTTCTCTACCGCATTATTGAGCGCCTTAGATGATATCCCTGCCATAGTAAGTCCGAACGGATAATAATGCGTCTCCTCCAGTATGGCTCCCCTCGTATGGATCACCTGCAGGTTGTCAAAGAA